>NZ_JBIFFS010000003.1:0-634644 GCF_043557255.1 Sulfitobacter sp. 1A13353 | reverse complement strand
GGTAGAGGGGGTTCTAAGGTTACTGGGGCAAAGCCGCAAGCAGAAAGTTGAGAAAAGATGAGATTTCGGGGAACTTTCCGGCAAGATGCTGAAATGGCGTGCTAAATTTCCACTCCTAGCGCGCCGAGGCTGGCCTCCCCTGGCCTATCTAAGCCGATACCCTCACTGCCGGCCCATGAATCGACCGCGATTCACGGGACCACAGGGCAAAATCGGCGACTCGCAGCACAGGCCCTACTCCTCCCCTGCATCCTCCTCCGCCCGACTGAGCGGAAGCGGCTCTTTGAAGGTGAGCGTGCGGTAGGGGAAAGGAATTTCCAGCCCTGCCTCGTCAAGCGCACGCTTCACCGCGGTCACCACCTCATCCCGAGAGCGGCGCTGCTCGACCGGGGCTGAGCCTGTCCACCAAGTCACCTCGAAGTTGATGGAGGACTCCCCGAACTCTTGGGCGAAGACCTGAATCGGATGCTCCCCCTGCTCTACCGTCTCGCAGCGCGCGACCGCTTCAAAGATCACCGCCCGCGCTTCACCCAGATCGACATCATAGGCCACCCCGCAGATCACGGTTTGCCGACGGTGCTTTTGATCCGTGCGCACATAGACGGGGTTCTTGAAGAGCATCGCATTGGGCACGATCACGAGCTGCCCGTCCGTCTGGCGGATATGGCTCTCTCTAATGGCGATATGGGTGACCTTGCCCTCGATTCCCTCGCATTCGATATGATCCCCCATGCGCATTTCCCGACGAAAGAGGATGATGATCCCGGCAAGGAAATTCTCAAAGACGTCCTTGAAAGCGAAGCCGATGGCGACCGACCCGATGCCGAGCCCCGCCAGAATGCTCGCAGGCGTGAGCCCGGGAAAGACGATCACGGCCGCGATCATGATGCCAAAGACCCAGATGAGGATAGATGTCAAAAGGGTAAAGAGGTCCTGAAGGCTCGGGCGCAGCTTGGTCCTGGACAGGGTTCTGCTGACCAGCGACCGGCCAAGCGCGGCCATGGCCCAGGTTAATATCAATACGAGGGTTGCGACAGCGATCTGCGGCAAAAGTGCGATTGTCTCTCGCGCCATCTCCATGATCTGGCGCCACATGATCCTGACTGGCTCCACCCTGCCCCTCCTCTGGCTGTTTGGTAGATTGCCGCAAAACCCATGCTGCGGCGAGTGTTAATTGCGCCCCGTTCAACGCGCCACCACTGGCCGTGTGAGGCTCGGGAGCTAGCTTAGGGCAAGGTTTAATCAGTTTGGAAAGGAGCCCGGCGCACCCGGCGTGACACTATGGACATCATTCGCATCATCATCGCTATCCTACTGCCCCCTCTTGGGGTGTTCTTGCAGGAAGGTCTGGGAAAGCACTTCTGGATTAACATTCTACTGACCTTGCTGGGTTACCTGCCCGGGATCGTCCATGCGCTCTATATCATCATCAAAAGGTGAGAGCGCGGGCAGCAGCCCGAATAGAAAAAGCGCGCCTCCGAGAAGAGGCGCGCTTTTGCAATCAATCAGATAGTTTGTCCTTGGCGTCACCGACACCCTTTTGCACTTTGCCTTCGGCCTGATCGGCCTGACCTTCGTGCTTCAGGTCTTCGTTGCCTGTGGCATCGCCGGCTTCTTCTTTCAGCTTGCCACCGATGTCTTTCGCCTTGCCTTTTGCTTGGTCGTCATTTGCCATGGTTGCTCTCCTCTATCTAGGTAGGGGAACAACGTTGGGCAGGAGGCGCGGGTTCCGTTGTGAGGGAAATCACGCGCGTTGGGCAGCGAGGCTTACGGTCTGTCTGTTTTAGTAAAAATGGTGCCCGGGGGCGGAATCGAACCACCGACACGAGGATTTTCAATCCACTGCTCTACCCCTGAGCTACCCGGGCACGGGTCACCTCTTTCAAGGTCGGGTGAGCGGGTTCTAGGACCTGTGGCGCGGGGTGTCCAGCCCCATTTTGCCCTGAAACCCACTTCTTTTCAAAAAACGCGAATTTTACTGTGTTAATGGGGCTTTGCGGGGCGGTCTTGTGGCGCTTCGGCGGCGTCGATGGCGGCTTCCACGTCTTCGGGGTCGCGCGAGGGGACGGCGTAGCTGCCGTTGAACCAGCGGCCCAGATCGATGTCGGCGCAGCGGCGCGAGCAGAAGGGGCGATGCGCCTTGACGGTTTCGGCTTTGCAGATCGGGCAGCTCATTGGCCTGCCCCTGTCAGCACCTCCGCCAGCACCGGGCGGGCGCGTTTGCGTTGCAGCTCGTAATGGCCCAGAGGCGTCCAGCCGACCAGCGTCGTATCCACATCGTCGGCGCGGAAAGCGGCGCGCAGGGCGCTTTCAAACGTCCGGCGGTCCTTCTTGGGCATGGGCGCAAGGTCGAGCGTGATCTGCCCGCCCAACCCGCGCAGACGCAGGGCACGCGGCAGCGCTTTGGCACAGGCCATATTGGCCTTCACCCCGGCGGCGAGCGAGGCATCGTTGCCGGTGTTCACATCGACCGCAACCAGCGCACGTGTCGGCTCCACAAAGATCGACGCGCCGCCGCCGAGCGGCACCTGCGCCGAGGCCACGCGGTCGAGCTCTTCCAGAACGCCGTGGTCGTCAAAACCACCGACCTCGGTCACCACCTCGGCGGGCGCGGTCCAATCGCGCCAAGCGAGCAGATGCGGGCCATCGCCTTCGCTCAGCACCTCCATCTGTTGCGCGTCATCATTGGCCACGGTATCCGCCAAGCTGAGCATATTGGCGATATCCTCGGCGATATCCTCCGCATCGGCACCGGCGCAGGAGGACCGCAGGATCAAGCCCAGATCGGCCCCGCCCGCCACCTCATGGGCGATTTCGAGCAGCCGGTCGCGCTCTTCCTCGTCCTTGATGCTGCGCGAGATGTTCAGCCCCGGCGCATCCGGCGTCACGATGGCATAGCGCGACTTAAAGAGCAGCTTATTGGTCACCGGGATCGCCTTGCCCGGCTCGGCATGGCCCGAGACCTGCACGAGAATCGTCTGACCCGGGGCCAGCCCCTTGATCTGACGCAGGAACGCCGGGCCATCGGGGGTCTTGAGGAACATGCCCCCCTGCCCCTTCACCGGACGATCCGCAATCGCGCGGTAAACGGTGCCGACGCGCGGCCCGTCACTGTCGATCAGAAAATCATCCAGCTTGCCGTCCACCATCAGGGCGGCGGCCTCGATATCACCGAGATGGTCGAGAATAATCGTACGGCCCTTCATGGCGTCCTTCCGTCAAATGGGTAACCTGCGGCTTGCAGCAGGTTCGCAGCCTCGGCCAATGGCAGGCCGACGATTGCAGTGAATGAGCCGCTAATCCATGGGATCAGCGCGCCCGCGGGGCCTTGGATACCATAGCCGCCCGCCTTGCCGCGCCAATCGCCGGTGGCGAGGTAACGGCGAATTTCGGGCTCGGACAGAGATTTCATCTTCACATTGCTCTGCACATCACGCTGCCAGAGCTTTTCGCCGCGCTTCACGGCGACGGCGGTGACCACCTTATGCCGACGGCCCGACATCAGCCGCAAAAAGGCTTCGGCCTCGGCCTCATCCTCGGGCTTGCCGAGGATGCGCCGGCCAAGCGCCACGGTGGTATCGGCGCAAAGCACGATATCCTCCGCCCCCGCGGGCACCGCCGCCACTTTCTCGCGCGCCATTCGGGCGCAATAGGGGCGCGGCAGCTCGGCCTTATGGGGGGTCTCGTCGATGTCGGGGGCGCGAATGGCATCGGGGGTCACGCCGATCTGGGCCAAAAGCTCCAACCGGCGCGGCGATCCTGATCCAAGAATGAATTGCATCTTATGGGCCTCTTTGCCTGAGGCCGGCGGCCCGGTCGGGGCCGCGCACGGCCCCGCCTGCGCCGCGCAACGCGCGAACGCGGTGCCGCTTACTTGAAGCGATAGTTGATCCGACCCTTGGTCAAATCATAGGGTGTCATTTCCACCTGAACCTTGTCGCCAGCCAGAACACGGATGCGGTTTTTCCGCATCTTGCCTGCCGTATGCGCGATGATCTCATGGCCGTTTTCCAGCTCGACCCGAAACGTCGCGTTAGGCAGGAGTTCCTTCACGACACCGGGAAATTCGAGCGTATCTTCCTTGGCCATGGTCTCTCCTTGAGCACAAAACCCTCCAAAACGAGGGCGCAGGCTTAAATGGGCGCATTTTTGCGCTTTTTCAAGGGGGATTCAGCGCAAAGCGACGTTTATCGCCTTTCCGTCGCGGCCAATCTGGTCTTGCCAGTCCCTTCGGTTAAGCACGATGCCATCCGCGCGCACCTCGGCGACCTGCGCCAAATCGGCGTCCGCCACGGTCCAGCCGGGGGCGTTAACCTCGCGCATGCCCAAAATCCCCGTGGGCGGGAAGCCGCGATCCGGGGGGCAGAAAATCCCGCCCGCGCCATAGGATTGCCCCAAAGCCTCGGACCAATCGGCCTTGCCTACGACCGAGGACATGGCGGTGATGCACTGATTCTCAAGCGCCCGCGCCATGGAGCCGATGCGCACCCGCCAATAGCCCGCGAGCGTTTCGGTCACACTGGGCACGCAGATCACATCACATTCCGCCAGCGCACGGCCCAGCAGGGGAAACTCGCTGTCATAGCAGATGAGAATCCCGATCTTGCCAATGGCCGTGTCAAAGACCTGAAGCGCATTGCCCCCGATCACACCCCATTCCTCGCGCTCGAAACGGGTCATGATCTGCTTGTCCTGCACGCCGATCTGCCCCGTGGGCGTGATCAGCCGGGCACGGTTGACCGGGCGGCTCTCAGTCGCTGCGGGGCCTGAGCCGGCCACGATATGCACGTTATGCTCGGCGGCGAGTTTCACATGCAGCCGTTCCGCCTCCTCAAGCTTGTCCGACACCGCAAAGAGCGACCGTTCCAAATCGCCCGCCACCTCGGCCCCGTCGAGCGTCGCCAGTTCCATCGCCGCATATTCAGGAAAAACCAGCAGTTCCGCCCCCTGCACTGCCGCCTCGGCGACCCAATGGGCCAGTTTGTCTTCGTATTGCGCCCATGATGTCAGAACATCGAGCGGATAGGCGGCTGTGGCGATCTTCATTTGAATGGCTCCTAGTTTCCGCGCAGTCTGCGCAGCTTTACCGATGGCTTCAAGACCGGCAGCACCGCTTTCGTGGAACCGCCCGAGAGGCTGCCGCTCGCTTGGGCAAAGGCTTGACCTGACCCGCGCGGGGTTTCACAAGATCCGAAAGAGATGGGACCATATGCTGAACAAGGGCATCACCCTGCGGGGCATCGAAGTGTTTGAGGCGCTGGCGCGGAGCGGGTCGGTGGCGCAGGCGGCCGAGGCCACGGGGCTCAGCCAGCCCGCCGTCAGCCAGCAGATGCGCAACCTCGAAGCGGCCATCGGCGCGGAACTGGTCGACCACACCCGCCGCCCCATGCGATTGACCCCAGCCGGGCAGATGTTCCTGCGCCGGGCCGAACAGGCGCTCAGCGAATTGCGCCAAGCGCAGAGCGAAGTCACGGTGATGGATTTGGCCCATCTGGAGGCGCTGAACCTCGGCGTGATCGACGATTTCGACGATGACCTGACCCCGCGCCTTGCCACGATCCTTGGCGACAGCCTGACCGGCTGCCGCTTTCGGATGATCACCGCGGGCAGCAATGAATTGGCCGGGGCACTGCGCGACAAAAGCCTGCATATGGCACTCTCGGCGCAGATCGACGAACCGATGGCGGGGGTTCTGGAATATCCGCTGGCCCGCGATCCGTTTATCCTCGTCACCCCCGCGGGCACCTCTGCCGATCCCGACGCCCTGCTGCGCGGCGCCACCGATCTGCCCTTCCTGCGCTATGCCGCCGATCAGTTGATCGCGCGGCAGATCGAGGCGCATCTTGCATCAGAGAGACACAACCTGCCCGCCCGTTTCGAGATTGGCAGCCATCTGGCCCTGATGGCCATGGTGGCCCGCGGCATCGGCTGGGCGATGACCACGCCCTTGGGATACATGCGCGCCGCCCGTTTTCACGACCGCCTCGCCGCGCACCCCCTGCCCGCGGCGGCACAGGCCCAACCGCCTGCGCGCACCATCTCTCTCTTCGCGGGCGCGGAATGGTCCGGCCCCGTGCCGCGCGACATCGCCCAGACCCTGCGGCAGTTGATGCAGACCCATATGATCGCCCCCGCCATCGCGCAATTGCCCTGGCTGGCCGACGGCTTTCACCTGCTTGAAGACATGGACCCTATCGGAGAATAATGCCCCATGACCAAGATCGTGATCCTCACCGGCGCGGGCATCTCTGCCGAAAGCGGGCTTGAGACCTTCCGCGCCTCAGATGGCCTCTGGGCGCAGCACCGGGTCGAAGACGTGGCGACGCCCGAAGGTTTCGCCCGCAACCCCAAACTGGTGGTCGACTTCTACAACGCCCGCCGCGCGCAGGCCGCCGAAGTGGCCCCCAACGCTGCGCACCGCGCCCTTGCCCGGCTGGAGGCCGAGTTGCACGGCGAGGTGGTGGTGATTACCCAAAACGTCGACGATCTGCACGAACAGGGCGGGTCGCAGCAGGTCATGCATATGCATGGCGCGCTCAAAGGCGCGCTCTGCGCCGCTTGCGATCACCGCTGGCCCGCGCCCATGGTCATGGCACCGGGCGATCCCTGCCCCGCCTGCGGTGCCCCCGCCGCGCGGCCCGATATCGTCTGGTTCGGCGAAATGCCCTATGAGATGGACGCGCTTTTCGATCATCTGGCCGAGGCGGATATCTTTGTCGCCATCGGCACATCGGGCAATGTCTACCCCGCTGCCGGTTTCGTCGCCGAGGCCCGCCGTGCCGGGGCGCATACGATTGAGTTCAATCTCGAACGCTCTGCCGTGGGCAATCAGTTCGCCGAACATCGCATCGGGCCCGCCAGCCAGACAGTGCCGGAATGGGTGGCCGAAGTGCTTGAGGCGCGCCGCTAGTCACCGGCGCGCCACGGGCCGTCAGCGCGGTTCGCTGCGCAACCCTTTGTAGATCGTGTAACACATCAACAGCATCAGGATCGCAAAAGGCACCCCCGTCGCGGTGACCCCGGCCTGCAGCGCCGACAACCCGCCGCCGATCAGCAGCACGATGGCGATCAACCCTTCGACGATGCACCAGAAGATGCGCTGCGGCACCGGGGCGTCAATCTTGCCCCCCGCCGTGATCGTATCGACAACCAGCGACCCCGAATCCGAGGAAGTGACGAAAAACACCAGCGCCAGAAGGATCGCGATGGTCGAGGCGATCTTGGTAAAGGGAAGCTCATTCAGCATCCCGAACAGCGAGAGTTCCGGCGAATAGCTGTCGATCACATTGGCCTTGACCAGCGATGTCTCAGGGCTGGCAAGGATCTGGTCAATCGCGATGCCGCCAAAGACGCCCATCCAGATGAAGATGATCAGCGACGGGATCAACAACACGCAGATGATGAACTCCCGCACCGTGCGCCCGCGCGAGACCCGCGCGATAAACATGCCCACGAAAGGCGCCCAAGAGACCCACCACGCCCAATAGAACGCGGTCCAGCCTTCGCGGTAGGAATCATCCTCCCGACCGAAGGGATTGGAGAGCGGGATGATCTCTTGCGTATAGGCCAACAGACCGGTCCAGAACCCGTCGAGCCCCACCAGCGTCGGGCCGACGAAAAGCACGAAGAGGAAGAATAGGACCGCCACGATCATGTTCACCTCCGACAGGACCTTCACCCCGCCGTCCAGCCCGCGCCAGACCGACACCAGCGCCACGGCGGTCACCAAGAGAATGATGATCACCTGCACATTGGTCGAAATCTCGAGCCCGAAGGCGAAGTTGAACCCCGCATTGGCCTGCTGCGCACCAAGGCCAAGCGATGTGGCAAGACCAAAGAGCGTCGCGAAAACCGCCAGAATATCAATGATATGCCCCGGCCAGCCCCAGACCCGATCACCCAGCAGCGGGTAGAAGCACGACCGGATCGAAAAGGGCAGCCCCTTGTTATAGGTGAAGAGCGCCAAGGCCAGCGCCATGATCGCATAGACCGCCCAACCGTGCAGCCCCCAGTGATAAAAGGTCGCCGCAAGACCCATGGCGCGGGCAGCCTCCACATTCTCGGGGATGATCGACCCATCCTCGGCAATCGGCAGGGGCACCCCCAGCGGGCCGGAGACGTTCATATGGTACACCGGTTCGAGCACACCGAAGAACAACAGGCCAATCCCCATGCCCGCGGCAAAAAGCATGGCGAACCACGCCAGATAGGAGTATTCCGGCACGGCCTCTTGCCCGCCGAGCCTGACCTTCGAAATCGGCATGAAGATCAGCGCGATGCAGAACAGAACGAAGACGTTCACGATGATCATGAACAGCCAATCCAGCTTGGTCGTGGCGAAATCGCGAACGGCGAGGAAGACCACCCCGGCCTGATCCGGGAAGAGCATGGTCAGCAGCACAAAGGCCACCGCCGTCAGGCCCGAGACCATGAAGACCGGGTTATGAATGTCAAAACCCAACGGGCCGAGGGATCCGTCGATATTGTCTTGGCCGACCTCGAAATCAGTCTCAATCTCATTCGTATCGGGTGGCGTAGTGGAACTGGACGTGCCGGGTGTGGGGTCGGTCATGGAGTCTCCGATCTTGATGCACTGTCTGAACCCCGCTCGGCAGGTAGCATGGCCAGAACAACAATTGTCGGAAGATCAATTAGCGCGCCTGTCTAAGGTTTCCCGAATAAAAACATGCCCCTGCGCAAGAAAATTACCCCGAGCCGCCACGGCCCTAGCCCCTGATAGGCCGGAAACCCTAACAAATTCCTAAGACCAAAACGAAAAAGGCCCCGATCCTTTCGGATCGAGGCCCCAATCTCTATGCGGTAAGCCTTAGCTCAGCACATCGGCAGTCGCGCTGGATTTCGCGATGGCCTTTTTGATTTTCAGCGCGTTGTCGGACAGTTCAACGTCTTTGGCTTTTGCCAGGAACTTGTCCAGACCACCACGGTGGTCAACGCTGCGCAGGGCTGCGGCAGAGATGCGCAGCTTGAACGCGCGGCCCAGTGCTTCGGACTGCAACGACACGTCGTTGAGGTTCGGCAGGAACCGACGGCGTGTACGGTTGTTGGCGTGGCTTACGTTGTTGCCCGTCATCGGGCCTTTTCCGGTCAATTCGCAACGGCGCGACATGGGTTCATCCTTTTGCTGTTGTGTCCTTCCAGCGATCCGGAAACACACATAACGTGGGGGCCGCGCAGAGCCGACCCTGAATTGGTTCGCTGGCTTTAAGGGGAATCGCGGTAGCCGTCAACCCGAAGCGCGGGACTTGGTCATATTTCCTGCGCCCGCCGCCGATCGCGTCAACCGCCCCGCCCCTGCGCCGCCTTTGCTACGCTGGTTTTTGCCGCTCGGGCCAGAGTTTCCTTTGCATCCCCTCGATGGATTTGCGATGCAGACGCATGACCATACAGATGCGCGCCCTTTTCGTTCACCTTTTCACTGCCACCGGAGCAGTGCTGGCGATGCTCGCCATGCTTGCCGCCGTGGAAGAGAAATGGGACCTCATGTTTCTATGGCTGGTGATCGCCTTTTTCGTCGATGGCATCGACGGGCCGCTGGCGCGCAAATATGACGTGAAGACCAACGCGCCCGAGTTTGATGGCGTCTTGATGGATCTGATCATCGATTATCTGACTTATGTCTTCATCCCGGCCTTCGCGCTCTTTACCTCGGGGCTGATGGACGGCTGGAGCGGTTGGGCGATGATCATTATCATCACCTTCGCCAGTGTCATGTATTTCTCTGACACGCGAATGAAAACAAAGGATAATTCCTTTAAAGGTTTCCCCGGCTGCTGGAACATGCTGGTGCTGGTGCTCTTTGCCTTGCAGCCCGAGTGGTGGATCAGCCTGATCGTGGTCACGATCCTTGCCGCAGCGATGTTTCTGCCGATCAAATTCGTCCACCCCGTCCGGACCGAGCGTTGGCGTCCCGCGACGCTGCCCATGGCGCTGGCATGGACCTTCTTTGCAGGCTGGTCCGCTTGGGTGAACTTCCACCCCGAAAGCTGGGCGCATTGGGGTCTGGTGATCACCTCGGTCTACCTGATCTGCGCCGGTGCCGCGCAGCAATTGATCCCTTCGGGCGACGACTGAACCCGCCTTAGCTCCTCAAATCAACAGCCCCGCCGCGCCTTCATGGCGCAGCAGGGCGACCTTGGTCTCGACCCCGCCCGCGCCGCTGAAGCCAGTGAGCCCCTTGGCGCCCATGACGCGGTGGCAGGGGACGAGGATCGGGATCGGATTGCCGCCGCAGGCCCCACCCACGGCCTGCGCTGGCACGCCGAGGTCACGAGCGATCTCGCCGTAGGTGCGGGTGTGGCCGAAGGGAACGGCCGCGATGGCAGCACAGACCGCACGCTGGAAGTCACTACCGGTGACGCGCAGCGGCAGGTCAAAGTGCTGACGTTGGCCTGTGGCGTATTCGTTAATCTGCCTTAGAGCGGTGTCGAGCACCTCCGAGCGGTCTTGCCCCGCCGCCAGCCCCCAGCCGAGCGCCGTGATCGCGCCGTCTTTTTCAGTGACGATTAGATCGCCGAAGGGCGTGGAGAGAGAGGCCTGTTTCATCGCCCTACTCTGCGCCAGAATTCACGCCTGCGAAAGAGCGCTGAGGGGATCGCCCTCCCTGGGGGGCGATACGCCCTATCTTGCGGGTGTGGACTTGCAAGAGACGCTAAAGGTGCGAATTGCGCAAACGCTGCAAAATCGCCCTCCGGGGGGAGGGAGGGCGTTGCCCGTGGTTCCCACGGGCGGGGCTTTGGCGACCTGACAAAGAAAAACGGGCGCCGGTTTTCCCGACGCCCGTTTTATCAGTCTCTTAGAAAGCCTCAGGCTTCCGCCAGCGCCTCGCGCACCGCCTCATCACAGCGCCCGCAGACGCCGGGATATTCATGCGTGCCGACATCCGGCAGCACCTTCCAGCAGCGCTCGCATTTCGCGCCTTCGGCCTTTTCGAACACCACGGCCACGCCATCGGTCTCCGGCATGCGGAAAGCCTCCGCAGGTGCCGGATCGCCGGTCACAGTGATGTCTGAGGTGATGCTGACATCCTCGAAGGACACGCTCTCCAGCGCCTCGCGCTGCGCCACGTCGTCGACATGTACCACGGGGGCCGCCTCGAGCGAGGCGCCGATCACCTTCTCGGTCCGCTGCACCTCAAGCGCTGCGGTCACCACCCGGCGCGCGGCGCGGACCTTGGCCCATTTCGCCGCCAGTTCCGGGTTCAACCATGCTTCGGGCGTCTCGGGCATATCGACCAGATGCACCGAGGAGTCGTCGCCCGGGAAGCGCTCCAGCCAGACTTCTTCCATGGTGAAGACCAGCACCGGGGCCAGCCAAGTGGTCAGACGGTGGAAGAGGATATCCAGCACCGTCCGCGCGGCGCGGCGGCGCAGGGTGTCGCCGTCGCAGTAAAGCGCATCCTTGCGGATGTCGAAGTAAAAGGCCGAGAGATCGACTGTGGCAAAGGTGAACACCGCCTGAAACACGCCTTGGAAGTCGAAACGCGCGAAACCGTCGCGCACGACCTTGTCGAGTTCCGCCACCCGGTGAAGCACCCACTGCTCCAGTTCCGGCATCTCCGCCGGATCCACCCGGTCCGCCTCGGAAAAGTCACTCAGCGCGCCCAGCATGTAGCGCATGGTGTTGCGCAAGCGACGATAGCTGTCGGCGACGCCCTTGAGGATCTCATCCCCGATGCGCTGGTCGGCGGTGTAATCGGTCTGCGCCACCCAGAGCCGCAGGATATCGGCGCCATACTGCTGCACGATCTTCTCGGGCACGATGGTGTTGCCGATGGACTTGGACATCTTCATGCCCTTGGCGTCCAGCGTGAAGCCGTGGGTCACCACGTTGCGATAGGGCGCGCGGCCCGTGGTGCCGACGGATTGCAGCAGCGAGGAATGGAACCAGCCGCGGTGCTGGTCGGTGCCCTCCATGTAGACATCGGCGATGCCATCCTCGGTGCCGTCCTCGCGGTCGCGCAGGGTGAAGGCATGGGTCGAGCCGCTGTCGAACCAAACGTCGAGGATGTCGGTCACCTGATCGAATTCCGCCGGATCGACGATGCCCTGAAGGAAACGCTCCTTGGCGCCTTCGGCATACCAGGCATCCGCGCCTTCGGCCTCGAAAGCCTCGACGATGCGCTGGTTCACCGCGTCGTTGCGTAGTAGGAAGTTCTCGTCCGTGGGCGCCACGCCCTTGCGCACGAAGCAGGTCAGCGGCACGCCCCAGGCGCGCTGGCGGCTCAGCACCCAGTCGGGCCGCGCCTCCATCATCGAATAGAGACGGTTGCGGCCGGATTTCGGCACCCAATTGACCTTGTCGATGCAAGTGAGCGCACGCTCACGGATGGTCTTGCCGTTCTGGTCCAGACCGTCACCGACCTCCTTGTCGATGGCAGCAAACCACTGCGGCGTGTTGCGGTAGATCACCGGCGCCTTGGAGCGCCAGCTGTGCGGATAGCTGTGCTTGATCTTGCCGCGCGCCAGCAGGCCGCCGACCTCCACGAGCTTGTCGATGATGGCGCTGTTGGCGTTGCCCTCCTTGCCGTTCGGCTTGAGGATCGCCTTGCCACCGAAGAAGGGCAGATCGTCGCGGAAGCGGCCATCTTCCATGACGTTGTAGGTGATGACCTGCGGCAGCATGCCGAGATCGCGGTAGAGCTCGTATTCCTCCAGACCGTGAGAGGGTGCGCAGTGCACGAAGCCCGTGCCCTCGTCCGAGGTCACGAAATCGGCGGCGCGGAAATCGCGCAGGTCGTCCCATTCGCCGTTTGCGCCCTCGGCCCCCGCGAAGGGGTGCTGGAGCGAGACCTTGGCCAGCTCGTCATTGCTCACGCCGCGCACCCGGCGCCACATGCCATCTTCCAGCCGCGCCCGGCCCAGCACGTCGGCGGCCAGATCATCGGCCAGAAGGTAGCGGTCGCCGACATTGGCCCAGCATTCGTCAGGCGTGCCGGTGACCTCGTAAAGGCCATAGGAGATGCCCTCGCCGTAAACCACGGCCTTGTTCGAGGGCATGGTCCAAGGCGTGGTGGTCCAGATCACCACCTTGGCGCCATCCAACTCGCTGTCGGTGCCCACGACTTTGAACTTGACCCAGACGGTGAAGCTTTCCTTGTCGTGATACTCGACCTCGGCCTCGGCCAGCGCCGTCTTCTCGACAGGCGACCACATCACGGGCTTGGAGCCCTGATAGAGCGTACCGTTCATCAGGAACTTCATGAATTCCTCGGCGATCACCCGCTCGGCATGGAAATCCATGGTCAGATAGGGATTTTCCCAGTTGCCGGTGATGCCAAGCCGCTTGAATTCCTCGCGCTGCACGTCGACCCATTTGGCGGCGAAGTCGCGGCATTCGGCGCGGAACTCGTTGATCGGCACCTGATCCTTGTCGCGGCCCTTCTTGCGGTACTGCTCTTCGATCTTCCACTCGATCGGCAGGCCGTGGCAATCCCAACCGGGGATGTAGCGCGCGTCATAGCCCATCATCTGGTGGGAGCGGACGATCATGTCCTTGATCGTCTTGTTCAGCGCGTGGCCGATGTGCAGGTTGCCGTTGGCGTAGGGCGGGCCGTCATGCAGGGTGAAAGGCTCCCGCCCCTCTTTCTCGCGCAGGCGGTCATAGACGCCGATCTTTTCCCAACGCTCCAGCCAGCCGGGCTCGCGCTTGGGCAATCCGGCGCGCATGGGGAAATCGGTCTTGGGCAGGTTCAGCGTGGCTTTGTAGTCGGGGGTCTCGGCGCACATGGGGGGCGTCCTTTAGGCATTTGGGGGGTTATTCAATCTCGGTCGGTGCGAATGGCTCAAGCACCTCGGCCCGGCGTCTCAATTGCTCAGAGCGCCGGGAATATAATTCGAATAATGATCGCGGTGAGGCGTGTCATGGGCCCGCTTATAAACAGCCCCCCCTGCCCCGACAAGCCCCGGAAGACGCGCGACAATCGGGCTGAAAACACCGCCAGAGTCGCCGCCCGCCGGACTTAACATTTTTTATGATCCCCGGCCTTCGCTTGAATTTTTCGGCGAAAACAGCATCATAAGGTATTCGACAAAGCTTTATTTCCGCGGGCTCCGTTTTGGGGAACCCGCGACAATTCTAATGGGCAGAAAGACCTGCGTGTGACCATCAAAGACACCTTTTATCACGATATGGCCGTAAAACCGTCAGGCATGGTCGACCATCTAAGCGGCGCGCAATGGGCCAAGCTTGCCCCGCTGATGACCCAGCACGAGCGTTTCACGCCCGGAACCGTGATCAGTCGCAGGGGGGATTTTCTGGATCACAGCCTGTTGCTGCTCGATGGGTTGATCGCCCGCAGCGTGCCGCGCGGACAGCGTGCCCGCAGCACCTTCGTCGCCCTCCAATTCCCCGGCGAGTTTGTCGATCTGCACGCCTTCCCGCTAAAGCAACTCGACCATGATGTGATATCGCTGACCGATACCCATGTCGCCATCATCTCGCATGAGCCGCTGCGCGAATTGCTCAATGGCGATGTTGAGATGGCCCGGAAACTCTGGTTGATGACCTTGGTCGATGCCTCCATCCACCGCCATTGGGTGATGCGCAACAGCGCCATGCGCGCGCTGGCGCGGGTAGCGAATTTCCTGAGCGAATTCGATGCCCGCATGACCGCCGCCCATGGGATGGAGCGTCAGAGCCTGCCCTTCAGCCTGCGCCAGACCGATATCGCCGATGCCACCGGCCTCACCTCGGTCCATGTCAGCCGCACCCTGCGTGAGCTGCGCGAACATGGCTGCTGTGCTGTGACGGGCGGCAAACTTCTGATTAACGACCGCGCGGGGCTGCATAAGGTCGGCCAGTTCGAGCCTGCCTACCTCTATATGCCCCAAGCCGAAGCGGCGCTTTAACCCGCCTCTGCCAGAGGCTGCGGCGCACCTTCCACCTGCAAAGCAATCGCCGGATAGGTTTTACGCGGCAGCGCGACATCCCTCTGCGCCCGGGCCGCGTGATAGAGCCGTTCGAACTTCGTCACCATCGCCTGCGCATCAAAGAGCCGTGCCACACGGGCGCGGGGCACCTTGGCGGGGATATCGCGCGCCTGTAGCAAGGCCCGCGCCAAGGCAACTGCGCTATCTTCCGCCGCGATGACACCTGCCTCGCCAAGCACCTCCTCAACTGCGCCATGCGGGGTTGCGGCAACAGGCAGGCCCGTCGCCATCGCCTCCACCGCGGCGAGGCCAAAAGGTTCCTCCCACTGTGGGGTGAAGAGCGCCACCGAGGCCCGCCCATAGGCCGCCCCAAGCGCCGCCGTTTCCAGATGCCCGACATAGGCCACATCGCCATAAAGATGCGGTCTTACCATATCGTTAAAGTAGTCCTGATGCTCGACCACCCCGTAGATGCGCAGGGGCACCCCTGCGATCTGCGCCGCCTCTGCCGCCAGATGGGTGCCCTTGGTCGGGGTGATCCGCCCCGCCCAAACGGCGCTGCCATCTCCCGGCCCGCCTTGTGGCCATTCGTCAAGGTCAATCCCGTTGTGCACCACATGCGCCGTGTCGGGCGCGCCCTCGGGCCACCAGATGCCGCGTTGCCGGGCCGAGACGACAGAGGACAGATGCCATGGCGCCGCCCCATCCATCAGCGCGCCCCGCAGCACTTTGAACGGCGGGATATGCAGCGAGGTCACCATCGGCAGCCGCTCCGCCCGCGACAGGCGCGGCAGGAAGCGGTGCAGCGCGTTGTTGTGCACCACGTCAAAGCCACCCTCCAGCAAGAGCCGCGCGGCGCGGGCATAGCAGGCGTCGAGGTGGTCGTTCAGCGCGTCGGTCCCGTGAAAATCATGCCACGGAAAACGCGCGTCATAATGCGCGTCACAGATCGGCAGCAGCTTCACCCCCGCCGGCAGGCTCGCCGCGCTGTCCTCGCTGGCCAATAGGGTCACCTCATGCCCGCGTTCGGCCAAGATCCGGGCAAGACCGTGGGTAAAAGCCTCCATGCCGCCCTTGAAGGGGGCGGCGATGGGGTGGCGAATATGGCCGACGATGGCGGTGCGCAGGGTCATTCCGCCGCGATCCGCTCTTCGCCGCGCAGATAACGCAACACCCGAGCGGTATTGGCGTAAGGCTGGTCCGACTGCTGCTCGCAGAGCGCGAAGTCATCCGCATCCGGCTCGCGCAACTGCACCAGCGCGTCGCCGTCGCTCCCCACCAGCCCCATCAGGCGAAAGGCGGTGAGCCAGTGGTTCATGGTGCGATGGCCCCATTTATCGGCGAAAATCTCGGTATTGCGCAGGATCGACGGGATGTGGTGGATCGGCGGCATGCAATGCGGGTGATGCTGGTGAAAGACCTTCGCGCCCTTCGCCCAGTGGATCGGCACGCCGCGTTCGTCCAACTCTCGGCCAAAGTCGGTATCCTCCCCCCCGTAGCCGGTGAAACGCTCGTCAAAGCCGCCGGAGCGGTCCCAATCTTCGCGGTGGATGGCAAAGTTGAGCGACCAGAAACAGCGGTAATCGTTGCAGCGTTTCAGCCCCTCGGCAGGCGGCCCCTGACGGTCGGAATGGCGCACGGCGACGGCTTCCAGTTTGGGATAATCCCAACCTTCGGTGGCGGTTCCCGCCGGGAGGTAGTTGACCTCGCCCATGATCAGCCCGTTGCCCGGCACCGCATAGCCCATATAATCGGCGATCAGCTCCGGCGCCGGAATGCAATCCACGTCGAGAAAGACCAGACAGTCGCCTTTGGCCTCTGCCGCGACGGTATTGCGCGCGCGTGAGAGGGGCAATTCGCTGCCCGTCACCTGAACCTGCCGGATCGGGAAATCGGTCTGCGGCAGGTCGTCGTAAAGCGTGTCCTGCATGACCCCGATCACCAGCTCATCCGGCTGCCGGGTCTGACGGGTCAGGCCAAGGATCACATTGCGCAGATGCGCCGCCCGCCCCCGCGCGAGCGTCAGCGCGCTAACTGTGGTATTCTCAGGCACGGATGGGGTGAACGACGTCATGTAAGTCTCCGGTATCTTCGGGTGTTTCTGATAGCAGCTGCTCGGTCAGGCCGATCAGCCAATTGGCCGTCTCTGTGGCGGCATCCTCATTGACCAAGGCACGTTGCAGGGCGGGGTCATGGGCATCGAAGGTGTCTTGAATCGCGCGGCGCCATGCCGCGACGGAAGACGGGAAATGCGGCAGGTGATGCGCCGCCCCCGCCCGCGCTAGCGCCTCGGCCTTTTCGACCTGTTCGTCGAAATAGCGCCACTCCGGCACGGCGAGCCATGGTGTCTCTGCCGCTAGGATCTGGTGGCAGGTGGTGTTCCCGGTCGAGGCCACGACCATATCCGCCGCCGCCAGATAATCCGCCGCGTTATCAACCCAGCCGTGATGGCGCAGGTTGGCAGGCTCGGTCGCATGCCAATCGCGCGCCATGCGCCCGATGGTGATGAAAGCCGTCTCGGGCATCGCCCGCGCCGCGATGCCGAAGGGGGCGGAGGCGAAACCCGTGCCGCCCCCGCCCGACATGACCAGCACCATGCGCTGCTCTGGCCCGACGCCAAGCCTTTCGCGCAACATCGCGCGCCGCGCCGGATCGGGGCGTTTTACATCGACGCCCAAGCCGCCGGCGAAATGCGTTTTTTCCATATGCCGCGCGGGCCAATCCGGCTGCGCCAGCGCCATGGCGGCGGGACAAAGCAACCCGACCGCCCCGTCATAGGCCGCCTGATGCCCCGGATCACCGCGTTGACCGTGTTGCAGCACCTTCACATGCGGCACCGAACAGATCCGCGCAAGCTGCGCCACCTCTGCCGAGACATCGCTGATCATCAGCACCGGATTGGCGCTGGCGAACCAAGCGGCCAGTTGCGCCATGGCCTGCCGGATGCCGGGCCAGCCAAGCGGTGCGCAATGCACCGTATCCGGCGCGCTGGTGGTGTCGTTGATGTCCTCGGCCCCCGTCGCCTCGAATAGCGATGGCAGGGTGATGACTTCCACCGCCCGGGTGAAGGCGGGGAAAATATCCGGTTTCGCGCAGAAAACGGTCACCGGCTGGCTCTCGGGCAGCGCGTTGACGACCGCAGCACAGCGTTCCGCATGGCCGCGCCCCTGATGGTGGACGAAGTAACCGATGGGCCGCGTCATTGCGCCACCATCTTCACCGGCGGCTCCATCGCGTTGAGGGCAAAGCCGAAAGTCTCCAACCCCTCCAAGACCCCAGCCGCATGGGCCGCGCGGGCGTGGTAGAGCCGTTTGCCGCTCAGACGTTCGCGCAGCCCGTCCATCGCATTGCCCACCAAGATGCCCCGGCCCGGACCATCCTCCACCGCCTGCAACATGTCGAAATCATTGCCACTGTCCCCGGCCACGACAACCCGGTCCATCGGCATGCCCAACCGCCGCGCGGCGGCACAGACGGCAGGCCCCTTGCCCGCCGCCAAGGGCAGAACATCGATCAGCCGCCCATGCGAGGCCACAATCTGCGCCGCAGCACCGCGCCGCGCCAGATGCCGCTCCAACCGGCGCGCGGTGCGCATGTCACCAAAACCGCTGAGCTTCCACCGCCGCTGCTCAACCGGCGCTTGCCAGTTAAAGCCGAAGTCCTTCAGCGCCCGCTCCACCCGGGCCCGGTCCCATCCGGCGTCAAGCTTTTGGGCGAAACGCTCATCCAGACACAGCCGCCCCTCGGCATCGGGCAGATAGACCTCGGTCCCAACAGAGGTGATAAAGACGCGCGGGCTGGGCAGGTTCCAATCGCGCAGGATGCGGCGTGCTTCCGGCAGGCTGCGCCCCGTGGCCACGGCAAAAAGCGGTCGGTCCCGGGCGATCCATGCGTTGAACAGGGCGGCGGATGGCGCACAGCCCGTCAGCGTGTTGTCGATATCGCTGGCCAGCAGGACAGGCGCAGGCGTCGTCACGGGCGCGGCGTGGCGGATATCTTCGCAGATGTGCTGCACCTCTTCGGCCCATTTCGACCAGTCGTAGCGCCCAACATTGGCACGCCCGGCTTCCGATGCCTCAGTCCAGAATGCGCGATCGTCCAACAGCTTCAACAGCGCCGCCTCAATGGCCGCGCCATCGCAGGGCGGCACACAGAGACCATGGCCAAGGTCCGCCACGATATCGGCAGGGCCGCCTTCGCGCGTGGCCACCACCGGCAGGCCATGCGATGCCGCCTCCAACATGGTCAGGCCAAAGGGCTCATGCAGTGCGAGGTTAACAAAAACCCCACCGGTCTGCGCCGCGCGGTCATAGAGGGCCGCCACATCGCCCTGCGTATGGCTCGGCGGCAGCGCCACTTTTCCGCGCAGTTCCGGCACTTCTAACGTCTCCCGCAGGCGGATCAGCTCCGCGCGGGCCTCTGCATTCGCCTGCAGCGCATCGCCATGCTGGCCGGCGAGGATCACAAGGTTCGCCCGCGCCTGCAAAGCGGGGCTTTGCGCATAGACCCGCGCCAAGGTCGCAAGGTTCTTGCGGGCCACGGGGCGCGCCACGGCGAGCAGCGTGGGGCGGTCGGGGTCGCTCAACTGACCGGCCAAGAGCGCACGGCCCGCCCCGGCCTCAGCCGGGCGGCGCAGCGATACGCCCGGAGAGACCCGGTGCACCCGCGCCTGCGCATCCGCCCCATAGGCCGCGACCTGCACCTCGGCCTCATCGCGCGAAGACAGCACTACCGCATCCGCCTCCAACAGCGCGCGCCGCTCTGCCGCGACACGGGCGGCATCCACCTCTGCCCCTGACTTGCTCAGGGCCAGCGAATGGGGGGTATAGATCACCGGAATGCCGAACCGCGCCCGCGCCGCCAGCGCCAGTTGCGCCGCGTCGGCGAAATGCGCGTGGATCACATCCGGCAGCCGTTTGGCCTGCGCCAGATCGTCGAGGAACGCCTCCACCAGCGCGGGAATTTCCGCGGCGAGGTTTTCTTTGCTCAGATACCCCCGCTCCGCCGTCCAAAGCCGCCGGATCGACAGGCTGCGGCTGACCTGCTGCTCGGTCTGGGCGTGCACGGCCCCAAGGCTTGGTTCATCGAAAGCACGGGTCACGATCTGCACCGCATCCACATCGCCCCGCGCCGCCTGCGCGCGGGCCGCCCCCAAGATATAGGCGATGTGACCGCCGGTATCTTCGGTCACGCCATAGTTGACAGACGGCGCCGTGAGGCAGCCCCCGAGGGCAATGTGACAAATGAACATGAATGGGTCTCCTTATGGAGGGGTGACCCCCCTCACAGCCCATCCGTTCCGATAACAAATGTTAATGCATACATCGCTGGACAGCGCGGTTGGACGTCCTAGCTGCCTGCCATTGAACCCCGCCTCTCTCTCCCCCAATCAGAGCCGTCGTGATGCCCTCAGAAATCCCCCCGCGCTACCTGTTCATCGGCGGGCTGCACCGCTCAGGCACCTCGCTGGTCAACCGCTTGGCCAATGCCCTGCCCGGCGCGGGTGGCATCACCGGATCGGCGGCGCCCGAGAATGAGGGGGTCTACCTGCAAGGGGCCATTCCCCATACGGCGCAATCCGGGCGGCCCATGCATTTCGCGACCAACCCTGAGGAACATCTGACCGAGGCGCATCCGCTCAACAGTTTGGAGACGAAGACCCGGCTGGCGCAGGACTGGGCGCCGTGGTTTGCCCCGGACCTGCGTTGGCGGGTTGAAAAATCACCGGTGAACCTGACCCGCATGCGGTTGATGCAGCAACTCTTTCCCATGTCGCAATTCATCGTCGTCCTGCGCCACCCCGAGGCCGTTGCCGCCTCGGTCGCGTCATGGGTCCATGCGCCAGCGCAGGCGTTGATCGACCATTGGATCGCGGCACAGGTGCAGATGCTGGATGACCTGCCCTATCTGCATGCGGTGATGGTTCTGCGTTATGAGGATATCGTTGCCGACGCCTCCCGCGCCCTGCGCCGGATCGCGCGTTTCACCGATCTGCCCGAGGCGGCATTGCCCGAGGGCATTGCGGATGGAAATCAAACCCACGCCGGGGCCACACAGATGACGAAGGCACATGCGGCCGAGGGCGCGCGATGGGGCTATGCCCCCGGGTTGCAGGTCTCGCCTTGGCCCGGCCTGATCCAGCACCCGTTGCGCGCGGTGCGCGAAGCGGTTGAGGCAGCGTGATCGGTTAACCCTCGCCGAGCACCCCGGTCAGCGCGCGTTTGATGATGCCCCGCACGCCGGGGCGTTTCTCGCGGGCAAAGGGCAACGGGCGGCACACCTCGATCGCGGCCACGCCAACGCGCGCGGTCAGCGCCCCGTTCACCAGCCCCTCGCCGAAACGGCGGCTCAGCTTGGCGACGATGGACCCGCCCAAGAGCGGCTCGATCAGATCATCCCCCACGGCCACGGCCCCCGTCGCCACCAAATGCAACAGCACCGCGCGGGTCAGCCGCCATGAGCCGAAAAAGCCCGAGCGCCCGCCGTAGATTTCGGCGATGCGTCGGATCATGCGCAGGTTGCTGCTAAGGGCCGCGGCGACATCGGCCAGCGCCAGAGGCACCAGCGCGGTCACGGCGGCGACCTGCCGGGCGGCGGCCTCGACCTCGCGGGTGGCGGCACGGTCTAGCGGGGCCAGAACCTCACTCTCCGCCAGCCCCAAAAGCGCTTCGGCATCGAATTGATCGCCGCGCAGCTCCGTCAGCCGGTCGCGGCCCCAGCGGGTATCCTCACGGTGCTTGTAGAGCGCCTCAAGCCGGTCCGTGACGCTGCGCGCGGCGGTCAGATCCCCCTGCGCCAACGCCTCGCCCGCATCATGGCGCAGCCCGTCAAGCCGCGCCAGCCGCCCGAAAGCCGCCATTTCGCGCAGCGACAGCAGCAGCAGGACCAGCAAAAACGCCCCGATCAGCAGCGTCATCGCCCAGCCCAGCAGCGGGTAGCGCGCCATCAGGTCGGTGACAAAAGTCCAAGCCGCGATCGACACCAGCGCCGTGACCAATGCCCCCGCCAGCGCCCAGAACAGCCGCACCAAGCGCGACGGTTTGCGCGCGGCAAGCCGGGCGGCGATCTGCATCGCTTGGCCCTTGGGCGGCGGAGCCTCGACGTCCAACTCGGGCACCGCCGGCGCATCGGCGACCGAGGGCTGCGGCTTGGCGTCTTCCTCAAGGTCGAACAGGATCGGTCCGCGGGCCATCAGGCGGCCTCCCTTTGCCAGTGCAATGTCAAATCGGGCAGCCCTTCGTCATTGGCGCTGCCATCGCTGCGCGCGGTCTCGGCAAACCCGTGTTGGCGGTAGAAGGCGATGGCCCGCGCATTGGCCTGAAAGGTCCAGCAGGTCAGCGACTTATGCCGCGTCTTTAACGCGCACAGAAGGGCCGAGCCGATGCCCTGCCCCCGCGCCGATTGCGCCACAAATAGTGCGTCCAATGCGCCGCCCTCGCAGGCCGCGAAACCAGCCACGCGGCCCTCCCGCTCGGCCACCGTGATCCAGCCCCGGGCGATCATCGCATCGGCATGGGCGATATCCTCGGCACCGGTATGAATGCGGGGCAACCACGCTGTGTTTCGGGCGAAATCGCTCATGATGCCGCCCACGGCGCCTGCGTCGAGGGGCTGCGCCGGGCGCAGGGTGGCGGGGCCTGTCACAACCGCACTCACAGCCGGTCCCCAATCAGGAATTCCGCCGCACGGTCGAGCCGGATATGCGGCGGCCCATCGCCGGGGCGCAGGTCCAACACCGCAGGGGCAAAGCGCATGATCTGATAATCCGCCCCCAGCCATTCCTGCGCGCCCTGCCGTGCGGGGGTCAGCAGATGGGCCGGGTCTTCGGGCAGTTCACCGGGATAGAATGCCGCCTGCCGCCCGCGCGTCTCATCCTCGTTCAAAAGCGTGCCGCGCACCACGTCGAGCGGCTCTCCCCCATGGGTCATCACGTCTTCGGTCGTGGCGCGCAGGCTGGCGATGGCCATGGCCCGCGTGCCCGCGCCCGCATATTGCGCCCGGTCCCGCGCCTCGCGGATCAGCGCCTGCATGATACCGCTCAGCCGGGGATGCTGGCTGTGGTGCAGATGGTCGGCCTTGGTCGCGGCAAAAAGGATTTTCTCGACCCGTTTGCCCCGCAGCAGCGTCGTCAGAAAGTTGTTCGTCCCCGGCCGGAAGGCGCCCAGAATATCGGCCATCGCGCCGCGCAGGTCCTCGACCGCCTGCGGCCCTTGGTGGATCGCGCCAAGCGCGTCAACCAGCACCACCTGCCGATCGATCCGCGAAAAGTGATCGCGGAAGAAGGGCTGCACCACCTGTTTCTTATAGGCCTCGAACCGCCGCGCCATCTCGCGGATCAGCGACTTGCGCGGCGCGCCTTCCGATCCCGGCAGCGGCGCGAAGGTCAGCACCGGTGAGCCTGCAAGGTCACCGGGCAGCAGGAAGCGCCCCGGCGTGCAGTCGGAATAGCCATTAGCACGGGCGGTTTGCAGATAGTCGGCAAAGCTGTCGGCAAGCCTGCGGGCGGTGGTCTCCTCCAACTCGGCATGGGGATCGGTCCGCTCAGCCAGCGCGCGGTAGCCTGCCGCCTCCTCCCGGCTTGCGATCCGTTCGATCACCTGCGCCGACCATTCGGCATAGGTGACATCCATCAGCGCCAGATCTAGCAGCCATTCGCCGGGGTAATCCACGATATCCAGATGCAAGGTGCGCGGCCCTTGGAAGCCCGCCAGCAACCCATTGGGCCGCACCTTGAGCGAGAGCCGCAGTTCCGAAATCGCCCGCGTGCTTTCGGGCCAATGGGGCGTCTTTCCGGTCAGCGCGGCAAGGTGGGTCTCATACTCGAACCGGGGCACGGTATCGTCGGGCTGGGGCTGCAGAAACGCCGCTTCGATCCGCCCCTCAGAGGCCGCGAGCAGCCCCGGCATCCGCCCCCGGTCCAGCAGGTTGGCCACCAGCGAGGTGATGAAAACCGTCTTGCCCGAACGCGCAAGCCCCGTGACCCCAAGCCGGATTACCGGCTCGAAAAACGTCTCGCCCACCGTGTCGGTGACATTCTCAAACTGCCGCCAAATCCCGTCGGCAATGCCTGTGATACCCAAAGCTGCGCCCGTCCTTCTTTCTTTGGCCTCAACATAGGGTCGGCAGGCAGGGATTGCCAGAAGCGCCCGCCCGCGCTAAGGCCCCGGTCATGCCCAGATATGCCCTGAAAATCGAATACCACGGCGCGCCCTTCAACGGGTGGCAGCGTCAGGTTGACCAGTCCACAGTGCAAGGCGCGATCGAGGCCGCTTTGGCCAAGCTGGAACCCGGTGACCACACCATCGCCGCCGCCGGGCGCACCGATACCGGGGTGCATGGGCTGGCGCAGGTTGCGCATTGCGACATGTCCCGCGATTGGTCGCCCTTCCGGCTCGGCGAGGCGCTGAACTATCACCTCAAGCCGCAGCCCATCGCGATCACCGATTGCGTGCTGGCGCCCGAGGATTTTCACGCCCGCTTTTCGGCGCTTGAGCGGCGCTATCACTTCCGCATTCTCAGCCGCCGTGCCCCGGCGGTGCATCAAGCGGGGCTGGTCTGGCAGATCAAACACCGCCTAGATGTCGCAGCCATGCAGGCGGCGGCGGATCTTTTGGTGGGCAAACATGATTTCACCACCTTCCGCTCGACCGTTTGTCAGGCGGAAAGCCCGGTGAAAACACTCGACCGGTTACAGGTTTCGCAGGTCGAGACCATGGCCGGGACGGAGTATCATTTCGACGTGCGCGCGCGGTCCTTCCTGCACAATCAGGTGCGCAGTTTCGTCGGTTCGCTCGAGCGTGTCGGCGCGGGGTCTTGGAGCGTGGCGGATATGGGTGCAGCACTCGCGGCAAAGGACCGTGCCGCCTGCGGGCCGGTCTGCCCGCCGCAGGGGTTATATTTGGCGCATGTGAGCTATCCGGTGGACCCGTTCGCTAAGGCGTGACGAGGAACATCAGCTGCCCGGGGGGTGGCGATGCTTCAGTCGGTTCGTGCCACTTTATCGTGCAGCCCAGGAGCGCGTTACCTAGAGGACACCGCCCCTGGCGAAATCGCCTCCCCGACCGGGCGGGCAGGCGATGGTCCGGCGCCTTTGGCTTGTTTCCGGACCTATAAGCCCTCTTACGGCAGAGGCGTCCACGTCCCGTGGAATTTTCCCTCTTCGCTGATCCGCTCAAACCCATGCGCACCGAAGAAATCCCGCTGCGCTTGGATCATATTCGCCGTGCCGCGCGCCCGGCGCATGCTGTCATACCACGCCAGCGCCGCCGACAGCGCGGGCAACGCAACACCGAGCAATGCGCCCGCCGCCACCACCCGGCGCAGCGCCGGAATGCTCTCTTCCAAGCGTTTGCGCATGGCGGGGGCGAGGATCAGATGTCCACCGGGCAATTCGCCCCGGAAGGCATCGGCAAACTCGTCCAACAACGCCGAACGGATGATGCAACCCGCGCGCCAAATCTCGGAGATCCGCGCCATGTCGAGCGACCAGTCAAACTCCTCCGACGCCGCCGACAGGATGCGAAAGCCCTGCGCGTGGCCGATGATCCGCCCCGCCAAAAGCGCCATTTCCAGATCCGCCTCTTCGGGCAGCGGCGCGTCCTGCACGCCTTCGGGCAACAGCGGCTCGGCCATTTCGCGCACAGACTTCTCGCTCGACCAACCGCGCGCGCCGACGGCGGCTTCGATGGTATTGGCCGATTGCCCCATCTTGAGCGCTTCGATCAAGGTCCAGCGCCCGGTGCCCTTTTGCCCGGCCTGATCGCGGATCACATCGACCATCGGCGTGCCGGTCTGGGTATCGACCGACAAAAGCGCCGCGGCCGAGACTTCGATCAGATAGGAGTTCAGCGGCCCCTTGCGCCAGTCGGCAAAGAGATTGCCAATTTCCACCGCGCCCTGCCCGCCCGCATCGCGCAGCAGGCCGTAGACTTCGGCGATCATCTGCATGTCGGCATATTCGATGCCGTTATGCACCGTTTTGACAAAATGCCCCGCTCCGTCGGGGCCGAGATGCGCCACGCAAGGCGTGCCCTCGAATTGCGCGGCAATCTTCTCGGCCATCGGTTTGAACTGGGTCCAAGAATGCGCGCTGCCGCCGACCATCATCGACGGGCCATTGCGCGCCCCGGCCTCGCCACCCGACACGCCCATGCCGACGAAATGCAGCCCCGTGCCTTCGAGTTCGGCACTGCGGCGGCGGGTGTCGTGGAAATCGGCGTTGCCGCCGTCGATCAAAGTGTCGCCCTCATCCAGCAGCGGTTTGATCGCCTCGATCATCGCATCGACCGGCGCGCCGGAGGGGATCATGAAAAGAATGCTGCGCGGGCGGGCGATGGCGGCAACGAAATCCTCAAGCCGCTCCGTCCCGATCAGGCGCTCGGCCAGCGGTCCGGCCTCGTCAAGGAACGGCGCGATCCAATCGGCCTCTCGGTTACTGACCGCCACGGTAAATCCATTGTCGGCCAAGTTCAGCGCCAGTGCCGAGCCCATGGTCCCCAGACCGTATACCCCGATATCGGCGCCTGCGCCCTGTGCCGCGCCCCCGTCCGCCTGCGTGCCAGTTGCCATAACGATCATGCCTCATTTCTAGCCTGTCATACTGCCAAGCCCACCTATCCGGCGGGCCGCAGTTTGATTTGCGTTCGGGAAGACTATATAATGTGCGGATAACAAGAAAAACACCCGACCGAGGCATAGTTCTGTAATGACACAAGTATTTAGACGCGCATGGGAGGATATGGTCCTTCCTATTTTCAAACGTCCCCGCCGTGTGCAGGTTGCCGCCCTGTGCTACCGCGACACCGAGGCGGGCAAAAAGGTCCTGCTGATCACCAGCCGCGATACGGGCCGCTGGATTTTGCCCAAGGGCTGGCCGATCGACGGGTTGGACGGTGCCGGGGCCGCCTTGCAGGAAGCATGGGAAGAGGCCGGGGTGACCAATGCGGATATCGAATCCGATCCGATGGGCATTTTCGACTATGACAAGGGTCTCGGCGAAGGTTTGACCGTGCCCGTGACCACACAGGTCTACCTCACCCGCGTCCGCGATCTGAGCGAGGAATACCCCGAAGCGGGCATGCGCAAACGCGCGTGGTTCACCCCGCAAGAGGCATCGGAACTCGTGGATGAGCCTGATCTTAAAGCAATCTTATCTGCCTTCCATTAAGCCCCTTCGGCGCCGGGCCGCTGTCCGGTGCCATTTCCCCCCTGCCCCATTGCCGCCCCTGCCCGTTTCGGGATGTTACAATTTTGTGACAGGGTGACTTGCGCCCTCGGTAGCCTTATGTCACCCCCCGCTGAACGTTAGGATCGGAGATCATACAGGAATGGCAACGGAACCGCAGGGCAGCCAGTGGAAGACACTGGACAAGGACCTCAACCGTATTTCGCAAGTCGAACTGGCCGCGACCTATGTCGCCCGCCCCCTCGTGGCGCCGGGCATCGCGCTGGCCTTTATCGTGGTGGCAGGTGCCGTTGCGGCGGTAATCTTCGGGCAACAGCCCTCCAGCTTTGTCGTGATCGCCGCGGCGGTCTTTGGCGCCTATATGGCGGTGAACATCGGCGCGAATGACGTGGCCAACAACATGGGCCCCGCCGTCGGCGCCAATGCGCTGACCATGGGCGGCGCCATCGTCATCGCGGCCTTGTGCGAATCCGCCGGGGCCTTGCTGGCGGGGGGCGATGTCGTCTCGACCATTTCCAAGGGCATCATCGACCCGGCGAGTGTCGCGGACACGCGCATCTTCATCTGGGCGATGATGGCCGCGCTGGTCTCTTCCGCGCTCTGGGTCAACCTTGCCACATGGGTCGGCGCGCCGGTCTCGACCACCCATTCGGTCGTCGGCGGCGTCATGGGCGCGGGCATCGCAGCAGCGGGCCTTGGCGCGGTGAACTGGAGCTCGATGAGCATGATCGCCGCAAGCTGGGTGATCTCGCCCGTGCTGGGCGGTGCGGTGGCGGCGATGTTCTTGGCCTTCATCAAGGCGCGCATCCTCTACCAAGACGACAAAATCGCCGCCTCGCGCACTTGGGTGCCGGTGCTGGTGGGGCTGATGGCCGGTGTCTTTGCCGCCTATCTGGCGCTCAAGGGGCTGAAAAAGATCATCAGCATCGATATGCCGGTCGCCCTGATCATCGGGCTTGTGACGGGGCTTGTGGTCTATGCCATTTCCGCCCCGCTGATCCGCCGCGCCTCGGAAGGGATGGAGAACCGCAACCGTTCGGTCAAAACGCTCTTTGGCCTGCCGCTGGTCCTCTCCGCCGCGCTTCTCAGCTTTGCCCATGGGGCCAATGACGTGGCCAATGCGGTCGGCCCGCTGGCGGCGATCGTCCATGCGACCGAGTTCGGCGGTTTCGAGGATAAGGTGAGCATCCCCACATGGGTGATGATCATCGGGGCCTTCGGCATCTCCTTCGGTCTGTTCCTGTTCGGGCCGAAACTGATCCGCATGGTCGGCAGCCAGATCACCAAGCTGAACCCGATGCGCGCCTATTGCGTGGCGCTTTCGGCGGCGATCACGGTGATCGTGGCAAGCTGGCTCGGCCTGCCCGTGTCTTCGACCCATATCGCCGTGGGCGGGGTCTTTGGCGTGGGCTTTTACCGTGAATGGCATATGGAACGGCGCCTGCGCCGGATCGGGGCCAAGACCGGTGAGGTCAAGCGCATCGCCAAGGAAGAGCGCCGCCGCCGCAAGCTGGTGCGCCGCTCGCATTTCATGACGATCGTCGCGGCTTGGGTGATCACCGTGCCCGCAGCGGCGCTGCTCTCTGGCATCGTCTTTTGGGTGCTGAACGCCTTTGTGAACTAAGGTCAGGCGCGGGGGCGCCTCACCCCTCTTGCCGGTCCTGCCCTGCCGCCATTTCGGCCCGAAGGGCGGTGACCGGCAGATGCGGCAGCCCTTCATCCGCAAGCTCTGCCCAGCCCATCACCCGCAGCACCATATCCGTCACCGGCGTCGCGCGGCCAAGCACCCTTGCGCGGCGCTGCACCTCGCCTTGGAGCGCGTCGATCTCGGTCGGGCGGCGCGCGGCGAGGTCTTGCGCCATCGAGGTCCGCGCCTGCGGGTCGATCTGCAACATGGTGGCGGCGACGCGGGTAAAAATCGGCGTCGGCAGGCGCAAGAACGTCGGGACCAGCCGCGCCGGGATCGGCGTGGTCATGGCGGGCCGGATCTTGTCGGCGCGCAGAACCGCCAGCGCCTCGGCCCATTGATCGGCCATCAGACGCCGCCACGCCCGATCCTGCAACTGCGCTTGCAACGGCAGACCGCTTAAAGCGTTCAGGGCATTGTTGAGGTTCATCAGGAACTTGCCCCATTGCAGGGCGGTGATATCGGCGCGTTCCTCTACCTTTAGGTCCGGCAGCGACAGGCGCGCGGCCAGATCAGCCGGGCCCGCCTCGATCACCAGATCGCCCGAGCTTGCCCGGTGGTAGCAGCCCTGCCCCATGGCCACGACGTTGAACGGCACCAGCCCCGCGCGCAGATCATGCTGCGGCAGTTGCTCGGCCAAGGCCGCGCGGTTGCCCATGCCGTTTTGCAGGCTGATGACCTGCACGCCGGGCGCGCTGTGGCGGGCGATCAGCCGGGCCATGTCTTCGGTGTCGCGCGATTTGACCGTGACCAGCACGATATCGGCATCGCGCAGGCAGGTCTCACCCCCGGCAAGGTTCAGATCATCCGGCGAGAGGTAGCGCGCCATGCCGCCGAAATCCGTCAGGGTCAGCCCATGGGTGCGGATTTCAGCCTGAATGCGGGGCCGCGCCAGCAGGGTCACGGCATGGCCCGCCCCGGCCAGCAGCCCGCCGACAAAGCAGCCCACCGCCCCCGCGCCCGCAACAACGATGCGGGGGTCGTCGCTCATGCGCCCAGACACCAGCGCATGACAGCTTTCTGCGCGTGCAGACGGTTCTCGGCCTCGTCAAAGATCACCGAATGCGGCCCATCCATGACCGAGCTTGTCGCCTCGTCATCGCGGTGCGCAGGCAGGCAATGCATGAAGAGCGCGTCGGGCTTGGCCAGCGCCATCAGCGCATCGTTGACCTGATAGCCGCGCAACTGGTTGTGCCGCCGCTCGCGCGCCGATTGCGGATCATGCATGCTGACCCAAGTATCGGTGACCACCAGATCGGCACCCTCCACGGCCTTCTGGGGGTCGCGCTCGGTCGTATAAAGCCCGTCGAGCGCGCGCTCGGGGTCGAGCGGCTCAGGCCCCGTGAAGACAAGGTCGAAGTCGAACTGCTTGGCCGCATGGGCGAAACTGGCAAAGACGTTGTTGCCGTCGCCCGACCAGACCACCTTGCGCCCTTTGATCGGGCCTCGGTGTTCCTCAAAGGTCTGAATGTCGGCCATGATCTGACAGGGATGCGTGCGGTTGGTCAGCCCGTTGATCACCGGAACGGAGGCATATTCCGCCATCTCCAGCAGGGTCTGCTCTTCGAAAGTGCGGATCATGATCATATCGACATAGCGCGACAGCACGCGGGCGGTGTCGGCGATGGTCTCACCATGGCCGAGCTGCATATCGGCGCCCGAAAGCACCATGGTCTGCCCACCCATCTGCCGCACGCCCACGTCGAAAGAGACACGCGTCCGGGTCGAGGGTTTCTCAAAGATCAGCGCGACCATGTGATCCTTCAACGGCTGGTCATCATCCGGCGCGCCGCGCGGGCGGCCATTGCGCGCGGCTTTCATGGCGGCGGCATTGTCGATGATCTGCCGCAGATCGGCGGGGTCGGTTTGGTGGATATCGAGGAAATGGTTCATCTGTCGTCTCTGTCTTGCGGGGTCCAAGGCCACGGCCTTGAAAGCCCGAGGAATGTTTTGGGGTGAATGGCGCTCAGGCCGGGGTCAGGTCACGCGCGATGGCGTCGAGCCGGGTCACCGCCTCGGCAATCTCATCGTCGGAAATGGTCAGCGGCGGCAGCAGGCGGATCACATTGTCGGCGGCGGGCACGGTGATCAGCTCATGGGCATAGCCCGAGGCGACCACATCGGCATTCGCCACCTTGCATTTCAGGCCCAGCATCAGCCCCGCGCCGCGCACCTCCTCAAAGACCTCCGGATGCTCAGCCACCAGCCCTTCGAGACGCTGACGCAGCAGCCCCGATTTGCGATTCACCTCGGCCAGAAAGGCGGCATCGGCGACCACATCCAGCACAGCGCAGCCCACGGCGCAGCCCAGCGGGTTGCCGCCATAGGTCGACCCGTGGGTGCCTGCGGTCATGCCCGATGCGGCCCTCTCCGTGGCCAACACGGCGCCGAGCGGAAAGCCCCCGCCGATGCCCTTGGCCACCATCATGATGTCGGGAGTTACCCCTGCCCATTCATGGGCAAAAAGCCGTCCGGTCCGGCCGACGCCGCATTGCACCTCATCGCAGATCAGCAAGAGCCCGTGGGCGTCGCAAAGCGCGCGCATCTGCTGCAACTCGGCATCCGGCACGGCGCGAATACCGCCCTCGCCCTGCACCGGCTCAACCATGATGGCGGCGGTCTTGTCGGTGATGGCAGCCTCAAGTGCGGCGCTGTCGCCAAGGTCGAGATGCACGAAACCCGGCAGTTGCGGGCCGAAGCCTTTGGTCATCTTCTCAGACCCCGCCGCCGCGATCCCGGCAGAAGAGCGGCCGTGAAAGGCCCCGTTAAAGGCGATGATCTCGACCCGCTCAGGCTGGCCTGCCTCGTAAAAATACTTGCGCGCCATCTTCACAGCCAATTCGCAGGCCTCGGTCCCCGAATTGCAAAAGAAGGCGGTGTCGGCAAAGGTCTCGGCCACCAGCCGGTCGGCCAACGCCTCTTGCTGCGGAATGTGGTAGAGGTTCGACGTATGCCATAGCGCCTGCGCCTGATCGGTCAGCGCCTTCACCAGCGCCGGATGCGCATGGCCAAGCGCGTTCACCGCGATCCCCGCGCCCAGATCAAGAAAACGTCGCCCATCCGCCTCGATCAGCCAAGTGCCTTCGCCTTTGACGAAGGTCAAAGGAGCGCGATTATAGGTTGGCAGAACGGAAGGGATCATCTGTTTGTCCTTGAAAGAGGGCCGTGTCACGCCGGTAAAAGGGCATGGGGCTGGCGCAGGGTCAATGGGATTTGCTTGTTTTTGAAAGGATGCAGCACGCAGGCTGAGAGATCAGGCCATCACGCCGCCCCAAGGGGGGGCACCATGTTATCGGACGAAGCGTCGTCGGATGGAATATGCGGCAGATTTGATCATGGCTCTTGCATAGCCGCCCTTCATCCCCCACGTAAAGCCCCAATCGCCTTGCGCCGCCCCCGAGGGGGGCATCGGCGCTTGCACCTGCGGCCCCAGAAGATAAAATGGGGGCCAATACACTGACAAAGCGGTCCGGGCTAGGGGGCCGCTTTTTAACTGGGGAACCCCGTATGTCCTGGACTGATGAGCGCGTAGAGACACTGAAAAAGATGTGGGGCGAAGGCCAGTCCGCCAGCCAGATCGCGAAGGAACTGGGTGGGGTGACGCGCAACGCCGTGATCGGCAAGGTGCACCGTCTGGGCCTGTCGAACCGCACCGCGGGCGCGCCCGCCGCCGCGGCGGCGGCGACTGCCAAGCCGGAGCCCAAGGCCAAGCCCGCAGCCCCCAAGGCCGAGGCCAAGACGAAGCCCGCCGCCAAAGCCGCGCCGGAGGCCGAGGCCGCCCCCGCGCCCGAAGCCGAAGAGCCCGCCGCAGCCCCGGCACCCAAGCCCAACCTGCCCGCACGCAAGCAGATCATCCCCGCAGGCCAGCCCCTGCCGCCGCAGCCTTCGGCCAATGAGATCAGCCCAGAGGCGCTCGCCAAGGTCAGCGAAGTGGAGAAGAAGGCCAAAAAAATCGGCCTGATGGAACTGACAGAACGCACCTGCAAATGGCCCGTGGGCGACCCGGCGACCGATGATTTCTGGTTCTGCGGCCTGCCCGTGCAGCAGGGCAAACCCTATTGCGAGGCCCATGTCGGCGTCGCCTTCCAACCGATGAGCGCCCGGCGCGACCGCCGCCGCTAAGACTGTCAGGATAAACAAAAAAAGGCGGGCGGGCTTGAGTGCCCTGCCCGCCTCTTTCTTTGCCTGAGGCCTAGATCAGCGCAGTTTCGGCGGTTTCGCCGGATCGCTGCCCGGGGCCATCCGGGGCGTATTCTGCAAAGGCTCCATCTGCGGCAGGTCAAAACGCAGGCCGATGCGGGCCAGCTTCTCGACCACCGCGTCATTGGGGCCGAAGAAGCCGACATCCATCGCCCCCGCCTCGATCCCCGAAAAGGTCAGCGCCTCAGACGCCGCGCGCACCAGCGCGTCTTGCGCGCGGGGGATCGCACCGACGAAGGCCAGCAGATGCCCGCGCCCGCCGCCGCTGTATTCGACACCGACAAGGAAGGCCCCCGCCGCCATGCCGGTGGCCGTCGCCAATTTCGCATCAATCGCGGCGATCAGCGTCTCGGGCAAGCCCTGCGGCGGGAACACGCGGTCGATGCCCGCCTCCACCTCGCCCGGCGCATGGGCCAATGTGTCGCGCAGCCAGTCCATCGCCTCGGCAGGCAGCAGGATCTCGGACGGGGCCACACCGATGTTCACCGCCATGCCCAATGGCTGCCCCTCCAACATCGCGGCAATCGCACGGCCCGAGAGCGCCACGTAAGGAGACGCCTCCCCCACGTGAGCCGAGAGCCGCGCCGCGCGGTCGAAGACCATGACATAGCTATCATCAAGCAGCACCGGGCTGATCTGATCGCCCTGCGGCTCATCCTCAAGCAGCATGAAAAGCTCGACATCCGCGATACGTTCGTAAAATCGCAGCCGCGCCGCGTCGTCGTCGGGGGCGGAGGTCATCGAAGCATGAGCTTGGTCGAGCGGGGTCGGCTCGGTCTTGGGGTCAGTTTGGCGGTCGGTCATTCATCACCTCGGACACGGCGGCGCGCAGACGGGGCAAGACCTCTTCCGCGAACCAGGGATTCTTGTTCAACCATCCGGTATTGCGCCACGACGGATGAGGCAAGGCAAAGACCCCCGGCGGATGATCCCGCCAGCCCGCCACGGCCTCGGTCACATTGCGAAATCCGGGGAGGTGATATTTCATCGCATAGGCCCCAATCAACACCGTGAGCCGCAGATCGGGCAGCATTTCCAGCACCGGTTCGCGCCAAGTCTGCGCACAGATACGCGGCGGTGGCAGGTCACTGCCCTTTGCATCATAGCCCGGAAAGCAAAAGCCCATCGGCACGATGGCGACCCTATCGCGGTCATAGAATGTCGCCTCATCCAGCCCCAGCCAGTCGCGCAGGCGGGTGCCGGACATATCCCAGAACGGCTTGCCCGCCTCATGCACCCGTTTACCGGGCGCTTGGCTGGCGATCAGCAGCCGCGCGCCGGGTTTGAACCAGACGATGGGCCGCGGGCGATGCTGGGTCGCGGTCACGGCGAAACGCTCGGCACAAAGGCGGCAGGCCGCCAGATCATCTCGGATATCCTTCATGAGCAGGAGATAAGCGGTAGGGCCAAAAGATAAAGGGCGGCGGGCCATCACTTCGACAATTATCGAAATAAACCTTGCATCGCGCTGACGTTTCGATATTTCTAGAATCATGAAACAAGAATCCGCAACCCCCGCCCTCACCCTCGCCGCCAGCAGCTTTGCGGCGCTTGGATCGGAACAACGCCTTCTGGTGCTGCGCACGCTGGTGCGCGCCGGATCAGAGGGGCTGAACATCGGCACGCTGGGCGAACGCACCGGCGTGACCGGCTCGACCCTGACACATCATCTAAAACTCTTGGCCTCTGCCGGTCTGGTGAAACAGGAAAAGCAAGGCCGCAGCACCATCTGCGCCGCCGTCGCCTATGAAGAGGTGCAGGCGTTGGCGAATTTCCTGCTGACCGAATGCTGCGCAGACGCAATCGAAGGCTGCACGGAGCATAACCATGGCTGATACCACACAAACCCTCCCCGCGCTGCACCGCTTGGCCTTTTTGAAAGGCGCTTGGGGCATCACGCTGGCGCTCTTGGCGCTGATCGCGCTGCTGGATCCGCCACAGGTCATGCCGACGGTCATCTTCGCGTCTGAGGCGCTTTTGCACACCGCCCCCTTCATCGCCTTCGCGGTGCTGGCCGTGGCCTATCTCAAAGCCAGCGGGGCGGAGAGCCTGCTTGCCCGCGCGTTTGAGGGCAACCCGGCGCGGATGGTGGTGATGGCGGCGGCGCTTGGCGGCTTGTCCCCCTTTTGCAGTTGTGAGGTGATCCCCTTCATCGCCGCGCTGCTGGCCGTCGGCGCCCCGCTCGGCGCGGTGATGGCCTTTTGGCTGGCCTCCCCGCTGATGGACCCGGCGATGTTCGCGATCACCTCAGGCACGCTCGGCTTCGACTTTGCCCTGGCGAAAACCATCGCGGCGCTTGGCGTCGGCATGTTCGGGGGTTTCACCGTCATGGCCCTGTCCCGCACGCCGATTTTCAACGACCCCCTGCGCCCCCAGCCCGCGAAAAGCAGCTGCTGTTCTTCGGCCAAACCGTTCTCCGGCGCGCCGGTTTGGAAGTTCTGGCAAGAGGCCGACCGCCGGGCGAGCTTTGCCGATACCGCACTGACCAACGCGCTGTTCCTCGTCAAATGGCTGGCCCTCGCCTATGTGGTCGAAGCCCTCATGCTGACCTATGTGCCCGCGGAATGGATCGCCAATGTCTTGGGGGGCACCGGGATCATGCCAATCATTCTGGGCGCATTCGTGGGCGCACCGGCCTACCTGAATGGCTATGCCGCCGTGCCCCTGATCGACGCGCTGCTGGCGCAAGGGATGACCCAAGGCGCGGCCATGTCCTTTGTCGTGGCGGGCGGGGTAAGCTGCATTCCGGCGGCCATCGCGGTCTGGGCCCTGGTCAAACCGCGTGTTTTCGCCGCCTACATCGGCTTTGCCTTCGTCGGAGCGATCTTTGCGGGTGTGATCTGGCAGTTGGTCGCGTGACCGCATCAAACTGGCGACCCGAATGCGGGGGCGGTAGAAATGCCGCCCCCTTTTCCGTTTGAGATTGTCTTTGGGGTGAGGGCAGATGTCGCCCGCGCCGAGAGGCCGGGCAGCGAGGCGCTCGCGACTTACGCCGCCGCGCGCTCTCCGTCTGGCTTTTCGGAGGGTTCATCCCCAATCGGCCCCTCGCCATTCACCATGTCTTTGACGGCCATCCCATGGGGCAATTCCTTCCCCGTACCATTGCCCAAGGGCATATCGATATAGAAGGTCGTGCCGGGGCCGTCGTTCTTGAAATAGTCGATCTGCCCGCCCAAGGCTTCGATGATCCGTTTCGAGATGTTCATCCCCAGCCCGGTGCCGCCGACGGCCCGCTGGTCCGAGGAATCGATTTGCGAGAATTCGTCAAAAACCTTTTCGCGCTCGGATTCGGCCAGGCCGATCCCCTCGTCGATCACGCTGATCCGCACCTTGTCGCCAAGGTTGACCGAGGTGACCTTGACCGTCGACCCGGCGGGCGAGAATTTGGCCGCGTTCGACAGAAGGTTGGACATCACCTGTTGCAGGCGCTTTTCATCCGTGGCGATCCCCGCAGGCTCCGACGGTTTGGCATAGCGCAGCGTCACGCCAAGGTTGCCTGCAAAGGATTGGTTTAGCTCGATCGCGTCTTCGATGATGGTCTGCACCTCAAGCGGTTCGATATCAAAGCTGATCTTGCCCGCCTCGAACTTTTGCAGGTCGAGAATCTCGTTAATGATCGACGTCAGCCGCGCCGAATTGCGCTGCGCGATCTTTAGAACTTTCTCCATCTGCGGGGTCATCTCACCCAAAACCCCGGCGCAGGCCATATCGAGCGACCCTTTGATCGAGGTCATCGGCGTGCGCAGCTCATGGCTGATGGTCGAGACGAATTCGGTCTTCACCTTGAACGCGATCTTGGTTTTCTCATGCTCGACCTTCAGCTCTTCAAGTTGGCGCAGATTTGTGCGGTACATCTTGAGGAAGATGCGAGAGCAATCGACGATAAAATAGAGGACGAAGACCACGGTGAACAACTGGGTCCAAAGCTCGGATTCGATGCTCGCCCCCGTGCGCACGATGTCCCAGATCGGGATGAAGAGGAATGTCGCGCCATAGATCGCAAGCCGCAGCATCAGCACCGGCAGGATATGGTGGTTGTTCATCGAGGCGAAAAGCGCGGCCGCGAAAAGGAAGAACAGCGGCAGGAAATGCGTTGTCGCCCCCTGCTGAAGCGCGATCCCAAGGGCGAAATAGCTGATCACCCCGGCGCTCAGCACCGTGCCAATATAGATGCGGTTCATGAACAGCCGCGCCAAACGGGGGCTGCGTCCGCGCCAACGCGTGATGCGCAGGAAAAGCAGATAGTCGAAAGTCTCGGAAATCGCGATCAGGATCACGGTCGAGATCGACAGCCACAGATCATAGTAGAACGCAGATAGGCAAATGGCCGCCGCAAAGATCATCTGCCGCTGCCAGAACAGGTTAACGCCGACTTGGGAATAATCCCGCATCTGCTGCACCTTTGTCGCGTCTGCCAGATGCGGCGTATGAATCGGGCCGTATGTTACTTTTTCCTGCGACATCGCTCTCGTTTTCTTCGGTCGGCTGCTCGAATGTCGGCATTCTGCCGACAAACGCTCTTAACATGTTGCATTTCGGCATCGAAGCACATGTTAGACGCGATCATCTTCCCTTCTACACCCGGAAATGGGACATAAGTATGGCCATTTCATGCAACTAGAGGTTAGCCTCTTGATAAGAGGTATTTTTACAGCGAATTTTTGAGGTCCAACATGAGTCTGCAAGGACGGAGCTTCAGTGGAAAATCTTGGCAGGATGTTCTTCCCGAACTGACCCCACAGGACGCTAAGGCGTTGGAAGTAAAGAACAATTGCTTTCCGCGAAAGCTGCTTGGCAGCAAATCGACAGAGACTGACCCCTATAGCCCCGAAGCCCTTGCGCGGGCCAACCCCTATATGCGTGCCACAACTTTGTCATTTTTGAACATGCATCAGCACGGGGAATTATTCGTTAACTTCCTCCGGGCGCGGCGCCGAATCTTCATCGACGACAAGCAATGGGATCTCCCTCAGGTTGATGGGATGGAGTTTGACCAATACGACACGCCCCGCGCACGCTGGATCGTTTTGCATGAATATGGGGAGGTCATGGGCGGGGTCCGCCTGATGCCCACCACCTCGACCTGCGCGCAATACAGCTACATGCTGCGCGATGCGCAACTGGGGATGCTGCCGGACATTCCGCAGGACGTGCTGTTCTTCAAAGCGCCCGTGCGCGACGACATCTGGGAAGCCACCCGCTTGTTCCTCACCAGCGCCGTTCCTGCCCAACGCCGCATTGCCGTACAACGTATGCTGATGAACCAGATGGCCGGTGCCGCCTATGCCATGGGCGCCAGCCATGTTCTGGGCATCGTGCCCGCCACCTTCAGCCGCTGGATGACCCGGCTTGGCCTGATGAGCGCCGTGCCGGTAGGTCCGGTGCAAAACATCGACGGTGACCGCACGCAGGCGGCCTTGATGAACGTCAGCTACATCGGCGAGATGGCCCCGACCGAGAGCACCCACACGTTGCACTGACCCCCGCACGGGCGCAGACTGATATGCCCTGCCGTCTTGCTCCCCCCCCCCCCCCCGCAGGATACCCGTCCTGCGGGCAGCAGGTTTTAACGCCACCAAACAGCCCCACGCGGCACTCTGCCCCAGCGAACGCCCGCGTTTCGACATATTGTGGTCAAATTCCGTGAATAAACGGTTAAGATACCTCTGATACCAGAGGCGCCGCGACGCCCCGCTTAGCACCAACCGGAGCAGCGAATGCTGGAATTTGAAAATGTGTCCAAGTCCTTTTGGACGGGATCGCAGCACAAGGTCATTCTTGACCGGGTGTCTTTTCGCGTGGAGCTTGGCAACTCCTTGGGCATTCTGGCCCCCAACGGCACCGGCAAAACGACCCTGATCAACATGATGGCGGGACTGGAAAAACCCGACGAAGGAGAGATTAGGCGGGGCTGCAACATCTCGTTTCCATTGGGTTTTATGGGCGGCGTGGTCAATAAAGTCTCAGCCATGGAGAACGCCCGCTATATCGCGCGGCTCTATGGGCTTGACCCTGATTACGTGGAAAGCTTTTGCCGCTGGCTCTGCGGTTTGGGGGAATATTTTGACCAGCCGCTCGGCACCTATTCTGCCGGGATGCGGGCGCGTTTCTCTTTCGCGCTGATGTTGGCGCTGGATTTTGATATCTATCTGATTGACGAAGGCATGCCCGGCACGACAGACGTGGAATTCAACCGCAAGGCGGGTGATATTCTGAAAGAACGGCTGCGGACCACGACGATCATCATCGTCTCGCATCAGGCCCATACGCTTGAGAAATTTGCCCGCTCCGCCGCTGTCCTTTTGGACGGCAAACTACATATGTTCGATACCTTGGAAGAAGCGAAACAGCTCTATGACTACGAAACCCAAGGCTAGAAAATTCCGCATCCGCAAGGCGCCGCCCCCCTCGGGCAGCAGCGCCGCGCCGAGCAGCGCCGAGAAGGCGCAGGCGGGCCAGACCGACGCCGAAAAGGCCGCGCGCAAGGCCAAACTGCGCGCCGTCGCCGATGCGACCGAGGTGGAACCCTCGCACAGCAAGGAAGCCTTGGAGCATGCCGCCCGCAGCGGCAAAGCCCCCCATTCCGAAAGCGCCCGCTCGGGCGAGGTGTCTTCCGCCAATGAAGTCTCAGCCGAGCAGGACATCGACGCGATCCGCCGCGAAGGGCTGACAGGCCGGCAATTGCGCATGGCGCGGCGGGTGGCGCAGAAACACGGGCTGGCGCCGACCTCGGATTTTGACGCGGTGCGCCTTTTGCGGGCCAAGGGGATCGACCCGTTTCAGCGGTCCAACATGCTGGAACTCGTGGTGCCGCAGTCGGGCGATCCGGCGGACAGCGGCCTGCCCGCCACCCGCGGTCAGCCGGGCGACCCGAAGGTGCAACTGCCCCAGACCACGCCCCGCGGCCCGCGCGGCCTGCCCTCGACCGATGTCAGCCCCGCCGAACGTCGCCAGCGCGAGATCTCGGACATTCAGCGCGACATCACCCGCCGCCGCCGCCGCAAAGCGGCCATGCTGCTGGTCCGGCTGGCCTTTTTCGTCATGCTGCCGACCATCGCCGCCGGCTATTATTTCTACAAAATCGCCACACCGATGTATGCCACCGAAAGCCAGTTTCTGATCATTCAGAACGAAGGTGGCGGCGGCTCCAGCCCCTTTGGCGGGCTTCTGCCCACGCAATTCGCCAATAGCGCCGACAGCATCGCAACGCAGGCCTATCTGCAATCGAAAGACGCGATGCTGCGGCTCGACGCAGACGCAGGGTTTCGCGCCCATTTCGCCGACCCTGAGATCGACGCGATCCAACGGCTTTCGGAAAATCCCAGCAACGAAGAAGCCTATAAGACCTACAAGAAGAACGTCAAAATCGGCTACGACCCGACCGAAGGCGTGATCCGGATGGAGGTGATTGCCGCCGATCCCGAGGTCTCGGAAGAATTCTCGAAACGTCTGCTCACCTATGCCGAAGAGCGGGTGAATGACCTGAGCAAGCAAAAGCGCGAAGACGGGATGCGCGACGCGCTGGAGGGTTATGAAACCGCGCTGGAGAACCGCCGCGCGGCGCAGGAGGCGCTGATCAAACTGCAGGTCGACAACAACGTCGACCCCGAGGCGATGATCGCCTCGATCCGCACGCAGATCACCAATTACGAGACCCTTTTGATCGAAAAGGAACTCGAACTCGCCGCCCTGCTCGACAACCAGCGCCCGAACCAAGCCAAGGTCGATGGCGCGCGCGGGGATGTGCGACGGCTGCGCGAACAGCTCACCAAACTGCGCGAGCGGATGACCGCCGCCAACGAAGGCGAAAACTCGCTGGCGCAACAGGCGGTCGCCGCACAGCTTGCGCAGGCCGATCTGGCCTCTGCCGACATGGTGCTGCAAAGCGCGCAAACCGCAATGGAACAGGCCCGAACCGAGGCCGGGAGGCAAGTCCGCTACCTCACCGTGGCGGTCAACCCCGTGGCCCCGGACGAGGCGACCTACCCCCGCAAGTTCGAAAACACGATATTGGCTTTCCTTATCTTTGCAGGCATCTACCTGATGTTGTCCCTGACAGCGTCCATTCTAAGAGAACAGGTAACTTCATGACCCAGCTGCGCATTGGCAATCTGACCGTCGGCAATGATCGTCCCCTCACCGTGATCGCTGGCCCCTGCCAGTTGGAGAGCGAAGACCACGCGCAGATGGTGGCGGGCATTCTGAAAGAGGCCTGTGACGCCGCAGGCGCGCAGTTCATCTTCAAGGGCAGCTATGACAAGGCCAACCGCACCTCCCTCTCGGGCAAGCGCGGTTTGGGCATCGAAAAGGGGCTGCAAGTCCTGCGATCTGTGGCCCGCGCCAATGACGTGCCGGTGCTAACGGATGTGCATAATGAGGCGCAATGCGCACAGGTCGGTGAAGTGGTCGACGTGCTGCAAATCCCCGCCTTCCTCTGCCGCCAAACCGACCTGCTGCTCGCCGCCGGGGAGACCGGAAAGGCGGTGAACGTGAAGAAGGGGCAGTTCCTCGCCCCTTGGGAGATGCAGAACATCGTCGATAAGATCGAAAGCACCGGGAACCGCAACATCCTGCTGACCGAACGCGGCACGACCTTTGGCTACAACACGCTGGTCGCCGACATGCGCAGCCTGCCGCAGATGGCCCAAACCGGATATCCGGTGGTGATGGACGCGACCCATTCCGTGGCCCAGCCCGGCGGCAAGGGCGGCTCTTCGGGCGGCCAGCGTGAGTTTGCCCCCGTCATGGCCCGCGGTGCTGCGGCGATTGGCGTTGCGGCGATCTTCATGGAAACCCACGAAGACCCCGACCGCGCGCCTAGTGACGGGCCCAATATGATCTACCTCGACCAGATGCCGGGGCTGATCAACCTGCTGATGCAATTCGACGCGCTGGCCAAAAGCCATCCGCTGACTTTCTAAATTTATCTTAAAAAGCGAGTATTTGACGTGAGTAAACCGGCCTCCACCGTGACCCCGAACACTTGGGAATTTCTGCGCGATGCGATGATCACCCCGACGGGCTTTCGCGAATATGACGCGCGTTGGAAATACCCCGACGACATCAACCTGCCCGGCATCACCGCCCTCGGCCTCGGCCTTGGCACACAGATGCATGCGCGCGGGATCGAGCCTGTCATCGCCGTGGGCAATGACTATCGCGACTATTCGCTCTCGATCAAAAATGCGCTGATGCTGGGGCTGATGCAGGCCGGGATCACGGTCAAGGATATCGGCCCGGCGCTTTCCCCAATGGCCTATTTCGCCCAGTTCCACCTCGATGCCCCTGCCGTTGCCATGGTCACGGCGAGCCACAACCCGAACGGCTGGACCGGCGTCAAAATGGGGTTTCAGCGCCCCCTTACCCACGGCCCGGACGAGATGGCCGAGCTGCGCGACATCGTCCTGAATGGCCGTGGTGAACGGCGTCCGGGCGGGGCTTATGAGTTCGTCGACGGCGTGCGCGAAGCCTATTTGGATGACCTTGTGGGTGACTTCAAAATGACCCGCAAACTGAAAGTCGTTTGCGCCACCGGCAATGGCACCGCGTCGGCCTTCGCGCCCGAGCTGTTCCGCCGCTTGGGGGTCGAGGTCGTCGATAGCCACAACACGCTCGACTACACCTTCCCCCATTACAACCCAAACCCCGAAGCCATGGAGATGCTGCACGACATGGCCGACAGCGTCCGCGCCTCCGGCGCTGATCTGGCGCTCGGTTTCGACGGTGACGGGGACCGCTGCGGCGTGGTGGATGACGAGGGCGAAGAAATCTTCGCCGATAAGATGGGCGTCATCATGGCCCGCGATCTGGCCAAACTGCACCCAAACAGCACTTTCGTCGCAGATGTGAAATCCACCGGGCTCTTCGCCTCGGACCCTGAGCTGCAAAAACACGGGGCCAAGGCGGACTATTGGAAAACCGGCCACAGCCACATGAAACGCCGTGTCAAAGAACTGGGCGCGCTGGCGGGGTTCGAAAAGTCCGGCCACTATTTCTTGGCCGAGCCGATTGGCCGGGGTTATGACTGCGGCATGCGCGTCGCGGTGGAAATCTGCAAGCTGATGGACCGCAACCCAGACAAATCCATGTCGGACCTGCGCCGCGCCCTGCCCCAGACCTATTCGACGCCCACCATGTCGCCCTATGCCTCGGACACCGAGAAATACGACATCCTCGACCGGATCGTGGAGAAGCTCACCGCCAAGGCCGATGCCGGGGACAAGATCGGCGGCCGCGCGATTGCCGAGGTCATTACCGTCAACGGCGCACGCGTCATGCTCGACAACGGCGGCTGGGGCCTCGTGCGGGCCTCCTCCAACACGCCGAACCTGGTCGTGGTCTGCGAAAGCCCCGAATCTGACGCCGAAATGCGCGCGATCTTCGCCGATATCGATGCGGTGATCCGCACCGAGCCGGGCGTCGGCGATTACGATCAATCGATCTGATCGCCAGTTACGGCACCAGAACGACAAAGGCCCGGGGCATCGCCACCGGGCCTTTTTTTTGAACTAGAAGAGTTTACTTCAGCGCCGCTTCGCAGAAGGCGCGAATGCGCTCGGCATTCTTCACCCCCGGCGCGCTCTCGACCCCCGAAGAGACATCAACCTGTCGCGCCCCGGTGAGGGCAATCGCCTCCCCCACATTCTCGGCGTTCAGCCCCCCGGCGAGCATCCAAGGCTTGGGCCAGCGCCGCCCAGCGATCAGCCGCCAGTCAAAGGCTAAACCGTTGCCCCCCGGCAGCACCGCATCCTTGGGCGGCTTGGCATCAACCAAAAGCTGATCCGCGACTGTGACATAGTCGTTCAGCAGCGCCAAATCATCGCGATCCGCCACGCCCACGGCCTTCATCACCGGCAGCCCATAGCGCGCCTTGACCTCGGCCACCCGCGCAGGGCTTTCGCTGCCGTGCAGTTGTAGCATGTCCAAAAAGGGCACCGCAGCCAGCAACGCATCTAGCGCCGCATCGTCGGCATTGACGGTCAGCGCGACCTTGCAAATGCCGTCAGGCACTGCCTCGGTCATATGCGCCGCGGCCTCCAGCGACAGATGGCGGGGGGATTTTTCGAAAAAGACAAACCCCAAGGTGCGTGCGCCCGCTAAAAGGGCGGCGGGCACATCGGCAGGGTCGGTCAAACCGCAGATTTTTACGTTAACGTTCTCAGGCATGGGTGGGGTTTAGCCTGCTTCGTCGAGCAGCGCCAGCACCTCATCCTTGCCCTGATGCTTCTCTTCCTTGAGGCGGATCACCTCACGCTCCAACCGACGACGCTCACGCGCCTGCCGCGCCAGTTCGGCCCGGTGGCCATGTTCGCGGATCCATTCCCAAACGAAGCCCACCAAAAGCCCTACGATGATCCCGCCAAGGATCACGATAAAGAGCGGCAGTTCGATAGAGGGGTTCACGGCAAACCAACCTGAAATCTCGGTCGGAAGCACTTGAAGTGTCACGATATTCCGGTTCGCCAGAGCAACGGAAACCAGCGCAATCGCGAAAAGCGCGATGCAGGCATAACGAATGTAACGCATCAGCTTTTCCCGTTCAGCCGGTCACGCAAGAGCTTGCCCGTCTTGAAGAAGGGTACATGCTTTTCTTCGACATTCACCGTCTCACCGGTGCGCGGGTTGCGCCCCACACGGGCATCGCGTTTTTTAACGGAAAAAGCACCGAAGCCGCGCAATTCAACCCGGTCCCCACGCGCCATGGCGCCCGTGATCTCATCAAAGACCGTGTTTACGATCCGCTCAACATCACGTTGATAAAGATGCGGATTGTCGTCAGCGATCTTCTGGATCAGTTCCGACCGGATCATGGCACGTCCCCCGAGAATTTATTGATGTCTTATCCGACTATAGGAAATAACGCCCCACACGGGAAGGTGTTCCACCAACGCCGCGATAGATTTTTCGCAGCGAAACCTCTGTTATTTCGGCCCTTTTCCGCCGCCTGCCGCCGCTGAAGGCCACGGCGCGTAGGGATTGGGCATAAGGGTCAAAACCCGCTTCGCGATTCGACCCCGCCCCCTGAACAGCAAAAGGCCCCACATGTGGCCATGCGGGGCCTTCGCTAAGATCACATCTTCAACGTGGAATATGCTTACTCGTCGTCGCCTTTCAGCGCCGCACCAAGGATGTCGCCCAAGCTCGCGCCGGAGTCGGAGGAACCGTACTGCTGTACCGCCTCTTTCTCTTCCGCGATCTCGCGTGCCTTGATGGAAACGCCCAGACGGTGTGCTTTCGCATCAACGTTGGTGATGCGCACGTCGACCTTGTCACCGACCGAGAAACGCTCGGGGCGCTGTTCGGCACGGTCGCGGCTGAGGTCGGAACGACGGATGAAGCTCTTCATGCCTTCGTATTCGACTTCGATGCCGCCATCTTCGATGGAGGTCACGGTCACGGTCACGATCGAGCCGCGCTTCACGCCGCCCACGGCTTCGGCGAACTTGTCACCGCCGACGTTCTTGATCGAGAGCGAGATGCGCTCTTTCTCAACGTCCACTTCGGAGACAACGGCCTGAACCACGTCACCTTTGCGGTAGTCTTGGATCGCTTCTTCGCCGCGCTGGTCCCAGCTGAGGTCGGAGAGGTGAACCATGCCGTCGATGTCGCCGGGCAGGCCAACGAACAGACCGAATTCGGTGATGTTCTTGACTTCGCCTTCGACTTCAGTGCCCTCGGGGTGGGTCTCAGCAAAGACTTCCCATGGGTTGCGCATGGTCTGCTTGAGACCAAGGGAAACGCGACGCTTGGCGCTGTCGATTTCCAGAACCATGACTTCGACTTCTTGGCTTGTGGACACGATCTTGCCGGGGTGCACGTTCTTCTTGGTCCAGGACATCTCGGAGACGTGGACCAGACCTTCGACGCCGGGCTCCAGCTCAACAAATGCGCCGTAGTCGGTGATGTTGGTCACGCGGCCGCTGTGCACGGAACCCAGCGGGTATTTCGCGCCAACCAAATCCCATGGATCTTCCTGCAGCTGCTTCATGCCGAGGCTAATGCGGTGGGTCTCTTTGTTGATCTTGATGACCTGAACCTTGATGGTCTCGCCAATCGACAGGATTTCGGACGGGTGGTTCACGCGGCGCCATGCCATGTCGGTGACGTGCAGCAGGCCGTCGACACCGCCAAGGTCAACAAACGCACCGTATTCGGTGATGTTCTTGACCACACCATCGACGGTCTGACCTTCGGTCAGGTTGCCAATGACTTCGGCACGCTGTTCGGCGCGGGACTCTTCGAGGATCGCACGGCGCGATACAACGATGTTGCCACGACGGCGGTCCATCTTGAGGATTTGGAACGGCTGCTTGAGACCCATGAGCGGGCCTGCGTCGCGTACGGGGCGCACGTCGACTTGGGAGCCGGGCAGGAATGCAACTGCGCCGCCGAGGTCGACGGTGAAGCCACCTTTGACACGGCCAAAGATCGCGCCTTCGACACGCTCTTCTGCGGCATAGGCTTTTTCCAGACGATCCCAGGCTTCCTCACGGCGGGCCATTTCGCGGCTGATGACGGCTTCGCCACGCGCGTTTTCGACTTGGCGAAGGAAAACTTCGACTTCGTCGCCAACTTCGATTTTGGGGGATTCGCCGGGATCAGCAAATTCTTTCAGCTCAACGCGGCCTTCCATTTTGTAGCCGACGTCGATGATGGCTTGGCCCGCTTCGACAGCGATCACCTTGCCTTTGACGACTGTGCCCTCTTGGGGCGTGTCCATTTCAAAGCTCTCGTTAAGAAGCGCTTCGAATTCGTCCATTGCTTTGGTCATGTAGCTTTTCGTATCCTTATCAAATGTTTCTGGCCGCGCGGTTGTCTCCGCCGGTCTGGAGTTGCAATTGGTCGTTGTGGTGGCACCGTGCCGATCTTGTCAGAGAAGCTCCGACATAAAAGCACAGCGGTTGACCCGCAGCCGAACGCAAACAAAAGAGGGCCGGTTAGTACCGACCCTGCCCGCTATATCGCGTCCGAAGCTGTAACCGCCCCTTAGACAAGGCGCGTATAGGCGAATTTTGGCGCTCCTGCAAGGGCTATGGCGTGCTGGCCGGGGGATATGCGGGGTTCTGCCGGGCGAGGGTTCCGTAGCGCGCCCGGGGATAGAGGGCACCACAATGCATCAGAGCCATCGCGGCGCTGCAACCTTTTCCTAGCGATCTGCACGGCCCCTGCCGCGGTAAGCCGCCGCTCGCCCGCCCCAGCCCGCGCCCAGCCCCGGCGCGGGTTTCGGCGGATCGGCAAGATCGCGTTCGGCAAGGTCACTGCCCTGATAGCTGGCAAGATCCTCAACGAACTCCCACAGACGCAAGAAAGTGTAGTCGACCTTTCCTAACGCCTCCGCCACGGCGGCGGGGTTCGACCGGTCCAAGGCGCATAGCGCGCGCATGCTTTCATTCACCATCGGCTTGATATCCTGCGCGCATTCCTCGGTGAACCGCCGTAGAACGCTTTGCAGCTCAGTCCGTTTTTGCTCCTGCGTGGCCACGCTCAGTTGCAGAGCGGTCTTGTGAAGCGCGTGAAAGGCAGAACGCCTGAGTGTGCTTTGCGAAAGCTCATCCTTGGCGATATAGTCACTACAACCGCCGCGCAGCGCTTCGATCGCGACGTCACTCTGCTCCGTCCCGGTGACCATCACCGTGGCCACACCGCCGTTGTGTGGATGGGCGCGGATCATCTGCAAGCCGCGCAGGCCATCCCCGTCGGGCAGGTTGTAGTCCAGCAAGATCAGGTCAAACGCCCCCTCATCCAACTGCTGGCCGAGGGCGGCGAGGCTCTCCGCCTCTGTCAAAGAGACAGGAAAGTCCAGCCCGCCGCAGAGCCGTTTGATCCGCATCCGGTCAAAGCGCTGGTCATCTACGATCAGGATGCGCGCCGCCGCCAAAGGCTCAGCTGCGCCATTCGCCCTATCGCCTGCACCGCTTCCGCGCCTTGCCACGCTCATCAGCCGTCCCCCTGCTTTGCCTCGGCATTTAGACCCACGGAGCCTAACAAATGGTTAACCCGCCCCTATTCGCCGCCAGCCTTGCAGAGGAATGTTGCGGTGGCGCGGCGGGGCCGCTACATGAGCCGCCATGAGTGATACAACACGCCCCCGCCGCAACTTCTATGGCCGCCTCAAAGGCAAAGCGCTGAAGAAGTCGCAAAAGACCTATATCGACGAAGACCTCGACGCATTGTCGCCGGGGGCCGTCGATTGGGAGAGCAATCCCGACCGAAGGCCCCTTGACCTTGATACGCTGTTTGGCGGGCGCAAGGTCTGGCTGGAAATCGGCTTTGGCGGCGGTGAGCATCTGGTGTATCAGGCCGGGCAGAACCCCGATGTAGGCATCATCGGCTGCGAGCCTTACATCAACGGCGTCGCCATGTTGCTGGGCAAAATCCGGCGCGCGGGCGTGGACAATCTTGCCATTCACCCCGGTGACGTGCGCGATATGTTCGACGTGTTGCCCGAAGCCTCCATCGACCGGGCGTTCCTGCTCTATCCCGATCCTTGGCCGAAAACCCGCCACCACCGCCGCCGTTTTGTCACGCCCGAGCATCTGGAGCCGCTGGCCCGCGTGTTGAAACCCGGCGCGATCTTCCGCGTGGCGACGGATATCGAGGACTACGTTCGCCAGACGCTCGAACAGGTGCCGCAGCATGGGTTTGATTGGCTGGCCGAAGGGCCTGACGATTGGCGCGCGCCTTGGGATGACTGGATTTCGACCCGCTATGAGCAAAAGGCGCTGCGCGAAGGGCGCACCCCGCATTACCTGACCTTCCGCAAACGCTAAGTATTTGCGCCTGATACCACCCCGTTTCCAATCCATCGCACGCGTGGCGATGGACGCTGCCGCCCGCCTGCGATAATAGGAACCTTGAGCAGATCAGAGGTACCTCATGTCCAGTCACGGCAGCCCCATTCCCATGTCATCGCGCGCCTGCGGGCCGCTTAGCGGCACCGCCGAAGTGCCCGGCGACAAGTCGATCTCGCACCGCAGCCTGATCCTTGGCGCCATGGCCGTGGGCGAGACCACGATCACCGGGCTTTTGGAGGGGCAAGACGTGCTCGACACCGCCAAAGCCATGCGCGCTTTCGGGGCCGAGGTCGTCGACCACGGCGGCGGCTCCTATTCCGTGCACGGGGTGGGTGTCGGCGGCTTTGCCGAGCCGGACAATGTGATCGACTGCGGCAATTCCGGCACCGGCGTGCGGCTGTTGATGGGGGCGATGGCGACCTCTCCGATCTCGGTCACCTTCACGGGCGATGCCAGCCTCAACAGCCGCCCGATGGCGCGGGTGACTGACCCGCTGGCGCTGTTCGGCACGCAAACCGTGGGCCGCGCCGGGGGCCGCCTGCCGATGACGCTGGTCGGCGCGGCCGAGCCTGTGCCAGTGCGCTACACCGTGCCTGTGCCTTCGGCGCAGGTCAAATCCGCAGTGCTGCTGGCCGGGCTGAATGCCCCCGGCAAAACCGTGGTGATCGAGGCCGAGGCCACCCGCGACCATACCGAGCGGATGCTGGCGGGCTTTGGCGCCGAGATCACGGTTGAAGAGACCGACGAGGGCCGCGTCATCACCCTGACCGGCCAGCCCGAGTTGAAGCCGCAGCATATCGACGTGCCGCGCGACCCCTCCTCCGCCGCCTTTCCTGTCTGCGCGGCGCTGATCGTCCCCGGATCGGACGTGCTGGTGCCCGGCATCGGGTTGAACCCCACGCGAGCGGGGCTGTTCACCACCCTGCGCGAGATGGGCGCGGACCTGACCTATGAAAACGAACGCACCGAAGGCGGCGAGCCTGTGGCCGATCTACGCGCGAAATTCTCGCCCAACCTCAAGGGCATCGAAGTCCCCGCCGAACGCGCGGCGAGCATGATCGACGAATACCCAGTGCTCTCGGTCGTGGCAGCCTGTGCGACGGGCGAGACCGTGATGCGCGGCGTCAAGGAACTGCGCGTCAAGGAAAGCGACCGGATTGAGGCCATGGCCAGCGGGCTGCGCGCCAATGGGGTCGCGGTCGAAGACGGGCCGGATTGGTGGACCGTCAAAGGTCTGGGCCACGGCAATATCCCCGGCGGTGCAACCTGTCAGAGCCATCTCGACCACCGTATCGCCATGTCGTTCCTGATCCTTGGCATGGTCGCGCAACAGCCGGTACAGGTGGATGACGGCGGACCCATCGCCACCTCCTTCCCGATCTTCGAGCCGCTGATGGCCTCCTTGGGTGCGCAGGTCGAACGGTTGCCTGCGTGACAGGCGACCGGCTGATCTGGCTCAGCCTTTGCGCTGCACTGGCCTTTGCAGCCCTTGCGGGCTTTGCCGAGACACATCTGCGCGCGGCGGGCATCGGCGTCTTGGACGGGCGGCTTCTGGGCTATGATCTGCCCGGGGCGCGCGCCTATCTGTCAGCACTCAGCCCCGAGCAGACGGCGCTGTATCTGGGCCAGTTCCGGCTGGCCGACACCGCCTTTCCCGCCCTCTTGGCACTGGCCCTCCTGCTGTGGTTCCGGCGCTGGTCGGTGGGCGGGCTGCGCTTGGGGCTGACGCTGGCCGTGGCGCTGTATCTGGGGGCGGATTACACCGAAAACATGCTGATCGGGCGGCTGGTCGAATTGGGGCCGGACCGGATCACCGCGCAGGCCGTCGCTACGGCGAGCCTGTTCACAAAGGCGAAATGGGTGATACTGGCGGGCTGCTTCACGGCGGCCCTGCTGCTTGGCCTGCGGGCCCGGAACAAAAGGAATTTGCGATGACGGATAACAAAACCAACGGCATCACCGTTGCCATCGACGGCCCCGCCGCGGCGGGCAAAGGCACCGTGGCCAAGGCGGTGGCGGCGCATTTTGGTTTTGCGCATCTCGACACCGGGCTTTTGTACCGCGCGGTCGCGGCCAAGACCCTCACCGGGATGGACCCGGAAGAAGCGGCCCAGACCCTCGCCCCCGTCGATCTGGAAGACCCTACTCTGCGCAGCCCCGAGGTTGCCCAAGAGGCCAGCAAAGTGGCGGTGATCCCCGCGGTGCGTGCCGCCCTTGTGCGGTTCCAGCGCAGCTTTGCCACCCGCGCGGGCGGCGCGGTGCTCGACGGGCGCGACATCGGCACGGTGATCTGCCCCGACGCGCCGGTCAAACTCTTCATCACCGCCAGCCCCGAAGTGCGCGCACAGCGCCGTTTCGCCGAACTGTCGGGCAAAGGGATCGAGACCAGCTATGAAGATGTGTTGGAAGACGTGCGCCAGCGCGACCTGCGCGACATGAGCCGGGACCAAGCACCGCTGAAACCTGCCGAGGATGCCAAGCAGATCGACACGACGGAAATGGCGATTGAAGATGCGGTGGCCGCCGCCGTGGCCTTGGTCGAGGCGAAACGGGGCTGACCCCCGCCGCGAAAAGGGGGGGCGCTGTCGCCCACCCCCTCAATACTTACACAGCCGCTTTCAACTGATCGACAAGATCACGGCGCTCCCAGCTGAAACCGCCATCCGCGTCGGGCGCGCGGCCAAAGTGGCCATAGGCCGCCGTGCGCTGGTAGATCGGCTTGTTCAACTGCAGATGCTCACGAATGCCGCGCGGGGTCAGGTCGATGATCTGGCGGATCGCTTTTTCGATCGCGGCGTCATGCACGTCACCGGTGCCATGGGTGTCGCAATAGATCGACAGCGGCTCGCTCACGCCAATCGCATAGCTCAGCTGGATGGTGCATTTGTTCGCCAGCCCTGCCGCCACGACGTTTTTCGCCAGATAGCGTGCCACATAGGCCGCCGAACGGTCAACCTTGGTCGGGTCTTTGCCCGAGAACGCACCGCCGCCATGCGGAGCGGCCCCGCCATAGGTGTCGACGATGATCTTTCGGCCCGTGAGGCCCGCGTCGCCATCCGGCCCGCCGATCACGAAAACGCCGGTGGGGTTCACATGCCAAACGGTGTCGGCGTCGATCCACCCCTCGGGCAGCACCTCGCGGATATAGGGCTCCACGATTTCGCGGATATCGGCGCTGGTCTGGCTTTCGCTCTCATGCTGGGTCGACAGCACGATGGAGCTTACGCCCACCGGTTTGCCGTTCTCGTAACGCACCGAGAGTTGGCTTTTCGCATCGGGCCGCAGGGTCGGCTCGGTCCCGTCTTTGCGCACCTCGGCCAGACGGCGCAGGATCGCATGGGCGTAGTGGATCGGCGCGGGCATCAACTCGGGCGTCTCATCGGTGGCGAAACCGAACATGATGCCCTGATCGCCTGCGCCCTCTTCCTTGCCATCGGCGGCATCGACGCCTTGGGCGATATGCGCCGACTGCGGGTGCAGCAGATTGGTGATCTCACATGTCGCGTGGTGGAACTCATCCTGCTCGTAACCGATGTCCTTGATGCAGGCGCGGGCGATGTCCTCGACACCCGCTAGGTACTCGTCCAGTTTGGTCTTGTTGGCCAACCCGACCTCGCCCCCGATCACGACGCGGTTGGTGGTGGCAAAGGTTTCGGCGGCGACCCGCGCTTCGGGTTCCTCGCTGATGAAAGCGTCGAGGATGGCATCGGAAATCCGGTCGCAGACCTTATCCGGGTGCCCCTCGGAAACGGATTCCGAAGTGAAAGTATAGTTCTGACGGGACATGTAGTGCTCCAATAAAAATTACGCACCACGTCAGGAAGCCGTTGTGGTGCTCTCCCAACGGCTTAGACAACCGCTGGTGGATGGTCAATCGGCATTCCCCGGGCTGCGACGGCGGGCCACGGCAAGCCCGGCAAGGCAGAGGGTCAGAAGCAGGATCAAAGGCAAATCACCGCTGCGACTGTAGAGCGTTGGTGCCAATGGCGCAGGCAGCGGCGCGTCGATGAAGCCCGCGGAATTGAGCGGCAGCGAAGCGATCACCCGCCCCTGCGGGTCGATCATCGCCGAGATGCCAGTATTGGCCGCCCGGGCCATGGGCAGCCCCTGCTCAATCGCGCGCATCCGCGCTTGGACCAGATGCTGACGCGGGCCTGCGGCCTTGCCGAACCATGCGTCATTGGTGACCTGCATCAGGAATGCGGGCCGCGCTGGCGCGGCGTTCACATCATGGGCAAAGACGGCCTCGTAGCAAATCAACGGCAATGCGGCGCCGAGCGGCCCCAGATCCAAAACCTGCGCCCCCGGCCCGCTGGAAAAGCCGTTCCCCTCCTGCGCGGCGAGGCCGTGGATCCCGAAACGCGCCATCAGATCCCCCAAGGGCATGTATTCGCCAAAAGGCACGAGGTGATGTTTGTCATAAAGCTGATCGACCGCGCCGCCTTCGTCCAACACAACAAGCGAGTTGTAATAGCGCATGTTCGACCGGCGCTGCACGCCAAGCACCACCGGCACGTCCGAGGCTGCGCCGATCTCATCCAAGGCGCTGCCCGCCATGTCCAACGACCATGGGATCGCGGTCTCGGGCCAGATCACCAGATCGGGGGCGGCGCCTTCGTCTTGCGGCGCAGCGGCAGTGTAGTCGAGCTGGCGGGAGAAATAGAATTCAAAGGTATCGGGGTTCCACTTATCGCGTTGCGCGGCATTGGGCTGCACCAAACGGACCACGTTCTCGGTCAGCACCGCAGGCGGCGCTTGCGGGGGCAGCAGCAACAGCAGCACCGTCGACAAGGCCAACGCCCCCTGCCCCAACCGCAGGCTCAAAGGGCCGCGCAGCAGCAAGATCGCGGCGATGGCGAAAAGCCAGAGGTTCAGCGCATAGGGGCCGACCCAAGCAAGCCCCTGCCCGGACATCACACCGACGAGCGCCTGCGCAGGCATGGCCCATGGAAAGCCGGTGAAAATATAGGCGCGCAGCAGTTCCACCGCCGCCCAAGTCAGCGCCAGCCCACGCTTCGGCGCGATCCAGCGGGCGAGGCCAAAAGCCACCCCCCAGAACAGCGCCATGCCAGCGGCCAGCAGGATCAGCGCGAAAGGTGCCATCCACCCATGCCGCGCCACATCGACCATGAAGGGCGAGACGATCCACTGCAGCGCATGTAGGAAGTAGCCGAAGCCAAAGCCCCAGCCCAAAAGCGCCGCCCGCGCCGGCCCGCCCGCCTGCGCGCGAAACAGCCAGAACGCGGCTACCAGCCCGGCAAAGAGCAAAATAGGCAGTTCATAAGGCGCTTGCCCGAAGGCTGCGATGGCCCCGGCGAGGGGGGCCAGCAGCAACCGGCCCCGCATCGCCAGCCGTTGCCTCATCCCCCGGCCCCTTGGGTGCGGACCCGCAACCGTTTGATACGGCGCGGATCGGCGTCGATCACCTCGAACTCCGGCCCGTCGGGGTGCAAGACCACCTCGCCCCGCGCAGGCACGCGGCCCGACAGCATGAAGACCAAGCCGCCAAGCGTGTCGATCTCTTCTTCGTCGACGGTTTCATGGTCGGTCAGGGAATGGCCAATCTCAGCCTCAAAATCCCCCAGCGGGGTCTTGGCGAGCGCGAGATAAGTGCCGGGCTTTTCGACCGTCCAATAGGTGCCCTCGTCGACGTCATGTTCGTCTTCGATCTCACCTATGACCTGTTCGATCAGATCTTCGATGGTCACCAGCCCGTCGACACCGCCATATTCGTCGATCACCAGTGCCATATGCCGCCGCTCGGCCTGCATCTTGGTCAGCAGCACGCCGATGGTCATCGACGGCGGCACATAGACCAAGGGCCGCAGCAGGGTGCGCAGATCAAACTTGGTGTTTTTGCCATTGAAACCGTGGTTTAGCGCAAGGTCTTTGAGGTGGACCATGCCCACGGGCGTATCGAGCGTGCCATCGTAGACCGGCAGGCGGGTCATGCCGCTTTCCTTGAAGACCGAGACCAGCTCATCCAGCGTGGCACTGACCGGCACGGCGGTGATATCCGCCTTTGGGATCGCCACGTCATCGACCCGCATCCGGCGCAGGTTCATCATGCCGTGGCCCGTGGGCCGCTCAGCCTCTGCCGAGGTCTCTGGCGTGTCGTCCTCACTGTCCGATGGGCTTAGCGCCTCGAACACCCGAGAAAAGAAATTACCGGTGCGCATCGCGCCATCATCCGGCTGCTCATGTCTGTCTTCATCTGTCAGCGCGCTCTGCGCCGCGTCAGATGATCCGTCTGTATCGCCCATTGGGTCCCGTCTGTGTTACAAAGCCCCTCAAGGCCCATTTTCCTTATATGGGTCATCATAACCCATTTTGCCAAGTATTTCGCGCTCCAACCCCTCCATCAACGTCGCGTCGGGGTCATTTTCATGGTCATAGCCCAAAAGATGCAACAGCCCGTGCACGATTAAATGGGTCACATGGGCATCTAATGGCTTCTCCGCTGCCGCGGCTTCGGCGGCGCAGGTCTCGAAAGCCAAGGCGATGTCGCCCAGTTCGAGCATCCCGTCAATGCCGGGGGCGACAGGCAGCGGATCGCCGCCCGGGGTGACCGCCCCGCGTTCCTCGGCAGGCCAGCTTAGCACATTGGTCGCCCGCGCTTTGCCGCGAAAATCTTCGTTCAGCGCGGCGATGCGGCTGTCGTCGCAGGCCAGCAGGGTCATCTCAGCGGCTTCGGCATCAAGGCCGAGATGGCCCAAGGTAGCCCGCGCCGCGGCATGGGCGCGCGCCTCAAGGTCGACCGCCGCCCAGCGGTCGTCTTCGATCACGATGTCGAAATCTTCCAGCATAACGTCAAGCGGCACCGCTATCGGCCTCATATGCTTCGATAATCGCGGCGACCAGCGGATGGCGCACCACGTCTTTGGACGAGAAGTAGTTGAAGCTGATGCTGGGGATTTGCTTGAGCAAGCGCTCCGCATCCTGAAGCCCCGACTGCACCCCGCGCGGCAGGTCGATCTGGGTGCGGTCGCCGGTGATCACCATGCGCGAGTTCTGCCCCAGCCGGGTCAGGAACATCTTCATCTGCATCGAAGTGGCGTTCTGCGCCTCGTCCAGCACCACGAAAGCGTTGGACAGCGTTCGCCCCCGCATGAAGGCCAACGGCGCGATCTCAATGCGCTTTTCCTCTAGCAGTTTGGCCAGTTGCTTGCTCGGCAAAAAGTCGTTCAGCGCGTCGTAGAGCGGCTGCATATAGGGGTCGACCTTGTCCTTCATGTCGCCCGGCAGATAGCCCAGCTTCTCGCCCGCCTCGACCGCGGGGCGGCTGAGGATGATCCGGTCCACATGGCCGCCGATGAACATCGACACGCCCACGGCGACAGCCAGATAGGTCTTGCCGGTGCCCGCAGGGCCGATGCCAAAGGCCAGCTCGTTGTCGAAGAGCGATTGCACATAGGCTTTCTGCGCATCGGTGCGCGGCTCAACCCGTTTCTTGCGGGTCTGGATTTCGATCGCATCCGAGATCGGCATTTCAAGCTGGTCACCCTGACGCACGCCGGTGCCCGCGCCGGAGTTGCCCATGCGCAGCAGACCGTCCACATCCGCAGGCTCAACCGCGCGGCCACTTTCCAGCCGGACGTAGAGCGCGTTAAGCAGACTCTCGGCCTTCTCAACAGCCTCGCCCAGAATTTGCAGGTGATTGCCGCGCCGGATGATCTGCACCTCAAGCGATTTCTCGATGGCCGCCAGATGCGCGTCATAGGCGCCGCAGAGGTCGATCAAAAGGCGGTTATCGGGAAATTCCACCACCCGTTCGGCCGCGGTTTCCGGTGTCATCAGATCAGTTGAAGGCAATGCGCGTATCCTTTGTGAAGCACTAAATGTTGAAATAGTCAGACCGGATCGATTTACCAACCCGTCGCGACAAAAAGGGCCGAAGCGCAACGCGCTCCGGCCCGGGGTCTGTGATATGGCCCGCCAAGGTCAATTCGGGTCTTTGATGTTGGAGCCACCTTTGAAGTGGCCTGCGGTATGTGTCGGTGGCGCCACGCCCGAGCAGACCGGCTTCCCGAATTTATCGAGCCGTGCCGAGAGATAGCCCTCGACCCCGTCGTCGATGATCCAGTGGTCGCAACCGTTCGGATCGACCCAGATGCCCGCCTGAAGGTTGCTCAGGTGCTTTTTGTCGATGCCCCGGTCAAAGGTCTTGTCCGAAGGGTAGCCCCGGCCCAGACCGCCTTCGTAATCGGTACAGGCCGAAAGGCCGACGGCACAGGCTGTGACCATGAGAAGTTTTGTCTTAATCACTTTTACGGTCCCTTCAGCGAATGCAGATGATTTCGACACGGCGGTTCTTGGCCATGTTCGCAGCGGAATTGTTCGGCACGGCGGGCATCCGTTCGCCATAGCCCCGCACATCGGCGATCTTGGCACCCACTTGATTGGCGATGCGCGCCACGGCATTGGCCCGGTTGTAGGACAGGCGCATGTTATAGGCGTCCGACGCGCGGCTGTCGGTATGGCCGGTGATGATGTAGGATACCGCCCCAGTCGATTGGAAGAAGTTCGCCAGCCGCGCCCGGCCTTGCGGCGAGATGCTGTATTTGTCGGTGGCAAAGAACTGATCCGCCTCCATCACACCGCAGACATCGCCACGGCGGCAAACCGGAATGCCCTGCCGGGTGACATGGGGGGTCATATAGCCCTCTGCCCCGTCATCCATAACCCAGTGCTCACAGCCATCCGGGTCGACCCAGATGGTCGGCGTGTAAACGCCCTTGTCGCGGCCCTGTTGCGAGGGTGTCTGCGCATCGACCGAGGTGCTGGCCACGATCAGCGCCGCTGCCATCGTCAGGCTGGCCATGGCGCGCAGTGCTTTGGAAATAGTGGGTCCCACAGCGTTTGTCCTATTCTAATTTCTGGTTCTTATCTTTGGCAAATGCGACCCCTCCCCGGACCCGCGCCTTTTGAGTATAGGGTCAGGTTAGGTAAAAACGGTCTCGCTGTGAAGCTGTGAAATCAACATTTTGTGGCCGAACCTTGGCGGCTTACAACGAATCCACCGCGGGGTAGCGGCAAAACGGCTTCGGAGCGCGGCCATTTCACCCTGCCCCGATCCGCCGAAAACAGGCTATTGACGACGGCTTGGCGACAATCCCGCGCAAGCCCTTGGGATTGTTCGCAAACACCAGCCCCTGCCATTGAATTTTCTTGAAAATCGCACCTTTAGACCTAAACCTCTTTCCATCGGATCGCGAGGGTGGGACTTCGCGCGGCTTTGCCGATCTTGATTGCTGCAATGAAAACTGGGGGACCAACTTATGATGAAAACGCTACTCGCCACCGCCGTCACCGGCCTGCTTGCGCTGCCCGCTTTCGCGGGGGGCGTGAAATACGCCTATCACAACCAAGGTGTGGCCCATCCCACGGGCAATGTGATCCACGTCAGCTGCTACCGCGGCCCGTGGAACGACGTGATCTGGGACCGGCCAAACTCGGTCTTCGTGGATAGCCTCGTGGCCGTGGGCTATGACTTTGCCACCGCCCATGCCGTGGCAGAACGGGTCTGCCGGGATCACACACTCGTCGGCAACCCTGAGGGGCTGAAAGCGACGATGAAGCGGATCTTTGCGGATGCCGCGTCACACCGCAAACACAACTACTGACAAGCCAAGGGTGCGCGGCGACGCGCACCCGTTGCAGCCCCCTTGGGGCTGCGGATCAGACCAGAACGGCGGCCAGAGAGTTCGTCTTGGCCTCGGTCACCCGCACGCGCTGGATATCACCGATCTGTGCCGTGCTATCTTCGATATGCACCGCATGCAGATACTCCGACTTGCCCAGCATCTGACCGGGTAGACGGCCCTTCTTCTCAACCAGAACCGAGACTTCGCGCCCCACCATCGACTGCTGGATTTCCTGCTGGTGCTGGGTGATCAGCCCTTGCAGACGCTGCAAACGGTCGTCGGCCATGGCTGGATCGACCAGCGGGCGTTCGGCGGCCGGCGTGCCGGGGCGGGTGGAGTATTTGAACGAATAGGCATAGCCGTAGCGCACCTGCCGGACGAGCTCCATCGTGGCCTCGAAATCCGCCTCGGTTTCTTCCGGGAAGCCGACGATGAAATCACCTGACAGCACGATGTCGGGCCGCGCTTCGCGGATGCGCTCAAGCAGCTTGAGGTAGCTTTCGGCGGTGTGGCTGCGGTTCATCCGTTTCAGGATATGGTCGCTGCCCGACTGCACCGGCAGATGCAGATAGGGCATCAGTTCGGGCACCTCGCCATGGGCCGCGATCAGATCGTCGCCCATGTCGTTGGGGTGGCTGGTGGTGTAGCGGATACGCTCCAACCCGTCGATCTCGGCCAGTGCGCGGATCAACCCGGCCAGCGTCATGCCGCCGTGGTAGGCGTTGACGTTCTGCCCCAGCAAGGTGACCTCGCGCACGCCGCGCTCAACCAGATCGCGGGCCTCGTCCAGCACCTTCTCGGCGGGGCGGGAGACTTCGGCGCCGCGGGTATAGGGCACCACGCAGAAGGCGCAGAACTTGTCGCAGCCCTCTTGCACGGTCAGGAAAGCCGCGGGGGCGCGTTTCGCCTTGGGGCGGCCCTTGAGGTGGTCGAATTTGTCTTCTGCCGGGAAATCGGTGTCGAGCGCGCTTTGCCCGCCCTGCACCTTCGCTTCCATCTCCGGCAGACGGTGGTAGCTTTGCGGGCCGACCACCAGATCGACGGCGGGCTGGCGGCGCATGATCTCTTCGCCCTCGGCTTGGGCCACGCAGCCCGCCACGCCGATCTTCAGATCGGGCCGCGCGTCTTTCAGCGGTTTCAGACGGCCCAGTTCGGAATAGACCTTCTCCGCCGCCTTCTCGCGAATGTGGCAGGTGTTGAGCAGGATCATATCCGCGTCATCGGCGCGGTCGGTGGTGACATAGCCCTGCCCGCCAAGGCTCTCGGCCATGCGTTCGCTGTCATAGACGTTCATCTGGCAACCATAGGTCTTGATGAACAGCTTTTTCGGTTGGGTCATGGCGGGCATCCAAGGGTTTTGACGGATTTCGGGCAGATGGCGTCGTCTAACAGCGGTGGCCGCGTCTTGCAATGCACCCGGAATTGGCCGACTTTACCGGCGGCAAATTCCAGCGGGGGCCTATGCGGTATCGCGATCTCGACCAGCTTATAAAAGAGGCCCGCACGGCGCTGAACACAGGCCCCATCGCCATGATCTTGGTCGAGGATGAGATTGAGGTCGACACCACCCTGCGCCACCACCAGCAGGTGGGGTTCGACAGCGTCGTGGCGCTGATGCCCTCCGGTTTCGACCTGCCCCGCGACCTAGAGGAAAGCGTGCTGCGGGTCGATTATGACACCACCGCCGAAGCCGCGCTGGAGCGGGCCGTGAACCGCATGATCGCGGCGGTGCCGGGGCAATGGCTTTATTACTGCTACAACGCCGAATACCTGTTCCACCCCTTCAGCGAGACACGTAACGTCAAGGAATTGCTGGCCTTTCACAGCGAAGAGCGGCGCGATTCCATGCTGGCCTATGTGGTGGACCTCTATGCGCTGGACCTCAAGGAACACCCCAATGCCGTTTCACTCGAGCAGGCGCATTTGGACCGCTCGGGCTATTACGCGCTGGCGCGCAAGGATGCGGCCCGGCAGGGGCATCCCAAGGAACGGCAGCTTGATTTCTTTGGCGGGCTGCGCTGGCGGTTCGAGGAACATGTGCCGCCGCAAAGCCGCAAGATCGACCGTATTCCGCTGTTTCGCGCCAAACCGGGGCTGAAGCTGCGCGGCGACCACAGGTTCAACGACGAGGAATACAACACCTACGCTTGCGAATGGCACCACAACGTCACGGCGGCGATCTGCTCGTTCCGCACGGCCAAGGCGCTGAAGCGCAATCCCGGCAGCCGCTATGACATCGCTACATTCCAGTGGCACAACTCCGAGCCGTTCGAGTGGCATTCCCGGCAGTTGATGGATCTGGGCTTGATAGAGCCGGGGCAGTGGTTTTGACAGGCTCTCCTCTCAACTGTCCCGCCCGTGGGAACCACGGGCATCGCCCTCCCTCCCCCCGGAGGGCGATCTTGCAACGTTTCGGCAGACGGGCCAGCCACGGTCCAGAATGACCGTCCCAAACCACGCGACCGCTCATCGCCCCCCCAGGGAGGGCGACACCCTCAGCACATGGCGGCTAACCTTTTCGATGCCCGGACAAGACGCCGCCGGTATCCGCTACACTCAGCCCGCAACCGCCCAAAACCTGCGCCCGCCTAAAACCTCCTTGCACTCACCCGCCATGCACCTATGACGGAAGACAGCCTGAACGGGAGGGTCCGATGGCCGTCAACTTGCTCGACACATTCATCAAACCGATGCACCGCGAGGGCATCAAATTCGTGGCGATCTTCGCCGCTGTCACGCTGGTGCTCTTCGCCATCGAAGAAGTCCTCGGCTGGATCGGCGTGGGCCTGACGATCTGGTGCTACTACTTCTTCCGCGACCCCGAGCGTGTCACCCCCGACCGGCCCGACCTGATCGTCAGCCCCGCCGACGGCATCGTCTCACTCATCGAGCCTGCGGTGCCGCCCGCCGAGCTGGGGATGCCGGATGTGCCGCTGACCCGGGTCAGCGTCTTCATGAGCGTCTTTAACTGCCACATCAACCGCGCCCCCGTCGCGGGCAAGGTGCAGGCCGTGGCCTACCGTCCGGGCAAGTTCTTCAACGCCTCGCTCGACAAGGCCAGCGCCGACAATGAGCGCAACAGCCTGTGCATCCGCATGGACGACGGGCGCGACATCGCCGTGGTGCAGATCGCAGGCCTCGTGGCGCGGCGCATCGTCTGCTTCGTGAAATCCGGCGACGGGCTTGAGACCGGCGAACGCTTCGGCTTGATCCGCTTTGGCTCCCGGCTAGATGTTTACCTGCCCGAAGGCGTCGACCCGATGGTGCGCATCGGGCAGACCATGGTCGCCGGGGAAACCGTGCTGGCCGAGTTGAAACAGCCGGTCATAGAGACCGCCCCGCTTTAGGAAAGACCCCATGCGCCCCCCTTCTGAAAAGACCGGCGCGGACCTTGCGCTGATCCAGCTTCTGCCCAATGCGCTGACGATCACCGCGATTTGCGCAGGGCTTTCGGCGATCCGCTTTGGGGTGCAGGGCAACTATGTGCTGGCGGTGCAACTGATCCTTCTGGCCTGCGTGCTGGATGGGTTGGACGGGCGGCTTGCGCGGCTTTTGCGGTCTTCCAGCCCGATGGGGGCGGAATTGGACTCGCTGGCCGATTTCCTGAACTTCGGCGTGGCCCCGCCGCTGATCCTCTATTTCTGGGCGCTGCAAGACATGCGCAGCGCGGCGTGGATTTCCGTGCTCGTCTACGCGGTCTGCTGCGTGGTGCGGCTCGCGCGATTCAACGTCAACGACAAGGCCGAAGCCGCCAAGGCCAAGAATGGCGATGCGGTGGGCGAATCCGGCTCCTTCTTCACCGGCATCCCCTCGCCCGCGGGCGCGCTGCTGGTGCTCTTGCCGATGACGCTGTCCTTTGCCTTTCACAACCGGCCGATCCTGCCGGATTGGATGATCTGCCTGCATATGGTGCTGATCGGTTTTCTGATGATCAGCCGCATCCCCACATGGTCTTTCAAAACCACCAAAGTCTCCCGACGTCATGTGAAATACCTGCTGGTGGGCGTGGCAATTTTCGCCGCCGCCTTGGCCACCTACGCTTGGACCACGCTCGTCGTGCTCTGCTTGGCCTATATCGGCATGGTGATCTGGGGGCTTTTGAGAGCACGGAAAACGAGTTTAACCAAAAGGAATTGAAATGGACATCAAGGCGGTCGAGACATCCTATGCCCGTTGGGCACCGATCTACGACAAGACCTTCGGCGCGTTGACCAGTGGCGGTCGCCGTCATGTCGTGGCCCATATCAACAAGGGCAGCGGCTCTGTCCTCGAAGTGGGTGTCGGCACCGGCCTGTCCCTGCCCCACTACGCGCCACACCTCTCCGTCACAGGCATTGATTTCAGCGACGAGATGCTCGCCAAGGCCCGCCAGCGCGTCACCCGCGAAGGGCTGCAACATGTAGCTGACCTGCGCCAGATGGACGCGCGCGACCTCGACTTCCCCGATGCCAGTTTCGACACGATTGCTGCGATGCATGTGCTCTCCGTGGTGCCCGAGCCTGAGCGCGTGATGGAGGAAATCGCCCGCGTACTTAAACCCGGCGGTCAGGTGGTCATCGCCAACCATTTCATGCGCACCACGGGCGTGCTGGGCTTCCTGGAAAAAGTCTCGGCCCCCTTTGCGAATACGCTCGGCTGGCATTCGGATTTCGAGATGGAAACCGTGTTGCAACAAGATGCGCTGGAAGTCGAAGACGAACGCGCGCTGCCGCCCATGGGCATGATGACCTTTCTGGTACTGCGAAAACGCGGCTGATCACGCAGGCGGCGGGGGTTGCCCCGCCGGTTCAGGTCTTCCGGCGCAGCCGGATCACCACATCGACCGAGGCAATCTCGGCCCCCTCGGGGGCATCGGGAAGCTGCGCGATCACCAACTCTTCCGAGGGCGCATCGGTCAGCTTGCTGTCGTCTTCCCAAAAGAAATGTGGGTGATCGTGGGTGTTGGTGTCGAAATAGCTTTTCGAGCCATCCACGGTCACCTCCTGCAACAGCCCGGCATCGCAGAACGCCCGCAGTGTGTTGTAGACCGTGGCCAGCGAAACAGCCTCGCCCTGCCCCTTCGCAGCCTCAAACAGGCTTTCGGCGGTGACGTGGCGGTCTTGCCCATCGCCCACCAGAAGGCTCGCCAGCGTGACACGTTGGCGCGTGGGGCGCAGCCCGGCCTGAGCCAACCAGCGCGTTCCGACCTCTTGTACCTCTGCGGACATCAGTTCCCTGCCTTTCAGGGTCATATAAAGGAGGAAATCCCCGGTTTTCAATTGAAAACCTTGCACCAATCGTCGCAGCGTCCCTGCCGCGCCCTTGCGGCACGCGGCGGCGGGGTGCTAAACGGGGCCGGATGTTATAACAGAGCAGCAGGAGAGCCGCAGGATGGCCGACTACCCCACGAGTTTCGACAAGGAAGATCTGCTGAAATGCGCCCGCGGTGAGCTTTTCGGCCCCGGCAACGCACAGCTTCCCGCCCCGCCGATGCTCATGATGGACCGGATCACCGATGTCTCGGCCGATGGCGGCGCCCATGGCAAGGGCCATATCACCGCCGAGTTCGATATCACCCCGGACCTGTGGTTCTTTGAATGCCACTTCCCCGGCAATCCGATCATGCCCGGCTGCCTTGGCCTTGACGGTCTGTGGCAGCTCACGGGCTTCAACCTCGGCTGGCGCGGCTGGCAGGGGCGCGGCTATGCGCTTGGGGTAGGCGAGGTGAAGCTCACCGGGATGGTGCGCCCGGACCGCAAGATGCTGACTTATAAGATTGATTTCACTAAGGCGATCCAAACCCGCCGCCTGACCATGGGCGTGGCCGACGGCATCGTCGAAGCCGATGGCGAGGTGATCTATCAAGTGAAAGACATGAAAGTCGCCCTTAGCGAGAGCTGAAGCGCTGCGACTTTACGGATATGAAAAGGGGGCCGCGCGGCCCCCTTTTGCATTGTCGCTCAAAGCGTCTGCATTTCCTGCACCTTACCGTCATGGCGCCCGGTAACCGCGGCCTCGGCCAGCACGGCTGCCACATCGGCACGATGCGCCTCGCCCTTTTGATCGACCCCCTCGCCCAGATTGACCGCATTGGTCTTGGGGTCATCGGTCAGCGCCACGGGCCGCAGGATCGAATGGGTCAAGCCAGAGGCCTGTAGATGTTCATCCGCCGCCTGTTTCGCCTTGAGGTAATGTGTCATCTCATGATCCTCAGGCGGGTTATCGGCGCCCACCGAACTCAGCATCACGAAGCGGTCGACCTTAGCCTCGCGGGCCAGATCGACCAGACGCTGCGCGCCTTCGCGGTCAACCTTTTCGGTCATCTCCGGCCCGGTGCTGCCGCCTGATCCGGCGGCAAAAACAACGGCGTCTACACCGTCGCATACACCCGTTTGCAGGTTGGTCAGATTGCCTTTCCGCTCTTCGGTGCCCTCGGGCAGAACAGAGGTATCGGAGCCGTCGCGCACCAGTGCGATGGGCTCGGCCCCGCGGTCTTTCAATTCACTGACGAGCAGACGCCCGGTTTTGCCGGTCGCACCGGCGACAAGTATTTTCATGGTCATATGGAACCTCTCGGAATTTAGTTTGATACGGGCGAGCGGCGCCTCGCGCCGCCCGCCTTTTCCGGTTACGACGGCAGGAAAATCGACTTGGCGTTGACGAACTCTTTCATGCCAAAGCCGCCGTGTTCGCGCCCGTAGCCGGAATTCTTTACCCCGCCGAAGGGCATATTCGGATCGGCGGCGCCAAAGTTGTTGATCCGCACCATGCCGGTGTCGAACTCATCCCGCGCAAGGCGCAGGGCGTGCTCTTCATCCGTGCAGAAGATGCCGCCGCCCAGACCATAGCGGCTGTCATTGGCAATGCGCATCGCGTCTTCGTCATCCTTCGCCCGGATAACCGAGGCGACGGGTCCGAAGATTTCATCGTCATAGGCTGGCATGCCCGGCTTGACCTCGGCCAGTACGGTTGCGGGATAATAGGCACCTGTGCGGTCGGGCACTTCGCCACCGCAAAGCACCTCGGCGCCCTTCTCAACACTCTCTTTCACCTGATCGCGGACGGATTCGAACTGCTCTTGGCTCGACAGCGGCCCGAGTTTGGTGTCTTCGTCCATCGGATCGCCCATCGGGATCGCCTTCATCGCATCGACATAGGCACTCACGAAAGCGTCGTAATTCTTCTCGGTCACGATGAAACGCTTGGCCGAGACGCAGGTCTGGCCGTTGTTATAAAGCCGTCCCATGGTCGAGAATTTCACCGCCGTTTCGATATCGGCGTCGTCGAGCACGAGATAGGCGTCGTTCGAGCCCAGTTCGAGCACGGACTTCTTCAGATGTTTCGCAGCCTCGGACCCGATATGGCTGCCCGCGCTGTCAGAGCCGGTCATGGTCACGCCGCGCACCAGCTTATGGCCGATCAGCTTGTCGGAGGTATCGTGGTCAATGATGATAACGTTGAACAGGTCTTTGGGCAGGCCCGCTTCTTCGCAGATCTCTTTCAGACGCAAGCCGCTGCCGGTGCAGATTTCCGCGTGTTTCAGGACGCAGCCGTTGCCGGTCATCAGGTTCGCGGCCAGCACGCGCACGGGTTGGTAGAGGGGGAAGTTCCACGGCTGGATCTGATAGATCACGCCGATGGGCTGATAGGTCACCACACCGCGCTTCTTGCCGCCCGCGTGTTTGCGCTCTTCGTCCTTCAGCATGTCGGGGCCGTTCTCGGCGGTATATTCAAAGATCTGCGCGCAGAGTTCGACCTCGGTCAGCCCGTCTTTGTAGAGCTTGCCGACCTCGCGGGTCATCAGTTCCGACAGGCTTTCCTTATTCTCGCGCAGCTTCTCGGCGATCTTTTTTAGATAGGGCGCGCGTTCGGCATGGGTCAGCTTGCGCCATTCCTTGAACGCCTCATGCGTGGCCTCGACCGCTTGGGTCGCTTCGGTTTCGGACATCACGTCATAGGTGTCGAGCACCTCTTCGGTGGCGGGATTTACCGTATTGATCTTGGGCATTCTAATCTCCTTTATGTCTCGCAAAGCCAACACCGCCTGCCACCGCCCCGTTCCATCACAGAACCTTGACCGCGACCTTCGCGCGCAGAGGATCGGCAAACCGCTTGCGCCGTATGGGCGTGCTGGCATACACCGGGGCTGCCAAAACAAAGGAGTGCTGCGCATGCGCCGCGTCGTCGTCACAGGGTTGGGGATTGTCTCATCCATCGGAAACAACGCCGAAGAAGTGCTCGAAGCACTGAAAAACGGCACCTCCGGGATCGAAGCCAGCCCGGAGATGGCCGAACACGGGTTCCGCAGCCGCGTCGCCGGGACACTCAAGATCAACCTCGCCGATCACATCGACAAGCGGACCTTGCGTTTCATGGGGCCGGGCGCGGGCTATGCCTATGTCGCCATGGATCAGGCGATCAAGGACGCGGGGCTCGACGAGGCGCAGATCAGCAACCCGCGCACCGGTCTGGTGGCAGGCTCGGGCGGGCCGTCGACCTCCGCCATGTTCGCCGCGCATAACATCGTGAAGGACACCGGGGCGACCAAGCGCATCGGGCCCTTCGCCGTGCCCAAGTGCATGTCTTCGACCGTCAGCGCGAACCTCTCGACCGCCTTCAAGATCAAGGGCATCAACTATTCCATCACCTCCGCCTGCTCCACCTCGCTGCATTGCATCGGCAACGCGGCCGAGCAAATCATGCTGGGCAAGCAGGACGTGATGTTCGCCGGCGGCGGCGAGGAGTTGGATTGGACGCTCAGCTGCCTCTTCGACGCGATGGGCGCGATGTCGTCAAAATACAACGACGCGCCCGAGACAGCGAGCCGCGCCTTCGACGCGGACCGCGACGGTTTCGTGATCTCCGGCGGCGGCGGCATGCTGGTGCTGGAAGACCTCGACCACGCGCTGGCGCGCGGTGCGAAAATCTACGCCGAGGTGACCGGCTATGCCGCCACCAGCGACGGGCATGACATGGTGGCCCCTTCGGGCGAGGGCGGCGAGCGCGCCATGCGTCTGGCGCTGGAGACCCTGCCCGAGGGCCGCAAGGTGGGCTACATCAACGCCCATGGCACCTCGACCCCGGTGGGCGACGTGGGCGAGATCGAAGCGGTGCGCCGTGTCTTCGGTCAGGGCAACACCCCGCCCGTCAGCTCCACCAAGTCGATGACCGGCCACGCGCAGGGCGCTGCCGGCGCGCTGGAGGCGATCTTCTCGCTCTTGATGCTCGACAACGATTTCATCGCCAAGTCGATCAACGTGCAAAACCTCGACCCCGCGCTCGATCCCTCCGAGATCGCGCTGGAGCGTGTCGACAACGCGGGCCTCGACTCGGTGATGACGAACTCCTTCGGGTTCGGCGGCACAAACGGGTCGATGATCCTGTCGAAGTACCAAGGCTGAGGGCTGGGCATGTCTGGTTTACTTGCAGGAAAACGTGGCCTCGTCATGGGTGTGGCCAATGAACGCTCCATCGCTTGGGGCATCGCCAAGGCGATGGCCGAGGCCGGAGCGGAACTGGCCTTCACCTATCAGGGCGAAGCCTTTGGCAAGCGGCTGGAGCCGCTGGCGCAGAGCGTCGGCTCCGACTTCATGGTCGATGTCGATGTGACCGACGACGCCTCGCTCGACCGCGCCTTCGAGGAGCTTGGCGCGCGTTGGCCAACCATCGACTTCGTCGTCCATGCCATTGCCTTTTCGGACAAATCCGAACTGACGGGGCGGTTTCTGAACACCAGCCGGGCGAACTTCAAGAACTCGATGGATATCTCGGCCTATTCCTTCATCGACGTGGCGCGCCGCGCGCATCCGCTGATGAAGGAGAACGGCGGCACGCTGATGACCCTGACCTACATGGGCTCGAACCGGGTGACCCCGAATTACAACGTGATGGGCGTGGCCAAGGCGGCGCTTGAAAGTGCGACGCGCTATCTGGCGAATGATCTGGGGCCGGAAGGCATCCGGGTGAACGCGATCTCGCCGGGGCCGATGAAGACGCTGGCGGGGGCTGCCATCGGCGGCGCGCGCAAGACCTACAAGCACACGGATCAGAACGCGCCGCTGCGGTCCAACGCGACGCTCGAGGCTGTGGGCGGCACGGCGGTGTATCTCGCGTCCGACGCAGGTGCCTGTACGACGGGCGAGATTATCCGTGTGGATGGCGGATTCCACGTGCTGGGGATGCCGCAGGCGGAGCATCTTTAAGACGGGCTTCGACTGGCCCCGGCCCGGAATCAAGCCGCAGGCGCCGGGCCATCGCCTGCCCGTCCCGGCGGGGAGGCGATTTGGTGAGGCTAGGCGCGCCTTTGTGAGGGCACACTCACGCTGCACCATAAAGTGGGACGGATCACCGTCAGGATCGCCACCCCACGGGCAGGCGATGGCCCTCAATTGCTACCGCAACGCCTCGGTCTTCCAAAGCCACACTTTCATCCCGCCATGGGCAATCGCCGGCCCCTGCCCCTTCCACGGCAGCCCGGTCGCCTTGGCAAGCGGCGGCTCCGAGGTCACCAGCCCCACCCGCCAGCCGCGGAACCGCGCCTTCAGCGTCTCGCCCAGCGTCCCATAGAGCGGATAAAGCAGCTTCTTGTTGCCGATCCGCCCGCCGTAGGGCGGGTTCACGATCACCAGCCCGGGCGGGCCTTCGGGCGGCTGCACCTCCCCTGCCCCGTGGCAGGCAAAATCACACCAGCCACCTACTCCGGCCCGGTCGGCATTGGCCGTGCTTATGCGGATCGCGCCCGCATCCCGGTCGGAGCCGTGGAACCGCACGGCAGGCTCGGCCTCCGCCCCCGCAGCGCGCATTTCTTCCCACGCCCCGGCATCGAAACTCGCCAGATCCTCGAAAGCGAAGCGCCGCGAGCGCCCGGGCTTCAACCCCGCCGCGATCTCGGCCGCCTCGATCAGGAACGTCCCCGAGCCGCACATCGGGTCGACCACCGGCTCGCCGGGCGCATAGCCGCAGGACCGCAGCATCAGTGCCGCCATGTTCTCGCGCATTGGCGCCTTGCCCACGGCCTCCTTGTGGCCGCGTTTGTGCAGCGCCTCGCCGGAGGTATCGAGGCTGAAGGTCACCTGATTGTCGTGGATGCGCACCTTCAGCACCAGCGCGGCCTCGGCATCGACAGGGATGCCATGGCTCTCGCGCAGCGCGGTCTCGACCCGCTGGGCCGCGGCCCCGGCGTGATAGATCTTCGACGCCTTGCTGGTCACCTGCACCTTCACCGGCACATCGGCCCTCAGCACATCGCCGAAGGGAAACTTGCGGCAGCGTTTATCCAGCTGCGCCAGATGGAAGGCCATGAAACCGCCGATCCGCGCCAGCACGCGCGCGGCGCCGCGCAGCTCCAGATTTGCGCGCCAGACCTCGGGCCAGCCGCCCTGAACGGTCACGCCACCGGGCTGGGCCTGCGCTGCTGCAAAACCTTTTTCCTGCGCTTCGGCGCAGAGCAAATCCTCAAGCCCGGGCGGGCAGACAAAGAAAATCTCGAATGTATCTGGGGTATCCATGGCCCCTGCATAAGCGCCAATGCGCGGGCGTGCGAGGGGAAAAGACGCTGGAGACGTCTTTGGGGCGTGCCGGGGGGAAGCCCCCCGGCCACCGATATCAGGCCGCCGAAGCGATCTTGACCAGTTCGATGTCGAACTGCAGGTCCTTGCCCGCCAGCGGGTGGTTGGCGTCGAGCGTGACGGTGGTCTCGTCAACCTCAACCACGGTCACCGGCAGCGCCTGACCTTCGGGGGTCTGCATCTGCAGCTGCGTGCCGGGATCGAGCGGGATGTCCGCCGGGATGCCCTCGCGCGGCACGGCCTGACGCATCTCGGGGTTCACGGGGCCATAGGCCTCTTCGCTGGGCACTTGAACGACCTTCTTGTCGCCCTCGATCATGCCCGGAAGTGCGCTGTCGAGACCGGGGATGATCTGGCCCGAACCCACGACGAACTCCAGCGGGTCACGGCCCTCGGAGCTGTCGAATGTGGTGCCGTCTTTCAACGTGCCGGTATAGTGAATCTGTACTGTGTCGCCGGATTTGACCTCAGCCATCGGGTGTCTCCAATCTGTAGGGGAAAAAAGGGAAGGAGGCCGCGTATCTGCGCGGGTGCTCCAAATTCCGCGACAGCATGAAGATTGTGACCCCGAGAGTAAACCCCCCGTCCGGGCCGATCGCGGAATTCGCCCCTTTTCGCCGCCGCGCCTGCGTGCCACTCTGCCGCGACACGGAAAGGGAGAGCCTGTCAGATGCCCATCACGACCTGCGTTTTCGACGCCTATGGAACCCTCTTCGACGTGGCCGCCGCCGCCCGTGAGGCCGCAGCCGAACCCGCTTTCGCCGCCATCGCCGAGACTTGGCCGGAACTAGCAGAACACTGGCGCCTCAAGCAGTTGCAGTATTCATGGCTGCGGGCCGTGACCGGGGCGCATGACGATTTCTGGCAAGTCACCCAAGAGGGGCTGGATTGGACGCTGGAGAAGATGAACCTCGCCGATGACCCCGCCCTGCGTGCGCGCCTGCTGGCGCTCTATTGGGAGCTTCGCGCCTATAACGAGGTGCCCGCCATGCTGCGCGCGCTGAAAGACGGGGGCCTGAACACCGCGATCTTGTCGAACGGCGCCCCGGCGATGCTGGACGGGGCGGTGCAATCGGCGGGAATCGATGAACTTTTGGATGTCTCGCTTTCGGTCGAAAGCGTCGGCGTCTTCAAACCGCATGCGTCGGTCTATGACCTTGTCGGGGCACACTTCGGCTGTGCCAAGGACGAGGTGCTGTTCGTGTCCTCCAACGGCTGGGACGCGGCAGCGGCGACGGGCTATGGGTTCACCACCGCATGGGTAAACCGGGGCGGCGATCCGGTGGACCGGTTGCCGTGGAAACCCGCGCATCAGTTGCGCGAGCTGAGCGGCATTCCCGCATTGGCGGGGCTCTGATGCCGCGTTTCACCACTTCCGACGGGCTGTCGCTGCATTACACGGATGAGGGCCGCGGCCTGCCGATCCTCTGCCTTGCCGGTCTCACCCGCACGGGCGCGGATTTCGACTACCTCGCCCCGCATTTGGCTGATCACCGGCTGATCCGCATGGACTACCGCGGGCGGGGCCGCTCGGATTTCGACGCGAATTGGCGGAACTACACGCTCTCGGTGGAATGCCGCGACGTGTTGGAATTGCTCGGGCATCTGGGGCTGGAACAGGTCGCCCTCATCGGCACCTCGCGCGGCGGGCTGAATGCCATGGCGCTGGCGATGATCGCCCATGATCACCTTTTGGGCGTGGCGCTGAATGACGTGGGGCCCGAGCTTGACCCCAAGGGCGTTGAATTCATCATGGGCTATCTCGGTCGCAACCCCGCCGCCAAAACCTATGAAGAAGCCGCCGCCGCCATGGCCCGCGCCTTCCCCGAGTTTCACGGCGTGCCCGAGAGCCGCTGGCTTGAGGAGGTCAAGCGTCACTACAGGGCGACCGACGATGGGCTGAAAATCACCTATGATCCGCATCTGCGCGATGCCGTGGCCGCCGCAGGCCAGCAGGCTGTCGATCTGTGGCCGTTCTTCGATGCGCTGCAAGGGTTGCCACTGGTCACGATCCGCGGGGCCAATTCCACCTTGTTCAGCCGCGAGACGCTGATGCAGATGCAGGCCCGCCGCCCCGATATGATCGTGGCCGAAGTGCCGGACCGCGGCCATGTGCCCTTTCTCGACGAACCCCAAGCGCTCGCCGCGCTGCACGAATGGATAGGACAAATCAAATGAACATCGACATGATCCGCGCCGCCGCCGACCGCGCCAAGGGCCATGTGCGGCGCACGCCGCTCTTGAACTCCCCCTTTCTGGACGAGATCGCGGGCCGCCGGGTCTGGGTCAAACCCGAGTGTTTGCAGCATACTGGCAGCTTCAAGTTCCGCGGCGCGTGGTCGGCGCTTTCGGCCCTGCCGAGCGCGCAGCGCGCCAAGGGCGTCATCGCCTATTCCAGCGGCAATCATGCCCAAGGCGTGGCACTGGCAGCCAAGATGCACGGCGCGCCTGCCGTGATCGTCATGCCCGAGGACAGCCCGCGCCTGAAGATCGCCAACACCCGCGCCTATGGCGCCGAGGTGGTGCTCTATGACCGCGCGAATGAGAGCCGCGAGGAGATCGGTGCGGCCTTGGCCGAGGAACGCGGCCTTACGCTGATCAAACCCTATGACGAGCCGCAGGTCATCGCGGGGCAAGGCACCACGGGGCTGGAAATCGCCCAGCAGGCCGCCGAGGCCGGGATCGAAGAGGCCCAGGTGATCGTCTGCTGCGGCGGCGGTGGCCTGACCTCCGGCATCGCGCTGGCGCTGGAGGCCGAGGCGCCGGGGTTCCGCGTGCGCCCGGCGGAACCGGAAGGCTTCGACGATGCCGCCCGCTCGTTGATTTCCGGCCAGATCGAACGGAATGCGAAGGCGCTCGGCTCGATCTGCGACGCCATCGTCACGCCTGCGCCGGGGGAGCTGACCTTTCCGATCATGCAGCGGTTGGTGGGCCCGGGGCTGGTGGTGAGCGACGATGAGGCGTTGCAGGCTATGGGTCATGCCTTCAACCGGTTGAAACTCGTGGCCGAGCCGGGCGGTGCCGTGGCGCTTGCGGCAGCGCTGTTCCGGGGCGGGGAGATCGAGGGCGACGATGTGATCGTCACCATCTCTGGGGGGAACGTTGACGCGGATATGTTTGCCCGCGCGCTGAAGACGCTGGGGTAGCGATTAGGGCAGCGCCGGCCCGCGGGGTGGTGCTGAAAGCGCCGCCCCAGGGGGGCGGGTCGGCGCTGCCCGCTGCGCCACCGGGCGGTACCTATTCGAACTGTCCCGTCTTTGACCTCCCGCGTTCGCACGATATGCTGCCCCTCAACGCCGCCCAAAGGAGACCCCCATGCAGATTTTCGACACCGGCGAGGTGCAACTGCACTACCGCGTCGACGGCCCCGAGGACGGCGCGCCCGTAGTCTTCGCCAACTCGCTCGGCACCGACATGCGCCTGTGGGACCCGATCCTGCCGCTGCTCGCGCCCGGTCTGCGCATCATCCGCTTCGACAAACGCGGCCATGGCCTGTCGTCCTGCCCGCCCGCGCCCTATTCCATGGGCTCGCTTATCACAGATACCGAACGCCTGCTCGACCACCTTCAGGTGCGCAGCTGCGTCTTCGTCGGCCTCTCGATCGGCGGGATGATCGCGCAGGGGCTGGCAGTCAAACGGCTCGACATGATCCGCGCGCTGGTGCTGAGCAACACCGCCACCAAGATCGGCAACCGCGACATCTGGGATGCGCGGATCGCGGAGGTCGAAAAGGGCGGCATCGAAAGCCTCGCCGATGCGGTGATGGAGCGTTGGTTCTCGACCAGGTTCCGCGCCACGCCGGAACTGGCGCTCTGGCGCAACATGCTGACGCGGCAGCCCGACGCGGGCTATGCGGGCTGTTCGGCGGCGATTTCGCACAGTGATTTCATGACGCCAACCTCCGGTCTACGCCTGCCCGCGCTTGGCATCGCAGGTTCGGAAGATGGCTCAACCCCGCCAGATCTGGTGCGCGAATTGATGGACCTGATCCCGGCCTCGAAATTCAAATTGATCCGCCGCGCGGGCCATCTGCCCTGTGTCGAGCAGCCGCAGGAATACGCAGAAACGTTGAACGATTTTCTCGCCAGTGTCGGGCATATCCCGAAGGCGCAGGGCTGATCGTGGCGGCAAGTGTCTCCGGCAGCGAGCGGGTCAAACGCCTGCAACGCGCGCCGCATTCACGCCATATCGCGACGTCCGCCCTTGCCTTTGGCCCCTGCGCGGATCACATCTGACCGAATGCCGCTGCCACTGATCTTTATCCTTGTGACGGTGATGATCGATGCCATGGGCGTCGGCCTGATCCTGCCCGTCATGCCCGACCTGATCCGCGAAGTTCGCGGCGGCGGGCTGAGCGATGCGGCCCTTTGGGGCGGGGTGTTGGCCACGGGCTTTGCCGCGATGCAATTTCTCTTCGGCCCGGTACTGGGGGGGCTCTCCGACCGTTTTGGCCGCCGCCCGGTCCTGCTGCTGGCGCTGATCGTGATGACGGTGGATTATGGCGTGATGGCACTCGCGGGCAGCATCTGGCTGCTGCTGATCGGGCGGCTCGTGGGGGGCATCACGGCGGCGACCCATGCCACGGCCTCGGCCTATATGGCCGATATCTCTCCGGCGCAGGACCGCGCGGCGCGTTTCGGGCTGATCGGCGCGGCCTTTGGCGCGGGCTTTGTTCTGGGGCCGCTGATGGGCGGCGTCTTGGGCGAATATGGCACCCGCGCGCCCTTTTGGGCGGCAGCGGTACTGGCGGCGGGCAATGCGGTGCTTGGCTGGGCCGTGCTGCGCGAAACCCTGCCCCCGACGCAACGCCGCGCCTTCGACTGGCGGCGGGCCAATCCGCTGGGCGCGCTGCGCGCCCTTGGCCGACTGCCCGAGGTCGGCAGGCTCTTGGCTGTCTATTTCATCTACCATGTGGGCTTTGCCGCCTATCCGGCGGTCTGGGCCTATTTCGGGGTCGAGCGTTTTGGCTGGTCGCCGACGATGATCGGCCTGTCTCTGGGCCTCTTCGGCGTGTTGATGGCGCTTGTCCAAGGCGCGTTGATCGGCCCCGTGATCCGCCGCTTGGGCGCGCGCGCCACGGTGATCTTGGGCCATGTTTTTGCCCTTGCCGCCTTTGCCGCGCTGACCGTGCTGACCTCAGGCACTTGGGCGCTGATCATGACCCCGCTCGCCGCGCTGGCCGGTGTGATCCCGCCCGCGCTTCAAGGCATCATGTCGGCCCGCGTCAGCGCCGATGCCCAAGGGGAGCTGCACGGCGCGCTCAGTTCCTCCACCGCGCTGGCGATGATCCTCTCGCCGCTGACGATGACGGCGGTTTTCGCCTATTTTACCGCGCCGGAAGCTGCGCTCTACCTGCCCGGCGCGCCCTTCCTGCTGGCGCTTTTGCTGACCCTTGGCGGCTTGGCGCTCTTTGCCAGCCGCCCTACCTCCACGTCACAAGGTGAAACTTCCCCGCAGTAGGCCCATTCCCCGTCTTGCGCCACCGGCCCATCCGCGTCAGGCTGGCGAAAATTGAAAGAAAGGGACAGGCCATTGCAAACCATCAAAGCCGCCGTCTGCCATGCCTTTGACACACCGCTGAGCGTCGAAGACATCCGCATCAACGCACCGCAATCGGGCGAGGTTGAAGTGACCTTGGATGCCGTGGCGATCTGCCATTCCGACATTCTGTTTGCCGAAGGCGGCTGGGGTGGCACCCTGCCCGCCGTCTATGGGCATGAGGCCGCAGGTCGGGTCAGCGCGGTGGGGCCGAATGTGCAGGGTCTGGCCGAAGGCGACAGCGTGGTGGTCACCCTGATCCGCGCCTGTGGCAGCTGCCCCAACTGCGCCTCGGGCCAGCCGACGATCTGCGAAACCCCGCAAGCGCCCGAAGGGCCGCTGCAAACGGCGGAGGGCACACCGCTCGTTCAAGCGATGAACACCGGCGGTTTCGCCGAGAAGGTCGTCGTAGACCGGTCGCAGGTGGTGAAAATCTCGCATGACATTCCCAAAGACGCCGCCTGCCTGATCGCCTGCGGCGTGATCACCGGCGTCGGCGCCGTGGTCAATGCGGCGGGCCTGCGGGCGGGACAAGACGTGGTGGTGATCGGCGCGGGCGGGGTCGGCCTCAACGCCATCCAGGGCGCGCGCATCGCGGGCGCTCGGCGGATCGTGGCGGTCGACATGACCGAAGACAAACTCGCCATCGCCCGCGAATTCGGCGCGACCGACACTGTGCTCGCGACCGAGGCGAAGCCGTGGCGCGCGGCCTTCAAGGCCATGGGGCGCGGGGCGGATGCCGTGATCGTCACCGTGGGCGCGATCCCCGCCTATGAAACCGCGCCGCGCTACCTCGCCGCCGGGGGCCGGGTGATCATGGTCGGCATGCCCCACAGCGGGGCCGAGGCCAGCTATGAACCGGTGGTCCTCGCCGCCCTAGGGCAAGGCATGGTCGGCTCCAAAATGGGCGATGTGGTGATCCAGCGCGACATTCCGTGGATGGTCGACCTCTATCTTCAGGGCCGCCTGCAACTCGACAGTCTGATCTCTGGCCGCTGGCGGCTGGATCAGATCAACGAGGCGATTGCCGACACCAAGACCGGGGCCGCGCGGCGCAATGTGATCGTCTTCGACCGGTCCTAAATCTGCCCCGTGGCGGGCGAAAGGTCCGGCAGATCGCCGATCAGAAGGGCGCGAAAATCATTCACATTGGTCCCGGTGGGGCCGGTGTGAAACAGTGCATCTATCGCCTCGAAGGCCCCGAAAGCATCGTTGCGCTGCAAAGCGCCGCGCGGGTCCACCCCCGCCGCGCGCATCGCAGCCGCCGTGCCTGCCTCCACGAAAGCGCCCGCGTTATCCTCTGACCCGTCGATACCATCGGTATCCGCGGCCAAGGCCGTGATCCCCTCCTGCCCTTCGAGCGCCAGCGCGAGGGACAGCGCAAACTCACCATTCCGCCCGCCGCGCCCCTTGTGGCGCAGGGTGACCGTCGTCTCACCGCCCGAGAGCAGCACCAGCGGCGCGGGATGGGGAAAACCGCTTTCCTGCGCCTGCCGGGCGAGGGCCGCATGGACCAGCGCCACCTCCCGCGCCTCACCCTCGATCGCGTCCGACAGGATCCACGCGTTCACCCCCCGCGCCTGCGCGGCCTTGGCCGCGGCGGCAAGGGACAGACCGGCGGAGGCAATGACATGGGTCTGCGTCGTGCTTGGCGCATCCTCCTGAGGCTGCGTTGCCGCCTTTTCCAGAAACGCCATGCAGCGCCCCGGCAGTTCCAACCCCCGCGCGGCCACCTCTTCCAACACCGCCGCCGCAGTACGCCAGCCCGGCACCGTGGGGCCGGAGGCCACGGCCCCCGGATCATCCCCCGGCACATCAGAGACCACAAGGCTCACCACCCGCGCGGGATGGGCCAGTTCCGCCAGACGTCCGCCGTTGACCGTGCTGAACTGCTTGCGGATGTCATTCATGACCGAAATCGGCGCGCCCGAGGCCAAAAGCGCCGCGTTCAACGCCTGCAAATCCTCCAACGTCAGCCCCTCGGGCGGAGCGGGCAAAAGCGATGAGCCGCCGCCGCAGACCAGCGCGATCACCTGATCCTCCGGCCCCAGACCTTGCACCGCATCCTGCAAGGCGCGGGCAGCCTCGACCCCGGCCTGATCGGGCACCGGATGGGCGGCCTCCAGCACCTTAATCCGCTCGCAGGGCGCGCCATAGCCGTAGCGGGTGACCACGACACCGTCATAGGGGTGCGGCCAGATGGCCTCGAACGCCTGCGCCAATTGCGCCGCCCCCTTGCCCGCACCGATCACCACCGTGCGCCCTTTGGGCGGCGGCGGCAGCTGGTCTTTCAGGATCAAATGCGGATCGGCGGCGGCGACGGCGGTGTCGAACAATTCGGCCAAGAACTGGCGTTTCGGGTCATTGAGGTTTGGCATAGGGCACTCCGACTGCTGCGGCAATCATGGCGGCCCGTTGTCTGCTGTCAATCCGGCAGGGGGCGTTCATTCTGGACAAACAGGCAGTTGCGCGCGCCCAGCAGGCCAAAGTCGGGGTCGCTGCACAGGCCCAAGGGCATCGCCGCGCGCCATTTGCTGTGCCGCCCCCCTGCGTTGAAGGCGGCGCGGAAGCTGTCATCCAGCATCCACGGGTTCTGCTGCGCCACGCCCCCCGTGATGAAGACCCCCCCGCGCGCGCCCATGACCAAGCCCAGATCCCCCGCGACCCCGCCAAGATACTGCACCATCAAGGCAACCGCGCGACAGGCGCTCGTGTCCTCCCCGTCCTTGGCCGCCGCAAAGATCGCCGCCGCCCCCTCTAAATGCGCCGCCTCGCCCCGGGCGGAGGCGATGGCGCGATACCAATAGGGCATGCCGGTGCCCGACAGGATCGCCTCGGCCTCGACCGCCAGCCCCTCACCCATCTGCACCTCGGGCCAAAGCGCGATTAGGGCTTCGAAATAGGCCACTTCCTCGGCGCTATGGGGGGTGAGCCGCAGATGCCCGCCTTCGCCCGGCACCGCCGTGGGCCGGGCGCCCTGCCAGACCAAAGACCCAACGCCAAGGCCCGTCCCCGGGCCGATGATCACCCGCGCCCCTGGTTCCGGGTCGGGCCCGCCCTGAAGATAGGTCACTTTATCCGCATCCAGCGTGGCCAAGGACCAAGCCGCCGCCTCGAAATCATTGAGCAACAACACCTTGGCGGGGTCCAAACCGCAGGCCCGCGCCAGATCATCGCGCGAGATGCTGCGCGCCGCATTGGTCATCCGCACCTGCCCGTCGACAACCACCCCGGCCACCGCCATGGCGACCCCTTCGGGCGGGCGGCCCATTTCGGCACAAAGCGTCGCGCAGGCATCGGGCAAGGTGGTCAGCCCGTCGGTGGGATGGCTGCGGCGTTCCACCACCGCCCCCGCCGGGTCTACCGCTGCGAGGCGCAGATTGGTGCCGCCGATGTCCCCTACCAAATACCACATGTGCCTGCCCTGCTGCCCTTGATACCGGTGCAAGATGGCCCGCCCGCGCGGCCGAGGTCAAACAACAAAACCCGAAAGCCGAGGCTTCCGGGTTTCGCATTTGGGTGCTGTCCGTTTGGATCAATCAGGGGCGATCGGCACCGATGCTTCATCGTCGCCCTCAATGACGTTTTCCTCGTCGACGATCACTTCTTCTTCCGTCTCGGGCGCGGTGGCGACTTCCTCGCCCGTCCAATAGACGATGATCCCGACGCCGAAGATCACCACAAGCGCCATGCCGATCAGGGGCCATTTGTGACGGCTTTCCTGTTTTTTGAGGTTCGTGTCTGGTGGACTCATGATCCGCTCCCTTTCGCTGTCTTCGGGCTATGCCGCGCAGCACTTCGCGCGGTCTTCGTTACCGGGCCAACCCGGCAGACCGCGCTAAAGTTCCCGGAAGGGAAGGTTTCACAAAAGCGCCATCACCTCTGCCATGGTGCGACGGTAACCCGCCACGATCCGATCCCGCTGCCGGTGCCGCCCGCCCGTCACCGCATGGCGGCCCGCTGACCACAGATCGGTCACCACCCGGTCCTTGGCGGCAAAGGCCAGACCGTCGAGCAATTGGTCGGGCCGCAGCGCGCAGAGCGCCGGGTCTTGGCTGTCGATCGCCACAAGATCGGCCCATTCGCCCACGGCAATCTCGCCCCGGCCTCGGCCAAGCGCTTGGGCCCCGCCACGCGCCCCACCTGTGTAAAGCGCCGCCCCGACCGAGCCTTCACCCGCCACCATCACATTGCGTGCCAAATCCCGCAGACGTTGCGAATATTCCAGCGTGCGCAATTCCTCAGTTAGCGAAATCAACACGTTTGAATCCGATCCGATGCCAAATCGCCCCCCGGCGGCAAGGTAGCCCGGCCCGTTGAACGGCCCATCGCCCAAATTGGCCTCCGTCACCGGGCAGAGCCCAGCCACCGCGCCGCTGCGGGCCATGGCAGCGGTCTCACCTTCCGTCATATGGGTGGCGTGGATCAGGCACCAGTTCTCGGCAACCTCGGCATTGGCCAGCAACCACTCGACCGGGCGCGCGCCAAGCCAAGCGGAGACATCCGCGACCTCTTTGGGCTGTTCGGCGAGGTGGATATGGACCGGCACATCGGGATGGGCGGCCAGCACCTCGGTCAACTCCGAAGGGGCCGTGGCGCGCAGCGAATGGGGCGCGATGCCGACGCGGCAATCGGGGGGCAGGTCCCGCACCGCCCGCTGCGCTTGCTCAACCAGCGTGCCGAAGCGCGCCACCCCATTGCCAAAACGCGCCTGCCCCGCCTGCAAGGGCTGCTGCCCCGCCCCGCCATAGGTATAGAGCACCGGCAGATGGGTCAGCCCGATCCCCGTCTGCGCCGCCGCCGCCGCGATCCGGGCCGATAGCTCCCCCAGATCGTCATAGGGCGTGCCGTCAGTTTGGTGGTGGAGGTAGTGAAACTCTCCCACGCTGGCGAAACCGGCCTCTTGCATCTCTAGGAAGACGAAGGCCGCGATGGCTTCGATATGCGCGGGCGTCAGATGGGCGGTGAAGCGATACATCAAATCGCGCCATGTCCAGAAACTGTCCTTTCCGGCCAAGCGCGTCTCGGTCATCCCGGCCATGGCGCGTTGGAAGCTGTGGCTGTGGAGATTGGCCAGCGCGGGCAGCAGGGTGTCGACACGGGTGTCATCGGCCTGCGGTGTCTGCCCGGTTTCCACCTGTGTCACCCGCCCATCGGCAACCGTGATCCGAACGTCACGCGCCCATCCCTGCGGCAGCTTTGCATGTGTAGCGAAAATCATTTGACGGCCCTTTGCTTTTTTATGTATAGACATATAGCAAATAAAACCGATGTAGAAAAGCGAAACCTTAGGAGGAGGCGATAGGATGACAGCGCAGGATCGGGTCTTGGTCGACCTCACGGCGGCGACGATGGATGGCCCACAGCCCTATGGTTTGATCGAAGATGCGGCGATCGCGATTGCCGAGGGCCAGATCGCATGGGTCGGCCCGCGCGGTGATCTGCCGCAAGGCTACCGCGACCTGCCCGCCGAATCGCTGGGCCAGCGGCTTGTCACCCCCGGGCTGATCGATTGCCACACCCATATCGTGCACGGCGGCGACCGCGCGCGAGAGTTCGAGATGCGGCTGGAGGGGGCCAGCTATGAAGAAATCGCCCGCGCCGGGGGCGGCATCGTCTCAACCGTCACCGCCACCCGCGCCGCCGATGAGGCAGAGTTGCTGGCCGATGCCCTGAGCCGCGTCGACGTGCTGATCGCCGAAGGGGTCACGGCCATCGAAGTCAAATCCGGCTATGGTCTGGATATCGAGACCGAGCTGCGCATGCTCCGCACCGCCCGCGCCATTGGCCAGCAGCGCCCGATCCGCGTCTCCACCACCTTCCTGGGCGCCCATGCGGTGCCTGCCGAATACACAGGCCGCGCGGATGCCTATATCGACGATGTTTGCCTCCCCGCCCTGCGTGCGGCTCATGCCGAAGGGCTGGTAGATGCGGTCGACGGGTTCTGCGAGGGCATCGCCTTTCAGCCCGCCCAAATCGCGCGGGTCTTTGACGTGGCGCGGGAATTGGGCCTGCCGGTGAAACTTCATGCCGAGCAATTGTCGAACTTGGGCAGCGCGCGGCTCGCGGCCTCCTATGGCGCGCTCTCGGCGGATCATATCGAATATTTGGATGAGAGCGGCGTGATCGCGATGGCCGAGGCGGGCAGCGTCGCCGTCCTGCTGCCCGGTGCCTTCTATACCTTGCGCGAGACCCAGTCGCCGCCCATCGACCTGCTGCGCCGCCATGGCGTGCCGATGGCGCTGGCGACGGATATCAACCCCGGCTCTTCGCCGCTGAACTCGCTGCTGCTGACGCTCAACATGGGCTGCACCCTGTTCCGCCTGACGCCGGAAGAGGCGCTGCGCGGCGCCACGCAGCACGCCGCCCGCGCGCTCGGGCTGGCGGATTGCGGCATGATCCGCCCCGGCCTGCGCGCCGACCTCGCCGTTTGGGACATCAAACACCCGGCCGAGCTTGCCTATCGCATCGGCTTCAACCCGCTTCATTCCCGCATTTTCGGAGGCCAATCGTGACCACCCTGACCCTCACCCCCGGCGCGGCCACTTTGGACGATCTGGCCCGCATCTACCGCGAAGAGGCATCGGTGCGGCTCGACCCCGCCTGCCGCCCCGCAATCGAAGACGCCCATGCCCGCATCGCTCGGGCCGTGGCGGGCGAGGATGCCGTTTACGGCGTGAACACCGGTTTCGGCAAGCTCGCCTCGGTCAAGATCGCGGCAGAAGATACGGCGGCGCTGCAACGCAACCTGATCCTGTCGCATTGCTGCGGTGTCGGCCCCGCGATCCCGCGCGGCCATGCGCGGCTCTTGATGGCGCTGAAACTGCTGAGCCTCGGGCGCGGTGCCTCGGGCGTGCGGCTGGCGGTCGTGGACCTGATCGAAGCCATGCTTGAGCGAGGCGTGACCCCGGTGATCCCGGCGCAAGGCTCTGTTGGCGCCTCGGGCGATCTGGCCCCCTTGGCCCATATGGCCGCCGCGATGATGGGCCACGGTGAGGCGGAGTTCGAAGACCGCGTCATGCCGGGTGGAGAGGCATTGGCCGCCGCTGGTCTCATCCCGCTGGAGTTCGGCCCCAAGGAAGGGCTGGCGCTCATCAACGGCACACAATTCTCGACCGCCTTCGCGCTGGCGGGGCTGTTCGACGCATGGCGCGCGGCAAATTCGGCGCTGGTGATCTCGGCCCTGTCGACGGATGCGATCATGGGCTCCACCGCGCCGCTGCAACCGGAAATTCACGCCCTACGCGGCCACCGGGGCCAGATCGAGGCGGGCGAGACCATGCGCGCCCTGCTTGCAGGTTCGGAAATACGCGAAAGCCATGTGGCGAATGATGCCCGTGTCCAAGACCCCTATTGCATCCGCTGCCAGCCGCAGGTGACGGGGGCCGCGATGGACGTGCTGCGCATGGCCGCCGCCACGCTGGAGGTCGAAGCCAATGCCGCCACCGACAACCCGCTGGTGCTGACGGGGGCGGACCTCATCGTCTCGGGCGGGAATTTCCATGCCGAACCGGTGGGTTTCGCCGCCGATATGATCGCCCTGGCCGTGGCCGAGATCGGCGCCATCGCGCAGCGCCGGGTGGCGCTGATCGTGGACCCGGTGCTCAGCTTCAACCTGCCGCCCTTCCTGACGCCGACCCCCGGCCTCAACAGCGGCTATATGATCGCCGAAGTCACCACCGCCGCCCTGATGAGCGAGAACAAACATCTCGCCAACCCCTGCGTTACCGACAGCACGCCGACCTCGGCCAACCAAGAAGATCACGTCAGCATGGCCGCCCATGGCGCGCGACGGCTCGGGCAAATGGTCGAGAACCTGAACCGCATCCTTGGGGTGGAACTGCTCTGCGCCGCGCAGGGCATCGACTTTCGCGCGCCGCTGGCCACCAGCGAGACCTTGCAGCGGGTGGTCGCGCGGGTCCGCGAAGAGGTCGCGACGCTGGAGGAAGACCGCTACCTCGCCCCCGATCTGGAACGCGCGGCACGGATGGTGGCGAGCGGTGAGATCACCCGCGCCGCCGCCTGCAACATGCCGGGGCTTTCCACATGACCCCCGTCGAGATCACCCCCGTCGAGATCACCCGCGGCGACAGCCCCATCGTGCTCGGCCTGCCCCACACCGGCACCGACCTGCCCGAGGCCATTCGGCGCGACCTGAACCCGCGCGGGCGGGAATTGGCGGATACCGATTGGCATATCGACCGGCTCTACGACGGGTTGCTGCCCGGCGCGACCACGGTGCGCGCGACCTTCCACCGCTATGTCATCGACGCCAACCGCGCCCCTTCGGGCGCATCGCTCTACCCCGGGCAGAACACCACCGGGCTGGTGCCGTTGACGGATTTCGACGGGCAGGACATCTGGACCCCCCCGCCCGACGCAGCCGAGGTTGAGGCCCGCCGCGTGGCATACCACGCGCCCTATCACGCAGCGCTTGAGGCTGAACTGGCCCGCGTTCGCGACCTGCATGGGGTCGCGATCCTCTATGACTGCCACTCGATCCGCTCGCTGATCCCCTTCCTCTTTGACGGCCCGCTGCCCGATTTCAACATCGGCACGAACCTCGGCGCCACCTGCGCGCCGGAGATCGAAGCCGCCGTCGCCGAGATCTGCGCCGCCGCACCCGGCTACACCGCCGTCACCAACGGGCGCTTCAAAGGCGGCTGGACCACGCGCCACTATGGCCGCCCCGCCGAAGGGCTCCACGCGATTCAGATGGAACTGGCGCAAAGCAGCTACCTCGGCGCCGAGGCTCCGCCTTGGCCTTATGACCCCGACAAGGCCGCGCGGCTGCGCGTCCATCTGACCGATATCCTGACAACTCTGGCCGCACTGGCCCCTACCCTGAAAGGCACAGCATGAGCGATCCGCACAAGAACACCCGTGACGTCTATCCCGCCACCGGCACCGATCTTTCGGCGAAAAGCTGGCTGACCGAAGCGCCGCTGCGGATGCTGATGAACAACCTGCACCCCGACGTGGCCGAGAACCCGCATGAGCTGGTCGTCTACGGCGGCATCGGGCGCGCGGCGCGGACGTGGGAGGACTATGACCAGATCGTCGCCTCCCTGCGCGCGCTGGAAGAGGACCAAACGCTGCTGGTGCAATCGGGCAAGCCCGTGGGGGTTTTCCAAACCCATAAGGACGCCCCGCGCGTGCTGATCGCCAATTCCAACCTCGTGCCGCATTGGGCGAATTGGGACCATTTCAACGAACTCGATAAGAAGGGTCTAGCGATGTACGGTCAGATGACCGCCGGATCGTGGATCTACATCGGCAGCCAAGGCATCGTCCAAGGCACCTATGAGACCTTCGTCGAGGCGGGCCGCCAGCACTATGGCGGTGATCTCAAAGGCAAATGGATCCTCACCGGGGGCTTGGGCGGCATGGGCGGCGCGCAGCCTTTGGCCGCGGTCATGGCCGGGGCCTGCTGTCTGGCGGTGGAGTGCAATCCCGACAGCATCGATTTCCGCCTGCGCACCCGCTATGTCGATGAAAAGACCGACAGCCTTGAGGAAGCGCTGGCGATGATCGACCGCTGGACTGCCGCGGGCGAGGCGAAGTCCGTGGCGCTTCTGGGCAATGCGGCAGATGTCTTTCCCGAACTGGTGAAACGCGGGGTCCGCCCCGATATCGTGACCGACCAGACGTCGGCCCATGACCCGGTGAACGGCTACCTGCCGCAGGGCTGGACGATGGGCGAATGGCGCGAGAAACGTGAGAGCGATCCCAAAGCCGTCGAAAAAGCCGCCCGTGCCTCGATGAAGGTGCAGGTGCAGGCAATGGTCGATTTCCACGCCGCGGGCATCCCCACGGTCGACTATGGCAACAACATCCGCCAAATGGCGCTGGAGGAAGGGTTGCAGAACGCTTTCGACTTCCCCGGTTTCGTGCCCGCCTACATCCGCCCGTTGTTCTGCCGCGGCATCGGCCCCTTCCGCTGGGCGGCGCTGTCGGGCGATCCTGAGGATATCTACAAGACCGACGCCAAGGTGAAGGAAATCCTCGCTGAGGACACGCATCTGCACAACTGGCTCGACATGGCGCGGGAGCGTATCTCTTTCCAAGGGCTGCCCGCACGGATCTGCTGGGTGGGCTTAGGCGTGCGCCACAAGCTGGGGCTGGCCTTCAATGAGATGGTCCGCACAGGCGAACTCAGCGCGCCGGTGGTGATTGGCCGCGACCACCTCGACAGTGGCTCCGTCGCCTCGCCCAACCGCGAGACGGAGGCGATGAAAGACGGTTCTGATGCGGTGTCGGACTGGCCGCTGCTGAACGCACTTTTGAACACCGCCTCGGGGGCGACTTGGGTGTCGCTGCACCACGGCGGCGGGGTCGGCATGGGCTTCTCACAGCACTCTGGCATGGTGATCTGCTGTGACGGGTCCGAGGACGCCGACCGCCGGATCGAGCGGGTGCTCTGGAACGACCCGGCAACGGGCGTGATGCGCCATGCGGATGCGGGTTATGACGAAGCGCGCGATTGCGCCCGCGAACATGGGCTGAACCTGCCGGGTATCCTTTGAGCGCTGAGCGCCGCCGCCCACCCGCGGCGGCGGCAGTTTAATAGCGCGTCGTCAGGCGGTGGCCGGGGCGGTAGGACAGCCGCACATAGGTCACCGCCTGCCCCTCCCACCACGTCGACCGCTCCACCGTAAAGACCGGATCGCCCAAGCCGCAGGCGAGGTATTCGCTCAACCGCTGATCGGCCAGACCAGCGGAAAGGCTGATCTCCACATCCGAAAAGGGAATGGCCGAGATCAGCCATTCGTTCGGCCCGACATCGGTGAAACTCTCCTCCCGCGCCTGCGGCAGGGTGGCGAGGTTGATCCAACGGTCCTCAAATTGATAGGGGTCGCCATCGGCGTAATGCATGCAGACCAGATGCAACGCCTCGCACCCCGCGCCCATTTTTAGCCGGGCGCGCAGCCAGTCGGGCGCAGGCTCGACCCGGTGGCTCACCCGCGAATACCGGTAGTCGGCGCCCTTCTCTTCGATCTCGGCCCGGACCAGCGGAATGTCGAAACGGGCCTGCCGCAGGGGGGCCATGCGCACCCGCGTCCCCGCCTTGCGCCGCCTTTCGATGAACCCCTCTTCGGCCAATTCGCGCATGGCGCGGTTGACCGTCGCCCGGGCGCAGCCATAGGTCTCGGCCAGATCGACCTCATTGGGCACAAGGCTGCCCAATGGCCACTCGCCCTTGGTGATCTTTGACAGGATGTCGGTTTTCACATCCCGGTAGGTGACTTTCATAGGGCGGCCTGCTGCGATCATGACTGTTTGACCAAGCATTACACTAGATCAATCCCCAGCCCAAGCGCCCCCCGCGCGCCCCGCCCGGAGGGATACCGCCGGAGCCGGGCGCGGGTCTTGCCTCTGCCCGTGTTTGCTGGAAAATTATGTCCCACCTGCCCCCTCAGCCAGAAAGGCCGCCCATGCGCGTTCAGCCCCCGAAACTCCGCACTGCCGCTTTGCTCTTGGGCCTTGGCCTGCTCGCCGCCTGCGGTGGCAAGCAGACCGAAGTCGTCGCGGTCCCGGCGGATGAGGTGGAGTGTATGGCCCGCGCGATGTATTTCGAATCCAACCGTTCCAGCCGCGACGGGATGGTGGCCGTGGGCACGGTGGTGCTGAACCGCGTCCACTCCGACGCCTTCCCTGACACGGTCTGCGGCGTGGTCGGTCAGCCCAATCAATTCGCCCCCGGCGTGATGACGAAACCGATGACCGACCGCGGCGCCCCGCTGGCCCGCGCCACGGCACTGGCGGTGCTGCAGGGAGAGCGTCACCCCAAAGTCACCCGCGCGAAATTCTTTCACGCGGCGTGGTACAATGCGAACTACAACAACATGCATTATGTGGTGACCGCGGGCGGCAACGCCTTTTACGAAAAGCGCCGCGCCCATCTTGTGACCGCGCCCAACCCGCTGCCGCCGCTCGAAGGGATCACCCCGCACTAAGGGTCACAGAACTCCGCGGGCGATCAGGATCAGAACAAGGTAACGCCCGCCCTTGGCAAGGGTGACGATCAGCAAAAACCGCCAAAGCTGTTCGCGCAACATGCCCGCGGCCAAGGTCAGCGGATCGCCGATGATCGGCACCCAACTGGCCAGCAGGCTCCAATAGCCCCAACGCCGATACCAGCCAGAGGCGCGGGCCATCTGCTTGGCCGAGAAGGGAAACCAGCGGTGATCGGCGAAATGGCTGAGGTAGCGGCCCAGCCACCAGTTCAGCAGCGATCCCAGCACATTCCCCAGCGTCGCCACCAGCCACAGAAGCGCCGTGGCATGAGCGCCCGACCACATCAGCCCCAATAGCACCGCTTCGGATTGCGCGGGGATCAGGGTGGCCGCCAGCAGCGCCGCGAAGAACAGGCTCAGCAGGGCCAGCATGTCAGCGGCAAGAGTGGGCAAAGACGGCAGGGCATGGCGCGTCAGTAAAGACGCCGCGCCCACAGGGCAAGCCGCGCTTTGGGAAAGCGCGCAGGCTTATTTGGTCAGGATCAACTTGCCCGCCCGCGTGATGCGCAGCGTATAGGTCTGGCCGTCTAAGACGATATTCGCGGTCGAGCCATTGGGCACCAAGGCGCGGGCATCATGCACGGCCTCTTGGGCCGGTTGGGCGGCGGGCGATGGATCGGGCAGTTTTTGCATCAGGCTCATGCCATCTCTCCCATTTGGCGGGCGCGTTGCAGATCGATGAGATGCTCCAGCCCAAAACCGTCGCAGGCTGCGGCATCGTTGCTGCCAAGCGCGATGTCGCGCCAGCTGTTGTTGGATGGGGTCTGTAGCCGGGCATGGCTCATTGGCTCGGGCGTGGTCACAGGTGTCCTCACGGGGCGGGCTCCTTTCCATTGACATCCGGGCTTCCGACGCGCGGTGGCTTGGACGGTTTCGGCGTAAAGTCGTACATACCCCGGCGAAACGCCCGGGTTCCTTTAACGGCTACTTAATCTGATTATTTTAGTCAAGTATAGAAACCCCGGCCCTTCCGCGTTATTCCGCGTCGATCTTTTGAATGGCGCTAAAGCCTTCGAACTGCGGTGAACCCTCGTGCAGCTTGCGGGTCTGTCCCGCCCGCGCATGGGCGGCGCGAAAGGCATCGCTGGTCGTCCAAGCCCGAAAATGCGTCTCGCTCTCCCAAACGGTGTGAGAGGCATAGAGGATCGCCCCCTCCGCCTCCGGCCCTTTGAGCATGTGGAAGGAGACGAACCCTTCGCTCTCCTTCAGGTGGCTTTCCCGGTTCAGCCAAAGCGCTTCGAAAGCGGCGGCATTCTCGGGCAAGACGGTGAAACGGTTCATGGCAAGATACATGGGCCTGTCCTTTAATTCTCAATCAGGGCGTTGCAGGGGTCGTCGCGCTCGGCGGGCGGGATGAGGCGGATCTCATCGAGAGGCACCGCGGTCTCGGCCTCTACAAAGCCGATGGCATGGGTCGTGACCTCGGGCGCGGCGCGGGCGATGAGGGCGGGAATGCCCCAGTCGGTGCGGGCGTGGCCATTGCCGGTGATCACCGCCACCGGCGGGCCGTAGGCTTTGAGCGCGTCGAGCGCGGCGCGGGCGAAGGTGGCGTCGCGGTAGCGCTGCACGGCGACCATCCCGCCCATCATCTCGCGCGGCATGGCTTCGCAATGGGCGGCGAATTGCAACTCTACCCGCGCGACCTGCTGATCCTCCGGCAAGGTTTGGTCAAGGCCAAAGCGCGGCGCATCAGACCCGAAGAGCGCGGCTGCCCCCTCGCGGTACACGCGCTGCACAGCAGCGCGCGGAGCGGCGGCGCCGATGATGCGGGCGTCTCCCAAAGCGTCAAAGATCGGGGCATAGATATCGAAGCGCTGCCACCCGCTCGCCGCCCAAGCCTGCGCAATCTGGTTGCGATCGGCGTCGGCCTTTGCCGCCTCTTCGGCGGTGAGCATCTCGAACACCACAGCCGTAGGACGCAGCGCCTTCAATGCGGCGGCCTGTTCGAGATGGGCATGGGGATTGTCGTGCACCTCGCCCAAGATCACGATCTCGGCGGGGGTGTCAGCGTTCGCGGGCAGCGCCGACCAGAGCAGCAGCGCAGCGCAAAGACGCTTCGCGCTCACGATTTGCGCTCATCCGTGTCGGTTTTGATTTCGGGGTCGTTGTAATCGTTGGGGTCAAAGTCTTCGGGGTCGAACGGGTCTTCGTCTTCGGCGATGCCGCTGACATGGGTGGTGCCGCTTTCCTCGTCAAAGACCAACCCGTAGTTCGCCTTGCCCTCGCTTTTGTAGCGCCGAAACTCGTGGATGCCTGCGTAGACGAAAACCAGCGTGATCGGCAGCAGAATCAGAAATGCGATAACTTGGGCGTCCATGAACGCGCTCCTTTGAATGCTTGTCGGGGGCCTGTCTCACCATAGGGGGCGCGGGTGGAGGACACTGCGCGCGCGGTGATCCGGCCAAAGATCTTAACGGTCGCTGCGCCAATTGCGCGGCCTGACCAGATGCGGCCCTATCTGAACCGCCTTAAGAGAGAAAGCATTAATCCCGGCGCTTTGTTCCGCAAGCCTTATTTCGCAGACCCTTGGTTCATTGGGATTGGCGGCCTCTCGGTCCCCGCATCTTCGCCGCTCTCGCCCCCCGGCGCAGCGGAAGGAGCGTCGCACAACCGCATATAAAACAAGCACAAACGCGCACGCTTGGACAGCCGTTCCGCAAAAAGGGACGCGTTACAAAAGCTTCGTCAAACTTAAACATTCGTGACATTCACCGCTGCGATAGCTCGCCCCGCAAACCCCGGGGGACTTATGCTCGTCATTTCTGAACTGACCAAAACATTCGGCGCGAACACAGCGGTGGCCCGCGCCAACCTAGAGGTCGACAAGCCGCAGATGATCGGAATCATCGGCCGCTCCGGCGCGGGGAAATCCACAATCCTGCGGATGCTCAACCGGCTGACCGATGCCTCCTCGGGGCAGATCCTGTTTCAAGGGCGCGATGTGACCGCCCTGCGCGGCGCGGCCCGGCGTGGCTGGCAGGCGGAATGCGCGATGATCTTTCAGCAGTTCAACCTCGTCCCGCGGATGGATGTGGTATCGAACGTGCTGCACGGCACGCTCAACCGTCGCTCGACGCTCAGCAGCATCTTCAACCTCTACCCCGATGCCGACATCACCCGCGCCATCGAAATTCTCGACCGGCTGGGCATCGCACAGCACGCTCCCAAACGGGCCGAGGCGCTTTCCGGCGGGCAGCAACAGCGCGTCGCCATCGCCCGCGCCCTGATGCAAGACCCGCAGATCATTCTGGCCGATGAACCCATCGCCAGCCTCGACCCGATGAACGCGCAGGTGGTGATGCAATCGCTGCGTCGCATTCACGAGGAAGACGGCCGTATGGTCATCGCCAACCTTCACACGCTGGATACCGCGCGCCGCTATTGCGACCGCGTGGTGGGGATGCGCGACGGGAAAATCGTCTTTGACGGCACGCCCGAGCAGCTGACCACCAGCATGGCCCGCGAAATCTACTGTGCGGACAGCAGCTTTTCCGAAGCTGCCACCTCAACCGAGATCGAAACGCTGGACAAAGTGCCAGCCTGACACGACCCGCCCCAAAGGGCATTTTTTGTAAACGGAGACGACACAATGAAAAAGCTCATCGCCGCCGCCTTGGCAACCACGGCCCTCACCGGCACCGCCATGGCCCAAAGTGCCGAGATCGACGAATTCCGCATCGGCATCCTCGGCGGGGAAAACGCGCAGGACCGGATGAACTCCTACGAATGTCTGCGCGGCTACACCGAAGAGCGCCTTGGCGTTCCGGCCAAACTCTTTGCCCCGGCCGACTATAACGGCGTGATCCAAGGTCTGCTGGGCGGCACGCTCGACATGGCATGGCTGGGCGCTTCGGCCTATGCCGCCGTGCACCTGCAAGACCCCGAAGCGGTCGAGCCGGTGCTGGTCAAGATCAACCTCGACGGCTCCTACGGCTATCACTCCATCGGTTTCGCGCGCAAAGATGCGGGCATCGAGAGCCTCGAAGACATGCAGGGCAAGGTCTTTGGCTTTGGCGATCCGAACTCCACCTCGGGCTACCTGATCCCCTCCATCGAAATCCCCCAGACCACCGGTGCCACGATGGAATCCGGCGATTACTTCGGCGAAGTGAAATTCACCGGCGGCCATGAGCAGACCATCGTCGCGGTCAACAACGGTGACGTCGACGGCGGCGTGACATGGGCCGACGGTCAGGGCAACTGGGAAGACGGCTACAACTCCGGCGCGCTGCGCAAAGCTGTGGACGCGGGCCTCGTCGACATGAACGATCTGGTGGAAATCTGGCGCTCCAAGCCGATCCCCGAAGGCCCGGTCGTGCTGCGCAAGGCCCTGCCTGAAGAGGTCAAGGCGACGATGACCCAACTGGTGGATGAACTGCACGAGAAAGACGCCGATTGCGCCTACGGCGTGGCCGCGGGCGAGAGCCTTGGTTTCGATCCGATCGCGCATGACGCCTATGTTTCCATCGTCGAAGCGCGCAAGGCGAAATCCAACTGATCGCAGCGATTACAAGACATCTGGCAGGTCCCGACAACGATTGTCGGGGCCTGTCGTCATAGGGGGACGACAGATGCACCAGACCACCACCGCACCGCAGATCACGGCGGATTACCTTGCCCACACCCGACAAAAGCGGGTGATGAACATGATCCTGCTGGTCGTTTTCCTGGCCCTGCTGATCGGCGGTTTCGGCACCGCCAATGCCCGCAACGCAGGCGGTTTCTGGAAAGGGCTGCCCAATATCTTTGACTTCCCCGCCGATGTACTGGGCGAGGCTTGGGAGCGCATCCATCTGCTGCCCGGCTATTTCGTGAAATACCTCCCCTCTCTGATCGAGACGGTGAACATCGCCGGGGCCGCCACGCTGATCGGCGCGCTGCTGGCTTTCTTCGCTGCCCTTCTGGCCACCCGCGGCCTTGCCCCCGCGCCGTGGCTCGTAGCGCCGCTGCGCCGCCTGCTGGACGTGCTGCGCGCGGTGCCTGAGATCGTCGTCGCGCTGGTGCTGATCTTCCTTCTGGGCGGCGGCCCGGTGCCCGCGATGATCGCCATCGCGCTGCATACGGTGGGCGCGCTTGGCAAGCTCTTCTCCGAGGTGAACGAGAACGCCTCTCTCAAACCCGTGGACGGGCTGGCATCCGTTGGCGCAGGCTGGCTGCAACGGATGGTCTTGGGCGTCGTGCCGCAGGTCGCGCCCAACTACCTCTCCTATGCGCTGCTGCGGTTCGAGATCAACATCCGCGCCTCGGCCATCCTTGGCTTCGTCGGCGCAGGCGGCATCGGCTATGACCTGCGCAACACGATGTCTTGGGGCCAAGGCAAATTCGACGAGGCGGCGGCGATCTTTCTGCTGCTCTTCGGCACCATCATCATCGTCGACCAAGTCTCAAGCCATTTCCGTGATCGGCTGACCCATGGCCGCGCCTATAAGGACAAGGGAGCCATCCTGTGACCGACCTTACCGCTTCCACCCTCCCCGCTCAGCAGGTCGCCAGCCGTAGCTTCCGGCGCAAACGCATGGCGAGCCTTGCCGCCCCGGTGCTGACCCTTGCCTACCTCACTTACGTCTTCTTTGCCTTTGACGTGGCAGGGCTGGGCTATCGCATCAACGTGTCGAACATGAAGACGCTGGTGGCCGACAGCTATAGCTACAAAACCCATGTCGCCCGCGACAACCGCAACGGCGAGATGGAGATCGCCATCGAAGGCGAGCGCAAGGGCCGCTATGCCCCCGGCACCGCCCCCGATTGGGTCACCTTGGGCGAGACTTCTATCGTCGAGCTGGGCAACGGCCATACCGTCAAACTGGGGCCAGAGGTGCGCTATGACGTGCCGGGCTACGGGCTGATCACCGCCACGCCGGGGCGCAGCGGCGTCAACGCCACCCTGCCCGATGGCCCCTTGCCCGCGTGGATCAACGCCTCGAAAAACCGTCTTGCCGTGACCACGGAGGCAGGCCGCCTGACGATCACCCGCAACCGCGCCGAGGTCTTCCGCTATTTCAACGGGTGGGAGCTGTTCTTCTTCACGCTCGACAGCCCCTACTACGGCATGTCCCCGCTTGAGCTGTTGCGCAGCGGTGAATATGGCGCGATCTGGCAGGACTTTTGGACCAACAAGATGTGGCGTCACGGCGATGTGGCTTGGGCGCTGGTCGAGACCGTTCTCATGGCCTTCCTCGGCACTTTTGGCGCGGCGATGATCGCCCTGCCGCTGGGGTTTCTTGCGGCCAAGAACTTCTCTCCGCTTGGCGGTCTGCGCTTTGCCGCGCGGCGGCTCTTCGACTTCCTGCGCGGGGTCGACGGGCTGATTTGGACCATCGTGCTGTCACGCGCTTTTGGCCCCGGCCCGCTGACCGGATCGCTTGCAATCCTGCTGACCGATACCGGCACCTTCGGCAAAATCTTCTCCGAAGCGCTTGAGAATGTGGACGACAAGCAGATCGAGGGCATCGCCTCTACCGGGGCCACCCCCGTGCAGCGCTACCGCTTTGGCGTGATCCCGCAGATCACCCCGGTTCTGCTGAGCCAAGTACTTTACTATCTGGAATCCAACACCCGCTCTGCCACCATCATCGGCGCGATCACCGGGGGCGGCATCGGTCTTTTGCTGACCCAAGCGATCATCACCCAGAAAGACTGGGAAGAGGTGAGCTATTACATCGTGCTGATCATTCTGATGGTCGTGGCGATGGACAGCTTCTCGGGCTGGCTGCGCCGCAAACTGATCGCGGGCAATGAGGCGGGCCACTGATGGCGCGTCTCAAAGCGGATGCGCCCTTCCTTCACCCGGACTGCGAAGTGACTGACACGCAGTTCGGGCGCTATGTCGAGATCGGGCGCGCCACGCGCCTCGCCCATTCCGAGATCGGGGATTACTCCTATTGCGACCGCTGGTGCGACATCGCCAACACGCAAGTCGGCAAGTTCAGCAATATCGCCGCCAGTGTGCGCATCGGGGCCACCGATCACCCGATGGAAAAGGCCAGCCTGCACCACTTCCACTACCGCGCCGGGGACTACTTCGACGGGGCCGAGGATGACGCCGACTGGTTCGCCCTGCGCCGCAGCCGCCGCACGGTGATCGGCCATGACACATGGCTGGGCCACGGCGCGCAGGTCCGGCCCGAGGTAACCATCGGGCACGGCGCGGTGGTGGCAGGCGGGGCCATCGTCACCCGCGATGTCGCCCCCTATATGATCGTCGCCGGCATCCCCGCCAAACCGCTGCGCCGCCGCTTTTCCGAAAGCATCGCCGCGCGGATGGAGGAATTGGCGTGGTGGGATTGGCCGCATGATCGACTGCAAGCATCGCTCAAGGACTTCCAAACCCTGCCCGCCGAAGCGTTTCTTGAGAAATACGGCTAGTCGCCGGGGTTGAGCGTCAGCGTCACCCGGTCACCCGCGAACCACGTCACCCCGTATTCCACCGGCACGCCTTCGGGGTCCACGTTGATCCCCGCCGAGCGCAGGATCGGCGCGCCTTCGGACAATCGCAAATGCAGCGCCTGCGTGGCATTGGCCAGTTTCGCCGTCAGCCGGGTCGAGGCGCGGGTGTAGTCCGCCACCCCGCCCTGCGCCAAGGCCGTGGTGACCGAGCGGCTGGCCTCAAGCGCCGCCAACAGGTCGGGAAACCGCGCGGCGGGAAAGATGCTGCGAAAGATCGCGATGGGCTGCTCATCGGCCAGTGACAGCCCCTCATAGACATGCACCATTGCATCCCCACCCAGCCCCAACTGCGCGGCCTCATGGGCCGAGGCGGCGCGTGTCTCCAAGGTCAAAACCTCCTTGGCTGGCACCCGCCCCGCCGCCGCGAGGTTCTGGTGAAACCGCACCCGTTTGCCGATTGGATAATCCGTGGGCCGCTGCGCCACGAAGACCCCCGCCCCCCGGCGGCTATAGGTCAGCCCGCTCTCGTTCATGTCGCTGATCGCGCGGCGCACCGTGTGGCGATTGACCCCAAAGCGCGCCGCCAACTGCGCCTCGGTCGGGAGCCGGTCACCGGGGGCGTATTTCCCCGCGGCGATGTCATGGGTCAGGGCGGCGGTGATGGTTTTCCAGATCGCAGTACGGGCCATGTCGCAGAAGTTTCACATATCCAAGCTTGCGCCAGCGGAAGGCCAGCGGCTAATACTTGTCTAGTTGTATAGTAAATTAGACAAATGCACAAGGTGTCTAGATGACGGTTGAAACCAAGGAAAAGTCCCGCGACAGGCAGGCGTGGATGGGCCTGCTCGCACGGGCCGAGGCCCGCGATCTCGCCCGGCTTTGGGAGGGCTTCGGCCCCCTGCCCGCCCATGAGGTGCTCCGCGCGCCTGAGATCGGCGGCGTCATGCTGCGGGGCCGCATGGGCGCTGTGGGCGATGCCTTCAACATGGGCGAGATGTCGGTCACGCGCTGTTCGGTCCGGCTGACGGATGGGGCAGACGGCCACGCCTATGTGCAGGGCCGCAGCCGCGACAAGGCGCTGCAAGCAGCCCTTACCGACGCGCTGATGCAGGGCGATGCGGCGGATGAGGTCCGCGCCAAACTGCTCGACCCGCTGGCCGAGATCGAGGGCCAGCACCGCGCCAGCCGTGCCGCCAAGGCCGCCGCCACCAAGGTCGACTTTTTCACCATGGTCAGAGGAGAAGACTGATGCAGACCCTATCGCTGACAGGTGGGTTTCGCGACGCGCCCAAAGACGCCGCTTTTGCCTTTCGCGCGGTGATGAACGCCATGGCCAAACCGGGGGAGATCAACAGCGTGACCGGGGCCGAACCGCCTGCGGGTCTCTCCGCCGCCGCCGGGGTCGTCCTGTTGACGCTCTGCGACCCCGAAACGCCGCTCTACCTCGCGCCCGGCTTCGACCGGCCCGAAGTGCGCGATTGGATCACCTTCCACACCGGCGCGCCCTTCGCCCCCGCAACTGCGGCACAATTCGCCTTGGGCGCATGGGACGACCTGCCGCGCGGCGACTTCCCCCTCGGGACCGCCGCCTACCCCGACCGCTCTGCCACGCTGATCGTCGAGGTGGATGATCTGCGCGGCGATGGCGCGACCCTCTCCGGCCCCGGCATCAAGGATACTGCGGCACTGTCGCTGCCCGAGCGCGCCGCCTTCCAGCAGAACGCGGCGCTCTTCCCGCGTGGGCTGGATTTCATTTTCACCTGCGGCGACCGTCTGGCGGCGCTGCCCCGAAACACAAAGGTGTCCTGATGTATGTAGCGGTAAAAGGCGGCGAGCGGGCGATCGACAACGCCCACGCATGGCTTGCCGAAGAGCGGCGCGGTGACGCAAAGGTGCCCGAACTCAGCGTCGCGCAAATTCGCGAGCAGATGACGCTGGCGGTGAACCGGGTGATGGCCGAAGGCTCACTCTATGATCCCGACCTCGCTGCGCTGGCGATCAAACAGGCGCGGGGCGATCTGATCGAAGCGGTGTTTCTGATCCGCGCCTATCGCACCACCCTGCCGCGTTTCGGGGCCTCGCGCCCGATGGACACCGGAACCATGGCCTGCGACCGCCGCGTCTCGGCCACCTTCAAGGACGCGCCGGGCGGACAGGTCTTGGGGCCGACCTTCGACTACACGCACCGGCTGCTGGATTTCAAACTCGCCGCCGATGGTGAGGTGCCCCCGGCCCCCGAAGCGTCCGAGGGCGAGCCGCCCGCGGAGACGCCGCACATCATGGAATTCCTCGACCGCGAAGGGCTGATGCAGCGCGACACGGACAGCAAGACCCCGCCGCGCGACCTAACCCGCGAGCCTTTGGAACTTCCCGCCACCCGCGACCTGCGCCTGCAAGCGCTGACCCGCGGCGACGAGGGCTTCGTGCTCGGCATGGCCTATTCCACGCAACGCGGCTATGCGCGCAACCACGCTTTTGTCGCGGAACTGCGCATCGGCAAAGTCGCGGTCGAAATGGATATTCCCGAACTGGGTTTCGCCATCGAGATCGGCGAGGTCGAGCTGACCGAATGTGAGACGGTGAACCAATTTGCAGGCTCCAAAACCGAGCCGCCGCAGTTCACCCGCGGCTATGGGCTGGTCTTCGGCATGTCTGAGCGCAAGGCGATCTCCATGGCGCTGGTGGACCGGGCATTGCGTTGGGAGGAGTTGGGCGAAGACAACCTCGGGGCGCCTGCGCAGGACGCGGAATTCGTGCTCTATCACGCCGACAACATTCAGGCGACGGGGTTCTTGGAGCATATCAAACTGCCCCATTACGTCGATTTCCAATCCGAACTCGAACTGATCCGCAAACTGCGCCGCGAGGCGACAGCCGCGGCGCAAGACGCACCACGGGAGGCCGCGGAATGAGCCCTGCCATGACACAGAGTGACCAGGACTTGCAGGAGGACCGGGGCATGAACGACTACAATTTTGCCTATCTGGACGAGCAGACCAAGCGGATGATCCGCCGCGCGATCCTGAAAGGGCTGGCGATCCCGGGCTATCAGGTGCCCTTTGCCAGCCGCGAGATGCCGATGCCTTACGGTTGGGGCACCGGCGGGGTGCAGGTCTCCGCCGCGGTGCTGACGCCCGAGGATACCTTCAAGGTGATCGACCAAGGGGCCGACGACACGACCAACGCCGTCTCGATCCGCCGCTTTTTCCAAAAGACCGCTGGCGTCGCGGTGACCGAAGCCACGACCGAGGCCAGCGTCATCCAAACCCGCCACCGCATCCCCGAAGCCGCGCTGCGCGAGGATCAGGTGCTGGTCTATCAGGTGCCAATCCCCGAACCGCTGCGCTTTCTTGAGCCTTCGGAGGTCGAGACCCGCAAAATGCACGAGCTGGAGGAATACGGGCTGATGCATGTGAAACTTTACGAAGACATCGCCCAGCACGGAGCGATTGCCACGGCCTATGCCTATCCGGTCAAGGTCGGGGGGCGCTATGTGATGGACCCTTCGCCGATCCCGAAATTCGACAATCCGAAACTGGAAATGGCCGCGATCCAACTCTTCGGCGCGGGGCGCGAGCAGCGGATCTATGCGCTGCCGCCCTATACGCAGGTCGTCTCGCTGGATTTTGAGGACCACCCCTTTGAGGCGAGTAAGGCCGACCATCCCTGCGGCCTCTGCGGAGCCGAGGACAGCTATCTGGATGAGTTGATCGTCGATGACGCTGGCGGGCGTCTGTTCATGTGTTCCGACACCGATTATTGCGCGGCCCGTCAGGCGGCGGGACATCGCGGCGCGGATGCGGCACCTGTGGTCGAGGGCATGGCATGACCCCCTTGTTGCAAGTTGAAAACATCGCGAAATTCTATGGTGCGCGGATCGGCTGCACCGATGTCAGCTTTGACCTCTACCCCGGCGAAGTCATGGGGATCGTCGGCGAAAGCGGCTCGGGCAAGTCGACGCTGCTGAACACGCTGGCGGGGCATCTGACCCCAGATCGCGGGGCGGTGCGTTTCGACACCCGCGCCGATGGGCTACGCGACACGGTGACGATGAGCGAGCCGGAGCGCCGGATGCTGTCGCGCACCGATTGGGCCTTTGTCCACCAGCACGCCCGCGACGGGCTGCGCATGAACGTCAGCGCAGGCGGCAATGTGGGTGAGCGGCTGATGGCCGTGGGCGCGCGGCATTACGGCGACATCCGCGCCAGCGCCACCGATTGGCTGGGCCGGGTCGAGATCAACGAAGACCGGATCGACGACCGGCCCTCGGCCTTCTCTGGCGGGATGCAGCAGCGTTTGCAGATCGCCCGAAACCTCGTGACCGGGCCGCGGCTGGTCTTCATGGATGAACCCACCGGCGGGCTGGACGTGAGCGTGCAAGCGCGGCTTCTCGACCTGCTGCGCGGGCTTGTGCGCGAGATGGGGCTGAGCGCCATCATCGTGACCCATGATCTGGCGGTGGTGCGGCTCTTGGCGGATCGGTTGATGGTGATGAAAGACGGCCATGTGGTGGAAACCGGCCTGACCGATCAGGTGCTCGACGACCCGCAGCACGGCTATACGCAGCTTTTGGTCTCTAGCGTGCTACAGGTGTGAACATGCAAAGAAAACCATTCAATTTCAGAATTATACCGAGCAAGGCTAAACCATGATACGCGTGGAAAATGTGAGCAAATCCTTCACCCTGCACAACCAAGGCGCTGCGGTGATCCCGGTGATGCGCGGCGGTGAATTGACCGTCGCGCGGGGCGAATGCGTGGCGCTGACCGGGGCGTCGGGCGCCGGGAAATCGACGCTGATGCGGATGATCTATGGCAACTACCTGACCGCCTCGGGCCGGATCATGGTCGGCGATCTGGATGTCGCCCAAGCCGCCCCGCGCGAGATACTGGAGCTGCGCCGTCATGTGCTGGGCTATGTCAGCCAGTTCCTGCGCGTCGTGCCACGGGTGGCAACGCTGGATGTCGTGGCCGAGCCGCTGCGCGCGGTGGGCAGCAGCGAGGCCGAGGCACGGGCGCGGGCCGGAGAATTGCTCGCACAACTCAACATCCCCGAACGACTTTGGCAGCTCAGCCCCACGACCTTTTCCGGCGGGGAGCAGCAGCGGGTGAACATCGCGCGCGGCTTTGCGCATCCCTACCCCGTCTTGCTGCTGGACGAGCCGACGGCGAGCCTTGATGCCACCAACCGCGCCACGGTGCTGGCGCTGATCGAAGAGGCCAAGGCCCGTGGCACGGCGATCTTGGGCATCTTCCACGACGAAGCCGCCCGCGACCAAATCTGCGACCGCGAAGTGGACGTGACCCGCTTCACCCCCGGATTGGCGGCATGAGCGGGCGTTTCATCGCGGTTGTGGGGCCGTCGGGCGTGGGCAAGGACAGCGTGATGGAAGCGCTTGCCGAGGCCCAGCCCGATCTCTTCCTCGCCCGCCGCGCCATCACCCGGCCCAGCGAAGCGGGCGGCGAAGACTTCGACGGGATCGACGAGGCCACGTTCCTGCGGCTGGAGGCGGAGGGCGCCTTTGCCCTCAGCTGGGCCGCGCATGGGCTGCGCTATGGCATCCCCATCGCGGTCGATATGGCGCTGGCCGAGGGGCGCGACGTGCTGGCCAACCTCTCGCGCGCGGTGTTGACCGAAGCGAAGCTCAGGTTTGACCGGTTCGAGGTGCTGTCGCTCACCGCCGCGCCCGAAGTGCTGGCCGCGCGGCTGCGGGGCCGTGGGCGCGAGAGTGAAGCGGAAATCACCGCCCGGCTGGCGCGCGCCGAACGGGTCTTGCCCGACCATATCGCCGCCATCGAGATCGACAACTCCGGCCCGCTGAAGCAAACCGTGGCACTGGCGCTGGCGGCGCTTTATCCCGAAAGGGCCGCGCGGTGAACCTCATGGAACATACCGTCTGGGGCCTGCCCCACCAGCGTCAGGCTGTCCAGCACGAAGGGCTGCGGCAGATGCGGCGTGATATAGGGGGCCAGCGCTGCGGTGACCTGCGGCAGATCGCCCTTGGGCAGTTTGCCGGTCAGGGTGATGTGAAAGCGGAACGCCTCCATCACATAAGGGTAGCCCCATTGGCTGAGGTTAGCCTCTTGCACCGGGGTCAGATTGGCCTGACGCCTGCGGGCCAGATCGGCCTCGGTCGGTGGCGCGCGGAAAGTATCAAGGCCGCGCACCACCTCGGCGGCCATGGTGTTGAGCGCGGCGGTGTCCCCCTCGGGCGTCAGCGCCAGAAACCGGCCCAGCTGGGTCAGCGCCAGCCCATCCAGCGTGACGGGCGCAAGCCGCGTGCAAAGCGTCTTGAACTTGGCCAGCAACCCGTCAGCCGATGTGCCTTCGGCCAGTACGAACGGCGGTTTGACCGTCGCGTGCAGCCCGTATTTGCGCGGCGTTTCGGTCAGGGCGGCCACGTCCAGCCCCGCGACCTCAGGATGCGCCACGGCACGCCCGCGCGCCAAATCCCACCCCAGCCAAGCGGCCCCAGCCTCGGCCAATGCGCCCTTGGGCGTGTAATAGATCGCGTAGCGGTCGAACTTCATTCATCTTCTCCCTGCATCCATGGATGCGCAACAAGCGTGACCTTCACATGACAAAAGAAACCATTCTCGCCAATGCTAAAATCATCCTGCCCGATGCGGTGATCCCCGGCAGCGTGGTGCTGCGCGACGGGGTGATTGCGGATATCGCCGAAGGCTCCGCCGTGCCACAGGGGGCGGTCGATTGCGAGGGGCGCTACCTCGCCCCCGGTTTGGTGGAACTGCACACCGACAACCTTGAGCGCCATATGAAGCCGCGGCCCAAGGTCGACTGGCCGCACCGTGCCGCAATCATTGCCCATGACCGCGAACTGGCGGGCACCGGGATCACCACGGTTTTCGACGCGATCCGGGTGGGGTCGATCCTCTCGGACGAAGGGCGCAAACGTTACGGGAAATACGCCCGCGACATGGCCGATGAGATCCTGATGATGCGCGACAGCGGGGCGCTGGCGATCAGCCACCATATCCACCTGCGCGCCGAGATCTGTTCGGAAACGCTGGAGGAGGAACTGGCCGAGTTTGGCCCCGACGACAAGGTCGGCATCGTCAGCCTAATGGATCACACCCCCGGCCAGCGGCAATTCCGCGACGTGCAAAAATTCGAGGACTACGTCTGCGGCAAGAACGGCCTGCCGCGGGAGGATTTTGGCGATTACGTTACCTTCCTACATGGATTGCAGGACCGGCTTGGCGCGAAACATGAAGCGGCAGCGGTGGCGGCGGCGGCGCGCTATGGCGCAGCGCTGGCCAGCCATGACGACACCACCGCCGAACAGGTCGCGACCAGCTATGCCCATGGCGTGCGGCTGGCCGAATTCCCCACCACCCGCGAAGCGGCAGAGGCGTGCCATGCCCAAGACATCGCCACGATCATGGGCGCGCCGAACCTCGTGCGCGGCGGCTCGCACTCGGGCAATGTCGCGGCCAAGGAACTGGCGGAACTGGACCTGCTCGATATCCTGTCGTCCGACTATGTGCCCGCAGCCCTTTTGCTGGGCGCGGTGCAACTGGGCAACCTATGGGGCGATATGGCACGCGGGCTCGCCACCGTGACCCGCACGCCCGCGCATCATGCAGGGTTGACCGACCGGGGCGAGATCGCTCTGGGCGCGCGGGCCGATCTGATCCTCTTTGACATCATGAAAGACGCGCCGATCCTGGCTTCGGTCTATGCCATGGGCAACCGCGTGGCGTGACCGCGCCCGGCCCCCTGTGCATCCGCCGGTTTTGGCGGGTGCGCCTCTCTCTTTTATCTGCGCGAAAACCCGCCCCTTGTACGAATGCGGCTTTTTGCCCTCGTCTTGTCGCTCCATAAGGCTAGGTTAAGCAAACCTGCATCTTGCAGAATAATTTAGCCGGTCATCATGGCCGACAAGTTTGAGGAAAGTGGTGCGAGAAGCATTCAGATTGGCGAGTGATCGCCTTGGCCAGATCGTCGAAGATGCGGCCAGCGAAGTTTACCTGTTTTCAGTCGAAGATTTCACCTTCACCCTCGCCAATCGCGGCGCGCGGGAGAACCTTGGCTATTCGATGGATGAGCTGCGCGGCATGGCGGCTTGGGACATCAAGCCCGAACTCTCGCGCGAAGCGTTTCTGGAACTCGTCCAACCGCTGCTGAGCGGTGAGAAGACGGCGCTGGAATATGAGACGATCCACCAGCGCAAGGACGGGTCGCGCTATAACGTGCTGACCCATCTGCAATTGATCGTGACCGAGAATGACCCGGTCCTCTACGCGGCCATTCAGGACATCACGAAACAAAAAGAGGCCAACGCGGCGCTGACCAAAGTCTCGGCCCGGCTGGACGCCATCCTGAGCAACACGACGATGGCCATCTTCATGATGGACGACAAGCAGCAATGCGTTTTCATGAACCGCGCCGCAGAAGAGCTGACCGGCTATCGGTTCGAAGAAACCGCGGGCCGACCGCTGCATGATGTGATCCACCACACCCATCCGGACGGGCGGCACTTTCCCATCGAAGACTGCGCCATCGACCGCGCCTTTCCCGAGAACCACCAGACCCAAGGGGAAGAGACCTTTGTCCATAAGGACGGCAGCTTCTACCCCGTGGGTTTCACCGCCTCCCCGATGAAGGACGAGACCGGCAAAACCGTGGGCACGGTGATCGAGGTGCGCGACCTGCGCGAAGAACTGCGCGCCCGCAATGCCGAGATCGAGTTCAACAACGCGCTGAAAACCAAGATCGAAGAGGCCATGGCCGAGCGGGACCGGCTTGAGGCGCAATTGGTGCAGGCGCAAAAGATGGAAGCCGTGGGCCAGTTGACCGGCGGCATCGCGCATGACTTCAACAACCTGCTGCAAGTGGTGGGCAGCAACCTGCAACTTCTGTCGAAAGAATTGCCCGAGGGCGACGCCAAGCGGCGGTTCGTCGACAATGCCATGGCGGGCGTGTCGCGCGGGGCCAAGCTCACCGCGCAGTTGCTGGCCTTTGGGCGGCAGCAGCCCTTGGAGCCGAAACCGCAGAACCTTGGCCGATTGGTGCGGGGCATGGACGACATGCTGCGCCGCACGCTTGGCGAAGGGATCGAGGTCGAAACGGTGATCTCGGGGGGCCTGTGGAACTGTCTTGTCGATCTGGCGCAGTTGGAGAATGTGATCCTGAACCTCGCTATCAACGCGCGCGATGCGATGGCTCATCACGGCAAGCTGACGATCGAAGTGGGCAATGCCGCGCTGGATGATGCCTATACGCAGAACCATCCGAACGTGGCGCCGGGCCAATATGTCATGCTGGCGATCACCGACACCGGCACGGGCATCCCGCCCGACATCATGGAGAAGGTCTTTGACCCCTTCTTCACCACCAAGGAGACCGGAGAGGGCACGGGGCTGGGCCTCAGCATGGTCTACGGTTTCGTCAAACAATCCGGCGGGCACATCAAGCTTTACAGCGAAGAGAAGCAAGGCACGACCGTGCGGGTCTACCTGCCACGCACACAGCGCAAGGAGGAAAGCACCCCGCTGCCCGCCACCACCGACACGCCCACCGGCCGCGGCGAGGTGATCCTCGTGGTCGAAGACGATGCCGCCGTGCGCGAGACCGCCGTCGATCAACTGCGCGATCTTGGCTATGGCGTGCTTACCGCCGAGAATGCGGACAGCGCGCTGGCAATCGTCAAAAGCGGGGTGCAGATAAAGCTGCTGTTCACCGATGTGGTCATGCCCGGCAAAATCCGCAGCCCCGAGCTTGCCCGCGAGGCCAAGGCGCATCTGCCGAATGTCGGCGTGCTCTTTACCTCGGGCTATACGCAGAACGCCATCGTTCATGCCGGACGGCTCGACGAAGGGGTCGATCTGCTGAGCAAACCCTACACCCGCGAACGGCTGGCGCTGAAAATCCATGAGATCCTCTCGCGCCAAACCAATGCCGACACCGCCCCGCCAGCGGCGGAGACCGCGCCGAGCACCGATGACGCGCCGAAGGTGCTGTTGGTCGAAGACGATGCGCTGATCTGCATGGCCACGGCGGATATGCTCTCTGATCTGGGCTATGCGGTAACCGAGGCCGACAGCGTCGCCGCCGCGGAGCGCAGCCTTCAGACAGAGCGGTTCGATGTCATGTTCACCGACCTTGGCCTGCCCGATGGCTCTGGCATGGAACTGGTGCAGCATGTGACGCAGCTGCGCCCCGAGATCGCCGTGATCATCGCCTCGGGCGCCGATCCGCGGGAATATGCCGAAGGCGATGCAGAGGCGGCGCGCTATGTCAGTTTGATGAAACCCTATGACGAACATTCGTTGAAACGGGCGTTGGAGCAGTGCAAGGCGGCGACGGAATAAGGCGGCTAGGATCAGCCCGGTTTTCGATCTATGAGAAAGAAAACAAAAGAGAGGCAGATCATGCGCAGTATTACATTCGCAGCCGTTTCCACCGCTATGTTCATCGCTGGTTGCGCGGGCGTGGCCAGTGACCGCGTGATGGTGCACCGCACCGGACCGGATGAGCTTTTGAAACTGCGGTCCGGGCCGGGTTTGGATTTCGGGATCATCATGGGGCTGCCCGACGGCACCGTCCTGAACCGCCGGGACTGCGTGACCGAGATCGGGCAGTTGTGGTGCCGCGTCTCACTCGCCGATGCGCCTGAGGTGCAGGGCTATGTCTCCGCGGATTATATCTCTGACATCTGATTTATGAACTCGGGTGGCCCGTTTGCCGGGCTGCCCCCAGCCGACGGGCGCCTCGCCCTAACTGCGCTGCCGCGTCCCAAGTCGATTTTCGCGCGCCTTGCTCTATCTCAGCCCTTCAAACCCTTTTTCGAAGTCGCTGAAATATCTCAAGAGTAAGGAAAACCATGTGCCGCTTCCTCGCCTATATCGGACCTGAACTGCCAATCGAGTCGCTGCTCCTTGCGCCTGAGAACAGCCTGCTGAACCAAAGCCTCGACCCGGAACTGCACCCGAGCCTGCAACTGGCCGGATGGGGTTTCGCCGCCTGGAGCGACCATCTTCTGCATCCCGAAGCGCCGCTGCGCTACCACCGGCCCAAGGCCGCCTTTCACGACGACAACGCCAAATCGGTGATCCCTAGCCTTCAGGCGCACACGCTGCTGTCGCATATCCGCGCGGCTTCTTATGACGCCAGCGTGGTGCAGGCCGATGAGAACTGCCACCCGTTCTCCTTTGACCATACGCCGTGGATCATCGCCCAGAACGGCGCCCTGCCCCATTGGCGGCAATTGCAGCGCGAGCTCCTGCCCCATTGCAAGGATCGCTACCTCACCCAGATGCGCGGCACGACGGATACGGAATTCCTCTATGTGCTGCTGCTGTCCCTGCTGGAGGGCGACAGCGACGAAGACGTGCAGCGCGGGTTTGAAAAGCTGTTGCAGGTGATCTGCAAGGCTGCCCGCGACCTCGACCTCGCCGCGCTCACCAAACTCAAGATCGCGCTGGTCAGCCGGGAGCGGATCATCGGCGCGAACTTTGGCTGCGGCCATGAGGGCGAGACGGATGTCACAGGCGATTGGCAAAAGCTGCGGGATGAGGACCTGCCCCTGTCGATGCTGCTCGAGCCGATCTACCTGCTGACCGGGGCGAATTTTCAGGACTATGCGAACACCTATGACATCGACGCCTGCCCCGAAGGGGAGGCAACCTCGGCCATCCTCGCGTCGGAGCCTCTGACCGAAAACGCAGAGGAATGGCTGAAGATCGAATTCGGCGAGATCGTGTTTCTGGAGCGGAAGGACGGGCTGATCCGCAAAACGGTCCGCAAGCTCGACGTGTAACCGCCATTTAACAGGAGCCTTTATGGCAGATCGCTTCCAGAATTTTGCCGACCTCTCCGCCGAGATGGTCGCGGGCGTCGATTACCGCATCCGGGCCGAGGACCGCGGCAGCGCGGTCGTCATTCTGGCCCCGCATGGCGGCACGATCGAACCCGAGACGGGCCTGATCGCCAAGGCCATCGCGGGGCGCGACCTGTCGTTCTATGTCTTCGAGGCGCTAAAGCCGGGGGCGCATGGGGATTTTCACATCACCTCGCACCGTTTCGATGAGCCGCAGGCGCTGGCGCTTGTCGGCGGCCCCGAGGGGGCCATCGCCGTACATGGCCGCAAAGACGATGGCACAGAAACCGTATGGCTTGGCGGGCGGGACAACGTGATGCGCGATGCCATTGGTGCCGCCCTGCGCGCGGCGGGCTTCGGGGCGGAGGTAAACACCACCCTGCCCGGCCTGCATGAGACGAACATTTGCAACCGCACCCGCAAGGGCACGGGGGTGCAGCTTGAACTGCCCCGGTCGCTGAGGCGCCATTTGGCGGAGGATGCGGATTCGCTTGAAAGGTTCAGCCGGGCGGTGCGTGCCGCACTCTAGCCGAAAGCGGCAGGCCCGGCTGGCGGGCCTGCCGAGGGGGCTTAACCCTTTTTCTGGAAAAGGATCACCAGCAGCGCCAAAAGCGACGAGCCCAGCATCAAGAGCAGCGACACGGCGTTCAGCAGCGGGGTCGACCCCTCTTTCAGCCGGTCGAACATGGCGATGGTCAGCGGCGCGTCGGAGCCCACGAGCATCAGCGTTGTGTTGAAGTTCTCGAAGCTCATCAAAAACGCCACCACTACGGCCCCGACCATCGCAGGCGCAAGGAAGGGCAGCGTGATCGTGCGCACCGCCGTCAGCCGGTCCGCGCCAAGGTTCAGCGCCGCCTCTTCCAAGGTCCGGTCGAATTTCTGCAACCGGGCCGAGATTACAAGCGTGGCGATGGTGGTGATAAAGCTGAACTGCCCAAGGATCACCAAAAGCAGACCGGGGCGCAGCGCCTGAATGTCGATCTGTGCCAAGTCCCAGACGCCATTGGCCAGTGTTGAGGAGAACACCAGCACCGAGATGCCTAAGACGATGCCGGGGATCACCAGCGGCAGCAGCATCAGCACATAGAGGAACCCCTTGCCACGGAACTCATAGCGGTTGAACAAAAAGGCGTTGGTCGTGCCCACGCAGACGGAAAGCACCGCCACGCAAAGCGCCACAAAGGCCGAGGTGCCGACCGCGCGCAGAATGCCGCGTTCGTGAAAGACGCCGATCTGCGGGCGCTCCTCGCCAAAGAACCAATTCCATGTGAACCCCTCCCACGGGAGAGAGGGGAACTGGCTGTCGTTGAAGGCGAAGACCGCCACCACGGTCAGCGGCAGGGCCAGATAGAGAAAGAACAGCGCCACATAGCCACCGTAGACAATGCGAAAGCTGCGCGATTGCGGGATTGTCGGGATCATTGGATCACCCCATCGTTTCCTTGAGGGTCCGGCCCGTCAGCCAGAGCATCCCCCAGACGATCACCGAAGACAGCACCAAAAGCATAAAGCCAAAGGCGGCGCCCAGCTCCCAATTGGAGCGCACGATGAACTGGTTATAGATCATTTCGGTGAACCACAGACTGTCCTTGCCGCCCAGCATCGTCGGCGTCAGGTAGTTGCCCAAGCTCAGCATGAAGACCACGATACAGCCCGACACAATACCGGGCATGGCATGGGGGATGATGATCTCACGCAGGACGGAAAGCCCGCTGCCGCCCAGATCATAGCCCGCCTCGATCACGCTGTCGTCGAGGCTTTCCAGCGTGGTGACAAGCGGCACCACCATGAAAAGCATAGAGGTATAGACCAGCCCGACCATCATCGTGGCATCGGTATAAAGCAACTCCACCGGACGGTCCGCCAGCCCCACCCATTGCAACAGGTTCGAGACGAGACCGGTCTCGCGCAGCAGGATCATCCAGCCAAAGGTGCGCACCAGTTCCGAGACGTAAAACGGGATCAGGCAGAGCAGGAACAACACCTGCTGCAAGCGCCCCTTCGCCATTTTGGCGATGTAATAGGCCACCGGAAAGGCGATCAGCAGCGTCAGCGCGGTTGCCAGCACCGACATCACCGCCGTGCGCCAGAAGGTGCGTAAATACAGCGGTTCGGTCAGCGCCTTTTCATATTGCGCCAGACTGGTTTCATAGACGCCAAAGCTGATCCGCTCGCGCAGCGAGATCAGCAGCATGTCGATATGCGGGATGATGATCAAAAGCCCCAGCCACAACACCAAGGGCGTCAGCAGCAGGTAGAATGTCAGTCGGGATTGGCTGCGCATCACGCGACCCCAAAGCAGGTCGCCTGCCCCGCGCCCCAGCCGATATGCACCACGTCGCCGCGTTTCAGGCTTGAGAACTCCCCCGATTGCGGCAGCGTGACTTCGAGCGTCTCGCCCACATCATCCTGCACCAAGACGCGGGAAGCCGCGCCGTTGAACAACAGGCTGGTGACAGTGCCCTTTAGCTGATTGTCGAACCCCGACAGCGCATCGGCACTGGCAGCCAGCCGAATGGATTCGGGCCGCACGAAAATCTCAGCCTTTGCCCCTTGGACAAGGCCCACGCCGGTGGCGCACATGGCAAGCCCGCTGTCGGTGCGCAGTTGCAGGGCGTCGCCCTCCACCCGTTCGATCCGGCCCTTCCAGCGGTTCGATTCCCCGATGAAACCGGCGACGAAGGGCGTTTCGGGGCGGTAGTAGAGGTCTTGACCCCGGCCCACCTGCTCGAACTGACCATTGCTCATCACTGCGATCTGGTCGGACATCACCAGCGCTTCGGATTGGTCGTGGGTGATATAGACGAATGTCGTGTCAAAGGCGGCTTGCAGGGCCTTCAGCTCAACCTTCATATGTTCGCGCAGCTTGAGGTCCAGCGCCCCCAGCGGCTCATCCAGCAGCAGCACGTCAGGCTCCAACACCATGCAGCGCGCGATGGCGACCCGTTGCTTCTGCCCGCCCGAAAGCTCATCCGCCTTGCGCGCGCCGATGCCCGGCAGGCCGATCCGGTCAAGCGCCTCGTCGACTTTGCGCGCGATCTCGGCCTTGGGCATGCCGCGACGGCGCAGCCCGTAGCCGATGTTCTCGGCAATCGTCATCATCGGGAAAAGCGCCAGATGCTGGAACACCATGTTCACCGGGCGCTTGTTCGGCGGCGTATCAAGCACCGAGCCACCCTTGATCCGAATGTCACCAGAGGTGGGGTCGAGAAACCCCGCGATCATCCGCATGATTGTTGTTTTGCCGCAGCCCGAAGGCCCGAGGATGGAGAAGAAACTGCCGGGCGGCACCGTGAAGGAGACGTTATTAACAGCGGTGGTATCGCCGAACCGCTTAACGAGGTCGACGCATTCCAGATCTGGGGTCATGTGAATTCCGTATAAAGATGCGACACCCCCAATATGAGGGTGCCGCTCGTAGGGTCAGTTATCAGTTGGCAGCTTGGACACGGTCCAGCACTTCGCCTTCGATGGTTTCCAGACCGGCGGGCACCGGCGGATACCATTTGATATTGTCGACGGCTTCTTGCGGGAAGCTGTTCTGATACTTGGCTTTCAGGCTGTCTTCGGCAAACTCATCCGCGCCTGCGGAGGCGGTGAAGTTGCCCGCCGCTGCGGTGATCATCGCCGCGATTTCCGGCTGCATGACGAAGTTGATCCACTCATAGGCCACATCGTCGGCCTGCCCTTTGGCGGGCAGAACGAAGGTGTCGATCCAGCCCAGCGCACCCGAGGCTGGGGCCACGAAGGTTATGTCGGCGTTGTCGTCGTTCAGCTTCCAGCCGCCGGTGTCCCATGCCATGGAGGCGGTCACCTCGCCCGAGCGCAGCAGGTTCATCAGCTCATCGCCGCCGCCCCAGTAGGTTTTGACGTTCTCTTTGCATTCGATCAGCTTCTCTTCGACCTTGCCCATGATCTCAGCATATTTTGCCTCGTCGTCGTAGGCGGCAAAGGGGTCTTCACCCATGGCGAAGGCGAAACCGATGAGCGTCGGACGCTTCAGGCGGTAAGACACTTTGCCCGCCACTTCGGGCGCGCAGAGGTCGGTATAGTCCTTGACCGTGTCACCCGCTTCGGCGGTGTTCATCACCAGACCGGAGGTGCCCCAGACGTGCGGCACGCCGTAGACATCGCCGTTCACGGTGGTGTTGGCCATGGTCGCGTCGAGCATGGAGGGGATGAAAAGCTCTTTGTTCAACTTGGAGACATCGATCGGCTTGTAGATGCCGAATTCCATCTGCGGCCCCATAATGCGGTCTTGCGAAGGCTGGGCGAGGTCGAAACCACCGCCGCCTGTGGCGCGCAGCTTGGCGATCATCTCTTCGTTGTTGGATTTCGTGACTTCGACGGTATGGCCGGTCTCTTCTTCGAATTTCGCGACCACATCCTCAGGTGCGTAGCCGCCCCATGTCAAAAGGCGCAGCGTGTCGGCTTGGGCCACGGAGGCGAGCCCCGCCAGCATGGTGCCGGCCAGCAGAATGGTTCTTGTCATGGGAAATCCTCTTTCTAGTGTACTCATTGTCGGCAGAATGCGCGCGTTAGACCAGTTGGTCAATTTATACTTCGGCGCATCGCGGCTCCTTGTGGCCTGAGAGTGCAAAAGATTTGTGACAGTGGCGGAAAATGCCGTTTGTTTTGGCAGGGTTGCTTTGGGCGGCTGTGACCGTGGGTCGGGTGGCTGACGAGGCCGCCTGCGCTTTCGGGGGCCAAGGGGAATGCACCTCTTCGCGGTCCGAGCCGCCCCTTTTCCAAGGTGATCCACGGCCCCGCACCCCTGCTGCCACCCCCTACCTTTACCCAAAAGACACAGGCAGCCCCACGCTCAAACCAAGCCTCTTGAGATTCCTGACGGTTTCTATAAGGAATCGCCGCAAAGCCGTCTGAGGGGTCATTTTCTGGTTCCGGGCATTTTGAGTAAGGGGAACTTTAATGAAACCGACACATGCATTTGTTTGCCTCGCCGCGGGGATGATTCCCGCCGCAGGCCATGCGCAGAGCAATAACGACGAAGCATTCTTGGGCACCATCGTCCTTGAGATGCCAGCCGTTCCGGGGATGGAAGACGATGACATCTCAATTTCCAGCGAAGGGCTGGCGCTGAGCAATCCCGCCGATCTGTCCGAGCTTTTCGTGGCCGAGCCCACCATTGCGGTCGGCAGTTCGATCCCGATGTCGCAAAAGGTCTATGTGAACGGGATCGAGGAGAACAACCTCGCCATTTCCATCGACGGCGCGCGGCAGAACAACAAGGTGTTCCACCACAATACCACCACGCTGATCGACCCCGCGCTGCTGAAAGCCGCCCGCGTCGATCCCGGCGTGGCCCCGGCCGATGCCGGCCCCGGCGCCTTGGGCGGCGCGCTGGCCTATGAGACCAAAGACGCGAGCGACCTGCTGGCCCCGGGTGAGACCTTTGGCGGGCGCTACAAGCTGGAATACGACAGCAACGGCGACATCTTCTCGAACAGCCTGTCGGTCTATGGCCGCGAGGGCGGGTTTGAATACCTCGGCTTTGCAAAGGTCGCCGATGGCGGGCTGCGCGAAGATGGCAATGGGGACGAGATCATCGGCTCGGGCACCGACCTGCTCAGCGGGCTGGGCAAACTGGCCTATGAGGCGCAGAGCGGCGACCGGGTCGAGCTGTCTTACGAACGGGTGGTCGACGATGAAATCCGGCCCTACCGGGCAAACCTCGGTGCCATCGTCGGGGGCCGCCCGCTTCCCGCAGACCGCCCCTATGATCTGGAGCGCACCAATATCGTCCTGAGCTACAGCGACACCACGCCGACGGCGATGTGGAACCCCACCGCACGGCTGGCCTATAGCGGCACCAAACTGGTTAACGACGAGTCGGCGCTGTCGACCAATTCGATCACCAGCGGTGAAACCATGAGCCTAAGCGGCGAATTCTCAAACCGTTTCGCGCTGAGCTGGGGTGAGTTGAACGCAGGTCTCGACTTCTACTCCGACGAAGCCGATCTGGACTATCTCGCCCTGTCCTCCGGCGCGCGTGAGGCGGCGACAGAGAAACTCAGCAACATCGGTCTGTTCGCCCAAGCGCGGATGGAGCCCAGCAGCAATACGCGGCTGTCCTTCGGGGCGCGGGCCGATTTTCAGGATTTCGAGGGGACCGACGGTTCCTCGCAGTCTGAATCGGGCCTCTCGGGAAATATCTCGGGCGAATATGATGTCTCGGACGACCTGACGATCAGCGCGGGCTATTCCCATGTCTGGGGCGGTCTGGAACTGGCCGAGAACTATATCCTCAACCCCGCGTGGGACTATGGTTCCGGCATCGAGGAAGTCACCGCCGATAACCTCTACCTCGCCGCGAATTACACCATGGGCGCATGGGTCCTCGACGGTAAGCTTTTCGCTACCAACATCGACAACGCCCGCGCCGCCAGCTATCGCGGTGGCCCGGCCTTCACTGCGGATGTGCAATCGCGCGGCTTCGAACTGGGTCTCGGCACCGCATGGGAAGATGGTTTCTTCCGCGCTGGCTTTGCCCGCATCGACACCGAGATCAATGGCCGCTCTGCCGATTCCTACTACGGCAACTACCTGACCATGCCGATGGGCGATTTCCTGACCTTCCAAGTGGCGCATCGTTTGAACAACGGGGTTCTCTTGGGTGGTGACGTGCAGGTCGCTTTCGACTTTGACGATACCTATGACGCCGCGACAGGCGGCAGCGGTCCGGAGTTGGACGGCTACACGATCGCCAATGTCTTTGCCGAATACACGCCCAAGCGGATGGACAACCTGACCCTGCGCGCCGAGGTGAACAACCTCTTCGATGAGCAATACAGCAGCCGCGCCACCTATGGCCAAGAGTTCGTGGGCGAAGTGGAGCCGCTGACCGAGCCGGGCCGCTCTATCCGCCTCAGCGCTGAGATCGTCTTCTGATCAAACGCTACGCTTGGTCGTACCCCGGTTCGGCCTTTTACCCGGCGCCCATTACGGCGCCGGGATTTTCTGTGAAGGGGCGGCCTATTCGACCGTCCAAACCATGTTCTTTTCTGTTTCCCGGAAGGCGAAAGTTTCAAGATGCCGGTCAATGACACTATGCAGCGCAGGCACCATCTCGGGATCGTCGAGCGTCGCCGTGACGGTGAGGCCCTTGCTGTCCGCCGTCATATAGGCCGTGCCCATCTCGAAAGCGGCATAGCCCTTCTCACTGTCGTAAGATGTCTCGATCTTATGGCCGAAATGTTTGCACAGCTGCTGCAAGTATTTCGAGCCGTTCTCGGTTTGGTAAAATCCTGTGGTCGTCGGCATGGCGCTCTCTCCGGATGCATTTTCTGCCTTAGTCCTAAGCCGGACCTTTGGAATGGTAAACACCGGCCCGGCTTCCCCTCCTCCCTGATGAAAGAGTTACCGCTATGATCAAACCCCTTGCCCTCTTGGCCCTGCTTCTCGCCACGCCCACGCTGGCCGAGACCGTGACGGTCGACACCGCTCGCGGCCCTGCCGAAGCGCCGCTTACCCCCGCCACGGTGGCGGTCTACGATCTGGCGGCCTTCGACAGCCTTACCGCGCTCGGCGTCACACCGCAGGGCTTGGTGCGCCCGGTCTATCTGCCCTACCTCGAAGACGCGGCAGCGGGTACTGAGATCATCGGCTCCCTTTTCGAGCCGGATTACGAGGCGCTTTTTGCCCTGAACCCCGACCTGATCATCGCCGGGGGCCGGAGCTCCGAACAGGTGCCGGAACTGGCGCGGATCGCGCCGACGCTGGACATGACCATTTGGCAAGACACCATCGGCGAAGGGCTCGCCCGGCTGGAAGCCTATGGCAAGATCTTTGACAAAGAGGATGAGGCCGCAGCCCTGACGAGCGCCTTTCAAGACAAGCTCGCCCAGACGAAAGACGCGCTGGCGGGCAAAGGCCGCGCACTGATCGTGATGACCAATGGGCCGAAGATCAGCGCCTATGGCATCGGCGGGCGCTTTGGCTGGCTGCATGAGGCGCTTGGTCTGCCCGAAGCGGTGCAGGATGTCGAGATGGCCAACCATGGTGAGGCGATCAGCTTTGAATTCATCCGCGAGGCCAACCCCGACATCCTGCTGGTGATCGACCGGATGGCCGCCATCGGTCAGGAAAGCGAAGGCGCGCGTGCCACGCTCGACAACGCATTGGTGCATGAGACGACCGCATGGAAAACCGGCCAAGTCGTCCATCTAAGCGCCGCGCCCATCTACATCGCAGGCGGCGGCATCCAGTCGATGACCCGAACGCTGGATGAGATCAACGCCGCCCTGACGGAGCAGTAAGCCCGTGGCGCTTGCCCTTGCCTGTCTCCTTGTGGTCCTGTCGGTCGCCTCGCTTTTCGTCGGGGTGATCGACCTGTCCTGGGCGGCGCTCTGGTCTGATCCGGCGGCCTTGGAACTGCTGGTGGTCAGCCGCGCGCCGCGCACCATCGCCGTGGTGATCTCGGGCGGGGCCTTGGCGGTGAGCGGGGCCATCATGCAGATGCTGGTGCGCAACCGTTTCGTCGAACCGATGACCGCGGGCACGGGCCAAGGCGCGGCGCTTGGCATCCTTTTGGTCACCCTCTTCGCGCCGGGGGCCTCAATCTTCGTCAAGATGGTCCTCGCCTCCCTCACCGCCCTTGCGGCGGGCGCGGGGTTTCTGGCCATCGTGCAGCGCCTGCCCCCAACCCAGCCCTTGCTGGTGGCGCTGGTGGGGCTGATCTACGGCGGCATCCTTGGGGCGGCGGTCACCTTCATCGCCTATCAGGCGGACCTGCTGCAATATGTCGAGATTTGGATGAACGGTGAATTCTCCGGCGTGTTGCAAGGCCGGTATGAGCTGCTGTGGCTGGTGGCGCTGGTGGCGGCGCTGACCTATCTCGCCGCCGATCAATTCGCGATCATCGGCATGGGCCGCACGGCCAGCATCAACCTTGGCCTGAACTACGGGCAGACGATGGTGCTCGGGCTGCTGGCCATTTCCATCGTCACCGCCCTAACCGTAGTGACAGTGGGTCTGATCCCCTTTGTCGGGCTGGTCGTGCCCAATATCGTGGCCCGGCTGGCAGGCGACAACCTACGGCGGAGCCTGCCGCTCACCGCGATGACCGGCGCGGGCCTCGTGCTGCTGTGCGACATTCTCGGGCGGCTGATCCGCTATCCTTATGAGATCCCCGTAGGCACGGTATTCGGCGTGGTGGGCGCCCTGCTGTTCCTGTGGTTGCTGCATGGGCCGAAACGCCATGTATCCTAAGCGTCTTTGGTGGCTTCTGGCGCTGCTGGGCCTTTGCATCGCGCTCTATCTCGGGCTCGGCGCGCGGGGGAACTGGGGCTTTGTCCTATCGTTTCGCGCCAATAAACTGATCGCCCTGCTGCTGGTCGCCGTCTCGGTCTCGACCGCCACGGTGCTGTTCCAGACCATCACCCGCAATCACATTCTGACGCCTTCGGTCATGGGGTTCGATGCGCTTTATCTGCTGACGCTGACGGTGCTGATCTTCGTGCTCGGCGGCCAGACTTTTACCCAACTGCCTGAGATTGCGCAGTTTCTGGTGAACAGCCTCCTGCTGATGGGGGCCGCACTGGCGCTTTTCGGCACTCTCTTGCGCCGCGGCGGACATGACCTGTTTCGCATGATCCTGACGGGCATCATCTTTGCCGGGCTGTTCCGGTCGGTCTCAAGCTTTCTGCAAAGGGTCATCGACCCCAATGAATTCATGGTCCTACAGGCCAATGCCTTTGCCCGTTTTGGCCGCGTCGATACCCCGCTTCTCACCCTCGCCGCCCTCTTGACCGGCGGCGCGCTGATCGCCGCTTGGCGGATGCGCCACCGGCTCGACGTGCTGTCGCTGGGCGATGAAAGCGCCGTCAATCTCGGCGAAGACCCGAAGCGCGGCATGTTCCAAGTGCTGGTCCTCGTGTCGATCCTCGTCTCGGTCTCGACCGCGCTGGTGGGGCCGATGGCCTTTCTCGGCCTCTTGGTGGTCAGCGTCGCGCGGCAGATCACCCCGGTGATGTTTCATAGCATCATGCTGCCCTCGGCGGGACTGGTATCGGCCATCACGCTGGTCGGCGGGCAGATGGTGCTGGAGCGCGCCCTGCGCTCCTCGACCCCGCTTGTCGTCATCGTCGATGTGCTTGGCGGCCTTGTCTTTCTAATCCTGCTGCTGCGGAGGAAACCCAGATGATCACCATCCGTGACCTGAACCACGACCGGGACGGCAAGCCGACCCTGCGCGAGATCGATCTGACCTTGCAGAGCGGCGGGATCACGGCGCTGATCGGCCCCAACGGCGCGGGGAAATCGACGCTTCTGTCGCTGATCGCCCGGCTGATCCCGCTTCAGCACGGGCAGATCATGGTCGATGACCTGCAAATCGGCGCCTGCGCGAACGACGCATTGGCCCGACGCTTGGCCATCCTGCCCCAAACCAGCGATGCGGCCCCCCTGCTGACGGTCCGCGAGTTGGTGAGCTTTGGCCGCTACCCCTACCACAAGGGCCGCCCGAGCGCGGAAGACCGCGAAAGGGTGGAGGCAGCACTGGCCACCTTCGACCTTGCCCCCCTCGCCGAGCGCCGCCTCGACACGCTCTCAGGCGGGCAACGCCAGCGCGCGCAGGTGGCCATGACCTTTGCGCAGGAGACCGATTATATCCTGCTCGACGAGCCGCTTAACAACCTCGACATCGCGGCCTCGCGCGGCCTGATGCACACATTACAAGACCTCGCCCGCACCCATGACCGGACCATCGTGATCGTGCTGCACGATATCAATTACGCCGCCGCCTATGCCGATCAGATCGTGGCGATGAAGGACGGACGGATCACGCATCACGGTGCAGCGCGAGAGGTTGTGACGGATGCGATGCTTTCGGAGGTTTATGGGACTTCGGCCCGGGTGCATCGTATTGGGGATACGGTTGTGGTGGCTGTTTGAGGGGGGGGCAAGGGGCGATTGGCTAAGGTCGGAACCCATCTCTGCGCTACAAGAAGAGCATTCCATCCCCTCCTGAGAACAAGAAAAACCGCCTGCGGAGGCGGCTTTATCTAATTGATCTCTAGGAGAGATTGGCTCCGGCGGTAGGGATCGAACCTACGACCAATTGATTAACAGTCAACTGCTCTACCGCTGAGCTACGCCGGAATGCCTATGTCTGTCTTTCGGGCAACGCCCTCGGACAGCGGCTCTTTAACGCGGGCGGTCCGGGGTGCGCAAGAGCAATTGACCGATTGAAGTGAATTTTTTTCGATTATCTGCAAACGCCCGTGAAATGCGCCCCGCGACACGGTTCGGCACCGGGGGCCGGCATCACAGGTCCGTTACACATCTCCTCCCCCGGCGCTTAGGGCTGGACGGGTTGCGCGGGCTGCGGTTGAAACTGGGCTCGTATGAACAACTCAATGTCCTGAAAGGGAAAACATGACCTTCCTCTCCCCCTACCAGCCGCAGATACTCTCGCTTTTCCGCATCATGTCGGGGCTCTTGGTGCTGCAACATGGCACGACCAAGATCCTTAGCTTTCCAGCCGGGCCGATGAACGGCGTGTCGATCGCCTCGATGGGTGGAATCGCGGGCGTGATCGAATTGGTCTTTGGCGTCTTGCTGGTGATCGGCCTGTTCTCGCGCCTGTCAGCCTTTATCCTGAGCGGCTTGACGGCGGTGGCCTATTTCATCGCGCATATGCCGCAGGGGTTCTTTCCGCTGCTGAATGGCGGTGAACTGGCGGCGCTTTACAGCTTTGGCTTTCTCTACCTCGCAGCCGCCGGGCCGGGGCCGTGGTCGGTCGACGCGATGCGCGGGCAAGGCTGAAAACAAAACGGCATGGCCCTGGAACGGGCCATGCCAAACTCACATGGGCAAAGACGCCCGGATCAGAAACCCGCCGCCTGCCCGTCTTTGCGCGGATCGGACCCGGCGGAATATCCGCCCTCGGGCAGACGCTGCACCAGCTGCGCGCCGCCGAAACCGAAAGCGTTGTCCGGCGCTTCGACATGGACGACATGACCCAAATCGCGCAGCCCTTGCAAAAGCTCGGGCGCCATCGCCGGCTCGCAAGCCACTTCCAGCCCCGACAGAATGCGCCAGCGCGGCGCATCGGCGGCGACCTGAACGTCCTGCCCCCAAAGCTGCGTGCGCAGCAGCAGTTGCATATGACCTTGGGCCTGAATCGGGCCGCCCATCATGCCATAGGCCATCAGGGGCTGGCCGTTCTTCATCGCGAAGCCGGGGATGATCGTATGGAAGGGCCGCTTGCCCCCCGCCACGATATTCTGATGCCCCGGCTCGGTGGTGAAGCCAAAGCCGCGGTTCTGCATCGATACGCCCGTCCCCGGCACCACCACGCCCGAGCCGAAGCCCGCGTAGTTCGACTGGATGAAGCTGACCATCATGCCCGACGCATCCGCCGTGCTCATCAGAACCGTGCCGCCTTGCTTGGGCGCGCCCGCGCCAAAGTCCTGCGCCTTCTCGGTCGAGATCAGCGCGGCGCGGGACTTGAGGTACGCGGGATCGAGCAGCGCCTTTTCGTCGACCTCCGTCATGGCCGTCCGATCCGCCACATAGGCATGCAGATCGCTATAGGCGAGTTTGCAGGCTTCGATCTGCAAATGCACCGCCATCAGGTCGTCTGCGCCATGCGCGCGGATATCGCTATGCTCCAAAATGCCGAGCGCCATTAGCGCGGCGATCCCCTGCCCGTTTGGCGGAATTTCATGCAGTTCCACATCGTCAAAACTTTGGCTGATCGTGCCACACCATTCGGGCTTATTGGCCGCCAGATCCGCCATGGTCATCGCGCCGCCATTGGCCTTGGCATGGGCCACGATCTCTTCGGCGATCTCCCCCTCGTAAAAGGCGCGGCCATTGGTCTCGGCGATCAGCCGCAGGGTGCGTGCGGCGCCGGGGTTGCGGAACCGCTCGCCCGCGCGCGGGGGGCGGCCCTCGGGCAGAAATGTCTCGGCAAAGCCCGGCTGCTTGCCCAAAACCTCGGCCCCGCGCGCCCAGAGCGTCGCGATGGTGGGCGAGACGAGGAAGCCCTCTTCGGCATAGCGGATCGCCGGGGCCAGCACCGTTGCCAGATCAAGCTTGCCGAACTTCTCCATCAATTCGACCCAAGCGCTGACCGCGCCCGGCACGGTGACACTGTCCCAACCATGCTCGACCATGCCATCGGGGAACCGCTCAGGCGACCAAGCCGCAGGCGCGCGGCCCGAGGCGTTGAGCCCATGCAGCTTCTCCCCATCCCACAGGATGCAGAAAGCGTCAGAACCCAGCCCATTGCCCGTAGGCTCCACCACCGTCAGCGCCGCGGCGGTGGCGATCGCCGCATCCACCGCATTGCCCCCCTGCTGCATCATCAAGAGACCGGCCTGCGTGGCCAAAGGTTGAGAGGTCGCGACGACATTGTCGGCAACCACAGGAGATCGGTGGGACGGGTAAATGGGATCGTGACGAAGCATAGCTGTCCTTTGCTTGGGTAAGGCCAGCGGCGCGGTCAAACCGGCCGCCTGCGGCGTTGCCGGCAAAGTGAACGTGAATGCATCTGCATGCAACTGCCCAGCCGGAGAATTCCGCGGGGATAACGTGCTTGTTGGCGGCTTTGTTACCCGCCGCTGCCCGGGGACCTGCGCGCCGTGAGGCGCAGCATCTTGCGGTGGTGGCGGAAACTCCGCTCGCAATGGCCCGGGGTGAAGATCATGACCCAAAGCGCCCAAAGAACGCTCACCTCCCGGTATTGCCACGCCCTTGCACAGAGCGACTGATCGGCATCGGAGAAGATACAATTATGCAGGATGCGAGACCAGTCTCTTACGTTAACCAACATCTGGAACCTCCTTTTCGCTGAGCGATGGGGCGTCTCGCCGCCATCGCCAAGGATCTGGTCCCCCCGGATGTTTAGAATGCTGGCCGAAAATTCTGCCGAGAATAAGGCGGAGGGCTGGTAAGACCGTGCCGGGCAAATGTAACGAAGTTGCAAAGCGGGGGTACGCTAGGGGCGTATGCGATGACAGCCCGGTCGGGGGCGGTGCTATCGTGCAGGTGTGGGTGGCGGAGACGAAGGGATTCGAACCCTCGAGACCCTTCCGGGCCTACTCCCTTAGCAGGGGAGCGCCTTCGACCACTCGGCCACGTCTCCGTCGACCCGTCTAAAGAGGTCGCGCCCGAGGGGCAAGGCGAAATTCGTGGGAAATTCTGCATTTCTTGCGGTGGGTTTCTTTTTCCCGCCCGCTGATCCACCGCGCTGAGACAGGATACTGCGTGATCAACTGTGCTGCTGTGCAGCAGCAGCCATCCCAGCAGCCCCAACCACTGGCATTTCCCTGCCATTTGTCGTGGCTGTAGCAACTTACACGGCAGCGTGAATAACTTGTGAAACAATGCGAGGGATATAGCAACTAACTGAATATATACAGAAAAACAGACCGCAGCCTTCCTCCGAACAAGCAAAACGCCCCGCCCCACCTCCAATCTCGCAACCGCAGCGAAACTTTCACGGCGGAGCGCCCGTTACTTCACCACAAACAATGACATCGCACTGACGCGATTTAAGAGAAACCTGAAGGAACACGCTATGAAACTCATCATGACCACCGCCGCCGCCGCTTTGATCTCCACCGCTGCCGTTGCCGACAACTCCACCCGTCACAACGACATTTTCCTCGACACTTCGGTGAACGCTGACGCAAGCGACGTCTATGGCAACAATGACCGTATGCGGAACCCGCATGCCTCGACCAAGGCGAACGACATCATGCTGAACACCGCCGACACCGACAAGAACCGCGACACCGTGATGAGCACACGCAACGCCCTGCGCAGCCCCGGTGAAGGCTATGTCTACGGTGGCTTTGGCACGGGCAACGACAGCAAGTAAGCTGTTGCCCTAACAAACAAAAAGCCCGGCAGCGCGCGCTGCCGGGCTTTTTACGTGTGCGGAAGCCTTGCCCCCTGCCCCGCTGATCAGGTGTTGAACAAGAAGTGCAGCACGTCGCCGTCTTTGACGATATAGCCCTTGCCTTCAGCCCGCATCTTGCCTGCTTCTTTTGCAGGGCCCTCACCGCCGAGGCTTACGAAATCATCATAGGCGATGGTCTCGGCACGGATGAAACCCTTTTCGAAATCACCGTGGATGACCCCCGCCGCCTTGGGCGCGGAGGTGCCGGACTTGATGGTCCAAGCGCGCGCCTCCTTGGGGCCGACGGTGAAATAAGTCTCTAGGTGCAAAAGCTCATAGCCCGCGCGGATCAGCCGGTCGAGCCCGGCTTCCTTCAGCCCCATTTCTTCAAGGAACATCTCGGCCTCTTCGGCTTCGAGCTGGCTGATCTCTTCCTCGATCTGGGCCGAGATCACCACATGGGAATTGCCCTGTGCGGCGGCCATCTCGGCGACTTTGGCGGAATGTTCGTTGCCTTCGGCGGCCTCGGATTCGCCCACGTTGCAGACGTAAAGCACGGGCTTGGTGGTCAGCAGCTGCAGCATGCGCCAAGCCTTGGCGTCGTCCTCGTCGACCTCGACCACGCGGGCGGGCTTGCCGTCTTCCAGCGCTTCCAGCGCCATGCGCATCAGACGCTCTTGCTGGACCGCTTCCTTGTCACCGCCCCGCACCTTGCGAACGATGTTTTGCAAACGTTTTTCGATGCTCTCAATATCGGCGAGCATCAGTTCGGTGTCGATGGTCTCGGCATCGGCCACGGGGTCAACGCGGCCTTCGACATGGGTCACGTCGCCGTCTTCAAAACAGCGCAGCACATGGGCGATGGCGTCGACTTCGCGGATGTTGGCGAGGAACTGGTTGCCCAAGCCTTCGCCCTTCGACGCACCTTTGACCAGACCGGCGATGTCGACGAATGTCATGCGCGTGGGGATGATGCTTTTCGAACTGGCGATCTCGGCCAGCTTGTCGAGCCGCGCATCGGGCACCGCCACCTCGCCGACATTGGGCTCGATGGTGCAGAACGGAAAATTCGCCGCCTGCGCCGCAGCGGTGCGGGTCAGCGCGTTGAAAAGGGTCGATTTGCCGACGTTCGGCAGACCGACGATGCCCATTTTGAAACCCATGACGATACCCCTATAAAAGCTGCGCGTGTGTTAGGGGTAAGGGCCGCAAAGCGCAAGGCTCAGCGCGCGCGTCGGTCCTGATGCGCCTGATAGATCAGGATCCAAGCCAGCAGGATGAACATCGGATGCGTCAACCCGCCCGAGAAGATGATCGCGGGCAGCCAGATCAGGAAGACCACGATGGACAGGATCGGCCGTCCGATCAGCAGGATCGACAGCGGCGGCAGGAAAAGGGCGAGTACATAATTCATGGCCCATGAGATAGGAGGCTTTGCGCAAAATGGAAGGGCGCGGCGTGCCATAGGCGCCCACCGGAGGCGAATTTTGCCGCCCCCTGCACCGCGGTGGATTGATTTTCACCGCGACATTCGGCATTGCCGAGGAAAGCACCAAATGAGGCAAGCCACATGACCCGTATCGACGCCAAATTCGAAGACCTCCGCGCCCGCGGCAAAAAGGCGTTTGTCTCCTATGTGATGGCGGGCGACCCGGATTTCGACCGTTCGCTGGAAATCGTGCGCGGCCTGCCTGCTGCCGGGGTCGACATCATTGAGCTTGGCCTGCCCTTCACCGATCCGATGGCCGATGGCCCAACGATCCAGCTTGCCGGTCAACGCGCCCTCGAAGGGGGCATGACGCTGAACCGCACGCTGGAAATGGTCCGCGCCTTCCGCGAGAATGACGACACGACACCCATCGTGCTGATGGGCTATTACAACCCGATCTATTCCATGGGCGTCGAAAACTTCCTGAAAGAGGCCAAAGACGCCGGGATCGACGGGTTGATCGTGGTCGACTTGCCGCCCGAAGAAGACATCGAGCTTTGCCTGCCCGCGCAGGACGCCGGGTTGAACTTTATCCGCCTCGCCACACCCACGACAGACGACAAGCGCCTGCCGCGCGTGGTGCAGAACACCTCCGGCTTCGTCTATTATGTCTCGATCACCGGCATCACCGGCTCGGCCGAAGCCAATGCCGCGGACGTCTCGCCCGAGGTGGCGCGCATCCAAAAGGCCAGCGGCCTGCCCGTCATCGTGGGCTTTGGCGTGAACACGCCCGAGAAAGCCCGCGCCATCGCCGAAGTGGCCGACGGTGTGGTGATCGGCTCGGCCATCGTAAGCCGGATCGCCAATGGCGACAGCGCAAAGGATGTGCTGGGCTTTGTGAAGTCACTGGCCGACGGGGCGCATTCAGCGTAACCCCCCTCTCCCTGGGAATCGACCCCAAGCCCGCGCTGCCCCACTGGCCGCGCGGGCTTTTTCGTTGCCGCAGCCTTCCCAATTGCCAAGCCCCCCACCAGTTGCTACCAAAAGTTAACCCATTCAGCACAGGTGGCCCATGCCCGTCATCACCAGCATCGACGATCTCAAACGTATCTACAAACGCCGCGTCCCGCAGATGTTCTACGACTACGCGGAATCGGGCAGCTGGACCGAGCAGACTTTCCGTGAGAATTGCAGCGATTTTGACCAAATCCGCCTGCGCCAGAGGGTCGCCGTGGATATGTCGGGGCGCAGCACGGCGACGCAGATGATCGGCGAGGACGTGGCCATGCCGGTGGCCCTCGCCCCCGTGGGCCTGACGGGGATGCAATGTGCCGACGGGGAAATCAAAGCCGCGCGCGCAGCCGAAGCCTTTGGCGTGCCCTTCACCCTGTCGACCATGTCCATCAACTCCATCGAAGACGTGGCAGAGGCGACGACGAAACCCTTTTGGTTTCAACTCTATACCATGCGCGATCAGGATTATGTCAGCCGCCTGATCCAGCGCGCGAAGGACGCGAACTGCTCGGCCCTCGTCATCACGCTTGATCTGCAAATCCTCGGACAGCGCCACAAAGACCTGAAAAACGGCCTTTCCGCCCCGCCCAAACTGACGGTCAAAACACTCGCCAACCTTGCCACCAAATGGGGCTGGGGGCGCGAGATGCTGGGCGCGAAGCGGCGGCATTTCGGCAATATCGTGGGCCATGTGCATGGGGTCACCGACAACGCCGACCTTGGTGCTTGGACGGCGGAGCAGTTCGATCCCTCTCTCGATTGGGACAAGATTGCCAAGATCAAAGAGCAATGGGGCGGCAAGGTCATCCTCAAGGGCATTCTGGATGCCGAGGATGCGCGCATGGCACTGAAAGTCGGGGCCGATGCGATCATCGTCAGCAACCACGGCGGGCGGCAGCTCGATGGGGCGCTAAGCTCGATCCGTATGCTGCCAGAGATCCTCGACGCGGTGGGCGACCAGATCGAAGTGCATCTCGATGGCGGTATCCGCTCGGGTCAGGACGTCCTCAAAGCCATGGCCATGGGGGCCAAGGGCACCTACATCGGGCGCGCCTTCATCTATGGGCTGGGCGCGATGGGGCAGCCGGGCGTGACCCGCGCGCTGGAGGTGATCCACCGCGAGTTGGATCTGACCATGGCGCTCTGCGGAGAGACGCAAATCGCCAACCTCGGGCGGCACAACCTGCTGATCCCGCGCAACTTTGGCGGTGATTGGCAGGAACGGCCGCGCGATCCGGGCACATGCTGATCTTTCTCAGCCGCGACCTTACCTTTCTCGCCACGCCAAAAACCGGGACCACCGCTGTCGAAATGGCGCTGAAGCCCGAGGCCGAGATCATCTTTTCGCGGGGGCGCAAACATCTGACGGCCCTGCGTTATCGGCGGCGCGTTCTGCCCTTTTTGCAGGAAACCTTCTCGGCCTCCCCCGAGGCTTTGGCGGTGATGCGCAACCCTGTCGAGCAAATCCGAAGCTGGTATCGCTACCGCAGCCAGCCCCGGCTGGATGGCAAACCGCTCAGCACCAAGGGGCTGAGCTTCGAGGACTTCGCGCTTGAAGTCATTTCCGACACGCCCCCGCCCCGCGCGCAGATCGGCAGCCAGTTTTCCTTTCTGACCTCTGACCGTGAAGACCTGCTGGTCGAGCACCTCTTCGCCTATGAACGCCAACCGGCCTTTCGCGATTTTCTGGCCGAAAGACTGGGGCGGGAGGTCAAGCTCAAGCCCAAGAACGTCTCACCCGATCTGCCCGCGCCCCTGTCGCAGGAGGTCGAATCCCGCCTGCGCGCCGCACGCGCCAAGGAGTTCGCCCTCTATGACCGGCTTATGGCGGCGGACGGCTATCTGCGCACGCCGCAGTAATAGCGCCGCCCCGGCCCTTTTGCCCTTTCCAGCCGGGCAAAACCGGTCTATACGCGCGGCTTCACGCGGGAATACAGCCTTGGAGGATTCCCGCCCTAACAAATTTGGAGACTAAAATGGCCGGAGAGATTCCTGATCTTGAAGCCCAGGTACGCGCGGGGACAGGCAAGGGCGCCGCTCGCCAAGCACGTCGTGACGGCATGGTTCCTGGTATCGTATTTGGTGGCGACAAAGAGCCGCTGCCGATCAACATCCCCTTCAACAAGCTGCTGACCAAGCTGCGCGCAGGCCGCTTCAAAGCGACCCTGTTCAACCTCAAGGTTGAAGGCCACGACGACGTTCGTGTGATCTGCCGCGACGTTCAGCGCCACGTTGTCAAGGACCTGCCCACGCACATCGACCTGATGCGCCTCAAGCGGACCACCAAGATCAACCTGTTCATCAACGTCGACGTCAAAGGCGAAGAAGAATGCCCCGGCCTGAAAAAGGGTGGCGTGCTCACTCTGGTCCGTCCGGAAGTTGAACTGGTCGTCACCGCCGCGGACATCCCCGAGCATGTGACCGTCGACATCACCGGCCTCGAAATCGGCGACAGCGCGACCATCAGCCGCGTCGACCTGCCCGAGGGTGTGAAACCCACGATCGACCGCGACTTCGTCGTCGCCACGATCTCTGCACCTGCTGGTCTGGCCGCGTCGGATGACGACGATGACGACACGGCAGCGGACGAAGTGCCGACAACCGAAATGGGCCCGCCCGACGGTGAATAATAGCGCGCCGCAAGGCTGTGCTGAAACGGGGTCGCATCGCGCGGCCCCGTTTTGCGTTTGGGGCCCGATTTCTTTCAAAGAAATCGCCCCGGAAATTCTAAAAATTTCCGGCGACCTTGGGGACATTCTCCCGCCCCGCTTGTTAAGATAGGCGAAACCAAAGGAGACCTCGCCCATGAAACTGATCGTCGGCCTCGGCAATCCGGGCGCGAAATATGCCCGCAACCGTCACAACATCGGCTTCATGGCGCTGGACCGCATTGCCGATGACCACGGGTTTTCCCCGTGGAAGGGCAAGTTTCAGGGCAGCGTCAGCGAGGGGCGTTTCGGCTCTGACCGGGCGGTGCTGCTCAAGCCCGAAACCTTTATGAACAACTCCGGCCAATCGGTTCAGGCGGCGATGAAGTTCTACAAGATCGACCCCGCTGATGTGATTGTTTTTCATGACGAATTGGACCTCGCCCCCGGTAAGGTCAAATGCAAGACCGGCGGCGGCCATGCAGGCCACAACGGGCTGCGTTCGATCCACGCGCATATCGGGGCGGACTATGACCGTGTGCGCATGGGCATCGGCCACCCCGGCCATAAGGACGCGGTGGCGGGCTATGTGCTGCGCGACTTCCCCAAAGCAGACGAAGGTTGGCTGGACGATGTGCTGCGCGGCGTCTCGGACGGGGCGGCGGATCTTGCACGGGGCGACACTGGCCGTTTCATGAATGCCGTGGCGCTGCGCGTGGCCCCGCCCCGCTCGGGCACCGGCAGCAAGGGGCCTAAGAAACCCACCGAAGCCCAGCCAAAGCCCGCCCCCAGCAAACCCGAGCCGGAGGCAGAGCCCCAATCGCCGCTGCAAAAGCTGATGGACCGCTTCCGCTGACGCTTTCGGCCTCACGCCCCTGCTGACGCCCCTCCTGACGCAATGTCGGGCTGGCCCCCGCCCCCGCGCCGTGGTTCACTGTGGGCCAACAGGGGGGATATCATGCGTACATTCGGAAAATGGCTGGGCCGGGTCTTGCTGGCGCTTTTGTTGGCGGCCATCGTCATCGGCCTTTGGAAGCGGGAAGAGATCGAACGGCTCTTGGCGGTGAACTCTCTCTTCTCCGAAGAGAAGATCGTGCACAACTTCAGCCATATGGACGGTGCTTTCCTCTCCGCCCCCGTTTCGCGCGGGGACGGGCTGACGACCGAGCTTCCCTATGGCCCCGAAACCGAACTGCCCGAGGCGGTGGACGACTGGATCGCGGCGCGGGACGTGACCGCGTTGGTGGTGCTGAAAGACGGCGCCATCGTCTATGAGAACTATTTCAAAGGCACCGGCCCCGAGGACCGCCGCATCAGCTGGTCGGTGGCGAAAAGCTATCTTTCGGCGCTGGTGGGCATCCTTCTGGAGGAGGGCCAGATCGCATCCCTCGACGATCCGGTGACCAAATATGCCCCCAGCCTGAAGGGCAGCGCCTATGACGGGGCCAGTCTGCGCAACGTGCTGCATATGGCCAGCGGCGTCACCTTTGACGAAGATTATCTGGACTACGATTCAGACATCAACCGCATGGGCCGGGTGGTGGCGCTTGGCGGCGAGCTCGACGATTTTACCGCCGAATTGTCCGAGACCTTCACCGCGCCGGGCAGCCAGTGGCAATATGTGTCGATCGACACCCATGTGATCGGCATGGTGGTGCGTGGTGCCACCGGGCGCAGCGTGCCCGAGTTGCTGAGCGAGAAGGTCATCGCGCCGTTGGGGCTGGAACATGCGCCCTATTACATCGTCGATGGCTCCGGCACCGCCTTCGTGCTCGGGGGCCTCAATATGACCACGCGCGACTATGCCCGTTTCGGCCAGATGTTCGCCCAAGGTGGGCAATGGAACGGCCAGCAAATCGTGCCCGAAGACTGGGTAACAGAATCAACCAGCCCCACCGCCCCCACCGCCGAGGGCCGCATCGGCTATGGCTACCAATGGTGGATCCCGCAGGGCGCGCCCGAGGGGGAATATATGGCGCGCGGCATCTATGGGCAGTACATCTATGTCGACAGCGCCCGTGATGTGGTCATCGCCACCAATGCCGCCGACCGCAAATTCCGTGAGGCGGGGGTGGCGGAACAAAACATCGAGATTTTCCGCCAGATCGCGGCCTCACTCGACGAGGAAAGCTGAGACAGAAAGGAAGCCATGACCCCGGACGACAGCATCAACGTTCTGAACCAGCCCCTCGCCATCTGCGGGACCGATCCGGTCACGGGCTTTTTCCGCGATGGCCATTGCAACACCTGCGCGCAGGATCAGGGCAGCCATACGGTCTGCGCGGTGATGACGGCGGAGTTTCTGGCCTATTCGAAATATGTCGGCAATGACCTCAGCACCCCGCGCCCCGAGTTTGGCTTTGCCGGGCTGAAGCCGGGCGACGCATGGTGCCTCTGTGCCGCGCGGTTCCTGCAAGCCGCGGATGAGGGCTGCGCCCCGCGGGTGCATCTGGCCGCCACGCATCTGCGCGCGCTCGATATCGTGCCGCTGGAGGTGCTGCGCGACCATGCCATCGACCCCAGCGAGGATTAACCATGCGCCTGCGCCTCTTGCCCCTCCTGCTGCTTCTGCCCGTCACCGCTTGGGCGGAAACCACCCTGCGCCCCGTCGATAGCGCCCGGTTAGAGACCTTCGACGCCGCCTTTGGCGTCGCCATGATGCAAGCGCTGAACGGGGGCGACGCGGGGGATGTGGCGATCTTGACCCGCGCGCTCTCTGGGCAACCTCAGGTCGCATTCTCCGCCGATTTGCAGGGCGATTGGTCTTGCCGCACGATCAAGCTGGGCGGGATCAGCCCGCTTGTGGCCTATAGCCCGTTCAAATGCCGCTTTACCGCCAGCAATCGCGGTTTCACCTTTGAAAAACTCACCGGATCACAGCTCACCAAGGGCGAGATTACCCTGCGCGAAGGCCGCGCGATCTATGCCGGGGTGGGCTATGTCCGGGGCGAAACGCCGCCCGATTATGCCGATCTGCCCGAAGATTTCACCTCAGGCGGCAAAGTACAAAGCGACGTGGCCGTGTTCCAGCGGGTCAGCCCCACCCGCGCGCGGCTGTTGTTCCCGTCACCGGCAGTGGAAAGCGATTTCGATATTCTGGAACTGACGCGCTAAGGCGCCACGCCGCCCTTAGGCCGCGTGGCAGAGTTGCAGTTTCGACTTGGGACGCGGCATCAGGGAATCGTCCATCAAGTCTTCGATAAAGGTGCTGAGAAGCTGGGTCCGCCCGGTCACGCCCGCCTTGCGGTAAATCGCATTGGTCTGCGCCTTTACGGTGCCTTCGGACGTGCCGCGCATCTCGGCAATATCGCGTGTATTCAAACCCTTGGTGAGAAAAATCGCCACGTCCCGCTCTGCCGGGGTGAGGTGCCATTCGCGAAAGTGTTCTTCGAGCACATCGGCGAATTCCACCGTACAATGACGCAGCGCCGTCTCTGCCCGCTCGGCCCGCTGGAGGCTCATCCGCAGTGCCATCCAGCCCAGAACGACCCCGAGAATCAGACCCAAAACCTGAATGCCCTTGTTCGGCCCAATGTCGGCCAGCGGGGTGCCGAAAAGCGTCACGCCGCGCCCCTCCAGTGCAAAAACGAGCACGAAATAGACAGTGGCGTTGAACTGTAGAGCGGCGATAACCCACAGTGCGATCTTTTTCTTATTATTCATGGTGAAGCCTTGCCTTGGTGTTCGCCGTATTTAACCGCGGCGGACCGAAGTGCAAGGGATGGCGGGCATGCGCCCTGATCAACCCTTAGTGATTTGGCACCCGCCCCGGGGGGCGAGTGCATTCTCTTGAGGCCAGTTCAGGGTTGCTTGGCTGGCCGGAAGACTGTTTTACCGCAATGCCTTAGCAGGCATCGAGCCGAACTCAGTGCGGGAAACGGTTCACTTTCTCGGCGTCTTGCGCGGCGGGGAAGACGGTGACGGTCACGTCGGATGTGTCTTCTGCGCGGAAGGTGCCGCTGTTAAAGATGTCCAGCTTCACATTGTCGACCGCGTCGTTGCGGCTGGAGTAGGAAACGCCTGCATCAGCTTTGTCATTATAGCCGATTTGCTGGCCTTCCATGCCCTGTGCGAAAGCGGCGGAGCCTGCTGTGGCAAGGATCAGGGCGGTGGTTGCGAGTGTCTTTTTCATGTCGTGTCCTTTCGGGGGAAAGTGAGTGGCGCGCGGCGATCAGCGCGGGAAACGGTTGACCGAAGCGTCGCTCTGCGCGGTCGGGAAGACGGTGATGGTCACGTCGGACAGGTCTTCGGCGCGCAGGATGCCTTCTTTGAAGACTTCCAGCTTGGTCTCGTCCACGGCTTCGCTGCGGCTGGAGTAGGAAACGCCATTGTCGGTCTTGTCGTTATAGCCGATGCGCTGGCCTTCCATGCCTTGAGCGAAAGCAGCAGTGCTTGCGGTGGCGAGGATCAGTGCGGTTGTTGCGAGTGTCTTTTTCATCGTTTTAGCCTTTCGGGGGAGAAAGTTAGGGGGAGGAGCCGTGGCCCGCGTTTAGCGGACGAAACGGCCATCTTCTTGTGCGTCTTGTGTGGTGACGAATACGGTCGCTGTCGCCTCGGCAGGTGTTTCGGCGCGCAGGTCGTCAAAGCTCAGAGCGTCGGAAGTGACGTTGCGTGTCGAATAGGCGGCGTCTGCGTTATCTGCGGTATAGCCGACCTGCTGGCCTTCCATGCCCTGTGCGAAGGCGGCGGTGCCTGCTGTGGCAAGGATCAGTGTGGCGGTTGCGAATGCGTTTTTCATGTCGTGTTCCTTTCAGTCCCGGGTTGGGTTGCGAGCCGCTCATCGGTGACGCGGCGTCGTTGGGATGACAGGAAAAAGGGCATTCGAGGGGGGATTGGCTATCTGCCGCGGGTTTAAATCGTCCGATCTAAACCCCTGTAAGAGCGTCGTAAACTTTGGTTTACGAAGCCAATCGGGCGCTAAATACGGGGGTGGATTGCCTTAGCGTCAAGCCTGCAAGGGCGAAACGGGGTTTCGCGGGCAGGCGCGCGGGCTGCAACGAAAGGCTAGCCGGTCTTTTCGCGATGTGAAAGTTTTTTCGCGCTTTTTCGGCAAAGAACTTTGGCCCCTGCCCAAAGTTTATGCGCAAATCACATACCGCGCGTTGTCGCATAAAAAACGGGCCCGCGTTTTCACGCGGCCCCGTCAAACTCGACTCGGATTCGGATGGGAATTTAGGCGAATTCACCCATGTCGAAGTCCAATGCGCGGGCAACGGTGAAGATGTCCTTGTCGCCCCGGCCACACATGTTCATCACCAGCAGGTGATCCTTGGGCAGTTCCGGCGCGATCTTGAGTACATGCGCCAGCGCGTGGCTCGGCTCAAGCGCCGGGATGATCCCTTCAAGCGCGCAGCACAGCTGGAACGCCTCCAGCGCCTCGCGGTCGGTGATCGAGACATATTGCGCCCGGCCGATGTCATGCAGCCAGGAATGCTCGGGGCCAATGCCGGGATAGTCCAGCCCGGCAGAGATCGAATAACCCTCAAGGATCTGCCCGTCGTCGTCCTGCAACAGGTAGGTACGGTTGCCATGCAGCACGCCCGGACGCCCACCGGTGAGCGAGGCGCAATGCTCCATCTTCTCGTCCACGCCCTTGCCGCCGGCCTCGACGCCGATGATGTTCACCGATTTGTCGTCGAGGAAGGGGTAGAACAGGCCCATGGCGTTGGAGCCCCCGCCGATGGCGGCGATCACCGTGTCGGGCAGACGGCCCTCGGCCTCTTCCATCTGGGTGCGGACTTCCTTGCCGATGATCGACTGAAAGTCGCGGACCATCGCCGGATAGGGGTGCGGCCCGGCCACGGTGCCGATGCAATAGAAGGTGTCGCGCACGTTGGTCACCCAGTCGCGCAGCGCGTCGTTCATCGCGTCTTTCAGCGTGCCGCGGCCGGAGGTCACCGGGACCACCTCGGCGCCCAGAAGACGCATGCGGAAGACGTTGGGGGCCTGACGTTCAACATCATGCGCGCCCATGTAGACCACGCATTTCAGACCGAACTTGGCGCAGACCGTCGCCGTGGCCACACCGTGCTGGCCCGCGCCGGTCTCGGCGATGATGCGCTTCTTGCCCATGCGGCGGGCGAGGATGATCTGCCCCAGCACGTTGTTGATCTTATGCGCGCCGGTGTGGTTCAACTCGTCGCGCTTCATATAGACCTTGGCACCGCCCAGATGCTCGGTCAGCCGCTCGGCGTGATAGAGCGGACTGGGGCGGCCGACGTAATGGGTCCAGAGGTCGTGCATCTCGGCCCAGAAACTGTCGTCGGTCTTGGCCTTCTCATATTGTTCTTCCAGCTCAAGAATGAGCGGCATCAGCGTTTCCGAGACAAAGCGCCCGCCGAAATCGCCGAAACGGCCCTGTTCGTCGGGGCCGGTCATGAAGCTGTTGAAAAGATCGTTGGCCATTGCGCCTCTCCTAGAATGTCGCGTCAGCCTTACCGCAGCCCGCCCGCCTACGCCACCATGAGTTTCGCCAAGCGGCGGCAGGGGGCGGTGTGGGGCGGCTAGTCGAACAGTTTGAACAACTCGCGTCTGACCGCATTCTCCAACTCATCCTTCACGATATCCTCGGTCGAGCGGGTGTCGTCGGGTGCGATGTTCAATTCCTCCTGTATTTTCTGGCGCACCACTTCTTCGGCCTGCTGCTTTTCTTCGGCAAAGTTCAGATCAATCGCGGCGCGCAGGTCGGCCTTGATCTCAGGCTCAGCCCAAGGCCCCCTGATCCGCACCGGCACCGCCAGCCCACCGCGCGACGCATTGACGCGCAGCGCCTTGGGCGTGACCGTATAATCCAGCCTCTGCGCCCCCAGATCGACCTGCCCTGCCCCCGTCGCGTTGAAATTCGGCAGCAGCATCAGCAGATCGTCGTTGCGCAAGACGCCCTTGGCGATCTCGAACGTCGCTTGGACGGAATCGAACACCGTGCTGCCGCCTTCGGCATCGACGGAGCCAAGCAGCGCGTCCAAGTCGATCCCCGCAATCGTGCCGCGCCCCATGGACAGCGCGCCAGAGCCGCTGAGCGAGCGCATGATCGCGTCAATGGACTGCCCCACCCCGAGGAACGACAGTTCGGCATCGCCCGCCCCGGTAAAGCGCGTCACCCCGGCGGTATCCTCTAGCAGGTCGCGCATCTGCACGTTCTGCGCTTGCAGCCTGCCGCCCACGGACAGGCCATCGCGGTTGTTCATCACAAACTCCCCCGCGACCTTGCCGCCATAGGCGTTCATATCCTGCAGATCAAAGACCATTCGCGCGCGCTCATTGCGCAGCACGGCACGGGTGGGGCCAAGGTCGAGCTGCCCCAGATCGACGCTTCCCGCGCTCAGGGCGATGTTCCCGTCAAAAGCCGCGAGCCAATCGGCGTTGATCTCTTGCCGTGACCAGCCCTCTGTCTCCGCCGTAGCGGTGCTATCGGCACCTGCGGCCTGACCCGTTTCCTCGGACAGGGCCGAAAGGTCCAGCGCCCCGGTCCGCAGGTTTGCGGTGATCCGCGGCCTGCCGTTCAGGGCCAGATCGGCCTGCCCGGCCAGACTGTTGCCGCCCAAATCCACCGCGAGATTGCGCAGCGACAGACGCCGATCCGCCGTCAGGGTCAGCCCAGATCGCAGATCGACCGACCGGCCCAAACCGCGTGGCAGCGTCACAGCGCCCGCGCCGAGCGACGCCAGAAACCGCACCGTATCGGGGCTGTCGATCCGAATATCCCCCGCCAGCGCCCCGTTGAGCGCGCCGCGCCCGTCGAACAGGGCTTCACCCCCGCCCGTCGTAACCTCCGCCCGCAGCGGCTGCACGCCGCCCTCCAGAAAATCCGCAAATCCTTCGATCCGCGCAGCAAGCTGAACCGGCTCGCTCGCTGGCGCCATGCTGGCGGTGATCTCCGCCGCCCCGCCCCGCTCGGGCCAGTCCAGCGCCAGATCGACACCGTCGTAGCGCAGCACATCCGCCCCTTCCGCGTCATAGATCAGCGTGGCATCGGTTACCGTGAGTTTCTGAATGCTTAGTGGCCGCCGGTTAGCGTTCGGCGCGCTCTCGGTTTCCAACCGCGCGCCGCTGGCGCTGTCGGTGAACTGCCAACTCGCCCGCCCATCAAGGCGTTGCTCCAACCGGATCACCGGACTTTGCGCCGCGATATTGGTGATCCGTATCTCACCACGCAAAAGCGCGCCCGCATCCACCCCAATCGCCGCATTGGCCGCCGTCAGCAGCGCGCCCTTGTCGGTCCAATCGGCATTGCCGACCTCAAGCCCGCCCGCGGTCACCCCCAGCACCGGCCAGAGCGTCACGCCCACATCGCCGGTGATCGACACCTCCCGCCCGGTCATCCGGCTGAGTTGCTCACTGGCGATCCGCGCGATCCGTTCGCCGGGCAGCAGGAACAGCGCCCCCAGCATGATCACGACGATCAGCAACAGCGCGCCGATGACCCGTATAATCCATCTCATGGCTCTCTCCTCCTGCCCGGCGGCTCTTTCCCCGCTCATCCGCTTGCCTTATAGCGCAAGCCATGAGCACAAACCCACCCAATCTGCGCCCCGACCTCGCCCCGCAGGCGAAGATCAGCGATCCCGCCCGCCCCGGCCAGCCGACCATCGGCATGGTCAGCCTCGGCTGTCCCAAGGCATTGGTCGATTCCGAACGCATCCTGACCCGGCTTCGCGCCGAGGGCTATGGCGTTTCGCCCGATTACGCGGGCGCTGATGCGGTGATCGTGAACACCTGCGGGTTTCTCGACAGCGCCAAGGCCGAAAGCCTTGATGCCATCGGCGAGGCGCTGACGGAAAATGGCAAGGTGATCGTCACCGGCTGTCTGGGGGCCGAGCCCGATTACATCCGCGAACATCACCCCCGCATCCTCGCCGTCACCGGCCCGCACCAATACGAACAGGTGCTCGACGCGGTGCATGGCGCGGTGCCGCCCGCGCCCGATCCCTTCATCGACCTTCTGCCCGCGCAGCAGGTCTCGCTCACGCCACGGCATTACAGCTACCTCAAGATTTCCGAGGGCTGTAACCACAAGTGCAAGTTCTGCATCATCCCCGACATGCGGGGCCGGTTGCAAAGCCGCCCCGCCCATGCGGTGATGCGCGAGGCCGAGCGGCTGGTCGACAATGGCGTCAAGGAACTGCTGGTCATCAGCCAAGACACCTCCGCCTACGGGGTCGACATCAAACATGCCGAAGACCGCGGCCACCGCGCGCATATCACCGATCTGGCGCGGAATCTCGGCTCGCTCGGCGCATGGGTGCGGCTGCATTACGTTTACCCCTACCCGCATGTGCGCAAGTTGATCCCGCTGATGGCCGAAGGCCTCGTACTGCCCTACCTTGACATTCCATTCCAACACGCGCATCCGGACGTGCTGAAACGCATGGCCCGCCCCGCCGCTGCGTCGAAAACCCTCGACGAGATCGCCGCATGGCGCGACACCTGCCCCGGCATCACCCTGCGCTCGACCTTCATCGTCGGCTATCCGGGTGAGACGGAAGCGGAGTTCCAGACCCTGCTCGATTGGCTGGACGAAGCGCAGCTCGACCGGGTCGGCTGCTTCCAATACGAAAACGTCGAAGGCGCGCGGTCGAACGCGCTGCCGGATCATGTGGCGCCCGAGATCAAACAAGACCGTTGGGAGCGCTTCATGGAAAAGGCGCAGGCCATTTCCGAGGCCAAGCTCGCCGCCAAGGTCGGCAAACGCCTCGACGTGATCGTGGATGAGATCGACGAAGACGCCGCCACCTGCCGCACCAAATCCGACGCGCCCGAGATCGACGGCAATCTCTTCATCGACGAGGATTTCCAGAACCTCAAGGTCGGCGACATCGTCACCGTCGAAGTCGAAGAGGCGGGCGAATACGACCTTTGGGGACGTCAGATCACCTGACGCCCCCGCGGGCTGCTCTCAGGCGTAAGCGCCTGCCGAATAGGTCAGCTCATAGCTGTGGCTATAAAGCTCAAAGACGATGCCGAAGGGGTCTTCGACATAGACCATGCGGTAGGGTTTCTCGCCCGGGAAATATTCCCGCACCGGCATCCGCTGCTTGCCGCCCGCCGCGATGATCCGCTCCAGCAGACCTTCGACATCGGGGTCTTGGATGGCGAAGTGGAAGGTGCCGTGGCGCTTATGCTCCAGCTTTTCTTCGGGGGCGTAGTTGCCCGGGAACTCGAAGATTTCGATTCCGATGCCATCCGCTGTCGCCAGATGGGCGATGCGCAGCGAACCCCAGCCGGGGCCGAAGACATCGGTGCACATGACGCCGATGGCGCTGTCTTCTTCCACCGCTTCGGTGGGCTGCATCACGACATAGAACCCAAGAACTTCGGAATAGAATTTCACGGCGGCGTCGAGGTCCGGCACGGATAGGCCGATGTGGGAAAAGGTACGGGGGGTGGTCATATGCGGTCTCCTGTTTGCGTTGAGGTTGAGATAGACAGGCGCACCCCACATGTGAAATTATCAAATCTCATCGAAATCATAACGAACTGTTTGCCATGCTGAACGCCACTTGGCTTGAGACCTTCACCACCCTTTGCGAGACCGGCCATTTCACCCGCACGGCGCAGCGGCTCAACATGACCCAGCCGGGGGTGTCGCAGCATCTGCGCAAGCTGGAAGACCAGTTGGACCAGCCGCTGATCGCGCGCGAGGGCAAAAGCTTCACCCTGACCCCGGCGGGCGAAGCGTTGTTTGAAACCGGCCTTGCCCGCCGCCGCGAAGAGCAACGCTTGCGCGAACGCATCGCGACCGACCTGCCCGACCGGGGCGTGGTGCATATCGCCTGCTCCGGCAGTTTCGCCATGCTGCTCCAGCCGCTGCTGCTGGAGTGGATGGCCCAAGCGCCCGACCTCTCCCTCCATCTCGAAGCCGCCCCCCAAGCCACGATCCGCGCCGGGCTGCTCGATGGGCGGTTTGATCTGGGCGTGCTGGCCGATGACCCTGCCCACGCAAGGCTCGAGGCCCGGCATCTGGGGCGCGAGGAACTTTGCCTCGTGCTGCCGGTTAATGCATTGGAACGGATAGAAAGTTTTGCCGATCTCGAAAGCCGGGGCTTCATCGCCCACCCCGATGGCTTCGCCTATGCCGACGATCTGCTCCAGCTCAATTTCCCGGAAAGCTATCCGGGGGCCGACCGGATGCGCCTGCGTGGCTATGTGAACCAGATCGGTCAGATCCCAGCGGCAGTGGCGCGGGGCGTGGGCTATACGCTTTTGCCCCGCAGCGGGGTCGAAACCTTTGCCGCCAAGGACCGGCTCAGGCTGCTGCCTCTGCCCAAGCGGCGTTGGCATGACCTCTGGCTCGCCTCCCGGCGCGGGCGCCCCCTGCCCGCGCGGATGGTGAAGACGGCGGAACTGATCGCAGAGGCGGCGGAACAGCTACGATAGCGGACGCATCACAGATATTGTGGAACAAAACACCCCCGCTACTAGATATACTATCATGGAAGGGCGAGATTGCGGAGAGACTTGAACATGTTCCCTTTCTGTTCTATATGTAGAACGCAGTAGCAGAGGAATGACCACATGTCTTTTCAACCTCAGTTTCCCGGCATCTTCGACCTTGAGCAGCAAGGCAGCCCGCCCCGTGGCAGCGATAGCGCGCAGCCCAAACAGGCCGACCGCCGCATGCCCGCGACCGAGAAACAGATGCAATACGCCCAGTCCCTCGCCAAGCGAACGGGCGAAGACCTCCCCAAAGGCATCGAAGCGGATCGCGCGGCGGTGTCGGAATGGATCGACGCCCATAAACCGCAAGCGTTGGAGGGGCCCTTTGCCGCCTACCCTTCCGCCAAACAGGTCGCCTTTGCCGAACGCATCGCGCGCTTGAAACGCCGCGATGTCCCGCAGGAGTGTTTTCGCGACAAGACCCTGATGTCGCGCTGGATCGACGGCAACAAACCGCGCTGATCCACCCGGCTCTGCGCTTTACCTTTCGTCACCCATGGCAGAGGGCGGTTTCGCTGCTACCTTTCTGTCATGGGCTATCCGACCTCCATCGCTGAGACTTTGGCCGACGGCACCGTGCATGTGCTGAGCCTTGGCTTCGCCATTCCAGCCAGCATCCTTTTGATGATCCATGCCGCCGGGCAAGAGGGGCAATTGACCGCCACCGCGATCTACGCGGGCTGCATCCTTGCCTCTTTCACTGCCTCTGCCATCTATCACCTGCTGCCCTTCGACCGCAGCCGCGCCTTCCTGGGCCGGGTCGATCATGCGGCGATCTATTTCAAGATTGCGGGCACCTATACGCCGCTGGTGATGGTGATCGGCTCTGGCTTTGCCTATGGCATCCTCGGCGTGGTCTGGGCGCTGGCGGTGATCGGCGCGGTGGCCAAGCTCTGGTTCTGGCGCACCGATGCGCGCGGATCACTCGCGCTCTACCTCGGCATGGGCTGGCTCTCGGTCCTGTTAATCTACCCGATGTGGCACAATCTGCCGGGGGCGGCACTGGCGCTGGTGGCCGCGGGCGGGCTGACCTATTCGGCGGGCACTTTGGTCTATGCCCATCCCGGCATGCGCTATCAAAACGCGATTTGGCACGTCTTCGTGCTGGTCGCCACGGCCTGTTTCTTTGCCGCCATCGCGCTCAGCCTTTAGCCCGCGGGCCCATCCAGATAGGCCCGCACGCAGGTCTGCACATGGCGAAACCGATCGCCGCCCAGATGTTTGCCGCCGTACCAGCGAGTGACGACGATCAGATGATCGGTCAGCCCCTCACGCTCCAACATCCGCAGGATCACCATGCCCGCGCCGGATTCGCCATCGTCGCCTTTGAGCGGGCCGCCATCCGACAGCAGCACCGCCCAAGTGTTATGCGTGGCCTTGGCGTAGGATTTGTCGCGTTTGAGGTCTTTCAACGCGGCATCGACCTCGGCCCGGTTGCGCGCAGGGCAGCCCGACACCGCATATTTCGACCCGCGGTCGTTCAGCACCTGCCCCAGTTTGCGCAAACCGTTAAAGCCCCGCCATTGTGCGCCGCACGATATCAATCCGGGCGTTATTGGGCGGATGGGTGCCAAGGAAACGGTCGCCGGGATCGGGAATGCGGGTAAAGAACTCGGCCCCGCGCAGCGGGTCATAGCCCGCCCGCGCGGTGATGATCGTGCCAAGGGCGTCGGCCTCAAGCTCGAAATCCTTGGAATAACGCCGCGCGCCGACCTCTGCACCCAATTCCTGCGCCGTGCGCACGGCATTGGCATCGCCCCCGCTCAGCGTGGCGAGACCGGCAAAGATCACCGCGCCTGCCATGGCGTTCTGTTGCTGGCGTCCGATATGGCCCGCGATGTGATGCGCGGCCTCATGGCCCAGCACGAAGGCAAGCTCGTCTTCGTTGCGGGCATCGGCGATCAGCGCCAATGTGAACGCCACGATGGGGCGGCCGTTTTTGTCAAGCGTTTGGAAGGCATTGGCCGGTTGGCCGGGGCGGTCGTCGACCACGATATTGAAATCACAGTTCATCCCCGTCGTCCGATTGCGACACTCCCGTTCGGCCACAGGTTCGAGCGTGCGGACCACCTGAACAAAGCTCCGCGCCGCCGCGCTTGCGCTCAGCCGCGGGCTTGTCTGCCCCGTGGTCTGCGGCCTGTCGGCCGGGATCGGCCCTGTTTGGATCGGTGCCACCTCACAGGCAGAAAGCAGGGCGATGACGGCAAATGCGCCAAGGGCATTTAACAATTTCACGGCTGATCCTCGCTCGGGGGTCCTTGAGCCACCTGTCTATCACGACGCCCTGCCGCCGCCACCCCCGTTCACGGCGCTTTGACACCCCACGGCGGTCTTGCGCTTGGCGTCACAAACCCTGTCTTGCGCGCGCGAGCACAAAGCTTGTCTTGCGCTCGTGAGCACAAAGCCTGTCTTGCGCTCGCGAGCACAAAGCCTAATGTGCCCTCATGTTTACCATCGAGCATGAATTCGACGCCACCGTCATCACCCTGATCGACGAATCCGACGCCCCCCTGCGCGAGGACGTCACCGTCTCTGCCTTCGCGGGGCAAATCACGATCGAGCAATGGGACGCCCGAACCGACCGTGTGGCCAAGATCACCCTGTCCCCCGCGCAGCTGAGCGATCTGACGGCGGCACTGAACCTGCCCGAGGGCATCTACCGAAGCAATTCCTGAGGATCGTCACATGGCCACCGGCACAGACATCAAGACCTATTTCAACGGCGCATGGCACGACGGCGATCTGCCGACCATCAAGGCCGCCGACCACGGCGCATGGCTGGGCACCACCGTTTTCGACGGGGCGCGGCTGTTCGACGGGCTGGCCCCCGATCTGGAAGCGCATTGCGCGCGGATCAACCGCTCGGCCCGCGCGCTGATGATCACTCCCACGGTTGAAACCGAGGATATGATCGAGATGTGCCGCGAGGGGCTGAAGAGCTATTCGCGCGATCAGGCGGTCTATATCCGCCCGATGTATTGGGCGCTGGCGGGTGACGAGTTGGGCATCGTGCCGCGCGAAGGTGCCACCGGCTTTGCCATCAGCCTTGAGGCCATCCCCATGGCCCCGCCCGAGGCCGCGACCACCCTCACCCGCACCCGCTTCCGCCGCCCGGTGCTGGAGGATAACGTCGTTAACGCCAAAGCAGGCTGCCTTTACCCCAACAACGCCCGCATGATGGTCGAGGCGCGCTCCAAAGGGTTTGGCAACGCGCTGGTCGCCGATGCCATGGGCAATGTCGCCGAAAGCGCCAGCGCCAACGTCTTCATGGTCAAGGATGGCGAGGTTTTTACCCCCATTCCCAATGGCACCTTCCTTGCCGGGATCACCCGTGCGCGGCATATGTCGAACATGCGCGAGGCGGGGATGAAGGTGCATGAGACCGTCCTCAGCTTTGACGATTTTCATGCCGCCGATGAAGTCTTTCTGTCGGGCAATATGATGAAGGTCACACCTGTCAGCGCCTTTGACGACACGCAATATGGCACCGGGAACAACCAGAACCCGGTCACGCGCCGGGTGCGTGAAATGTATTGGGATTGGGCCGCAAGTCAGCGCGGCTGAAGGCCCGGATGGCAGCGGCGCGCGAAAGCAATTGCCAGCGCCGCCCGCCCGCGCCATGATCGCACCGCACCGGGAGGAGGTGCGGAGAGAGGGTTTGATGCGGAAATTCCTAGTGGTGTTGGACGATAGCACCGAATGTCTGAATGCCATGCGTTTCGCCGCCCTGCGCGCGGCGCGCACGGGGGGCGGCGTGGCCGTGCTGTCGGTGATCCCACCCGAAGAGTTCAACCATTGGATCGGCGTTGGCGACCTGATGCGCGAAGAGGCCCGCGAACGGATCGAGGTGCATTTCGAGGTTTTCGCCAAATGGATGCGCGACAAACAGGGCGTCGATCCTGAGTTGATCATCCGCGAGGGCGAACCCACGGATGAGATCATCCAGCAGCTGTCCGACGACCCCGACATCGGCGTTCTGGTGCTCGGCGCCAGCGGCGACCGCAAGAAAGGCCCCGGCCCGCTGGTCACGCAGTTGTCGCGCTCTGCCGGTGCCCTACCCGTGCCGATCACCATCGTGCCCGGCGATCTGAGCAAGGAACGGCTCGAAGCGATCACCTAAGCGCTCTGCCGCACGCCCAATGCCCGGCGCCACAATTTAGAACGGTTCTAAACCTTGACTTGCCGCCCGCGCAGGCGCATATCAGGAGCCACGCCGAAAGCGAGGTACACACCATGTTCATCCAGACCGAATCCACTCCGAACCCCGCAACGCTCAAGTTCCTGCCGGGTCAGACCGTGCTGGAGATGGGCACCGCTGATTTCCCCTCCCCCGAAGCCGGGGCAACCTCCCCGCTGGCCCAACGGCTGTTTGCGGTCGAGGGCGTGACCGGCGTGTTCTTCGGCACCGATTTTGTCACCGTGACCAAGCAAGATGCGGTGGAATGGGACCATGTGAAACCCGCCCTTCTGGGCGCCATCATGGAGCATTTCCAGTCCGGCGAGCCGGTCATGGCCTCCGACCACCAGCCCACATCCGGCCACGCCGCGCATGACGGCGAAGATGGTGAAATCGTAGGCCAGATTAAAGAGTTGCTTGACAGCCGCGTGCGTCCTGCCGTGGCGCAAGACGGGGGTGACATCACCTTCCACGGGTTTGAGCGCGGCGTCGTCTATCTGCACATGCAGGGTGCCTGCGCGGGCTGCCCCTCTTCGACACTGACGCTGAAGATGGGCATCGAGAACCTGCTGCGCCATTACATCCCCGAGGTCACAGAGGTGCGCCCGGTTGCCTGAGCATCACGCAGGAGGGCCACTGATTCTGGCCTTCGACACATCGGCCGCGCATTGCGCGGCCGCTTTGCTGTCGGGCGATCGGATCTTGGCTTCCCGTACCGAGCCGATGACCAAGGGACAGGCCGAACGCCTGCTGGTCCTCTGCGAAGAATTGCTGGCCGAAGCGGGCGTGGTCTATGCCGATCTCACCGCGCTTGGCGTCGGCATCGGGCCGGGGAATTTCACCGGCATCCGCATCGCCGTTTCTGCCGCCCGTGGGCTGGCGCTTGGTCTTGGCATCCCGGCAGTCGGCGTCGATGCCTTCGACGCGCTGCGCGAAGGCCATGACGGTGCCTGCGCCTGTGCGGTGGATGCCCGCCGCGATCAAGTATTTCTGCAAGGCTTTGACAACCCCGGCATTTCCGCGCCCGCGCTTCATGATGCCACAGCCCTCCCGGCCTTCACCGGCCCGCTGATCGGCGCGGGCGGAGAGCCGCCAGCAATGCCTGTGGCCGAAGCCATCGCCCGCATCGCCGCGCGTCGCTTTGCCAGCAGTCCGCCGCGCCCCGCGCCGCTTTACCTGCGCCCCGCCGATGCCGCGCCCGCCCGCGACGCGGCACCGGTTCTGCTGCCGTGACACCGGCGGCTCTCGCCACACTCCATGCTGCGGCCTTCACCCAAGACAGGCCGTGGCGAGAGGCGGAGTTCGCAAGCCTGCTCGACAGCCCCTTCGTGCAGCTTTTCACCCGCCCCGGCGGCTTTGCCCTGACCCGCACCATCGCGGGCGAATCCGAACTGCTGACGCTTGCCGTGGACCCTGCGCAGCAACGTCGGGGGCTGGGCCGGGCCCTGCTGCGCGACTGGCTCGCCGCCCTGCCCGCCGACTGCGAAAGTGCCTTTCTCGAAGTCGCAGCTGACAATCTGCCCGCCCGCGCGCTCTATGCGGATCAAGGCTTTGCCCAAATCGCCACCCGCCGTGCCTATTACGCGCGGAGCGGCGTCCCACCCGTCGATGCCTGCATCCTGCAACGCGTCTTGACCCATGGTCACGCTGGCGATCCGGGCGGCTTGCCCTCAAAAAGCGGTTGACCCTACCCCCCGCCTGCGCCCTAGATTATACCTGATCACATGATCCACAAACGCCGTGGCGGCAGCATCTGATTGACCGCCCGACACCACAACCCGGGAGACACCAAATGACCCTCATGACGAAATTCCTCGGCGCTGCTGCGGGCCTCGCGCTCACCGCGGGCGCGGCAGCGGCTGAACCGGCGCTGATCTTCGACCTCGGCGGCAAGTTCGACAAGAGCTTCAACGAAGCGGCCTTCAACGGTGCCTCCCGCTGGGCCGAAGAAACCGGCGGCAAATTCGCCGAGATCGAGATGCAGTCCGAAGCGCAGCGTGAGCAGGCCCTGCGCCGCTTCGCCGAATCCGGTGCCAACCCGATCATCACCATGGGTTTCGCCATGGCCGATCCGCTGGCGACCGTCGCGCCCGACTATCCCGACACCAAGTTCGCCGTGATCGACGTGAACTGGCTCGACCTGCCCAACGTCCGTCAGGTCAGCTTTGCCGAACATGAAGGCTCCTACCTCGTCGGCGTCATGGCCGCGATGGCCTCCGAGAGCGACACCGTGGGCTTCGTCGGTGGCATGGACGTGCCGCTGATCCGTCACTTCGGCTGCGGCTATGCCCAAGGCGTCAAGGCGACCAACCCCGACGCCACTGTCATCGCCAACATGACCGGCACCACCCCCGCCGCATGGAACGACCCGGTGAAGGGTTCCGAGATCACCAAGGCCCAGATCAACCAAGGCGCTGACGTGGTCTATGCCGCGGCGGGCGGCACCGGCGTGGGCGTGCTGCAAACCGCCGCCGACGAAGGCATCCTGTCGATCGGCGTGGACAGCAACCAGAACCACCTGCACCCGGGCAAGGTGCTGACTTCCATGCTGAAACGCGTCGATGTCGCCGTCTATGACGCGATGATGGCGGGCGAAGACCTCGAAGTCGGCGAAGTCGTGACCCTCGGCCTTGCCGAAGAAGGTGTTGGCGTTGCCATCGACGAACATAACCAAGATCTCGTGACCGAAGAGATGAAGGCCGCTGTCGACGAAGCGCGCCAGAAGATCATCGACGGCGAGATCAAAGTGGTCTCCTACTACGAGAACGACAGCTGCCCGGCACTGGACTTCTGAGCCCAATTTATCCACAATCGACACCCGGGGCCGCGCCGATCATCGGCGCGGCCCCTTTTAAAACCCCACAGCGTGACCGGGGCAGCGATGGACCAACGCCAGATCAAGGGCTGCAACGCCCGCAGGACCTTTTGACATGACCGATACCGCCCCCGCGATCGAACTCAAGGGCATCTCCAAGGCCTTCGGCCCGGTACAGGCCAACAAAGATATCTCCATCCGCGTCATGCCGGGCACGATCCACGGCATCATCGGCGAGAACGGCGCCGGCAAATCGACGCTGATGTCGATCCTCTACGGCTTCTACAAGGCCGACGCGGGCGAGATCTTCATCGGTGGCCGCAAGACCGAGATCCCCGACAGCCAGGCCGCCATCGCCGCCGGCATCGGCATGGTGTTCCAGCACTTCAAGCTGGTCGAGAACTTCACCGTGCTGGAGAACATCATCCTCGGCGCCGAGGATGGCCGCCTCTTGAAGCCCTCGCTGTCGAAGGCGCGCAAGACGCTGATCGAACTGTCAAACGACTACGGCCTCAACGTCGACCCCGACGCGCAGATTCAGGACATCGGCGTCGGCATGCAGCAGCGTGTGGAAATTCTGAAAGCGCTCTACCGGCAGGCCGATATCCTCATCCTCGACGAGCCCACCGGCGTGCTGACCCCCGCTGAGGCCGACCAGCTGTTCCGCATTCTCGGCCGCCTGCGCTCCGAGGGCAAAACCATCATCCTCATCACCCACAAGCTGCGCGAGATCATGGAGATCACCGACACCGTGTCGGTCATGCGCCGCGGCCAGATGACCGCCACCGTGAAAACCGCCGAGACCTCGCCGCAGGAACTGGCCGAGCTGATGGTCGGGCGCAAGGTGCTCTTGCGCGTCAACAAAGAGCCCGCCACCCCGGGCGAGGTGATCCTCGACATCAAGGGGCTGCGCGTCGTCGACGACAAAAGTGTCGAGCGGCTGCGCGGGATCGACCTTCAGATTCGCGCGGGCGAAGTGCTGGGCCTCGCGGGCGTTGCGGGCAACGGCCAGTCGGAACTCTTGGAAGTGCTGGGCGGCTATGCCGACGGCACCGGCAACGTTACGCTCAACGGCACCCCGCTGGACCTCTCGGGCAAGAAAAGCGACGGCCAGTCGCGCCGTGCGCGTGGTGTGGCCCATGTGCCCGAAGACCGCCAGCGCGAAGGCCTGATCATGGATTTCCAGGCTTGGGAGAACAACGTCTTCGGCTACCACCACGACGACCGTTTCAACAGCGGCATGCTGATGGACCACGCCGCGATCCGCGCCGACGCCGAAGACAAGATGGCCCGTTTCGACGTGCGCCCGCCCGACCCGACGCTGGCGGCCAAGAATTTCTCGGGCGGCAACCAGCAGAAGATCGTTCTGGCCCGCGAGATCGAGCGCAACCCCGATCTTTTGCTGATCGGCCAGCCCACCCGCGGCGTCGACATCGGCGCGATCGAATTCATCCACGAGCAGATCATTGCGCTGCGCGATCAGGGCAAGGCGATCCTGCTGGTCTCGGTCGAGCTCGAGGAAATCCTCGCCCTGTCGGACCGCATCGCGGTGATGTTCGACGGGCAGATCATGGGCGAACGTGCCGCCGATCAGACCGACGAAAAGGAGCTTGGGCTGCTGATGGCAGGCATCACCGATACCGAGAACGAACACAGCGTGGCCGAGGTCGAGGCCAATCTCGCCCGGGCGGGCGGCGACGCGCGCAAGGAGGTCTGAGATGGACGTGATGCCGAAATGGGCCGAGGTGATCCTCGTGCCGCTGATCTCCCTGCTGCTGGCCGCCGTGCTCTCGGCGCTGGTGATCCTGTCGATCGGCGAAGACCCGGTCGCGGCGGTGAATCTCATGGTCAAGGGCGCGCTCGGCTCGACCTATGGCTGGGGCTACACGCTGTACTACGCCACCAACTTCATCTTCACTGGTCTTGCCGTCGCCGTGGCGTTCCACGCGCGCCTGTTCAACATCGGCGGTGAAGGTCAGGCGATGCTGGGCGGCCTTGGCGTGGCGCTGGCCGCGCTCTACATCCCGTGGCCGCATTGGACGCTGGCACTGATCGGTTGCGGCGTCATGGCCGGTCTTCTGGGCGCCATCTGGGCCGCGATCCCCGGCTGGCTGCAGGCCAAGCGCGGCTCCCACGTCGTGATCACCACGATCATGTTCAACTTCATCGCCGCGGCGCTGCTGAACTACGTGCTGGTCAACGTCATGCGCCCGCCGGGCAGCATGGACCCGGCCAGCGCCCGCTTCCCCGAGGCCGTGCATCTGCCGACCCTGCACGAGTTGCTTGCCCCCCTTGGCATCGCCTTCTCCAAATCCGCACCCGCCAACGTCTCGCTGCTGGTGGCCGTCGGCGCCTGCGTGGCGATCTGGATGCTGATCTGGCGCACCCGTCTGGGCTATGAAATCCGCGCCTACGGCCATTCGCAGCCGGCGGCGAAATACGCCGGCATCTCGCCCGTGCGCATCACCATGATCACCATGATCATCTCGGGCGCGCTGGCAGGGCTGATGGCGATCAACAACGTCATGGGCGAAAGCGAACGTCTGGTGCTGAACGCGACCGAGGGCGCGGGCTTCATCGGCATCGCCGTGGCGCTGATGGGCCGCTCGCACCCGGTGGGCGTCTTCTTTGCCGCGCTGCTCTTTGGCTTCCTCTACCAAGGCGGCGCGGAGCTTGCGCTCTGGACCTCGATCCCGCGCGAGTTGATCGTCGTGATCCAGGCGCTGGTGATCCTCTTCACCGGGGCGCTCGACAATATGGTGCGGATGCCGCTGGAGCGTCTCTTCTTGATGTTCCGCCGCCCCGGCCCGCCCAAACCCGGCCCCCGCAGCGCCCAGTCGGAGAGCGCGGAATGAGCCCCTATACCCCCCTGAGAAAGCGGGTCTGACCTATGGACTACATCACGCTCATCCAATTGCTTGACAGCACCGTGCGGCTCGCGACGCCGCTGCTCTTGGCCTGTCTTGCCGGTCTTTTCTCCGAACGCGCGGGCGTCTTCGACATCGGGCTTGAGGGCAAGATGCTGGCCGCGGCCTTCTTCTCGGCGGCGCTCGCCTCAATCACCGGGTCGGTCTGGCTGGGTCTGGCGGCGGGCATCGCCTCTTCGCTGGCGCTTAGCGCCGTGCATGGCCTTGCCTCGATCACCTTCCGCGGCAACCAGCTGATCTCAGGCGTGGCGATCAACTTCCTCGCCGCGGGCATGACCGTGCTGATCGCGCAGGACTGGTTCGCCCAAGGGGGCCGCACCCCCTCGCTCTTCGGCGGCGCGCGGTTCGAGCCGATCACTCTGCCCTTCGCTGAGGCGATGGAGAGCGTGCCCGTCATCGGCCCGCTTTACGAAGAGCTGATCTCGGGCCATTCGATCCTCGTCTATGCCGCCTTCCTCGCCGTGCCGCTGACATGGTGGATCCTGTTCCGCACCCGCTTCGGCCTGCGCCTGCGCGCGGTGGGCGAGAACCCCGCCGCCGTCGACACCGCCGGTGTCTCGGTCGTGGGTCTGCGCTATGCCGCGGTGGCCATCGCGGGGCTGCTCTGCGGCGTGGCGGGCGCCTACCTCAGCACCGCGCTGCAGGCGGGTTTCGTCAAGGACATGTCGGCGGGCCGCGGCTTCATCGCGCTGGCCGCGCTGATCTTCGCCAAGTGGCGTCCGTGGTACGCCCTTTGGGCCACCCTGCTCTTCGGCCTCTTCGGCGCGCTGGAGACCCGACCGGACGTGATCCAGTCGGTCATCGGCATCAAGGTGCAGGGCCAGCTTCTGGGCGCCCTGCCCTACCTGATGACCGTGGTGATCCTCGCCGGTTTTGTCGGAAAAGCGATCCCGCCGCGCGCGGGTGGCGAGCCCTATGTGAAAGAACGTTGACACTTCCTTCCGGCCCTTGCACCCGAGGGCCGGATCGGCGCAACCTGTCAAAGTGGTCGCCTCACCGCGACAAGCTATGTTGAACTGCGCGGCCGTTCGGGGCTAGGAAACGTCATGCAAATCTACCTGCCCATTGCCGAAGTATCGGTCAACGCCTTCCTCCTTTTGGGATTGGGCGGCATCGTGGGCATCCTTTCGGGCATGTTCGGCGTCGGCGGCGGGTTTCTGATCACGCCGCTGCTGTTCTTTGTCGGCATCCCGCCCGCCGTGGCGGTGGCGACCTCGACCAATCAAATCGTGGCCTCTTCCTTCTCGGCGCTTCTGGCGCATCTCAAGCGAAAGACGGTCGATTTCCGAATGGGCTGGGTGCTGCTGGCCGGGGGCCTGATCGGCTCCGGCATCGGCATGTTCATCTTTAACTACCTGAAATCGCTCGGCCAAGTCGATCTGCTGGTGACGCTTTGCTATGTCGTCTTCCTTGGCATTATCGGCGGGCTGATGTTCGTGGAATCGCTCCGCGCCATCCGCCGCACCCGCAAGGGGGGCCGAGTCAAACGCAAGAAGCACTATTGGGTGCATGGGCTGCCGTTCAAAATTCGCTTTCGGGTTTCGGGCCTCTATATCTCGGTGATCCCGCCGGTGCTGGTCGGCGCGGCGGTCGGGATGCTTTCGGCGATCATGGGCGTGGGCGGCGGTTTCATCATGGTGCCCGCGATGATCTACCTGCTCGGCATGCCGACAAAAGTGGTGATCGGCACCTCGCTGTTGCAGATCATCTTCGTCACCGGCTTCACCACCATGCTCCATGCCACCACCAACCAGACGGTCGACATCGTGCTGGCGGTGCTGCTGCTGGTGGGCGGCGTGCTCGGCGCGCAGGTGGGCACGCGGATCGGCGTGCGGATGCAGGCCGAACAGCTGCGCATCCTGCTCGCGGTGCTGGTCTTGGCGGTCTGCGGCAAGCTGGCGCTTGACCTGTTGCTGGAACCGGCGGAACTCTATTCCCTCAGCCCGGTGGCGGCGGAATGATGCGCGCGCTGATCGCCTTTCTTGGCCTGTGTTTCACGGCCCTGACCGCCACGGCGGAAGAGGAAATCGTGCTTGGCCTCAGCCAGGCCGAAGTCTCCATCACCACCAATTTCGACGGGTCCGAGATCCTCGTCTACGGCGCCGTCAAACGCGAAACCCCGATCCCCGATGGCGCGCCGCTCGAAGTCGTCATTACCGTCTCCGGCCCCTCGGCCCCGGTCATGGTGCGCCGGAAAGAGCGGCGCTTTGGCATCTGGGTGAACACCGCCGCGGTTGAGGTCGACCGCGCGCCGAGCTTCTACGCTGTGGTCACCTCCGGCCCGCTGGCCGAGGTGCTCAAACGCATCGAAGACCTGCGCCACCGCATCTCCATCCCCCGCGCCATCCGGTCGGTCGGCGCCCCGATGGAGATCGCGGACCCCACCCAATTCACCGACGCGCTGATCCGTGTGCGCAAGGATGCGAACCTGTACCAAGTTATCGAAGACGGGGTGAAGGTGGATGAGCAAACCCTCTTCCGCGCCGCCGTCGCCCTGCCCGCCTCGCTCACCGAAGGGGCCTATGACACGCGGATTTTCCTCACGCGCGGCGGCGATGTGGTGGCGCAATATGAGACGATCATCGACGTGCGCAAAGTCGGGATGGAGCGTTGGCTGTTCAACCTTGCCCATCAACAGGCGTTTCTCTACGGGCTGCTGTCGCTCTTCATCGCGGTTGCCGCGGGCTGGGGCGCCTCTGCCGTCTTCGGCCTCATGCGCCGCTAAGCCGCGCCATCCTCGGTCGCCTCAAGCGTCAGCGCCGCCGCTGGCGCGGCCCGCAGATCATCCACCCGCAGCGGCCCCGAAGGCTTGCTGAGCCGGTTGCGCACCACCCAGATCAGACGTTCCTGAGCGCGCGTAATCGCCACATAGGCCAGCCGTTTCCACAGCGGCTGCCCCGCCTCGCTCCGCCCCATCCGCGCGGCGGCATAAAGATCGGGGGCGAAGACCTGCACATTCTCCCACTGGCTGCCTTGGGCCTTGTGGATCGTCACCGCCGCCCCATGCAGAAAGGTCGCCCCCATGCGCGCAGCGAAGGGGATGAAGGGTTCTTCTTCGTCGGGTTTCTCGATCTTCACGATCGAGGCGGCACTCACCTGCGGGTCTTCGGCGCCGATCACATGCAAGCGGCTGAAGCCGGGCTTGCGCCCCTCGCCCAGATAGACCACCTGCGCGCCCTTGATCAGGCCCCGCGCTTCAAGGTCCAGCCGTTTTTTGCGGTGTTTCAGCGGCAGTTCGATCCCGTCGCAGATCAGCGGCTCACCGGCCAGCAACGCATCTTCGGGCGCGCCATGCACGCTGCGGAACGCATTGATGAGCCGAATACGCGTCGCATTGCGCCAGACCAGCACCGGGCTGCGCGCCATCAGGTCGACCTCAACACGCTGGCCCCAGACCACGCGGTCATCGCGGCGCGCCGCGTCTTCGATCATCCGCTCGAAGTCATGAAACTCCAACTGCGGATCGGCCAGCGCATGGGCGAGATCAAGGATCGGGTTGTCGGCCTCTTGCCGGTGGATGCGGTTGAGGTTCAAGACGCGCTTCTCGGGCAGTTTCTCGAAGACCATCGTGCCCGACTGCCCCACCGGTGCCAGCTGCGCCGGGTCACCGAACAACAGCAGCGTTGGGAAGATCTCTTTCAAATCCTCGAACTGCTTGTCGTCCAGCATCGAGCTTTCGTCGACGAAACCGATGTCCAACGGCTCTTCCCGCCGCTTCCAGCCGGTGATGAAATCACTGCCGCGCAGCCCCGCCGCCGCCAACGCCCCGGGCACCGACTTGTTGTTCGCGAAAAATGCCGCCGCCCGGTCCAACGCCATTTCGCTGAGGCCCTCGATCTCGGGCTTCTCACCGTTGCCGGTCAGCCATTCGGCGATGCGCTCATACTCAGGGTGATAGACCGGCGTATAGAGAATGCGGTGGATCGTTGTCGCGGGCACCCCGCGCAACCGCAGCACGCTCGCCGCCTTGTTGGTGGGCGCGAGGATCGCCAAGGTCCGCTTCTCGCGCTTCTTGCGCGATTCGTAATCGCCCGAGACGATCTCGACCCCGGCCCCTTCCAGCGCGCGGTAAAGCTCGGCCAGCAGCAGGGTTTTGCCCGATCCGGCCTTGCCGGTCACCGCCATCACCTGATCCGGCCCGCCCGCAGGCGGCATCAAAAGCGAGTCGTCCAGATCGATGCCCGCAGAGCGCAGCATATCGGCCACCTTGTCATGGGCGGCGGCTTGGTCTTCGGAATAGGTGAGCGCGGTAGATGTCATTGGGCGACCCTAAATGAGCCCCGCGCCGGGGGCCAGATGGCTTTGCCCCGCGCGCCTGCGATTCATGTGGATTATCTGCCTCAGACGACGATCAGCCCCCGGCTGAGCGCACGGGCGACGGCATGGGTGGTGTTGGACGCCCCCAGTTTGAAGCGGGCGCTTTCCACATAGGCCCGCAGCGTATGTTCCGAGATCGACAGACGGTCAGCCACCTGCGCGCGGCTGTAGCCCACCGCCAGCAGGGTCATCGCATCCACCTCGCGCGGGGAAAGTGCCTGCACGGCACCCGGCGCCCGCTCCGGGGCCAGCGCCAGCGCCTTTTCGTTGAAGCAATGGGCCGCCCAGATCAAATCGCGCCGGTGCCGCGCGGTGAAAGCGGCCCAAACCCGATCGGTGCAACTGTGGTTCGTGGTGAAAAGCGCGAATTGCCCATGCGGCCCCCGGATCGGGACCGAGAACCCCTGATCGCCAACCCCATGGTCCAAAGCATCCCGGCGAAACTGCCGCGCGGCGCGAGAGGACCAATCGAGGTCTTTCCAATCCACCGGCTCGAACCGGCGATAGCAGCCCGCGACCACGGGATCGATGCGCAGGTAGTTATGCGCCTGATAGCGCTCAGACCAGAGCGCGCCATAGGTGCCGCAGCCATATTGCACCCCCGCCGTGTCGACCCAGTGATAGACGACGTGCAGAATGCCAAAGTGATCGCGCAGGTCTTTGCAGGCCTGCCCAAGGGCGGGCTGGCCATCAGCCTGCGCCAGCCTTTCCCAAATCCGTTCCAGATGCGGCTCTATCCTCATGCGTCTGGCCCACGGCCCTTTCGCGTTGCAAGGACATCTCAGCCAGAGCGATCAGCGCCGCGTCGTCCAACTGTTCCGCCGTGCGCGGCAGTTGGTTCGCCATGGCAAAAGCCCTGAGATCGGCCAAAACGTCCAATATCCAATCATCTCGCATGAGGGTCGCCCAGCTTTGGTTAATGGCAGATTAATACAACCATAGCATGTACATTATTTTGCACCATCCGCGCTTTCTGCCCCCCCATAAATAGCGGGGCTTCGGGCGCTAAGCCTCTGTTTCGACAGGGCACCACGCAAAACCCCCGCAGCCGGAGCCACGGGGGTTTCATCTTAGCCGATCCGTAACGCTCAGTCGCGGGCGACCAGCGTGTCTTCCAGCGTGCGCAGCCCGGTCGTCGGCGCTTGAACCAGTACCGACATATTCCCCGGCTTATGCTCATTACGCATCATCTTCATATGCGCCTCGGGCAGATCGGCCCAGCTAAAGACCTCGGACATGCAGGGGTCGAGCCGCCGCTCCATCATCAGCTTGTTGGCCGCACTCGCCTGTTTGAGATGGGCAAAGTGGCTGCCCTGCAAGCGCTTCTGGTGCATCCACATGTAGCGCACGTCGAAAGTCAGGTTGAACCCGCTTGTGCCTGCGCAGATCACCACCATGCCGCCCTTCTTGACCACGAAAGTGGAGACCGGGAAGGTCGCCTCGCCGGGGTGCTCAAACACCATGTCGACATTCACGCCCTTGCCGGTGATGTCCCAGATCGCCTTGCCGAACTTGCGCGCTTCCTTGAACCACTCGGCATATTCCGGCGTGTTCACGGTGGGCAGTTGGCCCCAGCAGTTGAAATCCTTGCGGTTCAGCACGCCTTTGGCACCCAGATCCATCACGAACTGACGCTTGCTCTCGTCCGAGATCACGCCGATCGCATTGGCGCCCGCGGTGTTGATAAGCTGGATCGCATAGGACCCAAGGCCGCCGCTTGCCCCCCAGACCAGCACGTTCTGACCGGGCTTGAGGTCATGCGGCTCGTGGCCGAACAGCATCCGGTAGGCGGTCGCCAACGTCAGCGTGTAGCAGGCGCTTTCCTCCCATGTCAGGTGCTTGGGCCGGGGCATCAGCTGCTGGCTCTGCACCCGGGTGAACTGCGCGAAAGAGCCGTCGGGCGTCTCGTAGCCCCAGATCCGCTGGCTGGGAGAATACATCGGGTCGCCGCCGTTGCATTCCTCGTCGTCGCCGTCGTCTTGGTTGCAGTGAATCACCACCTCATCGCCGACCTTCCAACGGGTCACCTTGTCACCCACCGCCCAAACGATGCCCGAGGCATCGGAGCCGGCGATGTGATAGGGCTCGCCATGGCCGTCGAAGGGGCTGATCGGCACGCCGCGCGCGGCCCAGACACCGTTGTAGTTGATGCCCGCCGCCATCACGAGAACCAGCACGTCTTGGCTGTCGAGCTTGGGCACGTCGACCACCTCTTGCAGCATCGCGCTGTCCGGGTCGCCGTGCCGTTCGCGGCGGATCGCCCAAGCATACATCTGTTTCGGGACATGCCCCATCGGGGGCATCTCGCCCACTTCATAGAGGTCCTTTTGCGGGGCGTCATATTCGGCGTGTTTCGTATCCAGTGCCATGTGGGCCTCCTGCCGGTGATCGGTGTCTACAAGGTCTGTGCCGCACCGCAGAATCGCGGCGGCTCCCTTTCGGGATATGACCCGCCGCGCAACAATGCAACCCCTAGATACCGCCGTTTGTAATTTTATGACCCAGCAGTCGCAGCAATTTCTGCCGCAGGTGCAGCATCCTCCCAGGGGAAATGTGCAATGGAATTAGCGTAGAAGGCCAAAACAGGCCCCTGCCCCTCGACGATCTCCAGCCCCTCTGGGCCTTCGGAAATGACGCCACGTTTCTTGAGCCGCGCGACGGCGCGGGCGACCCGCTCGGGCAGGACGTCCGGCTTCGGCACCCGATTGCGCGGTGGCATCTGCTCCAAAGTGGCAGCCACTTCGGCCAGCAGATCGGCCTCCTTCATCGGGCGCGCGGCCTGCAACATCACCCGCGCGATCAGCGGCACGGTCAGCACCGGCATCGCCTGCGCGATCCGGTCCATCAACATTTCGGACAACTCCGACACCGGCACCCCGGCCCCGGTGCGACGCAACGACAGCGGATCGCCAAAGGTCACCGCCGCCGTGCCAAAACGCGTGTCGCGCCCGCGCAGCCGCCGCCACATCTTGCGCAGCACGAAGCCCACAACCACCGTGATCCGCGCCCCGAAACGCCGGTCCCCGCGCTGCCCGGCGGCGATCAACACGCGGTCTTCCAGTACCCGGTCATAATTAATCGCCACCGGCACGAAAATGATGTCGCGCTCGCCCTCGGGGTCGAACCCATCCACGACATAGGACAGAAGCCCGACCTTCGGCGGCTGCAAGGCCCCGGTCAGGCTCAAGCCGCCCTCGGGGTAGAAGGCCTGCGTCACCCCGCCCGTCGTGGCCATCTGCACATAGCGCGCCAAAACCTTGCGATAGAGCGCCCCGCGCGACCGACGGCGGATGAAATACGCCCCCATCGAGCGGATCAACGTGCTCAGCGGCCAGACCCGCGCCCATTCCCCCACCGCATAGCTCAGCGCCGAAGACCGCGCGGCGAGATAGGTCACCAGCATGTAATCCATGTTCGACCGGTGGTTCATGATAAAGACCACCGTGGCATCCCGCGGCAGCGCGGCGAATGTCGTCTCGTTACTCACCGCCGTCTCGACCCGGTAGACCGTATTGGTCAACAGCCGCGCCAAGCGGATGCCGAAACTGAAATAGGCGAAGGCCGAAAACCGCGGCACGATCTCGCGCGCATATTCCCGCGCCTTTTGAAAGGCTACGTTTTCCGGCACCCCGTTGCTGCGGGCATAGTTGACGATCTCTTGGCTGACCTCCGGATCATAGATCAGCCGCTGGATCATGTCGTGCCGCCGCGCCAGTTTGAAGGGCTCGATGGGCCGCGTCAGCCGCTTGTTCAACCGTGCTACTGCCCGCTCAAGCCGCCGGCGAAAGAACCAACGCACCGAAGGCAGCAGAAAGTGGCTCAGCGCGGTGACGGCTGCGAAAACCACGATGAGGATGAACAGCCAAAGGGGCAATTGCACAGTCTGCGTCATGGCTTAACCCTTACAGTGCAGGGGCGAGAGGACAATATTTATCTGTTTCCCGCCCGCCCAAGCGGCCCGAGTGATGCCGCAACGCAGCGAATTGACAGAGGCATATTATTTCCCCTATCAACGTCATGACGCAACTTTATTGCAACCCAGATTCAAGAGGCCACGATGACCCAACCGCAGAAAGACCGCCCCTGGCTCATTCGCACCTATGCGGGCCATTCCACCGCCGCCGCGTCTAACGCGCTCTACCGCTCGAACCTTGAGCGCGGGCAGACCGGGCTTTCCGTGGCCTTCGACCTGCCGACCCAAACCGGATATGACAGCGACCATGTGCTCAGCCGCGGCGAGGTTGGCAAGGTGGGCGTGCCGGTGAACCACCTCGGCGATATGCGCGCGCTGTTTGATGGCATCCCGCTGGAGCAGATGAACACCTCGATGACGATCAACGCCACCGCCCCTTGGCTGCTGGCGCTCTATATCGCGGTGGCCGAGGAACAGGGCGCGGATGTCTCCAAGCTGCAAGGCACGGTGCAAAACGACCTGATCAAGGAATACCTTAGCCGCGGCACCTATATCTGCCCGCCCGCGCCATCGCTTAAGATGATCGCGGATGTGGCCGAATTCTGCTATACGAATGTCCCGAAATGGAACCCGATGAACGTCTGTTCCTACCACCTGCAAGAGGCGGGCGCGACGCCGGAACAGGAATTGGCCTTCGCGCTGGCCACCGCCACCGCCGTGCTCGACGCGCTCAAACCCCGCGTCCCGGCAGAGGATTTCCCGAAATTGGTGGGCCGCATTTCCTTCTTCGTGAACGCAGGCATCCGTTTCGTCACCGAAATGTGCAAAATGCGCGCCTTTGTAGACCTTTGGGACGAGATTTGCCGCGCGCGCTATGGCGTCGAAGACCCCAAATTCCGTCGCTTCCGCTATGGGGTGCAGGTCAATTCGCTGGGGCTGACCGAACAACAGCCCGAGAATAACGTCTACCGTATTCTCATCGAAATGCTGGCCGTGACCCTCTCGAAAAAAGCCCGCGCCCGCGCCGTGCAATTGCCCGCATGGAACGAAGCCCTCGGCCTGCCCCGCCCCTGGGATCAACAATGGTCGATGCGGATGCAGCAGATCATGGCACATGAGACGGACCTTTTGGAATTCGACGATCTATTCGACGGCAACCCGGCGGTCGATGCCAAGGTCGAATTGCTCAAAGAAGGCGCGCGGGCCGAATTGGCGAATCTCGACGGTATGGGCGGCGCGATTTCCGCGATCGATTACATGAAAGGACGTTTAGTCGAAAGCAATGCCGACCGGCTGCGGCGTATCGAAAGCGGCGAAACCGTCGTGGTGGGCGTAAACAAATGGCAGCAAGGCGCGCCCTCGCCCCTGATGACCGGCGCAGGCGATATCATGCAATCCGACCCCGGCGCCGAGGCCGACCAGCTCGCCCGGCTCGACGCATGGCGCAGCGCGCGCGACGAGGGTGCCGTGAAACAGGCGCTGGCCGATCTGCGCGCCGCGGCGCAGGCGGGCGAGAACATCATGCCCGCCTCTATCGCCGCTGCGAAAGCCGGGGTGACCACCGGCGAATGGGCCGCGCAGATGCGCGCCGTTCACGGGGAATATCGTGGCCCTACAGGTGTTTCCGCAGGCCAGTCCAACAAGACCGAAGGTCTGGACGACCTGCGCGATGCGGTAGACGCGGTCAGCGACAAACTTGGCCGCAGGCTGAAGTTCCTCGTCGGCAAACCGGGGCTCGACGGCCACTCAAACGGGGCCGAGCAGATCGCCGTCCGCGCCCGCGATTGCGGCATGGACATCAGCTATGAAGGCATCCGTCTGACACCTGCGGAGATTGTCGAAGCAGCACAAACGGAAGCCGCCCATGTGGTCGGCCTGTCGATCCTCTCGGGCTCTCACGTGCCCTTGGTCGAAGACCTGATGAAACGCATGGCCGAGGCCGGGTTGACCCATATTCCCGTCATCGTCGGCGGCATCATTCCCGAGGCCGACGCCACCCGTTTGCGCGCCGCTGGAGTTGCGCAGGTCTATACGCCGAAGGACTTCGAATTAAACGTCATCATGCAGGATATCATTACGCTCGCCGATCCCAAAGCGGTGGCGGCGGAATAGGCTGACACAAAATACATCGTGCAATTAACTTATTGCCTCTATAATTCCCTCTACCAGCACAATCTGGAAAGGAAATATCAGATATGGAAAAAGACCTGAAATCCATGAGCCGTAAGGAACTGGAGAAACTTCTGTCGGATGTCAAAAAGGCATTGCAGGCCGCGCAGGCGCGCGAACGCCGCGCCGCACGCAAGGCAGCGCAAAAGGCAGCGGCGGAATATGGCTTTTCCCTGAATGAGTTAGCTGATGAGGCCCCCGCGCCCAAGAAGGCCAAGAAGCCGCGCAAAGCGCCTGCCGGTCCGAAATCGAAGCCTCAGTTCGCCAATCCGGAGAACCCGTCCCAGACTTGGACCGGAAAAGGCCGCCAGCCGAATTGGTTCCGCGCCCAAGTAGAGAATGGTGCCGATCCGGAAACGATGCGGGTTTAATACTTCCCGAAATACGGGAATTTCGCGCCGGTTGAATAGCAATTCACCGGCGCTTTTTTATTGCTAACGGAAATGTGAATTCGATAGTCACCGCCCGCACGGCGCCGAGCGGAAGTTTACGTCACACCCCCTGCCCCACCGCAGCCCTTGTGAAGCCCGCCTTGCGCGGGCAAAATGCGCCAAACATCAGGAGACAGAAATGACCGTCCATATTGGCGCAAAACCCGGCGATATCGCCGAAACCGTATTGATGCCCGGCGACCCCTACCGCGCGAAATGGGCGGCGGAGACCTTTCTCGAAGGGGCCGAACTGGTCAACGAAGTGCGCGGCATGCTCGGCTTTACCGGCACATGGCGCGGCAACCGGGTGACGATCCAAGGCTCGGGCATGGGAATGCCGTCGCTGTCGATCTACGCCAATGAGTTGATGACCGAATATGGCGCGCAGACCCTGATCCGCATCGGCTCTTGTGGCGGCATGCAATCCCATGTCGGCATCCGTGACGTGATCATCGCCATGACGGCGAGCACGATCACCTCGCCCTCCTCCGGCATTTTCCGCGAATTGAACTACGCCCCCTGCGCCGATTACGGCCTTTTGAGCGCTGCTGTCGCTGCCGCCGAAAAGCTCGAAGCTAAGACCCATGTGGGCGGGATCTATTCCTCGGATGTTTTCTATGCGGAGCGCCCCGACCTTGACGAGCAGATGGTGCGCCATGGCATCCTCGGTGTCGAGATGGAAGCGGCGGAGCTTTACACGCTGGCCGCGCGGCACAAGCGGCGTGCCTTGGCGGTGCTGACGGTGAGCGATCATTTGCAGACCGGCGAGGCGCTGCCATCGGAGGATCGCGAAAAGAGTTTTGGCGATATGGTCGAGATTGCGCTGGAGGCGGCCTTTGCCTGAGTGCGGCGCCTGCTGAGAGGGCGGGATTGGTATTTGAAAAAGGATGAAGGGGCGCGGCGGGGGTCGCGCCTTTTTTCGTGGCTTGGCGGGTGGTGTGAGCGAGGGGGGTGCTTCGTTGGTTGGCGCTCGCGTGTGGGGAGAGTGCGGAAGGTATTTGGGAAAGGATGAAGGGAGGGGGTGTGGCGCGTCTTTCAGGCGTGTTGGCCGGCGAGGCGGCCGGAGTAGAGGCAGCCGCCTAAGAAGGTGCCTTCGAGGGCGTTGTAGCCGTGGTAGCCGCCGCCGCCGAAGCCGCAGACCTCTCCGGCGGCGAAGAGACCGGGGAGGATGGTGCGCGCAGGCGTGAGCACGCGGCCTTGGGTGTCGCTGTGCAATCCGCCGAGGGATTTCCGGGTGAGGATGTTGAGCCGCACGGCGATGAGCGGGCCGTTGGCCGGGTCGAGGATGGCGTGGGGTTTGGCGGTGCGGATCAGGCGGTCGCCACGGTAGTTGCGGGCGCCGCGGATCGCGGTGATCTGGGCGTCTTTGGCGAAGGGGTTGCCCAATTGGCCGTCGCGGGCCGCGATTTGGGCGCGGATGTGCTCTGGGGCGACGGGGGTCTCGGGTGTGAGGGCGTTCATGCGGGCGACGAGGGTTTCCAAGTCCTCGGCGACAATGAAATCCGCGCCTTTTTCTTTGAAGGCCTCGACTGCGGCGGTTGCCCCCTTCCCGAGGCGCGCCTTCAGGACTTCGCCCCATTTGCCGGAGGTGAGATCGGGGTTCTGTTCGGATCCCGAGAGGGCGAATTCCTTTTCGATGATCTTTTGCGTCAGGATGAACCAGCTGTGTTCGCCCGCTTGCAGGATGCGTTTGAGGGTCGAGAGCGTGTCGAAGCCGGGCAGGCAGGGGGCTTCCATCCGGTCGCCCTGCGCGTCGAACCACATCGACGAGGGACCGGGCAGAATGCGGATGCCGTGGTTGGGCCAGATCGGGTCCCAGTTCTGGACGCCCTCGCAATAGTGCCACATGCGGTCTTCGTTGATGAGCCCGGCCCCGGCGTCGGCTGCAATGCCGTGCATCTTGCCGTCGACGTAGTCGGGCACGCCGCTGACCATGCGTTGCGGGGCGGGGCCGAGGCGGTCAGTGGGCCAGTGTTGGCGCACCAAATCATGGTTGGCTCCGATGCCACCGGTGGTGAGGATGACGGATTCGGCGGTATGTTCGAATGGCCCGGTGACGTTGCGTGGGGTGCTCTGCCCGCGGAGGGCGTCGCTGTCTTCCAGCACCTCGCCTGCGACGCCGGTGACTGCGCCATTGGTGGCGACCAGTCGTGTGACCCGGCGGCGGAAGCCAAGGCGCAGTTTGCCCGCCGCTGCATGTTCGCGCATTAGCCGCGCGAAGGGGGCCACAACGCCGGTGCCGGTGCCCCAGGTGATGTGGAAACGCGGGACGGAGTTGCCGTGGCCTCCGGCCCCTGCCCCGCCGCGCTCGGCCCAGCCGACGACCGGGAACCAGCGCAGGCCGATCTGGTGCAGCCATGCGCGCATGTCGCCCGCCGCCCAGTCGATGAACCCTTGCGCGAACTTGCGGGGGTTGGCGTCCTCCGCCCGGTCGAACTGCGCCGAGCCCATCCAGTCGCGATAGGCGAGTTCCGCGCTGTCGCGGATGCCCATGCGGCGTTGTTCGGGCGTGTCGACCATGAAGAGACCGCCGAGCGACCAATAGGCCTGCCCGCCGAGGCTTTGCGGGCCTTCTTGGTCCATGAGCAGCACCCGGCGGCCGCGCAGCACGGCCTCATGGGCGGCGACCATGCCGGCCAGACCCGCCCCCACGACGATCACATCTGCTTTGAAACGCTCACCCATTGCTGCCTCCCCTGTTCCCGCAAGCTTGCGGCGGGCTGGGGGCAAAAGCAAGTCACAGACGCGGGGTGTCGAGCCCTTTGAGGCAGCGGTCGGGCGGGCCTTCGCTGCGGTAGGCTTCGGCCCCGCAGGCGACGCAGTGGTATTTGCGCAGCGCGCCTTTGTCCCCCGCCCGGTCTTCGCGCCAGCGGCAGTCCCGCGTGGGCGCGTTGCGACGGGCAAAGATCAGCACGATCACAAAGACGATAACGATGACGAAGGGCAGGATCATGGGAAAAACCAAAGGCCCGGCGCTTGGCCGGGCCTTCCTGTCGGATTGGGTGGATTAGACGGTGCGCTCGACCATCAGTTTCTTGATATTGGCGATCGCAGCCGCCGGGTTCAGCCCCTTGGGGCAGGTCTTGGCGCAGTTCATGATCGTGTGACAGCGGTAGAGCTTGAACGGATCCTCAAGGTCATCCAGACGCTCGCCCGTGGCCTCGTCCCGGCTGTCGATGATCCAGCGGTAGGCGTGCAGCAGGGCCGCTGGGCCGAGGTAGCGGTCGCCGTTCCACCAGTAGCTGGGGCAAGAAGTCGAGCAGCAGGCGCACATGATGCACTCATACAGACCGTCGAGCTTGGCACGGTCGTCGATCGACTGTTTCCACTCCTTGCGGGGCTCGGGCGTGTCGGTTTCCAGCCACGGCTGGATGCTGGCGTGCTGGGCGTAGAAGTGGGTCAGATCGGGGATCAGGTCCTTGACCACCGGCATATGCGGCAGCGGGTAGATCTTCACCACGCCGTTGATCTCTTCCATGCCGTAAGTGCAGGCCAGCGTGTTGATCCCGTCGATGTTCATCGCGCAGGAGCCGCAGATGCCCTCGCGGCAGGAGCGGCGGAAGGTCAGCGTCGGGTCGATCTCGTTCTTGATCTTGATCAACGCGTCGAGAATCATCGGCCCGCAATCGTCCATATCGACGAAATAGGTATCCAGCGCCGGGTTCTTCCCGTCGTCGGGGTTCCAGCGATAGATGTGGAACTCGCGCAGGTTGGTCGCCCCTTCGGGCTTGGGCCATGTCTTCCCGCTGGTCATGCGGGAGTTTTTCGGAAGCGTCAGTTGAACCATTATGCGTCTCCTAAAGCGTCAGACCGGCTGCGGGCGCGGCGGCCAGCAGGCAGGTACGGGTCTCGGGGCGCGACAGGATGGTGCGCACGGTGCCCGTTGTTGTATCGTCCACGCCAACCACGGTGGCGCGGGCCAATTCGCGCAGCTCCAGCGCGTCGGCATTGTCGATGATGCAATCGGTGAAGGGGGTGATCAGCTCTTTCGGCACCTGCGGGAAACGGGTGGCCAGAACCTCGGTCACCACGCCTTTGGAGGTCTGGCGGGCGGTGTCATCCACCGCCTGCTGAACCTCCACACAGCCCGAAAGGCCGAGCATCGTGGCCGCGATGAGTGCTGTGCGGACCATCAATACACCCGTGCCTTGGGGGCGATCTTTTTCATGTCGATGCCGCCTTCATCCTCTTTGGTCAGCGGATCAAGGTGCACGGCGCGGTAGGTCAGCTTGGCATCGTTGCCATCGAACCAGGCCAGCGAATGCTTGCGCCATTCGTCGTCGTTCCGGTCCGGGTAGTCCTCATGCGCGTGGGCACCACGGCTTTCCTTGCGCGCAGCGGCGGCGGTGATCGTGGCGGTGGCGTTGGGCATCAGGTTGGTCAGCTCCAAGGTCTCCATCAAGTCGGAGTTCCACACGAGGCTGCGGTCGGTGACATGCAGATCGTTCAGCTTGTCGGCCACGTCGATCATCTTCTTGCGGCCTTCCTCCAACGTCTTGTCGGTGCGGAAGACGGCGGCATCGGCCTGCATAGTCTTTTGCATCTCAAGGCGCAGTTCGGCAGTCGGCGTGCCGCCCTTGGCATTGCGCAGACCGTCGAAGCGATCGAAAGCCTTCTCGACCGATTTGAGGTTCGGGGCGGGCACCGGGCTTTCGGGGTCGACGATCTTGGCGGCGCGGATCGCGGCGGCGCGGCCAAAGACCACGAGGTCGATGAGGGAGTTGGAGCCCAGACGGTTCGCACCATGCACCGAGGCACAGCCCGCCTCGCCCACGGCCATCAGGCCGGGTGCGATGGCGTCGGGGTTGTCGGCGGTCGGGTTCAGCACCTCGCCCCAGTAGTTCGTGGGGATGCCGCCCATGTTGTAGTGCACGGTGGGCAGCACCGGGATCGGCTCTTTCGTGAGGTCTACACCCGCAAAGATACGCGCGGATTCCGAGATGCCCGGCAGGCGCAGGTCCAGCGTCTCCGGCGGCAGGTGGTTCAGGTGCAGGTGGATGTGATCCTTGTTCTCGCCCACACCGCGGCCTTCGCGGATCTCCATCGTCATGCAGCGCGAAACCACGTCGCGCGACGCCAAATCCTTGTAGGTCGGCGCATAGCGCTCCATGAAGCGCTCGCCTTCGGAGTTGGTCAGATAACCGCCCTCGCCGCGCGCGCCCTCAGTGATCAGGCAACCCGCGCCGTAGATGCCGGTGGGGTGGAACTGGACGAATTCCATGTCTTGCAGCGGCAGACCCGCACGGGCCGCCATGCCGCCGCCGTCGCCGGTGCAGGTATGTGCGGAGGTGGCCGAGAAGTACGCTCGGCCATAGCCGCCTGTCGCCAGCACGACCATCTTGGCGCTGAACAGATGCATGGTGCCGTCGTCGAGTTTCCAGCAGAGCACACCTTGGCAGACACCGTCGTCCGACATGATCAGGTCGATGGCGAAATATTCGATGAAGAATTCCGCGCTTTGCTTCAGCGACTGGCCGTAGAGCGTGTGCAGGATCGCGTGACCGGTCCGGTCAGCGGCGGCACAGGTGCGCTGCACGGGGGGGCCTTCGCCGAATTCGGTGGTATGGCCACCGAAGGGGCGCTGGTAGATCTTGCCCTCTTCGGTGCGCGAGAAGGGCACGCCGTAATGCTCAAGCTCGTAAACCGCCTTGGGCGCTTCGCGGGCGAGGTATTCCATCGCATCCGTGTCGCCCAGCCAGTCCGAGCCCTTGACCGTGTCATACATATGCCACTGCCAGTTGTCGGGGCCCATGTTGCTCAAGGACGCGGCGATGCCCCCCTGCGCGGCCACGGTGTGGCTGCGGGTCGGGAACACCTTGGAAATACAGGCCGTGCGCAGCCCCTGCTCCGCCATGCCCAAAGTCGCGCGCAGACCAGCACCGCCTGCCCCCACCACGACAACGTCATATTCGTGGGTTTCGTATTCATATGCTGCCATTTAATCGGTCTCCCGTTTGGGCGTATTGTTACAGGGCGAGCTTGGCGATGGCGAAAACGCCGACCGCTGCTGCGCCGTAGCTGATGATGGTCATCACGATGAGGGCGACTTTGTTGGCCAGCCCATGGACATAGTCCTCGATCAGCACCTGCACGCCGTCATTGAAATGTTTAAAGCCCACGATCAGCGTCAGCGCCGCCACGATGGCCGGGAAGGGCCGCGCGTAATAGGCAAGGATCTCTTCATAGCTGCCGCCGAGCGCACTGCCGAAGGTAAAGACGAACAGCGGGATCAGAACCAACAGCGCCAGCGAGGAGACTTTCATCGCCCAGAAATGCGCGGTGCCGGTTTTCGCCGAGCCAAGGCCGCGGGCGCGTTTGCGATCTGTCATGTATGCCATGGTGTCGCTCCTCAAACGATGATGATGGTCAGGATGGTCAGCACGACCGATCCGATCAGCACGGTCCAGCCCAGCTTTTCCGCGGTGGGGATATCGAGCATGCGGCCCGTATCCCAGATCAGGTGCCGCACACCGGCCAGCGTGTGATACCACAGGCCCAAGAGCGACAGGGTAAAGACCAGATCACCGAACCAGCTGGTCATAATTCCGTTCACGGTGTCGAAATACTCAAGAGACGTGGCCGCGGCGAGGAACCACCACACGATAAGCAGCGCGGTGATCAGCATCGCGTTGCCGGTGATCCGGGTGAGAATCGACGTCATGGAGGTCAATTGAGGGCGGTAGATCGTCAAATGCGGGGAAAGCGGGCGGTTACCCCGGTTCACGTCGGCCATGGCGCGGTCCTTTGTCCTGTGCTTTGTCCTGTGCTTTGCATCTTGATAGCGGTTTTTACAGGACTGTCACGGGGAACTGCGGGGAATCTGCCGGGTTTGGCCGGTGTTTCGGTGGAAAAATGACAGAGTGATGTGGTCCTACTCGTTTTTGTGATCACAGCATATTATAGTGTGATCACAAAACTGCCCCACCCCTGAACGAAAAAGCGCGCCCCGATTGGGACGCGCTCCAAAACTCGTATGCCGTGAGGCTTAGGCGAGGCTCTCGTCAATGCCTTTGCAAGCTTCGACCAGACCTTTGACCGCGTTGACGGAGTTGTCGAACATCGCCTGCTCGTCTTTGTTCATCGAAATCTCGACGACACGCTCAACACCGCCTGCGCCGATCACGGTGGGCACGCCCACATAGAAGCCGTTCAAGCCGTAGGCCCCATCGACATGCGCCGCTGCGGGCAGAACGCGCTTTTGGTCCTTGAGATAGGCTTCGGCCATCTCGATCGCGGAGGTGGCGGGCGCGTAGAAGGCGGAGCCGGTCTTCAGCAGGCCGACGATCTCGGCGCCGCCGTCACGGGTGCGCTGCACGATCGCGTCGAGCTTGTCCTGTGTGGTCCAGCCCATCTTGACCAGATCGGGCAGAGGGATGCCTGCGACGGTGGAATAACGTACCAGCGGCACCATCGTGTCGCCGTGACCGCCCAGAACGAAGGCGGTGACGTCTTTCATCGATACGTTGAACTCGGTCGCGAGGAAGTGGCGGAAACGCGCGGAGTCGAGCACGCCAGCCATGCCGCAAACCTTGTTGTGCGGCAGGCCCGAGAATTCGCGCAGCGCCCAGACCATCGCGTCGAGCGGGTTGGTGATGCAGATCACGAAGGCGTCGGGCGCGTGCTTGGCAATGCCCTCGCCCACGGATTTCATGACCTTGAGGTTGATGCCCAGCAGGTCGTCGCGGCTCATACCCGGCTTGCGGGCCACACCGGCGGTCACAATGCAGACGTCCGCGCCCGCGATATCGGCGTAATCTTGCGTGCCCGACATGGTGGCGTCGAACTTGCCCGAGGGGCCCGACGACGCGATATCGAGAGCTTTGCCCTCAGGGGTGCCCTCGGCAATGTCGAACAGGACGACATCGCCCAATTCTTTCAACGCTGCGAGATGGGCGAGAGTGCCGCCGATTTGCCCCGCGCCGATAAGCGCGATTTTGGGTCTGGCCATGGTCATGTCTCCGACAGAGGTTTCATTTGCGCCGGAGATACCGAAATGCACGGTCCCGTGCAAGTTGCAGCATTGGCGGGCGGCTAACCCCTGCCCTCACCACGAAAAAGGCCGCCCCGAGGGGCGGCCAATTGCTGAACTTTAAGGCGAAGAATTAGTCGCCTTGGTACTCAGGCTGCGATTCCAGACGCTCTTCGGTGCTGTCGATGTAGATGCGCACGTCGTCGCCTTCCACGTTTTGCAGAACCTGAAGTTCGTCAAATGTCACGGCCACCGGCTTTTCGCCCAGACCAAGGAAACCGCCCACGTTGATGACCACACGGTCAATCTGGCCGTTGTCGCCGATCAGCAGCGAGTCGATCTCACCCACGGTTTCGTCGTTGGCACCATAGACATAGGAGCCTTCAAGGTCCTCGGCGCTCATCTGCTCGATCATCTCGGCTTCGGCATTGGCATAGCCTTCACGCTCAACTTCGGGGCGCGGCAGCAGTTCACGCTCAACGGTTTCGTCGCCTGTGATCACGGTGGTGTTGGCTTCGGCTTCGTTGACAGCTTCTTCTGTCTCGGCTTCGGCGTTCTCCATCATGGTTTCGGCTTCTTGCGCCATTTCCTCGGATTCGGCCTCTACGTCATTGGCCATCTCTTCGGTCTCGGCTTCAAGGTTTTCGGCCGCGTTCTCGGTGTCTTGCGCCAGTTCCTCGGTCTCGGCCTCTACGTCGTTGGCCATTTCCTCGGTCTCGGCTTCGACATCGTTCGCCATTTCTTCGGCTTCGGTCTCGCCGTTGATGACGGTGACGTTCGCGTCAGTCTCGTTCATGGCGTCGCCTTCCATCCGCTCGCCATCCATCATGGGACGTTCGAACTCAGGCGCCTGTTCCAGCATCTCTTTCGAGGTGTTCACAACGAGGAAGCGCTCACCGCCTTCGTCGTTCAGGATGCGAATCTTGTCCATGGAGATGGAAACGTCACGTTCGCCCATGCCAAGGAAGCCGCCGATGCCAAGGATCACGGCAGTCACTTCGCCGTCCTGCGACACGATGATGTCGTTAATCTCGCCAATATCATCCCACTCCTGCTCGGCGCCATCGGCAACGGGGGTTGCCGCGTCAACTTCGGCTTCGGAGTTGTAGATGCGCATGCCGATCAGGTCGGATGCAAGGAAATCAGTCTGCTCTACGGCAACGTTGCCAAAGCCTTCGGAATGCGCGTCAGCAAAGGCTGTGCCGGTCATGGTCAATACGATGGCCGTCGTGCTCAGAAAACGTTTCATTGTAGGTCTCCTTCCAAAAATGAGCGTTGCTTGCTCTTCTGGAACCACAACCCGGATGGCCCTCTCCAGTTCCACGGCGGCACAAATAAATGGCGGGACTTCGCCCAAGCAGCGGCAGGCCCCAAACATAGAAAAGGCGGCCCTAGGCCGCCCGCGCTTCCACGATATATTCCGCCCTCAGGCGTCTTCGCCCTTGGCGGGCAACTCCTCCGCCAGCGTCTCGAACCCTTGGCCCGAGGCGACGAGACAGGTGATACCGTTGACCCCGGTGACCGTGATCGTCCAACTGCCCGTCTGGTTGGAGGCGAAAACCTCAACCACCGCATTATCGCCGCCCAGTCCCATGGACTGGCGCGTCTCGCCATAGCCATCGGCCAGCCGCAGCACCACATGATCGCGCGGCGCGCAATTGCGCGGCGTCTGCGCCTCGGTCGTGGTGGCCAGCACAATCGCCGAAGCCGCGGTGAGCGCCGCGAGGTGAAGAAATTTAACGAAACCTGTCATAGCATCTGCCTTCGCATCGAAAGGCGTGATCCTTGGGGGTGGCAATGCGCCGTCTTTCGCACCGGCCCCAAAGCAGCCTTGGTTGAAATGACTGCATCCGCTGCGCTGGAAACTGCGGCAGATGCGATGCAACAGACAGTGCGCCCCAAGGCTGAAAGACTGGTTAATCCGCCGCGCGGAAATCACCGCAACAGCTTCGCTGCGTCGCGGCATGTTTTGCCTTGAAGTTTTCGCACAAAAATGCCCCTCTGTGCGCAACAATGTTAGGCGGCCAGCGCGCCGCCCTGCCTGAGGAGCCTTTCATGACCGCCACAACCCGCCCCCTGCGTTCCGTTCTCTACATTCCGGGCTCCAAGCCCCGTGCCTTGGACAAAGCCCGCGGATTGGTCTGCGACGCGGTGATCTTCGATCTCGAAGATGCCGTCTCCCCCGATGAGAAGGTCGCTGCACGTGAAACATTGGCCGAGGCACTGGCCGAAGGCGGCTACGGCGCGCGGATGCGGGTGGTGCGGATCAACGGGCTCGATACCGAATGGGGCGCCGATGACGCCCGCGCCGCCGCCGCAATGAACCCCGATGCGATTCTCCTGCCCAAGGTCGGCTCCCCCGCCGATCTCGAAGCGCTGGCCGAGATCGTGGGCGACATCCCCCTTTGGGCGATGATGGAAACCCCCGGCGCCATGCTGAATGCCGCCGCCATAGCCGGGCACCGCCAGTTGCAGGCCATGGTCATGGGCACCAACGATCTGGCGAAAGACCTGCAAACCCGCTTCCGCCCCGACCGGCTGCCGCTGATCACCGGCCTCGGGCTTTGCCTGCTGGCCGCCAAAGCGCATGGCGTGGCGATCATCGACGGGGTGTATAACGCGTTCAAAGACGAAGACGGCCTGCGCGCCGAATGCGAACAGGGCCGCGACATGGGGTTTGACGGCAAAACCCTGATCCACCCCGCGCAGCTCGACATCGCGAATGCCGCCTTCACCCCGTCAGAGGAAGAAGCCGCCCTCGCCCGCCGCCAGATCGACGCCTATGAAGAGGCACAGGCCGCAGGTCAGGGCGTGGCGGTCGTCGACGGTAAAATCGTGGAAAATCTCCATGTTGCCACCGCCCGCGAAACACTGGCAAAACTGGCGGCAATTGCAGCCATGAGCCCGGAGCCTTCGCCATGACAATCCTCATCCTCGGCCTGATCCTTTGGATCGGGGCCCATCTCCTCAAACGCCTGATGCCTGCCCAACGGGCGCAGATGGGCACCGCAGGCCGGGGCGCGGTCGCCACCGCATTGGTCGTGGCGCTGGCCCTCATCATCTGGGGCTATCGCGCAGCGGAGTTCATTCCGGTCTGGACCCCGCCCAGCTTCTTTATCCACATCAACAACCTGTTGATGGTACTGGCCTTCTGGGTCTTCGGCTCCAGCGCCGCCAAGGGCGCCAAGGCATGGCCCGCCTATAAAACCCGCCACCCGCAACTGCTGGCGGTGAAGATCTGGGCCACGGCACACCTTCTGGTCAACGGCGATCTCGCCTCCATCCTGCTCTTTGGCACCATGCTGGGCTGGGCCGTGAGCGAGGTCATCCTGATCAACCGCGCCGAGCCGGGTTGGACACCCCCGCCCCACGCAGGCCGCGCCACCTATATCCGCCTCATCGTGATCTCCACGATCCTCTTCGTTCTCGTCGCCGGCATTCACACATGGCTCGGCGTCATCCCCTTCCCCCATTGATCCCGGAGCCTTCCATGAAAGTTTACCGCTTCCTCTCCGAAGAAGATACATCCGCCTTTTGCCACAAAGTCACCGATGCGCTGAACAAAGGCTGGGAGCTTTACGGCTCTCCCACCCAAACATGGGACCACAAGGCCGGGGTCATGCGCTGCGGCCAAGCCGTGGTGAAAGACGCCCCCGGCACCTATTCGCCCGACACCAAATTGGGCGAGCAGTGATGAGCAAGACCAACCGGGGCCGCTTTTTCGAAGACTACAAACTGGGCGAGGTGCTGCATCACGCGGTGCCCCGCACGGTCGGTGCGGGCGAACGTGCGCTCTATCACGCGCTCTACCCCGCGCGGCACGCGCTCTATTCCGCCGACAGTTTCGCCCAGTCCTGCGGGCTGAAGGCCAGCCCGCTCGACGATATGATCGCCTTTCACATCGTCTTTGGCAAAACCGTGCCGGATGTCTCGCTCAATGCCGTGGCCAATCTGGGCTATGCCCAAGGCCGCTGGCTGCACCCCGTCTGGCCCGGCGACACGCTGCGCGCCGAAAGCGAGGTCATCGGCCTCAAACAGAACTCCAACGGCAAGACCGGCGTCGTCTGGGTCCGCACCACCGGGCTGAACCAGAATGACGAAAAGGTGCTCGACTATGTCCGCTGGGTCATGGTGCGCAAAGGTGACCTCGACGCCCCCGCGCCCGAGACCACCCTGCCGGACCTGCCCGATGCGCTGACTGTGGATCAATTGCACATCCCGCAGGGCCTCGACTTTACCAATTACGACTTCGCCCGCGCCGGGGAACCGCACCGCTGGGGCGATTATGAGGTCGGCGAAAAGATCGATCACGTCGATGGCGTTACGATTGAGGAAGCCGAGCACATGATGGCCACGCGCCTGTGGCAGAACACCGCCAAGGTGCATTTCGACACCTCCGCCCGCCCCGACGGCTCGCGGCTGATCTATGGCGGCCATGTAATCTCCATGGCCCGCGCGCTGTCCTTTAACGGGCTGGCCAATGCGCAGATGGTCGTGGGGCTGAACGGCGGCGCCCATGCCAACCCCTGCCTTGCGGGCGATACCGTACGTGCCTGGACCGAAGTGCTCGACATGGCCGAGACTGCGGCCCCCGGTGTCGGTGCGCTGCGTCTGCGCCTTGTGGCGACCAAGGGCGGCGCCCCCTTCGAGCTGCGCGATGAGGCCGGAAAATACCGCCCCGAGGTTTTGCTTGACCTCGATTACTGGGCGCTCATGCCGCGCTAAACAGCCGGTCCGCCCCTTCGGTGGGGCGGCCTATCCCCCCTTATTCAAGCAAAAATCAGCCGATTCGGAGCCGCTGAGCGGAAATGTGATCACACGTAATTATCGTGTGATCACAAAACTCATTTTTAACTGGCCAAACCCGGCTTTCTCGGCAAAAACCCTTACAGGAACGAAAGTCATCCCCATACTACGGGGCAACTGGAACAGAAACGGGACCGTTTTCATGAACATCCACGAATATCAGGCAAAAGCCCTCCTGCGCAGCTATGGCGCCCCTGTCTCCGACGGCCGCGTTGTGCTGAAGGCAGAAGACGCCAAGAACGCAGCCGGCGAAATGGACGGGCCCCTCTGGGTTGTCAAAGCGCAGATTCACGCAGGCGGTCGCGGCAAGGGCAGCTTCAAAGAAGCCGCTGCTGGCGAAAAGGGCGGCGTGCGCCTTGCCAAATCCGTGGAAGAAGCGGCCGAGGAAGCCAAGAAGATGCTGGGCAAGACGCTTGTCACGCACCAGACCGGCCCCGCAGGCAAACAGGTCAACCGCATCTACATCGAAGACGGTTCCGACATCGAGCGTGAATTGTATCTCGCCCTGCTGGTCGACCGCCAGACCAGCCGCATCTCCTTTGTCTGCTCCACCGAAGGCGGCATGGACATCGAAGAAGTCGCCGAAGCGACACCTGAAAAAATCCTCAGCTTCTCCGTCGATCCGGCGACCGGCTACCAGCCCTACCATGGCCGCCGCGTGGCCTTCTCGCTGGGCCTCGAAGGCGCCGCCGTCAAGCAATGCGTCAAGCTGATGGGTCAGCTCTACAAAGCCTTCATCGAGAAGGACATGGAGATGCTGGAAATCAACCCGCTGATCGTCATGCCCGGCAACGAACTCAAGGTGCTGGACGCCAAAGTCGGCTTCGACGGCAACGCCATGTACCGCCAGCCCGACATCGCCAACCTGCGCGACGAGACCGAGGAAGACGCCAAGGAACTCGAAGCCTCCAAGTATGACCTGAACTACATCGCGCTCGACGGTGAGATCGGCTGCATGGTGAACGGCGCGGGTCTGGCGATGGCCACCATGGACATCATCAAGCTCTACGGTGCGGAGCCTGCCAACTTCCTCGACGTGGGCGGTGGCGCGACCAAGGAGAAGGTGACCGAGGCGTTCAAGATCATCACCTCCGATGAGAACGTCAAAGGCATCCTCGTCAACATCTTCGGCGGCATCATGCGCTGTGACGTCATCGCCGAAGGCGTTGTCGCTGCGGTGAAAGAGGTCGGCCTGCAAGTGCCGCTGGTTGTCCGTCTCGAAGGCACCAACGTCGAAGAAGGCAAGGCGATCATCAACAACTCCGGTCTCGACGTCATCGCCGCCGACGACCTGAAAGATGGCGCGCAGAAGATCGTGAAAGCGGTCAAAGGCTAAGCCTTTTTGGCCGTTCCCGCAGGGCACGGCGCCCCGCGGGCATGGCCGATATCACCGTTCCCGCCGCCCCTTGGCGGCGGGGGCAGATGCGACGACACCGCGCCGCGCCCACCCGATCACGCAATGAGGTCAGTATGGATCAATCTCCCAAATCCTCCCCCGTTCTGACGGGTATTGCGCTATCGGGGGCGGGCATTCTGATCCGCCAATGGCAACCCGGCGCCCTGCGCCTGCCCGAACCGGTCAACCACCGGCGCCACGACCGCGGGTTACGCCGCGCCGCGCGGAAATCCCGTGACGGGCTGGCGATGATCCTGCCGTCGAACCTCACTGGCTCCATTGGCCGCAGCCTGATGATCATGGGCGCGGGTCTGCTGACCCTGCGGGTGCTGGACCTATTGGTCGATCAAGATGAGCAGCTTTACTGATGCCCGTGCTGTCGCTCGCCCCCTTTACCCAACATGCGGCCAAGCGCGACAGCGCCCCGCGAAAGGCGGGCCTATGACACAGGCGTTTGCCTCTTCCCGCGCGGGCTGGTGGGTGATCCTTGCCCTGATCCTGGCCTTTGCCGCGCAGATGGTCGTCGTGAACGGCCTGCCCGCCGCCACCCAAACCACGCTACTGGCCGAAGGCGGCTTTTACGAAAGCCTCTCCGTCGTGGGTTACATCCTTTGCATTCTCGCATTGGTCTGGACCCTGCGCGGCGCGGTGCAGCGGGTCTGGTATCTGCCGCTGGTACTCGCGGTCATGGCGGCGCGTGAATTGGACCTCGACAAAAGCCTGTTCACCCGCGGCCTGTTCAAAGCCCGGCAATATACTGGTGAGGGCGTCCCGCTGGGCGAAAGGCTGATCGCCGGGTTGATCCTTGCGCTGATCGTCACCGCCATCCTGCTGATGCTCTGGCGTCACGCCCGGCCCTATCTCACGGCTCTGTTTCGGGGCCGCGCTTGGGCGGGGGCCGTCCTGCTGGGGATCGGTTTCACCGTCGCTTACAAACTGCTCGACGGCATCGCGCGCAAACTCGCCCCCTTGGGGATCGAGGTCAGCGCCGATGCCGAACGCACCGCCTTCGTCGTCGAGGAGATCGGGGAGCTTGGCATCCCGGTCATGTTCCTCGTCGCCATCCTGCTGTGGCCCGGCCCTGCGCCTGCCACGGCCCATCCCACCAACCGGGCGCACCGCGTCTGACGCCCCCGGGGCCTGCCCCCGGGATTAAACATCACCGACCAAGGAAGAAATCATGGCCGTACTAGTCAACGAAAACACCAAAGTCATCTGTCAGGGTCTGACCGGCTCGCAGGGGACGTTCCACACCGAACAGGCCATCGCCTATGGCACCAAGATGGTCGGCGGCGTGACCCCGGGCAAAGGCGGTCAAACGCATCTCGACCTGCCGGTCTTCAACTCCGTGCACGAAGCCAAACACGCGACCGAGGCCAATGCCTCCGTGATCTACGTCCCGCCCCCCTTCGCTGCCGACTCGATCCTTGAGGCGATCGACGCCGAGATGGAACTGATCGTCTGCATCACCGAAGGCATCCCGGTGCTCGACATGGCCCGCGTCGCCCGCGCGCTCGAAGGTTCCAAGTCGCGCCTCATCGGCCCGAACTGCCCCGGTGTCATCACGCCCGACGCCTGTAAGATCGGCATCATGCCGGGCCACATCCACCGCCGCGGCTCCGTCGGCGTCGTGTCGCGCTCGGGCACCCTCACCTATGAGGCGGTGAAGCAGACCACCGACATGGGCCTCGGCCAGTCTTCGGCCGTGGGCATCGGCGGCGACCCGATCAAAGGGACCGAGCATATCGACGTGCTGGAGATGTTCCTTGCCGATGACGAAACACAGTCGATCATCATGATCGGCGAAATCGGCGGCTCCGCCGAAGAGGAAGCGGCACAGTTCCTTGCCGACGAGAAGAAGAAGGGCCGCTGGAAGCCCACCGCTGGTTTCATCGCAGGCCGCACGGCCCCTCCCGGACGCCGCATGGGCCACGCAGGCGCGATTGTCGCCGGTGGTAAAGGCGACGCGGAGAGCAAGATCGAAGCGATGAAAGAAGCCGGTATCGTCGTGGCAGACAGCCCCGCGACACTGGGCGAAGCGGTTAAAGAAGCGATCGACAAAGGCTGATGCCTGCCGGGCGGGCCACGGCCCGCCCATTGACCCACTCCGCAAAGCACTATGTTTTGCGGGGTCTTGATAAAAACCACCCGGCGCCGCCGACAGCGAAGGAGGGCAAGATGCACATTCAGACCGCGGTCAATCTCTGCCCGCTTTCGCCCGGCGCCGGCCCGCGGGCAAACGCCCGATCCGGCGGCTCCGCAGGGCCCTGCACCTCCGCCTCTGATACCTATGGCCCCCCGCCCCGGGCCTGACTATAGACCGACCCTGATTCTGACCCTGTCCCGTCTGCCCCGCCGAACAAAGGTGACCCAATGACCGACCAACCCGCCAACGAACAATTCCACGCCTCTTCCTTTATGGAAGGCGACAACGCGGAATATCTTGAGGCGATGTACGCCCGCTATGCCAACGATCCCAACGCGGTTGACGAGGCATGGCAAACGTTCTTTGCGGCGATGGGCGATGACGCCGAAACCGCGCAGGCCGAGGCCGCTGGCCCCTCTTGGGCGCGCCCCGATTGGCCCCCCGCCCCCCAAAGCGAGGTGATGGGCGCGCTGACCGGTGTCTGGCCCGAACCGACCGAGGCGAAAGCCGCAGGCGAGAAGATCAAGAAGAAGGCCGAGGAAAAGGGCGTGCCCGTTTCCGACGATCAAATCCGCGCCGCCGTGCTCGACAGCATCCGCGCGCTCATGCTGATCCGCGCCTACCGCATTCGTGGCCACCTCGCCGCGACGCTCGACCCTCTGGGCATGCGCGACATGGGCGAACAGCCCGAGCTTGACCCCAAGTCCTACGGTTTCACCGATGCTGACATGGACCGCCCGATCTTCATCGACAATGTGCTGGGCCTCGAAGTGGCCACTATGAAGCAGATCGTCGGCATCGTCCGCTCGACCTACTGCGGCACCTTCGCGCTGCAATATATGCATATCTCCGACCCCGAACAGGCCGGTTGGTTGAAAGAGCGGATCGAAGGCTACGGCAAGGAAATCGCCTTTACCAAGGAAGGCCGCAAGGCGATCCTGAGCAAGCTGGTCGAAGCCGAAGGTTTCGAAAAATTCCTCCACGTCAAATACATGGGCACCAAGCGTTTCGGCCTTGATGGCGGCGAAAGCCTTGTCCCGGCGATGGAGCAGATCATCAAGCGCGGCGGCCAGTTGGGCGTCAAGGACATCGTTATCGGCATGCCGCACCGTGGCCGCCTCTCGGTCCTTGCCAATGTCATGCAGAAACCCTACCGCGCGATCTTTAACGAATTCCAAGGCGGCAGCTTCAAACCCGACGATGTGGACGGCTCCGGCGATGTGAAATACCACCTCGGCGCGTCCTCGGACCGTGAGTTCGACGGCAACTCCGTGCACCTGTCGCTGACCGCGAACCCCTCCCACCTAGAGGCGGTGAACCCCGTCGTGCTGGGCAAGGTCCGCGCCAAACAGGACCAGTTGAACGACGAGGACCGCACCGCCGTCATGCCCGTGCTGCTGCACGGCGACGCGGCCTTTGCAGGCCAAGGCGTCGTAGCCGAATGTTTCGCGCTGTCGGGCCTCAAGGGCCATAAGACCGGCGGCACCATGCATATCGTGGTGAACAACCAGATCGGCTTCACCACCGCGCCGCATTTCTCGCGCTCCTCGCCCTATCCGACCGACAACGCGCTTGTGGTCGAGGCGCCGATCTTCCACGTCAACGGCGATGACCCCGAAGCCGTGGTCCACGCCGCCCGCGTCGCCACCGAGTTCCGCCAGAAGTTCCACAAGGACGTGGTCATCGACATCTTCTGCTACCGCCGCTTCGGTCACAACGAAGGCGACGAGCCGATGTTCACCAACCCGGTGATGTACAAGAGCGTCAAGAAACAGAAAACCACGCTGAGCCTCTATACCTCGCGTCTGGTAGCCGACGGTCTGATCCCCGAGGGTGAGATCGAAGACATGAAGACCGCCTTCCAGAACCATCTCAACGATGAGTTCGAGGCCGGGAAAGACTACCGCCCAAACAAGGCCGACTGGCTCGACGGCAAGTGGTCCGGCATGGACAAAAAGAACAAGTCCTACCAGCGCGGCAAAACCGCCATCGCCCCCGAGACGCTGCAAGATGTCGGCAAGGCGATCACCACCGCGCCCGAGGGCTTCCCGCTGCATAAAACCATCGGCCGTCTGCTCGACGCGAAAAAGAAGATGTTCGAAAGCGGTGAGGGCTTCGACTGGGCCACGGCTGAGGCGCTCGCCTTCGGCTCCCTGCTGACCGAGGGCTACAAGGTCCGCCTGTCGGGTCAGGACAGCACCCGCGGCACCTTCAGCCAACGCCACTCGGCCTTCATCAACCAAGAGAACGAAGACCGCTACTATCCGCTGAACCACATCCGCGAGGGGCAGGCCGACTATGAGGTCATCGACTCCATGCTCAGCGAATATGCGGTGCTGGGTTTCGAATATGGCTATTCGCTGGCCGAACCCAATGCGCTGACGCTTTGGGAGGCGCAGTTCGGCGACTTCGCCAATGGCGCGCAGATCATGTTCGACCAATTCATCTCAAGCGGTGAGAGCAAATGGCTGCGCATGTCAGGCCTCGTCTGCCTGATGCCGCATGGCTATGAGGGTCAAGGGCCCGAGCACTCCTCGGCCCGTCTGGAGCGCTTCCTCACCATGTGTGGCGGCGACAACTGGATCGTGGCGAACTGCACCACGCCCGCCAACTACTTCCACATCCTGCGCCGTCAGTTGCACCGCAGCTACCGCAAGCCGCTGATGTTAATGACGCCCAAGTCGCTGCTGCGCCACAAGCTGGCCGTCAGCAAGGCCGATGAATTCACCACCGGGTCGAGCTTCCACCGGGTGCTCTGGGATGACGCCGAAAAGGGCAACTCCGACACCAAACTGGTCGCGGATGACAAGATCAAGCGCGTGGTGATGTGTTCGGGCAAGGTCTATTACGACCTGCTGGAAGAGCGCGACGCCCGCGGCATCGACGACATCTACCTCCTGCGCTTCGAGCAGTTCTACCCCTTCCCCGCGCAATCCGCCGTGAAGGAGCTGGAACGCTTCAAAGGGGCCGAGATGATCTGGTGTCAGGAAGAGCCCAAGAACCAAGGTGCATGGTCCTTCATCGAGCCCAATATCGAATGGGTTCTGGGCCGCATCGACGCGAAACATGGCCGCGCCTCCTATGTGGGCCGCGCCACTTCGGCCTCGCCCGCCACGGGTCTGGCCAGCCAGCACAAAGCACAACAAGCCGCCCTCGTTGACGAGGCGCTGACCATCAAAGGAAAGTAAACCATGACAAGCGAAGTACGCGTCCCAACGCTGGGCGAATCCGTCACAGAAGCCACCGTTGCCACATGGTTCAAGAAACCCGGCGATACCGTCGCGGTGGATGAAATGCTCTGTGAGTTGGAGACAGACAAAGTCACCGTCGAAGTGCCTAGCCCCGTCGCTGGCACATTGAGCGAGATCGTTGCGCAAGAAGGCGAAACCGTGGGCGTTGATGCCCTGTTGGCCAATGTCAGCGAAGGCGATTCTGGCTCGGACGCCGCGCCGAAAGCCAAAGAAGCCGCCAAGGACGATGAGGCCGCCTCCCAGTCCGACCGTGGCGGTGATGCGCCCAAAGCCATCGACGCAGGCGCTACCGAAGTCGCCGCCCGCGAAGGTCAAAGCATCGACGTACAGGTGCCCACCTTGGGCGAATCGGTGACCGAAGCGACCGTGAGCACTTGGTTCAAAAAGGTCGGCGACAAGGTCGAAGCCGATGAGATGCTCTGCGAGTTGGAGACCGACAAAGTTAGCGTCGAAGTCCCCGCCCCCGCCGCAGGTGTGCTGGCCGAGATCTTTGCCGAAGAAGGCAGCACCGTCGAAGCGTCCGCCACACTGGCCGCGCTGACCACCGGCGCAGGCGCTGCTGCCCCCAAGGGTGAAGACGCCAAATCCGGTGCCGGTGCCGCGCCTGAGACCAAGCCCGCCGATGGCAAAGATGTCGAAGACGCACCTTCCGCCAAGAAAGCCATGGCCGAAGCGGGGATCAGCCGCGATCAGGTCACAGGTTCGGGCCGCGATGGTCGCGTGATGAAGGAAGATGTTGCCAAAGCCGTGGCCGCTGGCACCTCCGCCGCGCCCAAGGCCGAGGCGAAGCCCGCCGCACCGCGCGCCGCTTCCGCCCCCGATGACGCCGCCCGCGAAGAGCGCGTCAAGATGACCCGCCTCAAGCAGACCATGGCGCGCCGCCTTAAGGAAGCGCAGAACACCGCCGCGATCCTGACGACCTTCAACGAGGTCGACATGACGGAGGTCATGGCCCTGCGCAACGCCTACAAGGCCGACTTCGAGAAGAAGCACGGCGTGCGGATGGGCTTCATGTCCTTCTTCACCAAGGCCTGCTGCCACGCGCTGAAAGAGATCCCCGAGGTCAACGCCGAGATCGACGGCACCGACGTGATCTACAAGAACTACGTCCATATGGGCGTCGCCGCGGGCACGCCCACGGGCCTCGTGGTGCCGGTGATCAAGGACGCTGACGCGATGTCCTTTGCCGAGATCGAGAAGGCGGTGAACGCCATGGGCAAGAAGGCCCGTGACGGCAAGCTCACCATGGCCGACATGACCGGCGGCACCTTCACCATCTCCAACGGCGGTGTCTACGGCTCGCTGATGACTGCGCCGATCCTGAACCCGCCGCAGTCCGGCATCCTCGGCATGGCCAAGATCCAGGACCGCCCGATGGCGATCAACGGTGAGGTCGTGATCCGTCCGATGATGTATATCTCGCTCAGCTACGACCACCGCCTGATCGACGGCAAGGGCGCGGTGACCTTCCTTGTCCGCGTCAAAGAGATGCTCGAAGATCCGCGCCGTCTGTTGATGGATCTGTGATACTATGGGCGGGGGGCGACCCCCGCCCTATCGCTATACGGCCCGTCGCTCTTAGAAGAATGATAGGCGAAGTTTCAGATCGAATTATGTAGTCTGAAGTTGTTGCATCATTCAATTTAAGGAGAAGGCCATGAGAACCGCAGATTTAGCCAATACATTTGCCGATCGATATCACAATGCCGCAGAACGACAGGTGGTCGTGTCGATTCACCTCTTCGGGATTGAGTTTGCCGAGCAACTCAAAGGCCAGAACATTCAAGAGATCTGTGAGCTCGCAAGAGTACCGAAATCATATGGCACCGAGATTCGAAAAGGTATGCGATTGGCCCCTCATGTGGAGCTAAAGAAATGACCGAAACCACCCTCCTCGCCGCCTATGGCCTTCTGGTCATGCTGACGATCCTCTTGCAGGTGCTGGGCGCGACCCGGCAGCTGTCGATGGGCTACCTGATGTCCTCGCGCGATGAGACGCGCACCACCACCGGCATGACCGCACGTCTGGGCCGCGCGCTTGATAACTCTGTCGTGGCCATGGCGATCTTCGCCCCCGCCGTGCTGCTGGTAGAGATCTTGGGCCGCAACAACAGCGCCACACTGCTCGCCGCCCAGGTCTTCTTGCTGGCGCGGATCATCTACGTGATCGTCTACGCTCTTGGCGTGCCGACAATCCGCACCCTCGCTTGGCTGGCGGGCTATGCCGCCACCGCCGTTCTCTATTTCCACGCGCTCTGAAAGGCATTCCCATGCAGATGATCTGCCACTTCGACGTCACCGATTTCGCCGCTTGGAAAGACGCATTCGACGCCGATGCCGAGGCGCGGCGCAATGCGGGGCTCTCGGTGCTGCAAATCTGGCAACACGCCGACAGCAGCAGCAAAGCCTCCGTTCTCTTGGATGTGAACGACCGCAAAAAGGCCGATGACTGGCTCGCCCGATCAGATGCGCTGAGCAGCGATGACAAGGGCACCGTGACCAGTTCCACCGCCTATTTCGTGAAATCCGCATGAGCGCCGAGCTGACCGTCCTGACCCTCGCGGCCCTGCTACAGGGGCTGCAATTCGTGCTCTACGCCGTGCCCGCCAACCGTGAGCTTGGCCCCGGCTACACCATGTCGGCGCGTGACCGTGAACCGTCGCGCGCGATGAGCGACCGCACCGCCCGTCTGGGTCGGGCGCTTGACAACCATTTCGAAGGGCTGATCCTTTTCGGCATCGCCGTGGGCGTGGTGCAAATGTCGGCCCAGAACACCGCCTTCACCGCCGCCTGCGCTTGGGTCTATCTCATCGCCCGGCTGCTCTATATTCCCGCCTATGCGCTTGGCCTGCGCCCGCATCGGTCGTTCATCTGGATCGTCGGTTTCGCCGCGACCATGCTGATGCTGCTGGCGGCCCTCGTTTAACCCTTTCCCCCAACACCCGCAGGCAGCGGCGCTTGCACCTGAAACCCGCGCCTCATACCTTGCCTGCAATACCCGACTGCTAAGGAGACCCCCCATGTCGAGCTATGATGTCATCGTGATCGGCTCCGGCCCCGGCGGCTATGTCGCCGCCATCCGTTGCGCGCAACTGGGCCTGAAAACCGCCTGTGTCGAAGGCCGTGAGACCCTCGGGGGCACCTGCCTCAACGTGGGCTGCATCCCCTCCAAGGCGCTGCTCCACGCCACGCATATGCTGCATGAGGCCGAGCATAATTTCGAAGAGATGGGTCTCAAGGCGAAAGCGCCGACCGTCGATTGGAAGCAGATGCTGACCTACAAAGACAAGACCATCGAGACCAACACCAAGGGCATCGAATTCCTGTTCAAGAAGAACAAGATCGACTGGCTCAAGGGCTGGGGGTCGATCCCCGAGGCGGGCAAGGTCAAGGTCGGCGATGAGGTCCATGAGGCCAAGAACATCATCATCGCCTCCGGGTCTGAGCCCGCAAGGCTGCCGGGTGTCGAGGTCGATGAGAAGACCGTCGTGACCTCCACCGGCGCGCTGGAACTGGGCAAGATCCCCAAGAAGATGGTGGTGATTGGCGCAGGCGTGATCGGTCTGGAACTGGGCAGCGTCTACGCCCGTCTCGGCACCGAGATTACGGTCGTCGAATACCTCGACGTGATCACCCCCGGCATGGACCCCGAGGTGCAAAAGACCTTCCAACGCATGCTGAAAAAGCAGGGGCTGAACTTCGTCATGGGCGCTGCCGTGCAGAAGACCGAAGTCGCCAAAGGCAAGGCCACGGTCAGCTACAAGCTCCGCAAGGACGACAGCGAACATGAGATTGAAGCCGATGCCGTGCTCGTCGCCACAGGCCGCAAGCCGGTGATCAAAGGCATGGGGCTCGATGATCTCGGCATCAAGATGACCGAGCGCGGCCAGATCGCCGTCAACGAGCATTGGGAGACCTCCGTCAAAGGCGTCTATGCCATCGGCGACGTGATCGAGGGCCCGATGCTGGCGCATAAAGCCGAGGACGAAGGCATGGCCGCCGCCGAAGTCATCGCGGGCAAGCATGGCCATGTGAACTACGGCGTGATCCCCGGCGTGATCTACACCCACCCGGAAGTCGCCAGCGTGGGTGAGACCGAGGCGACGCTGAAGGAAGCGGGCCGCGCCTATAAAGTCGGCAAATTCTCCTTCATGGGCAACGCGCGGGCCAAAGCGGTCTTTGCCGGCGACGGTTTCGTCAAGCTGATCGCGGATAAGGAGACCGACCGCATCCTCGGCTGCCACATCATCGGCCCCGGCGCGGGCGACCTGATCCACGAGGTCTGCGTCGCGATGGAATTTGGTGCCTCGGCGCAGGATTTGGCGATGACCTGCCACGCGCATCCGACCTATTCTGAAGCCGTGCGCGAAGCCGCACTGGCCTGCGGCGACGGGCCGATCCACATGTAAGACGACGGGGCGGGCCAAGGGTCCGCCCCTTTTCGTTGCGCAGGCGGCGCACGCTGCGGCTATCGCGCGTTAGCACCCCTGCCGTAAAACCACCCCCGTCGCGACATTCACGGAAGATGAGGCCCTTCGCGGGTCATGTCGATACGTAGAGACATGCAGGGTGACGCCTGTCTTTTCCACCTCCCCCGGCGGCGCCGCCACTTTAACGGCTTCCTGAATATCTAAGATTGCAGCCCGCGAAACCATCGTTTCAGCGGGCACTACGGCATGCCGACAAATCGCAAAGGGCAGCGCCGCCCCGCGGGTCGGCGCTGCCCGGCCTGCGGCCGGGCGTGTCATTCCGAGAAGCCTCAGACCAAAAAGGCGAGCGCCCCGCGCCTACCCCGCCTCCGCAGGCCGCCACCCCGCCTCGCGCAGCAGCGCGTCGGATTGGCTCTCCACCTCCTGCTCCAACCGCGCCATGAAGGTGCGCTTGTCCAGCCCCGGCTCGATCGGCTCCAGAAACTCCACCACGGCCAAGCCCGGGCGGCGGTAGAGGCCCCGGCGTGGCCAGAAGTAGCCCGCATTGGTCGCCGCAGGCACGCAGACCTGCCCCAGTTGATCGTAAAGCACCGCCGTGCCGACCTTGTAAGGCGCGCTCAGCCCGGGGGCGACGCGGGTGCCTTGGGAATAGATCACGATCTGCCCCGGCTCCACCCGGCCCGCGTTTACGTCTTCCATCATCTTGGTGATCGCCTGCCCGCGCTTGCCCCGGTTCACGGCGATCATCTGCATCCGCTTGGTGTACTGCCCGATCACCGGCGTCCAAAGCACCTCCCGCTTCATGATGAACTTGGCCCGTGGCAGGGCGTGGAAGATCATGATGATATCGAGGAAAGACTGATGCTTGGCCGCGATCAGAACCTCACCCTCGGGGACTTGGCCGCGCACTTCGCAGCGCAAGCCGATCAGCCAACGCGCCGTCCACATGGCCCAAGCGGCATAGGCTTTGCAGCCCGCATAGGCCCCGCGTTTGGAGAACATCGCCCAAGGCGCGAAGGCCAGCCCGATCACCGGCATCGCCACGGTCACCTGCACGATATAAAGGATCGAGCGGACCCATTGCAGCAGCTTCATGTCAACTCCCTCAATGTACGCCGCGCGGCGGCCCCGGTGGCGGCAAAGGCGACCGCGCCGACGAGAAGCGGCACCATCAGCGGCACGGCCCAATGCCAGCCTTGGAAGCCCAAGCCGGTCAAAAATCCGCCTGCCTCGCCCGCGTCAGGCAGCAACACCACCGCGATCATGCCCAAAGCCGTGCCCGCCGCGGCACCCAGAAGCGCGCGCAGGGTGAAACGGCGGATGAAGGCCCGCGCGATATAATCATCGGTCGCCCCCACCAGCCGCAGCACCGCGATCACCTGCGCATTGGCCGCAAGCGCCGCTTGCGCCGCAAGCGTCACCATCGCGGCCACCGCAGCCCCGATCAACAGCGTCGAAATCCAGCCCAAGAGACGCAGGCGGCTGGCCGCGGCAACCAAGGGCGCGCGCCAGCGGCTGTGATCGTCCAGCACCGCGCCCGGCACCTCAGCCGAGAGACGCAAGCGCAGGCCCACGGGGTCCAACCCCTCACCCTCCTCGACCACTTCGATCAGGCGCGGCACCGGCAGGTTCTCCATCGCCAATTCCGGGCCGAACCACGGGGCGAGCAGCTCTTCTTGCTCCGCATCCGTCAGGGCACGGGCCGAAGCCACGCCCTTGGTCGTCTGCAACACCTTCAAGGCGGCCTCCGTCTGGGCCGCGCGTTGATCCAGCGGCGCCACGATCCGCACCGTCGCCGACTGCGCCAACTCCTGCCCCCAGACCTGCGCCAAACGGCCCGAGGCCAGCGACAGCGCCAAGGCAAAGACCGCCAGAAAGGCCATCGCCCCCGCTGCGAAAAGCGTCAACTGCGCGGTGAAACCCGAAGGCGGCACCACGCGGTCGGCCTGCCGGTCGCCTTTGAAAATCGCGCGCAGGGCGCCCAGATCGAAGCGCTTCACAGATCCGCCCCCGCCAGTTGGATGCGCCGGTTCGCGATGCGCAAGACGCGGGCCTGCACATGCGCTTTGGTGGCGCGGATGAGGCCCAGATCATGGGTGGCGATCAACACGGTCTTGCCCATGCGGTTCAACTCGATCAGCAGGCGCAGCAGCCGCTGGGACATCTCCCAGTCGATGTTCCCCGTCGGCTCATCGGCGAGGATCACATCGGGCGACATGATCACCGCGCGCGCCAATGCGGCCCGCTGCCGCTCCCCGCCCGAAAGCTCAGGCGGCAGAGCGTCGACGCGGTTGGTGAGGCCAACCCACGACATCAATTCTTCCAGATCCGTGCCCCCCGCCTCGGCCCCGCGGCCCGAGACATTGAGCGGCAGGGCCACATTCTCGGTCAGGGGGAGATGGTCGAGGAATTTCACGTCCTGATGCACCACGCCGACACGGCGGCGCAACAGCGCGATGTCATCGCGCCCCAGCCCGCGCACGTCCTGCCCGAACAGCCGTAGGTGCCCCGCCGTGGGCAAAAGCGCCCCATAGCAGAGCTTCATCAAGGTGGTCTTGCCCGCGCCCGAGGGGCCGGTCAGAAAATGGAACGATCCGGGGGCGAGTTTCAGCGTGATGTCGGACAGCAATTCGCCCCCGCCATAGCTGTAGGCCACATTTTCGAGCTCTATCACGCATCCACCTTAAAAAACTTCGACCTGTTGTGCCTCAGCACCGGAAAGGATTCAATCACTCAGAACCCCAGCACCCTGCCCAGATATCACTTTTCCTACGTTATTCTAGGACATATGCTGCCCGTTACGATCTCAGAGCACCGAACGAACCCAGGAATGACCATGCGGCTGATCTGCCCCAACTGCGACGCGCAATACGAAGTCCCCGACGATGTGATGCCGGCGGCGGGGCGTGATGTGCAATGTTCCAACTGCGGGCAGACGTGGTTCCAGCATCACCCCGACAATGCGCCAGAGGCCGAAGAGGATGATTTCGCCGACGACGTGATGCGGATGAAGCAGCGCGGCCCGGATGAGGACACGGAAGCCGCCGCAGCGGCCAGCCTGCCCGATTTGCAGCCCTTCGGCGATGAAGAGGAAGACGTGCCCTTTGAGGACGATCAAGACGACGACTTCGAAGACGAATTCGACCCCGAGGAGGAAACGCCCCAACCCGCCCCCGCCGCGCCGGTGCGCCGCCCCCTCGACCCCGCCATCGCAGAGATCCTCCGCCAAGAGGCCGCGGCAGAGCAAGAAGCCCGCCGCCGTCGCCAGTCCGAACCGCTGGAAAGCCAGCCGGACCTAGGCCTAGACGACGCGCCCCTGACACAGCCGCAGCAGGCCCCCGAGATCGCCGCAGAAGACCATGTGACCGAGGATGAAGACGCCCGCCGCGCCCATGAGGCGCGCCTGCGCATGGCCAAGATGCGCGGAGAGCCGGTCCCGGAAAGCGAGGTCGACGCCTATGGCAGCGCCTCGCGCCGCGATCTTCTGCCCGATATCGAAGAGATTAACTCGACCCTGCGCCATGACGGGCAAGAGGGCGCGCAGGCCGGGCCCACCCCCACCGCCGCGCTCGACCGCCCCGAAAAGCCGCAGAAATCCGGCGGGTTCATGCGGGGGTTCACCATAATGATCGTTTTGGCGGCCCTGCTCGCGGTAGTCTATGTCTACGCGCCCGAGATCGCGCAGTCCCTGCCGCAGGCCGATCCCTATCTGTCATCCTATGTGGCATGGATGGACGATGCGCGGCTCTGGCTCGACGGGCAGTTGCAAGACCTGCTGGTCTGGCTCGACACCGTGGCGACCCAGTCGCAGGGCTAGTCCCGATCAGAACCGATCCAACAACCTGTTAAGGTAATCCCGCTCGACCTCGGGCCTCTCCGCCTCGCCTGAGCGGCGGCGGATTTCGTCCAGCAACCGCCGCGCGCGGCCTTGATCGTCCGGCCCCTGCGCCAGCGGCGCGTCCGAGCTGTTGGCCCCGCTGCCGCCCTGCTCACGCCCAAGCGGATCGCGCCCCTCGCCGCGCTGATCGCCGCCCTCTGCCGTGCCTTGGCCCGGCTGGCCTGCGCGTTGCTCCTGTTCCATCGCTTCACCGAGGGCGCGCATGCCCTCGCGCAGCGCTTCCATCGCCTGCGCCTGATTGTCGATCGCCTCGGCCAGTTCATCGCGGCGCAGCGCCTCTCCGGCGCGGTTCATCGCCTCGCCCGCGCGGTCCAGCGCGTCGCGGGCCGCGTCCCCCTCAGCCGTGCCCTGCCCGGGCAAACGCCCTTGCTGGCGGCGCAGCTCGTCGCGCAGTGCCTGCTGGCGACCGGCCAGCCCCTCCTCGGCCCCATCTTCACCGGAGGGGCCGCCCTGCCCGCGCTGGCCTTCATGGCTCTCGCCGCGCCCCTGCCCGCCGTTGCGGCCTTCGTTGCCGTCACTCTCGCCCGCGCCGGTGCCGGGATTGAACTGCTCTTGCAGGTCGCGGAAGGCCTGATCGCTCAGCCCCTGTTGCTCACGCAGCGTGTCCGACAGCCCCTCCATCGCCTGCTCACCGGGCGAATTGCCGCCCTGACCCGGCTGGCCTTCGGTGACGCGCATGTTCTCCATCATTTCCTGCAACTGGCGCAGCGCCTCGGCGGCTTCGGCCATGCGGCCCTGTTCCATCAACTCCTGAATGCGGTCCATCATGCGTTGCAGATCGTCTTGGGTCATCTGCATCGCTTCGCCCTGCGGCTGCTGGTCTTCGCCCGCGCCCTCCTGCGCCTGCTGCCGCTGAAGTTGCTCCAGATAGTCTTCGGTGGCGCGGCGCAGCTCGTCCATCAGCTCGGCGATTTCGGCCTGCGAGGCACCGTTCTTCATCGCCTCGTTCAACCTATTCTGCGCGCGGCGCATCCGCTCAAGCGCATCGGCCAACACGCCTTCTTCCAATTCGATCGCCAGCGCCCAGAGGTCTTCGGCCAGCTCGGTCTGCACCTCTTCGTCCAGCCCGTAGCGCGCCCGCAGTTCCAGCCGCCGGATCACCTGCTTGAGCCGCAGCGCCGTCACCTCAGAACGCAGGTCATCGCCGGGGGCATAACTCACCGCGCGCAGCACCTGCGCAATGCGCGGCGCATTTGCGCGCGACCACAAAAGATCGCGCCGCATCTCAATCACCGCTGCCGCCGCCGGCTCGAAAAAACGCCGCCCCGGCAGGGTCAACTGGCTCACCTCGGTCACGGCCTGCTGTTCGGAGGCGTCCAATACCGAAAGTTGCAGCGACACCGGGAGATTGGCCCATGGGTGTTTCGAGAAATTCTCGATCAACGTCTCTTCGAAATCGCGCCGGTCGCCGCTGATCGGCATGGGCAGCGGCACCACGATCTCAGGCCGCGGCTCGGGGTCGACGGTCAGACCATAGCGGCGGTCGACAGAATCCAGATCAAGGCTGATCCGCGCTTCCCCGGCTTCGACGCCATAGTCGTCGCGCGCAAGGAACGGCAGGCTCATCTCTCCCAAGGCGGTCACCTCAGGCGGGCCAAGCCGTTCGACCTGTGGCACGGCATCGGGCAAAAGCGTGATCTGCCACGCCCGCGCGCCCGGCCCGTCGATGCTGATCTCTCCGCTTTGGCGCAGGGTGAAATCCTGCGCGGGTTCCGAGGATGCCGCCACCTCGCGGCCCGACACATTCTCAGCCACCGTCAGCGCGCCCAATTCGCCATAGAGCCGCAGGGTGATCAGCGTGCCCTCGGGCAGCGACAGCGCCCCGGCCTCAAGATCGTTGAGGTAGAGCGTCGGCTTGCCGGTATGGCGCGGCGGCTCGGCCCAGCCTTCCCAAACGGGGCCGGAGGCGAGCGTGCCGCCCGCCCCGCCGGGGGCCAGATGCGTCACCTCGCCCAACCGCCAGACGGAACCAAAGACAAGCGCCACGATGAACCCAAGCAAAGCCACATAGCGCAGCGCATAGGGATCGGCCTGCGCGACCCGTAGATCGCCCTTCACCGGCTTGGCCGCAGCCGCCCGCGCGGCCATGCGCCGCTGATGCGCTTGCCAGACCGCCGCCGAGGCGGCATCGCTTGCGCCAATCGCCTGATCGTCCAAGAGCGCCCGAATGGGCCGCCCCGGCAGGCTGGCATCCAAGCGCGCCAGCGCCGCCGCGCGGGATGGCAGACGGAAACGGCGCAGGGCAAAGAACAAACCGGAGAGAGCAGCAAGACCGACGATGGCCAACGCGGCCCAAAGCGCCCCGCCCGCCAAAGCATCCTGCGCGCCCATCATCAGCGCCGCCAGCACCGTCAGCACCAGCGCCAACACGGGCCAGAACGCCTGCACCAGCGCCTCGGCCAGCATCCCCGCCCAGGTCAGCCGCAAGGGCCAGCGCAAAGCGCGCAGCCCGTCTGTCCTGTCAGTGGAAGTCTCCATGCGTCACGCTCCGGTGGCCCGGCGGCGGGATGCCGTCAAAGCCATTCAGGGATGGTATCGCGGTTTATCATTTCGTCAAAGCTTGGCCGTGGGCGGATAACCGCGAATTGATCGCCGTTCACCAGCACTTCGGGGATCAGGGGCCGCGAATTATACTCGCTGCTCATCACCGCGCCGTAAGCCCCGGCAGAGCGGAAGGCCACCAGATCGCCTGAGCCCAGCACCGGCATCATCCGCTGTTTGGCGAAAGTATCGCCGGATTCGCAGACCGGGCCCACGATATCGACGGGGCGCGGCTCGGCCCCCGGGGCGGGTTCGGTCAGCGGCACGATGTCATGCCATGCGTCATACATGGCAGGGCGGATCAGATCGTTCATCGCGGCATCGAGGATCAGGAAATCGCGGCCCTCGCCGGATTTGAGATAGATCACCTCGCTCACCAGCACACCTGCGTTGCCCGCGATCAGGCGGCCCGGCTCGATCTCGACCTCGCAGCCCAGATGCCCCAGCGTGCGCTGCACCATCGCACCGTAATCCGTGGGCAGCGGCGGGGCGGAATTCGACCGCTCGTAAGGGATGCCCAAGCCGCCGCCGAGGTCGAGCCGCCGGATGTCATGGCCATCGGCCCGCAGCACCTCGGTCAGTTCCGCGACCTTGCCGTAGGCCTGCTCAAAGGGGGCGAGATCGGTCAACTGGCTGCCGATATGCACGTCGATGCCGACAATCTTGAGCCCCGGCAGTTTGGCCGCCATCGCATAGACTTCGCGGGCGCGGGCGATGGGGATGCCGAACTTATTCTCGCTCTTGCCGGTGGCGATCTTGGCGTGGGTTTTCGCGTCCACATCCGGGTTTACGCGGATGGTGATCGGGGCCACTTTGCCCAATTCGCGCGCCACGACATCCAGCAGGATCATCTCTGGCTCGCTCTCGACGTTGAACTGGCGGATGCCCCCCGTCAGCGCCAGTTCGATCTCTTCCCGGGTCTTGCCAACGCCGGAAAAGACGATCCTGTCGCCCGGCACGCCCGCCGCTTTCGCCCGGCGGTATTCCCCGCCCGAGACCACATCCATCCCCGCGCCCGCCTGCGCCAACGTGCGCAAGACGGCTTGGTTAGAGTTCGCCTTCATCGCGTAGCAGACCAGATGGTCCATCCCCGACAGCGCGTCGTCAAAAAGGTGGAAATGGCGCAGCAGCGTGGCGGTGGAATAGACATAGACGGGCGTGCCCACGGCGGCGGCAATCTCGGCCAGGCTTACGTCTTCGGCATGCAACACACCGTCTTTATAGAGAAAATGATCCATCTGCGTTTGGCCCCATGTCGTCGCCGCTTATCTGATGGGCGCTGTCCGCAGGAAAAGATAAAGCGGCAGGCCACAGCTCACCCCAATACAGAACGTGGCGGGAATGGCAATCAGGCTGAGGAAATTGCGCCGCACGGCGACCTCGCCAATGATCCAGATGGTCAAAGTGACGGCAGCGATGGTCAGGTCCCAGACCAGCCCGCTGGCGGCGGCATTCGCGTGCCATGCCTCGACCATGGCGCTCAGGCTCCAGCCTTCGGCGTTGAACCATGTGACGAAGTAATACATCGGATGGATCGTGCCCCAGACCGCGAGGGCGAGGTAGAGCATCCGCAAAAGCGACATCAGAAACTCTTGACCACGCCGACGGTGGCATAGCCCGACAGGCTGATCCCCGGCTCGGTCGGCGGTGTGGGTGCGGCCTGCCGTGGGGCGGACTGCGGCGGGGTGCAAGCGGCCAAGGCAAGCGCCCCGGCCACCAGTGTGATCTGCAAAAGCGGCCTCACGACCCGGCCCCGAGCGAGACGGAGAACGGCCCGCGGCGCAGCCCCACCGCTGTGCCTACCGAGACGCCCGACGAGGACATGGTGATGCTGCTGCTCGCCGTGGGCCGCACCGGTTCGCCATCCGCGCCACAGGCGGCAAGGCTCAACAGGGAAAGGGCCGCAAGGAGGCGTTTCACTTCAGGATTTCCTTCCAACGTGCGATTTGGGCACGCACCTGCGCGGGCGCGGTGCCGCCATAGGACATGCGCGAGTTTACCGAATTCTCGACGCCAAGCACATCGAAAACGTCCTTGGTGATCTCGGCATGGACCGATTGCATCTGCTCCAGCGTCAGGTCCGGCAGATCGCAGCCCTGCGCCTCGGCCATGGCCACCAGCGTGCCGGTCACGTGATGCGCGTCGCGGAACGGCAGGTTCGGCACGCGCACCAGCCAGTCGGCAAGATCGGTGGCGGTGGAGAAACCCGAGCCCGCGGCAGCGGCGAGGTTCTCGCGCTCGGCGGTCATGTCGCCCACCATCCCGGTCATCGCGGCCAGCGCCAGCATCAGGTTGTCGGCAGCGTCAAAGACCTGCTCTTTGTCCTCTTGCATGTCCTTGGAATAGGCCAGCGGCAGCCCCTTCATCACCATCATCAGCGCGGTGTTGGCGCCAAAGATGCGGCCCACTTTGGCGCGGATAAGCTCGGCAGCGTCGGGGTTTTTCTTTTGCGGCATGATGCTGGAGCCGGTCGAAAAACGATCCGACAGCGCCACGAAACGGAACTGCGCGGAGGACCAGATCACCAGCTCCTCGGCGAAGCGCGACAGATGCATGGCGCAGATGCTGGCGGCTGACATGAATTCCAGCGCGAAGTCGCGGTCGCTCACCGCGTCGAGGGAGTTCGCGGCGGGGCGGTCGAAACCAAGCGCCTCTGCCGTCATCTCGCGGTCGATCGGGAAGGAGGTGCCCGCCAATGCGGCGGCCCCCAGCGGGCATTCGTTCATCCGCTTGCGCGCATCGCGGATGCGCGACAGGTCACGGCCAAACATCTCGACATAGGCCATCATGTGGTGGCCCCATGTCACGGGCTGCGCGGTTTGCAGATGCGTAAAGCCCGGCATGACCCAATCGGCCCCCGCTTCGGCCTGAGACAAAAGCGCGCGGATCAGGGCCTGCAGCCCCTCGTCGGCGGCGTCCAATTGGTCGCGCACCCAGAGTTTGAAATCGGTCGCGACTTGGTCATTACGGCTGCGGCCCGTGTGCAGGCGGCCTGCGGGCTCTCCGATCAGGTCTTTCAGCCGTGCCTCCACGTTCATGTGGATGTCTTCGAGGGCTGCGGAGAATTCGAACCGGCCCTCGTCGATCTCTGACAAGATTGTGAGAAGCCCTTCCCGTATCGCGTCGGCGTCGTTATCAGTCAGGATGCCTGTGGCTGCCAGCATGGCGGCATGGGCACGCGACCCTTTGATGTCTTGCGCGGCCATCCGTTTGTCGAACCCGATCGAGGCGTTGATCGCCTCCATGATCGCATCCGGTCCGGCGGCGAAACGCCCGCCCCACATTTTGTTCGAGGTCGTGTCGGTCATGTTGAATACCCTTGGAGGGACGTATGAAAAATCTTGTGCTCGGCCTCGTTTATACGCTGCTTGTCGCAGGTGCAAACCCCGCCCTTGCCGGAACGGCTGACATCGCGGGGCTGCGCGAAGGGGACATGAAGAAACTCGTGATCCATGACGCGCCGCAGGCGGCCTCTGACGTGACCTTTGAGCGTGAGGACGATGGCGAGGCGATGTCGCTGGCGGATTACGAAGGCAAGATCGTGCTGGTGAACTTCTGGGCCACATGGTGCGCGCCCTGCCGCAAGGAGATGCCACAGTTGAACGCCCTGCAAAAGGAATTCGGCGGCGATGATTTTCAGGTGCTAACCATCGCCACGGGGCGCAACTCTGAGGAAGGGATCAAACGGTTCTTCGAGGAAGCGGGTGTCGACAGCCTGCCCCGTCACCAAGACCCGAAGCAAAAGCTCGCCAGCCAGATGGGCGTGTTCGGCCTGCCGATCAGCGTGATCCTAGACCGTGAAGGGCGCGAGATTGCCCGGTTGCAGGGCGATGCGAAATGGGATTCCGACAGCGCACGGGCGATCATCGCGGCCCTGATCGAAGAAGGCGCCGAGAGTTAAGCGCCTCTCGAACGGTCGGGCGCCCGTGCCCGGCTGTCACGCCACATGCCGCAGGATCGCCGCCTCCGAAGTGCTGAGATTGCGCCGCGCGAAACCGCCATAGCTGTGCGGATCCGTCTCAAGCTGCGGATATGCGGCCAGCAGCCGCGCCCGGTCCTGCGCGCCAAGGCTGGTCAGCGGGGCGGAGGCGGGATGAAAGCTTTCCGTCTCGACCCCATTGGCCCACATCACCTGATGTTCGGCCAGCAACACATGGACATAGGTCACCTCGCGCAGGGACATATCGCTGGCCACGCTGTGGCCGTTGATCAGGTCCTTGGCGGCGACCAGCACTTCGTCACAGTTGAACAGATCACGGGCCTGAGCGCCTTGCAGCACGATCCGGTGATCGGGGGAGACCAGCAGCGGGGCGTCGGGCTGGGCAATCCCCAAGGCTCCGGGGCGGAAGCGCACGGGGCGCAGATGCGGCATGGCATGTAGCCGCGCGCCGGTCATCCGGCGGCTGCCGATCCACTCCAGCGGCTGCGCGCCATTGTCCTTCGTCTGGATCAGATCGCCCTCGCGCAACTCTTCGATCAGGGCGCTGCCCTTGGGGGTCCGGATGCGGGTGCCGGGGGTGAAACAGATCACCCCGCCGCCCTCGGGCCGGTCATCGCGCGCCGGGGTCAGGGTGCTGTGCATCACCCAAAGCTCGCTGTTGCGCGGGGGCATTTCATCGACGAACATCAGCAGCGGCATCCGCCCCGGGCCTGCGTCAATCAGGGTGACGGTATAGGTCCGCGCGCCATTGGTGACCATGAAGCTGTCGTCGGGCAGCGGGGCCGTGCCCAGATCGCGCCGCGGTGCGGGCGGCAGTATGCCCCCCTCCTCAAGCGCGGCCCCGATCAGGCGCTGCACCTTGCGGGCCGCGCGTTTGCGCAGCCGCTCTGCCCCGTCCGCCATATCCAGCCGCAGCACATCATTCGGCCCATCCACCCGGATGGTATCCCCGCGCCACGCCCAGGCCGAGCCCAGTTCGAGCGACTGCACCGGCGCGGCCTCCAGACCGTCGATCTCTGTTTGCGACCAGCTGATGACAAACGTGCCCCGAAAGCCCGTTTTCATAACTGCTCTGCCTGCCTCGTTTATTATTGCCAGCAGCCTAGCAAAGCCGGGGACCGCGCGAAAGATGGCGCGAATGTGGCAGCGCAACCTGTTGCAAATTGATCTTTGCCCCTGCTGCACCGGCGAAGCGCCGCGAAACGCTTGTAAATTGTCAGCGTCTTGGTAACGTCAGAGGGGTCAAACACCCGGAGGCACCGCATGTCGGAAGAAGTACCCCCCACCCCGTCACGCCGCATCGTCTCTTCACGTCACTTGGCCGAGGGCGATGGCTGGGAGGCCTCCGAACTCGAATACGGCATGATCATCGCCTATAACGCCTTCACCCGCTGGATGTCGCGTTGCATGGCGGCGGCGGGCAATGGCGATCTGACGCCGCTGGAAATCCTCGTGCTGCACAACGCCAACCACCGGGGCCGGGAGAAGCGGCTGACGGATATCTGCTTCCTGCTCAACATCGAAGACACGCATACGGTGAACTACGCCCTTCGCAAGCTGGTCAAGGCCGAATTGCTGAGCGCAGAGAAACGCGGCAAGGAGGTGTTCTATCGCACCTCGCCTGCGGGCGCCGAGCTATGCGAAGCCTATCGCGCGATCCGTCAGGCGTGTTTTCTGGATGGCTTGCCGCGCACCGATATCTCGGGCGAGGAACTGCGCAAGATTGCGGCGCAGCTTCGGGCGATGTCGGGTCAATATGACCAAGCGAGCCGCGCGGCGGCCTCGCTGTAGAGCGCGGGCGCGAGGGCTGCCCCCCGCGCCAGCAATAGCTTAGATCAGCGCGGCAATGGCGCGCGCAGTGTCGTTCATGCGGTTCGAGAAACCCCATTCATTGTCATACCAGCTGACCACGCGGATCATGCCGCCATCGGTCACCCGCGTCTGATCGGGCGCGAGGGTCGAGGAATGCGGATCGTGGTTGAAATCGGTCGAGACCAGCGGCGCGGGCTCATAGGCCAACACGCCTTTCAACGCGCCATCGGCCGCCTCTTGCATGGCCGCGTTCACCGCCTCTGCCGTGGCCGGTTTCTTGGGCATGATGCACAGATCCACGAGCGAGACATTGGCCGTCGGCACCCGCACGGCAGAGCCTTCGAGCACGCCTTTCAGATGGGGGATCACCTCGGAAATCGCGGCGGCGGCGCCGGTCGAGGTGGGCACCATCGACAGGGCGGCGGCGCGGCCACGATACGGGTCGCGGTGCGGGCTGTCGTGGGTCGGCTGGTCGCCGGTATAGGCGTGGATCGTGGTCATATAGCCGGTTTCGATCCCGAAAGTATCGTCGAGCACCTTGGCCACGGGGGCGAGGCAGTTGGTGGTGCAGGACGCGTTGGAGACGATCACGTCTTCGCCGGTCAACTCGTCATGGTTGACGCCGTAGACCACGGTGCGGTCTACCCCCTTGCCGGGGGCCGAGATTAACACGCGTTTGCTGCCATTCTCCAGATGTTTCGCCGCCGCGTCGCGGGCGGTGAAGAAACCGGTGCATTCATAGGCCACATCGACGTCGCCCCAAGGCAGCTTCGCCGGATCACGCTCTGCCGTCATGCGGATGGACTGGCCCGCCACATGCAGGGTGCCGTCTTTCAATTCCGCATCCACCGGCAGGCGGCCATGGACGGAATCGTACTTCAGCAGGTGCAGCAGGTTTTCGGCATCGGTCAGGTCGTTGATGGCAACGACTTCGATCCCGTCAAAGCCGTTCTCGATCAGCGCGCGCAGCACGCAGCGTCCGATGCGGCCAAAGCCGTTGATGGCGATTTTCGTGGTCATGGTGAGTCCTCCGGTGGCCCGGTTTCGGGCGGATTGGCGCGGTTAGCGCTAACATAGCACTGGGTGTGACGGAGTTCAATTGGCCAGAAGTAGGAAATCGGCACCCGGGTTCAAGGCGCCGATTTTGGGCCTGTTTTCAGCCCGGTTTTACGAATGCGCGCTATGGCGGCGGCGCACGCTGTCGGGCCGCCCCGGCAGGCTGAGCCGCGCGTCGTTGCGCGCCTGTTGTGAGATCACGCGGCCCTTGGCCACAACGCAGAGCCGGTCGGGCCGCAGGCGCAACGCCTCGATCGGGTTGCCCGCGTCCAGTACCACCAGCGAGGCGGTCGCGCCGACGCGCAGCCCGTAGTCCTGCAAGCCGAGGATCCGCGCGTTCACATTCGTCACCATGTCAAAGCAGCGGCGCATCTCCTCGGGCGAGGTCATCTGCGCCACATGCAGCCCCATGAAGGCCACGTCGAGCATGTCGCCCGTGCCCATGGAATACCACGGGTCCATCACACAGTCCTGCCCCCAGCCGACGTCGATGCCCATGGCCTGCATCTCTTTCACGCGCGTCAGGCCGCGGCGTTTCGGGAAGCTATCGTGGCGGCCCTGCAGGGTGATGTTAATGAGCGGGTTCGGGATCGCGGCGACCTCTGCCTCGGCTATCAGCGGCAGCAGTTTCGAGACGTAGTAATTGTCCATCGAATGCATCGACGTGAGGTGAGAACCAGCCACCCTGCCCTGCAACCCGAGGCGTTGGGTCTCATAGGCCAGCGTCTCGATGTGGCGCGAATGGGGGTCGTCGGTCTCATCGCAATGCAGGTCGACCATGAGGCCGCGTTCGGCGGCGAGTTCGCATAGGGCAGTGACGGAGCGGGCGCCGTCGGCCATGGTGCGTTCGAAATGCGGGATGCCGCCCACCACATCGACACCCATGTCGAGGGCGCGAATGGTGTTCTCATGCGCCGTGGGGTCGCGGTAGAGCCCGTCTTGCGGGAAGGCGACGAGTTGCAGGTCGATGTAGTCCTTCACCGTCTCGCGCACGTCGAGCAGGGCTTCGACGCCCAGAAGCCGGTCGTCGCAGGTGTCGACATGGCTGCGGATCGCCAGAAGCCCCAACGAGGCGGCCCAATCGCAATATTCCAGCGCGCGGGCTTTGACCTCGTCCTGGGTCATCACTTCCTTGAGTTCGCCCCAGAGGCCGATGCCTTCCAGAAGCGTGCCCGAGGCGTTGATCCGCGGGGTGCCGTAGCTGAGCGTGGCGTCCATGTGGAAATGCGGGTCGACGAAGGGCGGGCTGACGAGGTCGCCGCTGGCGTCGATGGTGTCGCGGGCCTCGGCGGTGGAGAGGTCTTCGATGGCGGCGATGCGGTCGCCCTTGATGCCGATGTCGGTGGCGCGGCCGTCGGGGAGCGTGCCGCCTTTGATGATGAGGTCGAACATGGGTTGGTCCTTGTGACTGCGGGGCTGAATACCACGAAGGGCAGTCCCCGGCCGCGGGTGGGGGGTGAAAGCCCCCGCCCGGGGGGGCGGCCGGGGGCTGCCCGGCCTGCGGCCGGACGGAAGGGTTGAGAGGGAGCGCTGCGTTCAGCGCTCACCCTTGTTGAACGGCACCATCAGCGCCGCTGGCACCTGCGCGCGGCGCGACATGACGACAAGCGCGAGGATCGACAGGATATAAGGCGCCATGAGGAAAATCTGATAGGGAATGTCGGCCCCAAGCGGCGTCTGCTGCACCCGGATCTGCAGTGCGTCGAAGGCGGCGAAGAGCACCGCGCCCAGAAGCGTCTTGCCCGGCTTCCACGAGCCGAAGACCACCAGCGCGATGCAGATCCAGCCGCGGCCGTTGACCATCTCGAAGAAGAACGAGTTGAAGGCCGACATGGTCAGGAAGGCCCCGCCCACGGCCATCAGCCCGCTGCCAACCATGACCGCGCCGATGCGGATTGCCGAGACGCTGAGCCCCTGCGCCTCCACCGCCGCCGGATTCTCGCCCGCCGCGCGCAGGGCGAGGCCCATGGGCGTGCGGTAAAGCACCAGCGTGACCACCAGCACCAGCACGAAGGCCAGATAGGTCAGCGGGGTCTGGTTGAAGAGCGCGGGACCGATCACCGGGATCTCGGACAGGAGCGGGATCTCCAGCGGCTGGAAGGCCTCGATCTTGGGCGGCGAAGTGACCTCGGGCAGCGCCAGACGGTAGCAATAGTAGGTGAGCGATGTCGCCAACAGCGTGATTCCAAGGCCGACGACATGCTGGCTGAGGCCAAAGGGCACGGTGAGCACGCCGTGCACCAGCCCGAAGGCCATGCCCGAGAGCATCGCCACCGCCACGCCGAACCACAGCCCGCCGCCGAGATAGACGGTAAGCCAGCCGGCAAAGGCGCCGACGACCATGATGCCTTCGATACCAAGGTTCAGAACCCCTGCCCGCTCGCAGATCAACTCGCCCAAGGCGGCGAAGATCAGCGGCGAGGCGATGCGGATCGCGGCGGTCCAAAAGCTCGCCTGAAGGAGAATGTCGAAAATATCCATCAGTCGCGCCTCACCCGGAATTTCGTGAGCATGATCGCCAGCACCATCGCCAGCAGCGCCAGCGCCAGCATGATGTCGGCGAGATATGTCGGCACGCCCGCGGCGCGGCTCATGCTGTCGGCACCCACGAAGATGCCGGCGACGAAGAGCGCCGCCACCACCACGCCCAAGGGGTTCAAAAGCGCCAACATGGCGACGATGATCCCGGTGTAGCCAAAGCCCGGCGAGATATCCAAGGTGAGGTTGCCCTTGAGTCCCGCCACCTCGGAAAAGCCTGCCAGTGCGGCAAGGCCGCCCGACAAGAGCGCCGTCTTGATCAGCACGGCGTTCACCGGGATGCCCGCGAAACGCGCCGCCGCGGGGTTCAGACCCACCGCGCGCATCTCGTAGCCCAGCGTGCTGCGGCGCTGGATCACCCAGACCACCAGCGCCGAGATCAGCGCGAGGCCAAAGCCCCAGTGCAGCCGCAGCCCCTCGGCGATGCGCGGCAGACGCGCCTCCCCGATCAGCCGGGCGGACTTGGGCCAGCCGAGACCCATCGGGTCTTTCAGCGGCCCTTCGAGTAGCATGGAGACCCAGAGCAGCACGACGAAATTCAAAAGCAGCGTGGTGACGACCTCATCGACGCCGAAGCGGGTCTTGAGGAAGGTCGGCACCAGCAGTACCACGGCCCCGGCGAGCATGGCGGCGACGGCAATCGTCGGCAGCAGCGCGAAGCTGGGCCATGCCAGCGCGCCGGTGCCCAGCACCACGGTGACGACCGCGCCCATGTAAAGCTGCGCCTCGGCGCCGATGTTCCACAGTTTCGCGCGGAAGGCGACGGCGACGGCGAGGCCGGTGAAGATCAGCGGCGTGGCGCGGTTAAGCGTCTCCAACAACGCGAATTTCGAGCCGAAGGCGCCCTTGACGATCAGGCCCAGCACCGAAAACGGCTGCGCGCCCGCGACCATCGCCAGCAGAGAGGCGACGACCACGGTGGCGAAAAGCGCCAGCGCGGGCAGGCCCAGTGAGCGGGTCCACGTGGGGTTGGCGACGGGTTCAAGCCGCATGAGAGGTCTCCTCGAATCCATCGCCCGCCATCCAGACGCCCAATTCGGCAGGGGTAAGCGCGCCGCGGGCGAAGGGGGGCGAAAGGCGGCCTTCGGAGATCACGTGGATCACGTCCGACAGCGCCGTGACCTCGTCGAGGTCTTCGGAAATCAGCAGCACCGCCGCCCCGCGGTCGCGGGCGGCCAAGAGTTGTTCGTGCACGTAGGTGAGCGCCCCGATGTCGAGGCCGCGCACCGGTTGGTTGGCCAGCACCACCGAAGGCGCGGTTTCCAGCACCCGGCCCAAGATCAGCTTTTGCATGTTGCCGCCTGAGAGCAGCCGAATGCGCGTTTCGGGATCGGGGCAGCGCACGTCGTATCCCTTGATGATCTTGGCCGCGAAATCGCGCGCGGCGCGCCAGTTCATCCAGCCGTGGCGGGAAAACCCGGGGCGGGAATAGAGCTCGAGCACCGCGTTCTCGGTGAGATCGAAATCGGCGATGGTGCCGGTCTTATGGCGGTCTTCGGGAATGCGGGCGATGCCCGCGCCGATGGCGGCATGGGGCGACCAGCCGCGCGGCGCGGCGCCTTTCACGTGGAACGTGCCGGAGGCAGGGCGAATGAGGCCGCCGATGAGGTCAGCAAGCGCCGTCTGCCCGTTGCCGGACACCCCGGCGAGGCCGGTGATCTGGCCCGCGCGCAGTTCCAGATCGACATTCTTCAGCCCCGGCGCGCTGCCGACGTCGGGCGTGGAGACACCCTGAAGCGTCACCAGCGCGGCACCGGGATCGGCGCGGCGCACCACGGGGGCGGCGACTTCGGAGCCCACCATCATCTGCGCCATGGCGGCGCGGTCGGTCTCGGCGGTCTTGGCCTCGGCCACCAACTTGCCGTGACGCAGCACCACGACGCGCGAGGAGATCGCCATGACCTCATGCAGCTTGTGGGAAATGAAAATGACCGAGAGGCCAAGGGCGACCGCTTTTCGCATGGTGGCAAAGAGGTCCTCGGTTTCCTGCGGGGTCAGCACCGCCGTGGGTTCGTCGAGGATCAGGATACGCGCCTCGCGGTAGAGGGCTTTCAGGATCTCGACCCGCTGCCGTTCGCCGACGCTGAGGCTGCCGACTTGGGCGTCGGGATCGACCCTGAGACCGTAGTCCTCCATCAACGCCACGATCCGCTGCCGCGCCTGCGCACGGCCAAAGCCGGGTCGCCAGATCGAGCGGGTGCCAAGCACGATGTTCTCCAGAACGGACATGTTGTCGGCCAGCGTGAAATGCTGGTGCACCATGCCGACACCGGCGGCCAGCGCGGCGCGGGGGTTACCGGCGGGCAGACGCTCGCCAAAAACCTCCACATGGCCCTCGTCGGGCGTGTAGTGGCCGAAGAGGATGTTCATCAGCGTGGTCTTGCCCGCGCCGTTTTCGCCCAACAGGGCAATGACTTCGCCCTGCCGCAGATCGAAGGAGATCGCGTCATTGGCGGTGAGTTTGCCAAATCGTTTGGTAATGCCATCGAGGCGCAGGACCACCTGCGCCTCGGGGTTTTGATCGGTCATTTAGTTGGACTTCGGCTCTTCGTCGTTGATCTCGACCGTGAAGGACCCGTCGCGGATCGCCTTCTCGCGCTCCTCGATGAGGTCCATCGCCTCTTGCGGGACCTTGCCCTCAAAGGTGCCCAGAGGCGCGAGCGAGGAACCACCCTCGGCCATGAAGGAATAGCGGCCGTAGTCGTCGGCCTTGAACTCGCCCGCTTTGACGGCGGCGATGGCGGCATCGAGCGTCGGCTCGAAATGCCACAGGGCGGAGGCGACGACGGTCTCGGGGTATTCGGCTTGCGTATCGATCACGTTGCCGATCGCCAGAACACCCTTCTCCTGCGCCGCGTCCGAGACGCCGAAACGCTCGGCATAGAGCACGTCGGCCCCCTGCTCGACCATAGCGAAGGCGGTTTCCTTGGCTTTGGGCGGATCGAACCAAGAGCCGATGAAGCTGACTTGGAACTTGATATCGGGGTTCATCTCGGCAGCGCCAGCCATGAAAGCATGCATCAGGCGGTTCACTTCCGGGATCGGGAAGCCGCCGACCATGCCGATGTTGCCGCTCTCGGTCATCGACCCTGCTACGATGCCCGAAAGGTAGGCCGCGTCTTGAATGTAATTGTCGAAGACCGCGAAATTCGGCAGCGCATCGTCCTGCTTGAAGCTGGAGCCCATGAGGAAGGCAACCTCGGGGTAATCGGCGGCGACCTCGCGGGCCTCGGCCTCGGCGCCGAAGACCTCGCCCACGATCAACTGGTTGCCGGCCTCGGCATATTCACGCAGCACGCGGGCGTAATCGGTGTTTGAGACATTCTCGGTGAAGGTATACTCGATGTCGCCACGTTCCTGTGCCGCCTCGGCAGCCTTGTGGATACGGCTGACCCATTGCTGTTCCACCGGCACGGTGTAGACGCCCGCAACCTTGATCGGCTCGGCGGCCAGCGCGCCCTGCGGCAAAAGGCTGGCACCCGCCAGCATGGCCGCCGTACCCAATAGGAAGCGGCGTGTGAAATTGCGTTGTGTCATTTTTATCCCCCGTTGGTTAGGTATTTTACCGTTTGATAAAATATTTTACCTGTCAAGCTTCTCCTGACCCTAGGTCAGCCCAAGCTTTTCCGAATAGGCGCCTTGTGCTGATTAATGTGGCAGTCAGCAGGCGAAGCGGTAAATAGGGTCGACCCCAAGGATCGGATTCTACGATGAGCCATGTATTGCACCGTAACCTGCGCGCCACGCAACCTGTGATCGTACGCGGAGAAGGAAATTTCCTTATTGATGACAAGGGGAAGCGCTATCTGGACGCCTGTGGCGGTGCGGCTGTATCAAGCCTTGGGCATGACAATGCCGCCGTGCGCGCCGCCGTCGCCGCGCAGATGGACAAGCTTGTCTTTGCCCATACTGGCCTTTTCACCAACGCCCCGGCAGAGGCACTGGCCGACCATCTCATCGCCCGCGCGCCCGAGGGTACGGGCGAAGGCCGGGTCATGTATCTGGGCAGCGGGTCCGAAGCGATGGAGGCGGCGCTGAAGCTCGCCCGGCAGTACCATCTGGAGCGCGGCGACACGGCGCGCGCCAAGATCATCGCGCGCAAGCCCAGCTATCACGGCAATACGCTGGGGGCCTTGGCCGTGGGCGGTCATGCCGGGCGCCGCAAACCCTTTGCCCCGATGTTGATGGAGGTCGAGCATATCGACGCCGCCTATGCCTACCGCCTGCAACGCGAGGGCGAGAGCGCGGCGGATTTCGCGCGGCGGCTGGCGGATCAGTTGGAGGCGCGGATTGTTGAGCTGGGGCCGGAGACGGTGGCCGCCTTCGTGGCCGAGCCGGTGGTCGGCGCCTCGCTCGGCTCCCAGCCCGCGCCTGCGGGATATTTCAAACATGTGCGTGAGATTTGTGATCGGTACGGCGTGCTGCTCATCGCTGATGAGGTGATGTGCGGCATGGGGCGGACGGGCAGCCTTTTCGCGTTGGAGCAGGAAGGCATTTGCGCCGATATCACCACCATGGCCAAGGGCCTCGGCGCGGGCTACCAGCCGATCGCGGCGGTGATGGCGCGGCAAAGCGTGATCGAGGCGATCATGGCGGGCAGCGGCAACCTGTGGAACGGGCACACCTATATGTCCCATGCGGTGGCCACGGCGGGCGCGCTGGCGGTGCTGCAAGAGGTCGAGAGCCGCGATTTGCTGAGCGCGGTGCGCACCCGGGGGCAGCAGTTGGAAACCGCGCTGCGCGACCGCTTCGGCCAGCATGCCCATGTCGGTGACATTCGCGGGCGCGGGCTGTTCTGGTCCATCGAACTGGTGGCCGACTGCGACAGCAAGACGCCCTTCGACGTCAGCCGCAACCTTGCGGGCAAGATCCAGCGCGCGGCGATGGAGGCAGGGATGATCTGCTACCCTTCGCAGGGCTGCGCCGATGGCACGGCGGGGGATCACGTTCTGCTGGCTCCGGCCTTTACCTCTCCACCCGAGGAAATCGAGATGACGGTCGAGATGCTGGGCACGGCGGTCGATGGGGTGATCGCGGAGGGCTGAGCCCTCCGCCTGCCCGTTACCGGCCCTTGATCTGGATCGAGAAGTTGCGCCGTGCCCCGGCGGGCGGGCGCGGGAAAGGGGCGGCCTTGCGAATGATGCCAAGCGCCGCCTGATCCAGCGCCGCCGACCCGGAACTGCGGGCCACGCGAACCCCTGCCAACTGCCCGCCCCCACCGATGGAAAAGGCGATCACAGCCGTCCCGCGGGAGCGGACGCGCGGCTTGCCGACGCGGGCGATGCGGCTCATCACCTTGCCGGGATAGTTGCTGGCCGCCGCATTGCCCGCAGGCGCGGCGGCACGTTGGCGGCTGCCCGATTGCGCGGCATTGCCCGCGCGGCTGGCGGTCTGCGCGCCCTTGGTGTTGTTGCGCTTCGCATTGCCGCGCGTGGTCTGTTTGGGCTTGGGTTTCGGCTGCGGCTTGGGCTTGGCCTTCTTGGCGGCCTCGGCGGCGCGTTCGGGGTCGCGGCGCTGCGGGCGCTGCGACAGGCGCGGCGCGTCATCCTCGGCCTCGGCGGTGAGGGTTTCGACCGGCGGCACCGGGGCGGCAGCCGTAATGGTTGGCGTGGCCTCAGTCGTCTCGGGCGGGGTTTCGACCGGGGTCAGGGCGGGCAAGACCGGCGTCTCTGTCGGCGCGGCGGCGGGCGGGGCCACGGGCATCGGCTCGGCCTCAACCGTCTGCACCGGCTCTGCGACGGGCGCAGGCGTGGGGGTGAGCGTGGGCTCGGGCGCGGGGGTCGGCGGCAGGGCCTCTGCGGTCTCCAGCGGTTCGGGTCCGGGGGTTGGGGTGATCTCTTCCACCGGTTCGGCATCCAATGTGCCGACCGCCATATCCTCGAACCGCGTGCCAAGCTGGGCCGCGGCGGGCGCGCCGCCGCCTGCGATCTTGGCGCTGTCGTCGATCTGGGCGAGTTGCGACACGCCCACGACGAGGCTGGCCGCGACGCCGATGGAAAGTGTTTTGACGAGACCGGAACGGGGGATCATTGCAGCGCCCTTTCGGTGACAAGCATGACGCGCGCGGCCCCTGCCCCGCGCAGCTCGCGAGTCAGTTCGACAAGGCGGCGGGCGGGCAGCGCACGGTCGGGGAGGAGCCGCACGGTGTCGCGCTCTTCTTCGGGCAGCGCGTCGATGAAATCGACCACGCTGGCGCGGTCTTGGCCTGCGTAGGTCATGCGGCCATCGGCATGGACCACCAGCGCATTGGGCGGGGCGCGGCCCTCAAGCTCGCGGGTTTCGACGAGGTTGAGATCGGAATCGAGCGGCTGCGACAGGGTGCCTGCGACCATGAAGAAGACCAGCATCAGAAAGACGATGTTGATCAGCGCGATGGTCGGTTCGCGTTGCGGTTTGGCCTTGGCGATGGGTCGCATGGTCAGCCCTCCAGAACCGAGACGCTGAGCCCCGGCAGGGCGCGCAGCGCGATGAGCAGATCGGCCAGCGCCTGCGCCTCGACCTGGGCCCCGAGCGAGACCAAAAGCGGGGTGCCCTCCTCGGCCTCGGCCAAGGGGCTGGCGGTCAACGCGTCAAGCGCCAGCGCATCGCCGTTGAGGCGCAGCCCCTCGGTGGTCAGTTGCAGGAAATAGGGTTTCGCCCCCGCCTCGGCCCCTGCCCCGGATGTCGCTGCGGCCAATTCGATCTCGGCAAATTTTGAGAAGGTCGAGGTCAGCATGAAAAACAACAACAGCAGAAAGATCACGTCGATCAGGGAGGTCATGGAGAGGCGGTTGCGCCGCCGGCGTGGCCTAGCCATGGGCTGGCCGGGGCGCGGCGGCGGCAAAGGGCGTGGCGGCGGGCGCAGCGGCGGGGGCCGCGTTCTGGCCCGGGTGCAGCACGGTGAGGATCGCCTTATCGGCGATGACGCGCTCGTTCTCCATGCGTTGCTCAAGCCAGCTGAGCACCAGCGCGGTCGGCATGGCCACGACAAGCCCGACGGCAGTGGTCAGAAGCGCCACCCAGATGCCACCGGCGAGGATCGACGGGTCCACCTGAGAGCCCGCATCCTGCAAGGCGCGGAAGGCTTCGATCATGCCCAGAACCGTGCCGAAGAGACCCAAGAGCGGGGCAAGCTGCGCCACGGAATCAAGCAGGCGGAAGCCGCGCTCTAGCTTGGCAAAACGCATCTCGGCCTCGGCCTGCAAGCGAGAGGCACCCGCCTCAGGCGCGGACATGGCCAATTCGATCACCGGGGCGAGGTAGCTTTTCGACCGGCCCAGCGCCGCGCGGGCGGCGGCGGCATCGCCACGCTCCCATGCGTTGACCGCTTCGGACAGCGCCCGGTGGCGGCCCACGGCGGCGGCGCGGAACTGCCAAGTCTTATAAAGCGCGACCGCAAGGGTCAGCACGGCCACGGCCATCAGGATCACCACCACCGGGCCACCGGTTTCGGCAATGCCCCGCAGCGGGGTCAGCAGCGCGTCAAGTTGATCCATCAGCCCAGCACCTCGATCTCGGTCCGGGTCGCCGGGGCCAGCGCGCTTTCGCAGGTGCCCGCCTCGATCCCCGCGCCGTCACAGCTTTGCGCGCCATTAAAGAGGATGCGGCCAAGGTTTTCGCAGGTGATCTGCGGCACCACGAATTGACGCACGCGCGGGCGGCCAACGGGCAGTTCGCCGAAATCGAAGAGCGTTAGCCGGTTCACGGTGCCTTCGCGGTCGAACAGCACCGTTTCATAGACCGCCTTGTCGAGCGGGGCGGAAAGCTCGTTGGTGATGAGGAAGGTCAGCTTGCAATTGGCTTCCGTGGTGTCGGCGGCGTTCAGTTCGACCTTGAGCGCGGGCGAGGCGCTGGCCGGGGTTGCAGCGGGCGTCTCGGCGGCGGCGCCTTCGGCGATGGTCAGGGACAGGGCCGCGAGGAACGCGGAACGAAAATGCGGCATGGGGGTGGCTCCCGATGGGTTTGTCTTTGATCACGGCGCAGGTCTGGGGCGCCTGCCACAGCTGGGCAGAATCGTCGCAGCACCTCTTGCGCCAAGCGGAATTTCTGCCAGCTGCCTAGCAAAACCGGGCGGCGGTGACAATCCTGACTTTAATACTCGGATTATATCTGCGCAGCGCGGCCCGTTCTGCTAAGCGGGGAACAGTTGCGCCGGGTTGGGGTTGGGCCGCTGAAACCACCACGCGCGGGCGACTGCATCCGCGCAGAGAAGGAGGCCAGAATGACCGACGACAGCCAAAAGATCGCGACCATCGACCCTGCCCATAACGTGGCCCTGTTCACGCCGGACGCAAAAGGGCTGGAGCAGGCGGCCTCGGCCGGGATGAAAACACTGGTGAACTTCCGTGCCTCGGATGAGAAAGGCGGCCTCTCCCCCGATGCAGAGCGGCTGGTGGCCGAGAAGCTGGGGTTGAACTACCTGCACCATCCGGTGACGCCGGACAGCCTCGGACCCGAGACGGTGGATGAATTCCGCCAATCACTAGACGACTTGCCCCAGCCGGTGTTTCTGCACTGCGCGTCGGGCAAACGTGCAGGGGCGATGACCTTGATGGCGCTCGCGGCGGATAAGGGTTGGGACGGTGACACGGCCCTGCAGGAGGGCAAGGCCCGCGGCATCGACCTGACCGAAGAGAAGATCGGTCAGTTGGTTAAATCCTACGCAGATAGCAAAGCGTAAGAGAAGCGCCCGGTTTTGCTGGGCGTTTTACTTTTGCGCGCAGTAGAGGCCATGCAGCGTTTCCAGAACGGCCACGGCTTCCTGCCCCTTGACGCGGTAAAAGATCGTCTGCCCCGCCCGGCGGCTGTCGACCAGACCGGCGTCCTTCAACTTTTTCAACTGCTGCGACATGGTGGATTGCGACAGACCGCAGGCCTGCGCCAAATCCCCGACCGAGCGTTCCCCACTGATCAGACGGCACAGGATCTGCAACCGCGCTTCTGAGGCAAGCATCGTCATAAGCGCCGCAGCCCCGGCGATATCGCCATCCAGAAAGTCGTCCGTGTTTTTCATATTAGCATCATTGAATATTATGATGACGTAATATATACTGATTTAAAGTCTGACACAAGGCAGCCGCTTGGCGGGCCGTAAGGAGTTGAGAGATGGAAACCGAATTCACACCATGGCTGTCGCTGAGCGGCGGCGCGATGATCGGGGCCTCGGCGGTGCTGTTGATGGCCACGAACGGCCGCATCGCGGGGATCAGCGGGCTGACCTCTCGGCTTTTCGCGCGTGACAGCGACGGCGAAGCGCGGGGCGTGTCGTTTTTCTTCGTATTGGGGCTTTTGCTCGCGGCGCCGCTTTGGTTGATTACCTCGGGTGGCTGGCCGCAGCAATGGGTGCCTTCGAACCCCGTCCTGATGGCCGTGGCCGGGCTGCTCGTCGGCTTTGGCGCGACCTATGGCAACGGCTGCACCTCGGGCCACGGCGTCTGCGGGATCAGCCGAGGCTCGGCGCGGTCGATCGTGGCGACGGTGACCTTCATGGCGACGGCATTCGTGACCGTCTTTGTCATGCGCCATGTGATCGGAGGGTGACATGAAACAGTTCTTTGCCCTGCTCTCCGGCCTTTTGTTCGGCATAGGCCTGATCGTTTCCGGCATGGCCGACCCGGCCAAAGTGCTGAACTTCCTCGATGTTTTTGGCACATGGGATCCCAGCCTTGCCTTTGTCATGGGCGGCGCCATCGCGGTGACGGCACCGGGGTTCGCATGGCTGTTCCGCTGCCGTCAGACCCCCTATTTCGACCATAAATTCCGCCTTCCCACCCGCAACGACCTTGAGCCGAAACTGCTAACCGGCGCCGCGATTTTCGGCATCGGCTGGGGCTTGGGCGGCTTTTGCCCCGGCCCGGCATTGACCGCCCTGCCCATCGCGGCCAGCGGCACCTTGATCTTTGTCCCCTTCATGCTGGGCGGCATGTGGGTCGCCCGGCACAGCCCTAATTTGACCTCTAAATCCAAGAAAGGACCAGCCAGATGAGCGACCCTCTCAATTCACCCGTCGTGCGCCACTCCCCTTCGACCGGAGCAGGCAGCCCCGATGTCTGGGGCATCTATGAGCCTGACACCGGCTCGATCCAGTACATCTGTGCCGATCCGGCGACAAAGAAGGCCGCGTTGATCGACGTGGTGTGGAACTTCGACCCGAAGAACTACAAGTTCACGACCGAAAGCATGGATCAGGTGCTTGATCTGGTTAAGGAAAATGGCCTCACCGTGGAATGGGTGCTGGATACCCACCCCCATGCGGATCACGTCATGGCCTCGGCCCAGTTGAAAGAGCGTACGGGCGCGCCCAACGCTATTGGCGCGCTGGTGCCTGAGATCGCCAAGATTTGGGCCGATCTTTACAACATGCCCGATGCCTTTGACCCGGATCGCGATTTTGATCACCTGTTTCAGGAGGGCGAGACCTTCAAGATCGGCGAGCTTGACGCCAAGGTGATGCTGTCGCCCGGGCATACGCTGGGGTCGATCACCTATGTCTGTGGCGATGCGGCCTTCGTGCATGACACGCTGATGCAGCCCGACGCGGGCACCTCGCGGTCGGATTTCCCCGGCGGCACGACTGAGGAGTTGTGGGACTCGATCCAAGACATCCTCGCCCTGCCCGGCGACACGCGGCTTTACATCGGCCATGACTACGGCACCGATGAGCGCGATGAGCCCCGGTGGGAGGCCACGGTGGACGAGCACCGCGCCCATAACATCCACGTCAAGGATGGCACCAAGCGCGAGGACTACATCGAGCGCCGCCAGAAACGCGACGCGACCCTGTCGCTGCCCAACCGCATCCTCGCCGCATTGCAGATCAACCTGCGCGGCGGCCGACTGCCCCCGGCGGAGGATGATGGCCATCACTACCTGAAACTGCCCGTAAACCGTTTCGATTGAGCCAACCGGGCGGCCCCTTGGGGCCGCCCCTATCTGACGGATCGCCGCCCATGCCTCTCCCTTCGCTTTCGCACTACCTGCCGATCCTCGACTGGGGGCGGCGCTATGACCGCGGCCAGTTCACCGGGGATATGATCGCGGCGGTGATCGTGACGATCATGCTGATCCCGCAATCGCTGGCCTATGCGCTTTTGGCGGGGATGCCGCCCGAGGCCGGGATCTATGCCTCCATCGCGCCCATCGTGCTCTACGCCATCTTTGGCACCAGCCGCGCGCTGGCGGTGGGGCCGGTGGCCGTGGTCTCGCTGATGACGGCGGCGGCAGTGGGCGAGATCGCGCAGAGCGGCACGGCGGGCTATGTCACGGCGGCGCTGACGCTGGCCTTTCTGTCGGGTGCGATGCTGCTGGCGCTTGGGCTGTTTCGGCTGGGGTTTCTGGCGAATTTCCTGTCGCACCCGGTGATCGCGGGCTTCATCACCGCCTCCGGCATCCTGATCGCCGCCAGCCAGTTGCGGCATATTCTGGGGATCGAGGCCGAGGGGCATACCCTGCCGCAGATCCTGTCGAGCCTCTGGGCGCATCTGGGGGAGGTCAATGTCATCACCCTCGGCTTGGGCTTGGCCGCCACGGCCTTCCTGTTCTGGGTGCGCGGCGGACTGAAACCGCTGCTGCGGCGCATGGGGCTGGGGCCGCAGATGGCGGATATCGGGGCCAAAACCGGGCCGGTGCTGGCGATCTTGGCCACGACGCTGGCGGTCTGGGGCTTCGATCTGGGTGCGCGGGGTGTTGCGATCGTGGGGGAAGTGCCGCAGAGCCTGCCGCCGCTCACCCTGCCCTCCTTCTCCCCCGACCTGCTGGCGCAACTCTTCGTCCCGGCGCTGCTGATCTCGGTCATCGGCTTTGTCGAGAGCATCAGCGTGGCGCAGACCTTGGCCGCAAAGAAACGCCAGCGGATCGACCCGGATCAGGAGTTGATCGGCCTCGGCAGCGCCAACCTTGGCGCGGCCTTTACCGGCGGCTTTCCGGTCACCGGGGGCTTCTCGCGCTCGGTGGTGAACTTCGACGCGGGCGCCGAGACCCCTGCCGCAGGCGCTTTCACTGCCGCCGGGCTGGCGCTGGCGGCGCTTTTTCTGACGCCGCTCATCCACTACCTGCCCAAAGCCACGCTGGCCGCCACGATCATCGTCGCGGTGCTGAGCCTCGTCGACTTCTCAATCCTGAAACGCGCTTGGGCCTTCAGCCACGCCGATTTCGCCGCCGTCAGCGTGACGATCCTGCTGACGCTGATCTTCGGCGTCGAAGCCGGGGTGAGCGCGGGCGTCGTGACTTCGATCCTCGTGCATCTTTACAAGACCTCCCGCCCGCATATGGCCGTGGTGGGCCGGGTGCCGGGGACCGAGCATTTCCGCAATGTGCTGCGGCATGAGGTTGAGACCCAGCCACACGTGCTGAGCCTGCGGGTGGACGAAAGCCTCTATTTTCCCAATGCGCGGTTCTTGGAGGATCAGCTGGCGCAATATGCCGCCGATAAGCCTGACCTCACGGATGTGGTGCTGATGTTCCCCGCGGTGAATGAAATCGACCTCTCGGCGCTGGAATCGCTCGAAGCGATCAACACGCGGCTGCGGGATGCCGATATTCGCCTGCACTTGAGCGAGGTGAAAGGCCCGGTGATGGACCGGCTGAAACGCAGTCATTTCCTTGACGAGCTGACCGGGGAGGTCTTTCTCAGCCAGCATGAGGCGGCCTGCGCGCTGGCCAAATCCCGGCGGTGAGGCCACCGTGCGAATTTTCGGGAACCGCGCCGCCCGCTGCGCGTTTGCCTGCCATGAATAAGACATTTGCCCGCGCCGCCGCCCTCTCCGCCAGTATTTTCGCCACCACTGCCAGCGCCGAAGAGGTCGGCAAGGTGGATGTGGATTGGCTGGGCAATGACATCATTGTCGAAGCCGTGGCCGACCCCAAGGTGAAGGGCGTGACCTGCCATCTGGCCTTTTTCGAACGCGGGCTGATCGACCGGCTGCAAAAGGGCAATTGGTTCGAAGACCCGTCGAACTCTTCGATCTCCTGCCGCCAGACCGGCCCGATTGAGATTGGTGACATTGACCGTGGCGACGAAGGTGAGAATGTCTTTAGCGAGCGCCGCTCGATCATCTTCAAGACCCTGAAGGTCAAGCGTATTTTCGACGAAGAGAACAACACGCTGATCTACATCAGCCACAGTCAACGGGTGCAGGACGGTTCGGCCAAGATGTCGATGTCGACGGTGCCTTTGTACCAGCCCGGTCAGTAAAGCCAGCCGCGTCAATTTCTTAGGCAAAGCCTTGCCATAGGGGCGATCCCGCCTTGTCGGGCGACCTGCCTGCGATATGCTGTGCAAAAGGCAAGAACGCAGCGACAGGCAGGTTTTATGAGACATTCACGCAGAACATTCGCATTCGGCCTTGCCGCATTGGGGCTGACCTCGGCCTGTTCGACCGGGGGCGGCGCGCTTGGCCCCGCGGCGGCGGCGGGGGTGCCGGACGATCTGCGCCCCGTGCCCAACGCGGGCTATGACGCATGGGTCGCGGCTTTCAAAAACCGTGCCACTGCACAGGGGATTTCGGCCAGCACTTTGGCCCGCGGGTTCCGCGGCACGGGCTATTTGCCCGGCGTGGTCAAGCGGGACCGCAACCAGACGGAATTCAGCCGCAGTCTGGAAGACTACCTTGCCATCGCGGCCTCGGACGAGCGTGTTTCCAAGGGGCGCGCCGCCTTCGCACGGCACCGCAGCACCCTAAGCGCGATCGAAAACCGCTACGGCGTCGCGGCAGAGATCGTCGCGGCGGTCTGGGGGCTGGAGAGCTTCTTTGGCGAACGGCGTGGCAATGTGCCTGTCGTCTCAGCCACCTCGACATTGGCCTATGATGGTCGGCGCGGGGCGTTCTTTGAAAAGCAGTTGATCGCGGCGCTGAAGATCCTGCAAAACGGCGACATCACTGCCGACCGGCTGACCGGGTCTTGGGCCGGGGCAATGGGGCATACGCAGTTCATCCCCACCTCTTACCAAGCCTTCGCGGTGGATTTCACCGGCGACGGGCGGCGCGATATCTGGTCGGAAGACCCCAGCGATGCGCTGGCCTCCACCGCCGCATATCTGTCGCGCAACGGCTGGACGCGGGGGCTGAAATGGGGCGGTGAGTTGGGCAGTCTTCCCGCCAGCGCGGGGTCGGTGATCCAGCCGCAGGCGGGCGGGCCGCAGTTCGTGGTGACCAGCAACTTCCGCGCGTTGAAACGCTACAACAACTCCGACAGCTATGCGATTGGCGTGGGCCATCTGGCGGATCGCATCGCGGGCGGCGGGCCGCTGCGCGGCAGCTTCCCGCCCGATGCTAATGGGCTGACCAAGGACGACCGGATCGCGTTGCAGCAACGGCTGACCGCGCGGGGGTTCGATACCGATGGCGCGGATGGGGTGATCGGGCCGAACAGCCGCAAGGCGATCAGCGCCTATCAGGCCAGCGCGGGCCTGCCCGCGACGGGTGAACCTTCGGTCGAGTTGCTGCGCCGGTTGCAGTAGGCGACGTAGGTCGGCCTTTCCCACCCTCCACGCTGGGGGTGGCGGCGAGGCAATCGGGGCGAGATTTTTTTATACCACGAAGGGCAGCGCCGCCCCAGGGGGGCGGGTCGGCGCTGCCCGGCCTGCAGCCGGGCGACCCTAGAAGTTCAATCTGCGGTAAAGCTCAGCCCGGGCTGATGCCTGCCCGGTCGAGCATCCCTGCCACCTCGGCAAAAGAGGATTGCGGCGGGGTATGCTCGGCCTTGCGCTGGCTCAGGAAAGCCTCGCAAGGTCCGGCAAAGGCGATGGCGCGGTCAAGCTCGGGGTTGCTGCCCGCGCGGTAGGCCCCGATGCGGATCAATTCTTCCATATCCGCATGGGCCGCCAGCGCCTTATGGGCGGCGGTGAGCAGCGTATATTCCACATCACTGTGGCAATCCGGCAACGTTCGAGAGACGCTCGCCAGCAGGTCAATCGCCGGGTAGCGGCCCTTTTCGGCGATCTTGCGGTCGAGCACGATATGCCCGTCGGTGATCCCGCGCACGGCATCGGCGATGGGGTCGTTCATGTCGTCGCCATCCACCAAAACGGTGAAAATCGCGGTAATATCCCCCTTACCCACCGGCCCCGGCCCGGCGCGCTCCAGCATCTGCGGAAGCTCCGAGAAAACCGTCGGCGGATAGCCCTTGGCGGTGGGCGGTTCGCGCGAGGCGAGGCCGATTTCGCGCTGCGCCATGGCGAAGCGGGTGACGCTGTCCATCAAGAGGAGCACATGTTGGCCCTGATCGCGGAAATGTTCGGCCACGGCCATGGCGGTCCAAGCGGCTTGGCGGCGGGTCAGCGGCGGCTCATCGCCCGTGGCGACAACAAGAACCGCCTTTTCCATCCCCTCGGGGCCGAGGTCGGTCGAGATGAAATCCTGCACCTCGCGTCCGCGTTCGCCGACCAGCGCCATGACCACCACGTCGCAGCCCGTATAGCGTGCCAGCATGGCCATGAGCGTCGATTTCCCGACGCCGGAGCCGGCGAAAATGCCCAAGCGCTGGCCCTGACAAAGCGGCGTGAAAACATCCAGCGCGCGGACATGGGTCGCGAGTTTCGGCCCGATGCGCTTGCGGTCGAAAGCGCCCGGCGGGGCGGCGCGCAGCGGGCGGGGGTCGTTGCCCTCGGGCAGATGTCCTTTCCCGTCGAGCGGGGTCGCCGAGGCGCTGATCACCCGGCCCTTCCAGCTTTCATCGGGGCGGATCACATCGCGGCCAATCGCGACCTCGACCCGGTCGCCCGCCGCCACCCCGCGCCATGAGCCGAAGGGGAGCAATTCCGTGCCGTGACTGCCCAGCCCCACCACCTCGGCATGGACCGGCCCGTCGGAGCCATGCACGATGCAGCGCTCGCCGATCCCCAAGACCCGCTCCAGCCCCACGGCGGTCAGCGTGATGCCGGTGATCGCGCGCACTTCGCCGGTGATCTCGGCCTCGCCTGCCTCGCGGGCGAAACTGGTCAGCTCGGAAAAGAGTGTCTGCATGGATAAATTTCCTCTAGGAGCGCGGGGCAATATTTACTATACAAGGATTAAACAGGCTATAGGCAAAAAAATGAACTTGTCTAATCTTTCTATTCTTGGACTTGCGTCGGACCGGATGCAGTGGCTCTCGGCCCGGCAGAAGGTCGTGTCTGAAAACGTCGCCAATGCCTCGACCCCGAACTACAAGGCGCGCGATGTATCGTCCTTTGAATCGATGCTCAGCGGCGAGTTGTCGCGCGACACCGGGCTGGTGACCACCCATGACAAACATTTCACCGGTGTCGCCCATGGCACGCCCGGCGTGCGCGAGGTGACGGACGGATACGCCAAGGGCACGACCTTGGATGGCAATACCGTGAACCTCGAAGAACAGGCCGTGAAGGCCGCCGAGATCGGCGATCACTATAGGTTGGCCGCACAGCTTTACCGCAAAAGCTATGACATGCTGACCATGGCCGTCACCGGAAACAGGTAAGGGAAGCTCATGGATCCGCTTCAGTCCATCGCCAAAATCGCCGCCAGCGGGATGACCGCGCAGACCGCGCGTTTGCGGGTGATCTCGGAAAACGTGGCCAATGCCGATTCAACGGGCACCACGCCCGGCGCCGATCCCTTTCGCCGCAAGACCATCAGTTTCTCAGAGTTGATTGACCGCAATGGCGGCGGCTCCTTGGTGGAGGTCGACCGTATCGGGCGCGACCAATCCCCCTTTCGCCGCGATTATGACCCGGCGCATCCGGCGGCGGATGAAACCGGCTATGTCAAACGCCCCAATGTCGATCCGATCATCGAGATGGCCAACATGCGCGAAGCCTCGCGCAATTATGAGGCCAATATGAACATGTTCGAGTCGGGCCGCCGGATGCGCGGTCAGATGCTCGACCTGCTGAAGTGAGGCTGACCTGAGATGAGCGATCCCGCCTCCCTGATCTCGACCGCCGCGGTTCGCGGTGCCTATCGCACCTCGCAATCGCTGACGGCGCAAAAGGGCGAAGCCATCGCCGAAGAGACAGGCGCCAGCGCCAATAGTTTCACCAATATGGTGCAGCAAGCCTCGGAAAGCGCGCTGGAAACGGTGCGTGAGGGCGAAGCCGTGGCCCAAGCCGGGCTGCGCGGTGAGGCGGATACCCAGCAGGTGGTCGAAGCCATGCTGGCGATGGAATCCACCGTCAAAGTGGCCGTCTCCGTGCGCGACCGCTTTGTCGAAGCCTATCAGGAAATTCTGCGGATGCCGATCTAGGCCATGACCGAAACCCAGACCTATGACATCATCTCTGCTACCGTCTGGGCCGTGCTTCTGGCCTCGGGTCCGGTGTTGGGGGTGGCGCTGGCGATTGGTCTGGTGATCGCGTTCTTTCAAGCGCTCACGCAGATTCAGGAAATGACGCTGACCTTCGTGCCCAAGATCGTGATGATCTTTGTCACCCTGCTGGCGGCGACGCCGTTTATGTATGCCACGCTGAAGAACCTGTCGGATACAGTCTTTGACCTCGTGCAGAACGGTGGGCTGTGAGAGCGCTTTGGCATATGGCCCGCGCGGCGCTGCTGGGGGCGGTGCTTGCCACCCCTGCACTCGCCCAAGGCTGGGGGTCATTCTACGAGCCATCGCAGAAAAATGCGGTAACCAAAACTGCGCGGACGCTGGCCGCCAAGGGCGGGCCCGAAGGCGTCTGCATCCGCGAGATCCTCGCCGCCCAAACCCGGCATGGCATCCCCGACAATCTGCTGCTGGCCATCGGCCTGCAAGAGGCGGGCACCCGCCGCAACGGGCATTTCACCGTCTGGCCCTATGCGGTCAACGCCGCGGGCGAAGGGCGGCTGTTCGACAGCCGCACTGCCGCGCTGGATTGGATTGCAGAGCGTCAGGCAAGCGGCATCCGCTCGATCGACGTGGGCTGTATGCAGATCAACATGCGCTGGCACCCGGATGCTTTTGACAGCCCCGCCCAAGGGTTCGATCCGCGGGTGAATGTGGATTACGCGGCGCGCTTCCTTAAGCGCTTGCATCGGCGCACGGGCAGTTGGCTGCAGGCGGCGGGCTCGTATCATTCCTTTGAGCCGGAATACCGCGATACCTACCTCGACCGGCTGCAAAAGAACATTTCCGCCGCCAATGCGCGGCTGCCGGAGTTTCAGGCGCTGGCCAGTGCCAGCCCTGCCCCCGCCCGCCCGCGCAAAGCGGCGCGGCGCGATGCGGGCAGCTATGATCGTTTGGCGGCCAAGGCCACATGGGGCGCGCAGATCGGCGGGGCGGCGAACGCGCGGCGTTCGCTCTACTCGGCCCATGAGATGCAGCCGGTCCTGCCGCAGTTCACCACCGTCCGGGCGGAGGATGCGGGATGAGCACGAAACCCAATACCCTCCTGCCGCAACTGAGCATGTTTGGCGCCAATAAGGACGTGAGCTTTGCCGTCGGCATGGCGCTGGTGCTGGCGGTGCTGTTCCTGCCGCTGCCGCCGATCCTGTTGGATTTCGGGCTGGCGCTGTCGCTCTCGCTCTCGGTGCTGATCTTCATGGTGGCGCTTTGGATTCCGTCACCCTTGCAGTTCAACTCTTTCCCGACGCTGCTGCTCGTCACCACCATGCTGCGGCTGTCGCTGAACGTGGCCTCAACCCGGCTGATCCTCAGCGAAGGCCATGCAGGGATGCATGCGGCGGGGGATGTGATCCAAGGGTTCTCCAAGTTCATCGTGGCGGGGAATTTCGTTATCGGCGTGGTGATCTTTGCCATTCTCGTGATCATCAACTTCGTCGTGATTACGAAGGGCTCGACCCGTATCGCCGAGGTTGCCGCGCGGTTCTCGCTGGATGCGATGCCGGGCAAGCAGATGGCGATCGACGCCGATATGGGCGCGGGGCTGATCGACGAAGACGAGGCCCGCCGCCGCCGCAAGGAGCTTGAGGACGAAAGCGCTTTCTTCGGCGCGATGGACGGTGCCTCGAAATTCGTGCGCGGCGATGCGGTGGCGGGGCTGATCATCACGCTGATCAATGTGATCGGCGGCATCCTCATCGGCGTCGTTCAGCGCGGCATGGGCGTGGGCGATGCCTTCAACGTCTTCACTTCGCTGACCATCGGGGACGGGCTGGTGAGCCAAATTCCGGCGCTTGTCGTCTCGCTCGCCGCCGGTCTGATCGTGACCAAGGGCGGCACGCGAGGGGCCGCCAATGAGGCGGTGTTCGATCAGCTTTCGAACTTCCCCAAGGCGCTTTACATGGCCGCTCTGCTGCTCTTTGGCATCGGTCTTTTGCCCGGCTTTCCGCTGCTGGTCTTTGCCCTTCTGGCCGCGGCCATGGTGGGCTTGGGCGTGGTCATCCAGCGCGGCGCGGCCGAGGCGGCTGAGGCCAAGGCGAAGGCCGATGCCGAGGCGCAGAAAAAGCAGGAGATGCCGGAGGTCGACAACAATCCGATGCATCTGGACGAGCTGCGGCTGGTGCTGGGCGAAGGGCTGGTGGCGCTGGCCAACCGCCCCGATGCGGCACTGCCGAGCAAGATCAAATCCCTGCGCAAACATTTCGCCGAGGAATTCGGCTTTCCCATGCCCTCGGTGCGGATCAAGGATGACGTGAGCCTGCCGATCAACAGCTACGCCTTCCAAATCCACGGCGTCGACGCAGCCAAGGGTGACATCCGCGCCAACCAGATGATGGTGATCAACCCCGAAGGCGCGCCGCTGCAACTGCCGGGTGAGGCCACGCGCGAGCCGACGTTCGGGCTCGATGCGCTTTGGGTCGACAGCAAGGTCGCCGATCAGGCCGAGGCACAGGGCTATACGGTGGTGGACCCGGAAAGCGTGATCACCACCCATCTGACCGAAGTCGTCAAAGAGAACATGTCGGAACTGCTGACCTATGGTGCAGCGAAGGAGGCGATCGAGGGGTTGGACCGGAACTATCAAAAGCTGGTCAACGACCTGCCTGTCCCCTCCCCCGCCATTCTGGTGCAGCAAGTCTTGCAGGAACTGCTGCTTGAACGCGTCTCGATCCGCAATCTGCCGCTGATCGTCGAGGCGATGGCCGAGGCGACGCGCCAGACTTCCAAGCCCGCGCTGGTGCTGGAGAACGTGCGCCGCCGCCTGTCGAGCCAGATTTGCCAAGGGCTGGCCGATGGGCAGGGCTTCGTGCCGGTCATCACCCTGTCGCCCTCATGGGAGGCGGAGTTCATCGAAGCGGTCAAGATCGTGGGCGAGGACCGCACCTTTGTCATGTCGCCCAAACGGGTGCAGGAATTCGTGCTGCAAGCGCGCCAGCAGATCCAGCGCTTCGCCTCGGAAGACAGTTGGCCCGCGCTGATGGTCAACCCCGAGGCGCGGTCCTATGTGCGCTCCATGCTGGAGCGGGTCAGCCCGATGACGCCGGTGATCTCCAACGCCGAAATTCATCGCAAGGTATCCCTGCGGACCGTCGCCACCATCGGGGGCTAGGGATGGACCTTTCGGCCCTCCTGACCGACGCCCTGATGGGGTATTTCGTCGTTTTCGCCCGAATCGGCAGCGCGCTTGTGTTCATGCCGGGGTTCGGGGAGACCTCGGTGCCGATGCGGCATCGGTTGTTCTTTGGCCTGATCCTGAGCGCCGCGCTCTATCCCGTGACCGGCCTCGGCCCGGTGGCCGAGGATCGCCCCGCCGCGCTGCTGTTGATCTTTGGCTCTGAGATCACCGTGGGGCTTTGGATTGGACTGGTGGCGCGCACGCTGCTTTCGGCGCTGCAATTTGCGGGCTATCAGATGGCGTTGATGTCGGGGCTGGCGAACGCTTTGGCCCCGAACATTGGCGCTTTCGAGGGGGCGACCTCTATGGCGGCGATGCTGTTGATCGGGGCCACGGCGCTGATATTCATCACCGACCTGCACCACCTGATCATTGAATCGCTGTTGATGTCCTATCAGGTTTTCGTGCCCGGCACCTTCATGTTGGCCGATCTGACCGATCAGTTTGCCCGCGCGACGCAAGTGAGCCTCTACCTCGGCCTGTCCATCGCGGGGCCCTTCTATGTGGCGGGTCTCGTGCTGAACGTCGGGATGGGTCTGGCCAACCGCATGATGGCGAGCCTTCAGGTCTTCTTTATCGCCCAGCCCCTGCTGATCGCCGCCGGGCTGGCCTTGATGGTGCTGGCGGTTCCGACCATGATGCGCGGGTTTCTTGAGCCTTTCGCGAATTGGCTCACCACCTACGGATTCTAGCCCATGTCGGAAGAGGACAAGAGCAGTAAGACCGAAGAGCCGACGGAGAAAAAGCTCCGAGACGCGCGCAAGAAAGGCGACGTGCCGCAATCGCGCGAGACCGGCACCGCGATGCTGGTCTTTGCCCTGCTGATGATCCTGATCTTCGTGCTGCCCGCCTCGATCGACGGGATCGTGGCGGCGCTGCAAAGCCCCCTTTTGGGGGCCGGCGTCACCGCCATCGGCACCGGCGGCACTGGTGTTGCAGAAGCGGGCCAAGTGTTGAAATCGCTCGGCTTTACGCTGGGGCTGGCGATGATGCCGGTGGTGGGGATCATGGTGCTGGCAGCCCTTTTCGGCGTGTTGATCCAAGGCGAGACCGTCGTCTCGGCCGAGCGGATCAAACCGAAGTTTTCCAAGCTGAACCCGCTGTCGGGGTTCAAACGGCTGTTCTCGGCCGAGGCTTTCGTGGAGTTTGCCAAGAATACGGCCAAGGTGCTGGTGATCGGTTTCATCACCGTATGGGCCGTGCGCGACATCGCGCAGTCACTGGGCCAGACGCAGGCTTTCATCCCCGAGACGCTGCTGCAAGCGACCCTGCAAAAGGTGCGCTGGATTTTTCTGGTCACCACCGTGCTTCTGGTGCCCATCGCCATCGCCGACATCATCTGGAAGCGGGCGCAGTGGAAAAAGAAACAGATGATGAGCCTCAAGGAGATCCGCGACGAGCATAAAGACAGCGAGGGTGACCCGCAGATCAAGGGCCGCCGCGCCGAATTGCGCCGCGCCCGTGCCCGCCAGCGCATCGCGCAGGCCATCCCCAATGCCAGCGTGATCCTGACCAACCCGACCCATTACGCCGTGGCGCTGAAATATGAACAGGGCGTCGATGACGTGCCGGTCTGCGTGGCCAAAGGGGCCGATGTCATGGCCCAACGCATCCGCGAGTTGGCCAAGGAACACGACATTCCGATGATCGAGAACCGCCCGTTGGCCCGCGCCCTCCACGCGGCGGTGGAGGTCGACGACCGCATCCCGATGGAGCATTGGCAGGCCGTGGCCGAGATCATCGGCTTTGTCATGGACCTGCGCCGCAATGTGCGCCGCAAGCCCCCTGCCGGGTCGTCAATCCGCGAGGAGTGATGCGCGCTCAGCGCAGGCGCAGCCCTTCAAGGTTGCGGTCGGCGGGCAGTTTGGAGCGTTCCAGCAGGATTTTCGTGATCAACCGCGCCCGGACAAGGCTGAACGAACCCATGATCTGCGCCGCGTCCCGTTCGGGCATGGCACCGATGACCTGCACGGCGGTCTCCACGTCGATCTCATCCATGATGCCCGCCGCGACCTGCGGCTTCATGTTGCGGTAAAGTTCGACCAGTTTGGTCATGTCCTGATTGTTCGCCTCTTCGATCACCTTGAGCTGCGCGCCGATCTCGTCGCGCAGACTGGCGAGGCGGGTCTGTTCGGCCTTGAGGCTCTGTTCGGCCAGCGCAAGCTTGGCTTCGCGGTCGGCAATCGTGTCGCGCTGCTCTTTCAGCAGGGCCCGCTCTTCGGCGATGGCTTCGGCAATCAGATGGCTTGGCTCGCACATGCCGCTCTCGCCCGGGCCGCTGGCATCATAGCTGGGCGGCGCGGGGGCGGCGGCAAGCTCAACAGGGACCGGGGGCGTGTCATCGGGGGTTTCGGCGATGGCCATCATCGGCATGAACTCAACCGTGAGTTTGAGCACACCAGCCACGCCAAGGCCAAAAAGCGCGATCTTGGGCAGGGAAATACGGCTCATTCCTTACGCTCCTTGGTGATGTCGAAAAAGGTGCGGACCAGTTCGGATTTGCCCTGTACCGCTGCTTGACCCCGGACCTGCGCACGGCCCTTGAGCCGCGCGGCGCGCATCTGGGCCGGGCTTTGCCCTGTGGGGGCGGGTTCAGCCGCGGCTGCGCGGGGTGGCGTCGCCTCGCGCTGCACTGGCGGCTCGGGGCGCTGTACCTTGGTGCTAAGGTCACGCAGGTCTTCGACCGATTTCGCCGATTGATCGACCGCGTTAGAAAAGGCCCCGACCATCGGCTCCATCTCTTTCAGGGTCGCCATCAAGGCGCGAACGCGGCGGTCGAGGATAAAGGCATAGACCAGCGTGCCGACCAGCAGCACGATGATGAGGATATCAATCAAGGCCGGCATCATCGTCGCTGTCCTCCTGATTTTCCTTAGGGAGCAAGGATTGGATCACCCGCAGCGCCAAAGCGCCGTTGCTGCGCTGGCCAAAGGCCGCTTGGAACATCGGCTGGGCATTCACCATGCCGACCACGGGGGTATCGACGGTCATGCCCAGATCGATCACCTGACCGGGCTTCCATTCCAGCACCTCATGCAGCGGGATCGTCACCTGCTGCAGCACGCCGGTAATGGTGACGGTGGTGCTGGAGATCTGGCTGTTCATATCCTTGCGCGCATTGCTGTCGGTCGGCGAACGCCCGCCAAGGAAGGGCTGCGCAAGCTGGGCGCTGACCTCATCCAGCGTGCCATAGGGCAAGACCAGCGCCATATGGCCGCTGCGGTCTTCGAATTGCATATGCAAGCGGACCAGCACCGTCGCCGTACGCGGCGCGGCCAGCATGACCGACCGGGGGTTGGACTCCAGCGACTGGATGTCGAATTGCACGGGGCTGACATCGGTCAAACATTGCGCCAGACCTTTGAGCGACAGTTCCGCCAGCCTGCGGCCCAGTTTCTGCTCGATCGCGGTCAACCCGCGCGGTTTCCATTGCTGGCTGGTGGCGCGCCGGCCACCCAGCATGATCTCAAGGACCGAAAACAGGAGGTCAGGCTCGACCACACAGGCGATCTGGCTGCCCCAGCTTTCCGCATTGGCAATGGCGATGAGCGAGGGCGACTGGATGCTCTCCATCGCGTCCTCATAGGGCATGTATTCGAGCGAGCTCAGCTCGATCTCGGGGGCGACGGTGCAATAGGATTTGAGGTCGGGCACCAGCGCCAACAGCAGACGGTCGATGATGATCTCAAGCGTGGGCAGGCGCTGGAAGCTTTCGCGCGCCTGACGGATCATCGTCTCTTCGAGGCTCAGCGCATCGGGGGAGGCCGCTATCGTCATTGCACCACCATATCGGCAATCAGGATTTCATGCGGCGCGTCGGTGTGCCCCACCGCCCGCGCCCGGCGCAGCAGTTCGGTCTTTAGCATCGCCAGCCCATAGCTGCCCGACAGATCGCTGACATGCAACTGGCGCAGGAAGTCTTGGAAGCTGTCGCGCAGGTAAATCTCACGCGCAATCAGCCGGTCCGCGCCCTCGGCGGTTTCGTCATAGACCATCAGCATGTTGAGCTTGAGAAAGCGGCTGGTCTGCCCGCCCTGCGGGCCGGTGTCGGTGACGTTCACGATGATCTCAGGAAAAGGCATGACCGGCATTTTGACTTCGGTCTTGGGCTTTGCGCCGTGGCCGTCTTCGCCGCCCTTCTCGCCGTGATCGTTCTCAGCCGTCTCCACGGTCTCTTCGGCGGTTTCCTCCCCCCCCAGCCCGGCCATTTCAAGCAACCCCGCAGGCCCGATGGCCAGCGTGACCCCACCCAGACCCGCAAGAAGGCAGAGCAAGACGACAGCAAGGATAGCGAGAGGCTTTTTCATTCTTTCACTCTTAATCGGATCCCGCGCGAAGCGCCACATGCAAGAACAAATACATCTTCAAACAAGCTTTATTGCAACAGAAACCTGTTTATTTTTCGGATCGGCCAAGTATAAATCGATATATGCTTGCATAGTGAGGGCCGAGTGGAGAATGCTCGGACCATACAACCGAGTGAGGGGCCGTGAATCAGATCGTTGAAAACCTTAAGGATTTGGGTCCAAAGCGGCTGGCTCTTCTCGGTGGCATCGGTCTGGCGATCACCGCGGCCATCTTCATCGGCGCGCGGACCATCCTCGCCCCCACCTATGTCCCGGTCTACAGCCAGTTGAGCCCCGGCACCGCCTCGCAGATGATGCAGACGCTGGAACAGGCGGGGCTGACGGTCGATCTGTCGCGCAACGGCGATACCATCTCGGTCGCCGAGACCGACATCGCCCGCGCCCGCATGGCGCTGGCCGATGCGGGGCTGCCCGGCGAAGGCGTCCCGGGGTGGGAGATTTTCGACAATATGTCCGGCATGGGGATGAACTCCTTCATGCAAAAGGTGAACCGCCTGCGCGCGCTGGAAGGTGAGCTGGCCCGGTCGATCCAGACGATCAGCGGCATCAAGGCCGCGCGGGTGCATCTGGTGCTGCCCGAACGCGCCGCCTTTTCGCGCAGCCGGGCCGAGGCCAGCGGTTCGGTCATCGTGCGGTCGCAGGCCAATACCAGCATGACCCGCCGTCAGGCGCAGGCGATCCAAGCGCTAGTGGCCTCCGCCGTGGCGGACTTGGAAGCGCAGAACGTGACCGTCCTGTCGGCCTCCGGCGAGACGATCCTGGCCAAGGACGAAGGCGGCAGCTCAGACTTCTCGCTGCAAGGGCAGCGCAGCATGATCGAAGAGCAACTGGCACAAAAGGTTGAATCGATCCTCAACGCCCGGGTTGGGCCGGGCAATGCCCGCGTGCGGGTCAGCGTCGATCTGACGACCGAACGCGAAGTCCGCGTCTCGCGCAGCTTCGATCCCGCCCAGCAGGTCGCCCGGTCGATTGAGACCCGCGTGCGCAACTCCAATGAAACCGATCCGGCGGCGGCCACGGTGGATGTGGCCAACAACATCCCCGATGAGCTGCGCGACGATGCGGGCGGCGGCGCGGGCCAATCCACCCGCTCTGAGAATGACGAGATCATCAACTACGAGATCGGCTCGGTTCAGAGCGAATTGGTGCGCGAGCCGGGCGATATTGAGCGTATCTCGGTCGCGGTGCTGGTCAACGGCAGCTATGGCACCCTGCCCGATGGCTCCGAAGGCTATATCGAGCGCAGCCCCGAGGAGATGGCGCGCCTGACACAGCTGGTCAGCACGGCCATCGGCTTTGATCAGGCCCGGGGCGATCAGGTGCAGGTCGACAGTCTGCAATTCCTCGATTTCGATTCCGAGTTCAGCAACCCCGCCAGCCGTGGCTTGGGTGCGGTGCTCGCGGACAACGCCATGACCATCCTGCGCTCGCTCTTTGCCTTGGCGCTGGTGGCAATCATCATGGTGCTGGGCGCCCGCCCGTTGCGCATGGTGCTGGATGCCACCCTGCCACAGCCCGCACTGGCTGGTGCCGGGGCCGACGCGGCGCTGCTGGACGGCCCCGAGGAAGACAACGCGCCCAAGGCGCTGACCGGCGGCACCCAGAAAGAGACGCCGCAAAACCGCCTGCCCACCCCGGCGGGGGCACAGACCGGTGCGGTGCTTGGCCCGATGGATGAAATGCCCCGCGACATGGTGCATCTCGCCTCGGTCGAGGGGGCGGTTCAGCACAGCCAATTGCGCGCCGTGGCCGAACTGGCTGAGGACAACACCGATGACGCCCTGCGCGTTCTGGGCGAATGGCTGTCGGAAGGGGATGATCTGTGATCACGAGCCTCAAGCTTCAGAACTTCGACGAAGACGGCAAGAGCAAGCCGCAAGACCCGGCGCTGCCCACCCCCGAAGAGATCGAAGCGAAGATCAAGAAGGCCCATAAACAGGGCCATATCGAAGGCTATCTGGCCGGGGCCGATGCGGGCCGCGCCGAGATGCATCAGACCATGCAGGCCGAACATGCCGCTATGGCCGAAAAGCTCGCGCAGGAACTGGCGCGGTTGGCACAGGCGATGCAGGCCCATCAAGAAGCGCTGATGGCGCAGATCGTGGGCTTTACCCTACAAACCTGCGAGATCGTCCTGCCTGAGGTGATCGAACGCCTCTCGACCGCGCGGGTGAAAAAGACCGTGACCCAATCGCTGAAAATGGCCATCGGGTCGAGCCATATCAAAGTGCGCCTGTCGCCCGCCACGCTGGATCAGATCGGCCCCGAGCTGCGGCAACGGGCGGTCTATTACAAATGCGACAGCGTGCTGGACCTGCGGGCCGATCCCGAACTGCCCGATGGCGATGCGCGCATGGAATGGGACCACGGCAACCTTGATTACGGGTTCAAAAAGATTTGCGACCGCCTGCTCGCCGAATTGCGCGACACCCATGCGCGGGCGCTGAAAGCACAAAAGGAGAAGGACGGAAATGGACAAGCCTGACCTGCAATCCCCCCGAGACGACAACAACGCCGCAGACGGCAAAACGCCTGACGCCACGCCAGAGCAACCGCGCGCCGATGCCTTTGGCAACGCCGCCAGCGCGGGCGGCGATGATGCGGGCGTCTTCCCGCAGCTCGACACCGAAGACTCGCGCAACGCGCTGGCCCCCCGCCCCGAGGCGGGCGGCGCGGGCATCAACGCGATGCTGAACGTCGGCCTCGATGTGCAGATCGTGCTGGGCCAGGCCCGTATGCCGATTTCGCGCCTGCTGGAACTCACCCGAGGCTCTATCGTGGAGTTGAACCGCAAGATCGGCGCACCGGTGGACCTTATGGTCTCTGACCGTCTGGTGGCGCGCGGTGATCTCGTGAAGGTCGGTGAAGACCGGCTTGGCGTGTCCCTGACACAGATCGTCAAGGACTATGTCCCTGACTGACCGCCCCTCTCTGCGCAGCCATGCGTCGGGCCGGATGGGCCTTGCCCTGCTGGTGCTTCTCGCCAGCGGCGGCATGGCCGTGGCCCAAGATGGCGGATTTCTCAGCACGCTTTCGGATGTGATTGGCGACACCGCGCCGGGCAGTGATGAGAACGCCAACCTCTCAGGTCGGATCGTCCAGTTCATCGCGCTGGTCACCGTGCTCAGCATCGCGCCGGGGCTTTTGGTGGTGATGACCAGCTTCACCCGCTTTGTCATTGTCCTGTCGATGCTGCGCTCGGCCCTTGGGCTGAACCAGACCCCGCCCAATATCGTGCTGACCTCGCTGGCGCTCTTCATGACCTTCTTCGTCATGCAGCCGGTGTTCGAGGACGCCTATGAGGCCGGGGTCGAGCCGCTGTTGGAAAACGCCATCGCCGAGGAACAGGCGCTGGAGCGGATCGCCGCGCCCTTCAAGACCTTCATGTACGTCAACACGCGGCCCGAAGACTACGCCCTGTTCCTGCGCATCGCGCCCGCGGATGAAGAGGCAGAAGAAAGCCCCCTGCCCGCCTCGGCGGAAGAGGCCACCTTCCGCCATCTCGTTCCGGCCTTCATGATCTCGGAACTGCGCCGCGCCTTTACCATCGGTTTTCTGATCTACCTGCCCTTCGTCGCCATCGACCTTATCGTCGCCTCGGTCTTGATGAGCGCGGGGATGATGATGCTGCCCCCGGTACTCATCTCCTTGCCGTTCAAGGTGATCTTCTTTGTGCTGATCGACGGTTGGTACATGCTGGCGGGATCGCTGATTGAAAGCTATGTGCCGCTTGCCGGTGGCTGACCTGCACTGAAAGGATCTCTTCATGTCGACCAATGCCCTTTCCAAATCCCGCAGAAAGCCCATCACGGTGGAGGATCTGAACGGTCCGACCAAAGCCGCCATCACCTTTCTCTGCCTTGGCGAGCAGACCGGATCGGAACTCATGCAAAAGCTCGGCACCGCCGAGATCGAGCGTATCACCAGCGCCATGAGCCGCCTTGGCCCGATCCCGGCAGAGGTGGTGGAACATGTGCTCAAAGAGTTCACCCAAAAGGTCGTCAGCGGCACCGGTTCGGTCGTGGGGTCGCTGTCGACGGCGGAATCCATGCTGCGCAAATTCATGCCCGATGAGCAGGTGACCAGCATCATGGAGGGGCTCAAGAACAGCGAGCGCGAAAGCGCCATGTGGCGCGGCTTTGGCGCGCTGGATGAGACGGTGATCGCCAATTACCTCAAGGGCGAGCATGACCAGACCGCCGCGGCGATCCTCAACAACGTCGACACCGGCGTGGCCGCCAAGGTGCTGCCGCTGCTGGGCCCTGAACGGATGCAGGACATTGCCGAGCGCATGATCGCGATGGAGGCCGTACCGCTGCATATGATGCAGCAGATCGAAGAGACGCTGAAACAGGATATCCTGTCGAATGCGATGCATACCAATTCGGTCGAGACGCATCAGCGCATGGCGGATCTATTCAACCAGTTGGATGTGCAGGCCTTTGAGGAGCTTTCCGGCGCGCTGGACGCGCGTATTCCGGACGCTTTCCAAGCCATCAAACAGCGCATGTTCGTCTTTGACGACCTGTTCAAACTGCCGATGCAGGACTTGGCGCAGGTGATGCGCGGGCTGGACGGGTCGACCCTGCCGATGGCGATGCGCGGCGCCAAGAAAGAGCAGCGCGATCACCTGATGGAATGCCTGCCGCAACGCTCGCGTCAGATGCTGATGGACGAGATGGCCGCCACCGGCCCAGTCCGGGGCCGGGACGTCCGCGCGGCACAGGCCGCCATGGTGGAATATGCCAAGAGCCTTGCCGATCAAGGCGTGATCGAACTGCCCTCGGCAGCCGATGACGACGAATTCATCGAATAAAGGGGGTCAGCGGTAGACGCTCGACGCGCTATAGCCGCCGGTGATCGTGGGGATGTCGATGGTGGCAGCCGTAAAGCTGCCGCCCTGCCCGATCGAGACAGCCCCCTGCATCAGCGAAAGCACCGTGCTCGACGACGAAGAGACACCTTCGACCGCATCGTAAATCGCCGAGAACCGCGAGACGAGTTTGTCGACCTCCGCCGGGTCTTGCAGCTTTTCGATGTCGAACTTCTGCTCGAAAAGTGCGATCTGACGGTCGAGATCGACTTGGATCGCCTCATCCGGCACACCAAGGGCGCGGCGCATGAATTTGCCGAGGTCTTCGTCCTTCAACACGTCGAGCCATGAGTCGATCTCAGCGGCTTTGGCTTTGAACTCCAAGGCGATCCGCGCGCCTTCGTTGTCCTCTCCGGCCTCGTTCAGCACGAAACGTTCCTTGAAACGGTCGATCATCTCGGCCTGCCAATCGACCTTATCGAGGTTTTCGCTGCTCCCCCCTCCGGGCGTGAAGCCCAAAGTCAGATACATGTCGCGAATTTTGGGGTCGCTGAGGCGGTTCACCAGTGCGGAACTGTCGGTGATATCGCTTTCCAGCGTCTTGCGGATCATCGCCTTGCCAAAGATCTGATCTTCAAGGTCGAAGGCCCGCATGACGAAAGTATAGACTTCCGTATCGGCAATCAGTTCCTGCGGGGAAGAGATGCTGCCGATACGCTCTTCAAAGGCTTCGATCTGCCGGGCGTTCAGGGCGTTGCTGGCGGCAAGGTCGAGTTGTTTGTCGCGCGTTGCGTCAAACAGTTTGACCGCCACCTGCGTGCCCATGCCGCCCAGCGAAATCATGCGTGCGCGGCCTCATGGTTTGCCGCGGGCGGCACCGGGCGCAGCTGCATGAGCTCGGTCTCGTATTTGAGCACCGCGCGCAGCTCGCTCATCGCTTTGTAGAAATCGGCCATGGAGACGAAATTCGCCGCTTCCATGATCCGGGCGCGCATGTCCGCGCCAAAGCAACAGGCCAGATCGGCCAAGCCCTGCTGGATCATCGGCAGGATTTGATCGCGTGTATCGGGACGGATCAGCGCGGTTTGCACAAGGAAATAGACCTTGGAGACCGGCGTGGATTCCGCATCCGGCTTCAACAGATCGGACTCGCGCACGATGTCGGCGCGGTTCTCGACCGTCAGCGCCTGACGGCGGTCGCCGTTGCGGATGACGCAGCCGTTCACGACCACACGTTCGCGGGGGCGAAGAGTGAGTTTCAGCATCTTACACCTCCTGCATCTGCGGCGCGGCCTGCCCGGCCAAACCGGCGGCGATATTGCCGTTGATCTCGACGAGACCCGCCAAGCGGCCTTCGCCGGCCATCAGCGCGGTGCTATGACGGTCCACCCAAAGCGCGATGGAAATGAGCGAGGCTTTCAACCCGTCGGGCATTTTGTTTTCCGGCTCGGACAGGTCAAAGCGCAGGGCCGACCAGAACCGTTGATTTTCGTAGATCGCGTCGCGCAGACCGGAGGCGAGGATGTGCAACCGCTCGCTCTTATCGTCTGTCGCATCAAAGCCCTGACCCTTTTCGGCAAGGTCATGTGTGACGCGGCTGAGGATGCGGCGCTCGATCTGCCGCGGGGTTTCGCTTTCGCGAATTGTTCGTTTGTATGCTGCCAGCCCCATAGGAATTCTTCCTTGTTTTTATCGTTTGCTGCCTGCCAACCGCAAATTCTGAGGCGGTTGGATCGGGGCCAGAGCACTAGGTCCCGGCCCCGAAAACCCTAATCCTTAACGGAACAGGCTCAGGATGTTCTGCGGCGCCTGGTTGGCGATCGACAGGGACTGCGATGCCAGCTGCTGCTGAACCTGAAGCGCCTGAAGACGGGCGGCTTCTTCTTCCATGTTGGCGTCAACCATCGCGCCAACACCGGTGTCGAGGTTGTCGGTCAGCTTGGTCAGGAACTCTTGCTGGTTTTCGATGGATTTCTGACCAACGCCAAGAGTGGTCGAAGCTTCAATAGCTTCCCCCAAAAGGTCTTCGGCCGCGGTCAAAGAGTTCTTGAGATAGTCCTGACCGGCAATTTCGGCTGCTGCAGGAGTGGCGGCACCCGCCACGGCGGCATCATAACCGGTTTTGAAAGCATCCGCGACTGCTTTGAAATCGGTGTAGGTCCGCTTTAGGTCTACACCGCTGACGTCCATTGTTGTTGCTGCTACACCGGTGGCGTTACGGGTAATCCCGGTGACAACACTAAGGGAACGAGCCTGTTCGGTGGTGGTAGCCGCAGCAGAAATCGAGCCGTCACCTGCTACAGTTGTCCCAGTTGCGACGGTATTGCCCGAGCCGATCAGATCATCGCCGTTAAAAGTTGCTTGGCTGATGGAAGCGTCCATCTGCTTAACAATTTCATCAAGCTCATTCTTGACGTCTTCGATGCTGCCGCCGCCTTGAGCGAAGGCAACACGCTCCGAAAACTGGCGCGCGAGGTCCTTAAAGCTATCAGCTCCGACGTTGGCTGTCGCCAAAGAATTTTTGGTCAACGTCAAGCTTTCGTTGATCGATTTGGTCATACCGCTATCGCCCTTCATCGTTTCCGAGATGGCAAAATAAGCGGCGTTGTCGCCAGCGTTCGAAACTTTCAGACCGGTCGAGATACGGTCTTGGGTCTGATTCAGGCTCGAATTGACGCTCCGCAGAGTCGACAGAGCGTTCATTGCGGATGTGTTTGTGTTGATCGAAGACATGTTCTTATTCCAGACTATTCTAGTTCGTTATGTCGTCTTTCTGACAACTGCGGGGCGAACCCGCTTGATTACGTTTTTACGCGAAAAACTGGCAACATTGAGGCAATTCAGAAACTTTTGTCCACGGTTGTCATCAGTGTTGCGCGGTTGTCACGTTTCGCACCGCTTCGGCCGTAAATGCCTGCAATGCTGTGCTTTTCCCGGATTTGGGAAACCTGTGAGATCATCTCAGACGTGGCTTGGCGGGCCAATTGCAGGTGGTGATGATCGCGCGCGATCAGATCTTTCAGATCGCGCAATTTATCTTTGCTGACCGCCTCGGGATCATGGCTGAGTTGCTCTTCCAGCACGGCGGTGAGTCGGGCCTTTTCGCTGGCGAATTCGACCAATTGGTTGAACGCCCCGCCCTCCACCGCGGCGATTTCGCGGCGCAGCAGATTGCCCAAGGCATCCACGGCGGCGAGTGCTTTGCGCGGATCGCTCATCGGTCGGCCCCCGTTTGATAGCGCTGCATGGCGGTTTCAATTGTACGGGCGATTCCGGTGCTGTTCTGCTCGGCGATGCTTTCGCCAATCGCGTTGGACAGAAAGCTGCGCCAAGTCTCTTCGGCATGCCCCCCGCCGAAGCTGCCGACGTCCACGGTCGAGAGCATTTCATCGACCATCTGGCCGAGGAACATCGCCTCGAACTCCTGCGCTTTTTCGGCGGTGACGGCATCGGCCTGCGGTGCTGCCGGTTTGGCCGCCGGGGTCGGCGCGGGGATTGGGAAAGATGCGAATTCCATGGCCTGCCCCTAGATGATCTCAAGGTCGGCATGCAGAGCGCCCGCCGCCTTGATGGCTTGAAGGATTGAAATCGTCTCGGTCGCGCCGACGCCGATGGCGTTCAGCCCGTCGACGAGCCGTTGCAGGCTGACCGACCCGTCGATGACGGCGAATTTCGCGTCTTTCTCTTCGACGCCGACCGAAGAATTCGGCACCACCACGGTGGTCCCGCCGATGGACAAAGATTCGGGCTGGCTCACGTTGAAATCATCGCGGACGGTGACGGTCAGCCCGCCTTGGCTGACCGCGACACGGTCGATGCGAACATTGGCCCCGATGACGATGGTGCCGGAGCGCGCGTCGATCACCACTTTGGCGACTTGATCAGGCTGAACTTGCAGCGGTTCGATCAGGGCCATCGTCTCCATCAACGATCCTTTGCCGTAAGCCGACACGGTGATGGTGCGCGAGTCGATGGCCTTGGCAACCGGGCCCATGGCTTGGTTGATCGCCGCCTCGACCCGCTGTGCGGTGACGAAATCGGCGTTGCGCAGGGCCAGTTTGATGCTGTTCATCTCGCTAAAGTCGAAATCGACCTCACGCTCGACGATGGCGCCATTGTCGATCCGCGCGCCTGTCGGCACCCCTTCGACGATGGAGGCGTTCAGCCCCTGCGCCGCGAAGCCGGCGACGGCGATCGGGCCTTGGGCCACGGCGTAGATCTCGCCATCCGCGGCGGTCAGCGGTGTGACGATCAGCGTGCCGCCGCGCAGCGATGAGGCATCGCCCAGTGAGGACACGACCACGTCGATGGTGCTGCCCGCGCGGGCGAAGGGCGGCAGGGAGGCGGTCACCATGACGGCGGCGGTATTGGCCGTGCGCATCTGATCTTCGGTCAGGTTGCCGATGCCGAGCCGCTCTAGCATGCCTTCGATGGCGCGTTCGGTGAAAGGCGCGTTGCGCAGACTGTCGCCCGTGCCGTTGAGCCCCACGACCAGCCCGTAGCCGACCAATTGGTTCGACCGCACGCCCTCGACGGTGACGATATCCTTGATCCGCACCTGTGCTGCCGCCGGCGCGGCAAGCGCGAAGGTGAGGCCGATCAGCAAGAGTTTAAACAAGGCGTTCATGGGGCGGTTCCGGTTAGAGGTAGTTCAGGAAGGACAGGCGCGAGAGGCGCGCGGTGACGGCAAAGCTGGAGTCGAGTTGGTTCTGCAATTGGGTCAGACGGGTGGCCGCGTCATATTGGTCGACCCCTTCGAGGTTCATCACCTCCCCATCCAGAAACAGCGCCCGGCTTTCTTGCGCCGCGATCGTATCGGCAAGTTGTGCGCGTTTCAGGCCAGTCTGGGTTTCCAGATCGGTCAGCCCTTCCAGCCCCGCCCCGATGGCGCTGCGCGCCTCGGTTAGCCACGCATCGCGGGCGGCCTCATCGGGGATGTCGCTGGGGTTCACCGCGCTCAGCATCGCCAACCCACGGACCAGATCGCGGATTGCCGGATCATTGGCTTGGGCGGTTTGGGTCTGGGTCTGGGTCTCGGAGGTGCGCGAGGTCAGCGGCGGATTGCCCGACGGCGCGCCGTTGTAAAAACTGTTCTCGAAATTGTGGTTGAAGAACACCGAACTGTCGCCGAAGCCTGCCTTGAGATCGTCGATGGCGCGCTGCACATCGGCCACATCGGTCAGAGGACCGCCGATCATGTGATCCACCGCGATGGCCGGGGATTCGCCGGTGCGCGGGTTGATCTCATCCCAAGCTTGCAGCGGGTTGGTGTCGCTGCGGGTGCCCGACATCAGGAAACCGGAACTGTCGCTGACCGCCGCACGCTCCAACACCCGGTCAAGCGCCGTGCGTGCCGCCTGCGACAGGTAGGTCGTCGAAAGCCCGCCCGCGCTGTCGGCGGTGAAGGCTTGCTCAAGCACCTCTTGGCCCACGTCACGCATGGCCCCGAGCGAGGTTTCCACGGCGAGGAAACGGCGGTCCAAAAGCGCATTGGAGGTCAGGAAACCATCGTTGCGGGTGATCTGCATGCGAATGGCGATGGCATCGGCAGAGCGGTGGCCCAGATCGTCATAGGGGTTGGCCTTCAGCCCGGTCGTCACCTCTTTCGACACGTCCGAGATCTCGGCGGCGAGGCGGCTGGTCTGTTCGCGCTGGCGCAGGCTTTGCAAAGCAGTGGAGACGGTGCGGGAAATCTCGGTCATCCTATCCTCACACGCTGGCCAAAAGGGTGTCGAGCATATCGCTCAGGCTGGTGAGCACCTGCGAATTCGCGCCATAGGCCTGTTCGATTTCCAGAAGCTTTTGCAATTCGGTGTCGACGTTCACGCCTTCGATGCTGCTGCGGTTGTCCTCGAAGGTGATGAGCCGCACGCGGGCCGTCTCGGCCTGCCCGTCCGCCCCGACCCGCAGCACATTTTGCTGACTGACCAGATCGGCGGCATAATCCCCCAAACGCGCATTGGTGCTGAGGCCCGTGGCCGCGTCAAAGGCCATGCCCGTCTCAAGCACGTCGACAAAGGCATTCAACTGCGTGGTGTCGCCCGGCTCTCCGGGGAATGTGGCACCGGCACCGTCGCGCAGCCGCCAAAGCGCACCGCCCTTGTCGGGCTGGACGCTGTCATTGAGCGCAAGCCGCCCGGCCAGCCCGTCCAACTGCGCCGGATCGAAAGCGCCGCCTGCATCGGTGAAAAGCCCCGGCTGCCCGGCCCCGAGGGAGGCATCTGCGGCCTCGAAACTCTGCACCAGCCCGCGGGCGAGTTCATCCAATTGCAGCTTCATCTGCGGCAGGTCATTGGCGATCAGCCCGCTCAGCCCCGCAAGGCGGCCACTGTCGGACCCGCGCGCGGTGGGGCTGTTTGGCGTGATGTCGATGTCCCCGGCCATCAGCCGCCCCGTCTCGGGGTTGGCGCTGAGCGGCACGGCGGTTTCGCCATGGACCAATTCCGTGCCGCCGGTGGTGTGCAGCGTCAGCGTTCCATCCGCTTCCCTACGGCTTTGGAAATCCATCTGACTGCCCAAAGCATCAAGGCGGCGGTTCATCTCATCCATCAGCCCGCTGGTGCCGGTGGGATCGGTCCCGGCAAGGGCCAGACGTTCGTTCAACGCAGCGATATCCGAGAGCGCCGCGTTTACCTCGGCCACGCTCGCCACCAGACTATCACCGGCCTGTGCGCGGCTGGCCTCAAGCCCGATGGCGGCCTCGTTGATGCTGTGCACCAAGGTCTCGCTGCGCGACAAAAGGTCGTTCTGCGCGGCGGGGTCGGAGGGGTTGTTGGCCAAAAGGTCGAGCCCCGCCTGAAACTCCGCCAAACGAGCGGCGGGGGAGACTTCATCGCCCGGCTCACCCAGAGTGATCAGATAGCTGCCGAGTATCTCACTGGTGGCAGAGGCCCGGCCCAATTCAGCCGAAGCATTCCGCGACATGCCCGCAAGGCGTTCATCGACCTGCCGCGCGATGCGCAGCTCCACCGTGCCACTTTGACCGTTGGTCGTGACCTGCGCGGCCTCGCGCCGGACGTAGCCTTCGGTTTGCGCATTGGCGATATTGCCCGCAACAAGGTTGGCGCGACCCTCTGTCGTGCTCAGCCCGCTGCGGGCAATGCTAAAGGCAGATGAGATGCTCATTCATGCACCGGGTTAGCGTTTGATGCTTAGCGTTTCACTCAGCATCTCATCGCTGGTGGTGATGATCTTGGCGCTGGAGGAATAGGCCCGCTGTGTCTGGATCAGGTCGGTCAACTCTTCCGCGATATCCACGTTGGAGCCTTCGAGCGCCCCGCTGTTGATGCTGCCGAGACCGTTCAACATCGGGTTGCCGATGCTCACCGCGCCGGAATCCCGGGTCGCCACATAGGCGTTGCCGTCGACCGAGCGCATCTGGTCAGGGTTGGCGACATTGGCAAGCGGCACTTGGAACAGCGCGCGGCGCTGGCCGTTGTCGAAGACGCCGTAAAGGATGCCGCTGTCGCTCATCTCGGCCCGTTCAAGGCTGCCGGTCTCGGTGCCGTCATCCGAAAAGGCCGGGGGTGTGTAATCGCCCGAGAATTGGGTCATCCCCTCAAAGGTGCCGGGCGCGCCGAAGTCGATCTCAAGCGGTTGGGGGGTGCCGCCGTTGTTGATTTGCAGGGTCACCACGCCGGTCGCGGGATCAATCGGCAGGGTGCCGGGCGTGTAGCTCGCCGGGCTACCTGCATTGACGCCGCTGTCGGTGAAATTCACCGTCGCATCGCCGTAGCTGTTGCCTGCCTCATCGCTGATGTTGACAGTCCATTCATTGGCCGTGGCCCCCGGTGTCCAAGACAGGTTCAGCGCATCGCTGCCGCCCAATTGGTTCACATAGCGCAGGGTGGATTCAAAGGCCGTGCCGGTGGTGCCAGCGCCGGTTTCCTGCGCGGGGACATTGCCCGAAACGCCAACGCGGGTGCTGGGCGTGCCTTGGACCTGATAGCTCGCCACATTGACGGTGCTGAGGTCATTGTAGCTGGTGCTGCTGACGCTGCCTGTGGCGCCGCTGGCATCCGTCGGAAAGCCCGAGAGGAAATAGCCCGCCGAGTTGCGCAGGTTGCCGTCCTGATCCGGGGTGAAGGAACCGGCGCGGGTCAGGTAGTAGTTTGATTCGACAGGATCGTTGGGGTTGCGCGAGACGACGAAGAAGCCGTCACCCTGCACCGCAAGATCGGTCGAGCGCCCCGTGCCCATGATATTGCCATTGGCCGAGATATCGGCGCGCACATCCGTCAGCACCCCCGCCTGCGTCGACCCGGTGTTCTGTGTTACGAATTCCGAGAAGGTCCGCCGGTAGCCCACGGTATTGGCGTTGGCGATATTGCTAGAGATATTCTGGACGCGGGAGGAGTTGGCCTGCAACCCGCTGACCCCGATCTGAAGGGCGCTTGTAATGCTCATGACTTGATCCTGCTCGTTCTTGTTATTCTTGACTTATACATGAGAAAGCCGATTCTTCATGACTAAAGCAAGAATAAAATTTGTATTTGATATTTATGTCACTGACTTTCCTTGACGTCCGTGACCTTGGTCACGGCATCTAGGATACGGTCCGCGCTCTCCATGCTCAGCCGCATCACGTCTGACCCCAGCGGCCCTTCTTCGGCAGGGCGCGTGCCCAGCCCCGTGGCGATCTCGGCCCAGCCGGGCAGGTCGGCCAGCGCGGGAAAGGCCGTGGCGGCCCTTGCGACCGTGGCACTGTCGCCCGCCTGATAGGCGGCGAGGGTCAGGCGCGTGGCATCGGCAAAGGCAAATTGCTGGGGGTGCGCCTCCCACATCTCAAGATAGGCGTGCCGCGCAGCGCCCCACTTGCCGGTCTCGTAGAGGGCCACCGCGCGGCTGCGGCGCAGGTCCATGTCTTGGGCGCGCAGGCGCAGGGCGGCGAGCTCATCCGAACGGCCCGCCTGCGCCAAGGCTTCGACCAAAAGCGCTTCGGCCTCGGCGCCCTGATCGTCGGCATAGCCGCTGAGCAGGTCCACTGCCGCATCCGCCTGCCCACCTGCCAAAAGCGCGCGCGCTTCGCCGCGCCGCAAGCGGGCCATAAGACTGGCATCGGGGGCAGTCGCCCCGCCCCGCTCCAAGGTCTGGGCCATTTCGCGCAGGGCGCGATACTCCCGCGCGGCAAGGGCGGTCATCCCGGTATCCAGCAGGCGTTGCGGCACGGCCATAGCATGGCCGACAAAACCCGGATCGAAACGCCAGCGGGCGCTGATACGGGTGTGCCCTTCAAGGAATGGCCCGAGGTCGATCTCCCCCGCCGCCCCCGCGGCATAGAAGGCACCGTAGATCGCCCGCGCCTGTGCGCGTAGCGCGTCGGTCTCTTCTTCAGGGGCGGTGCGCAGCAAATTATGCAGCGCCCACAAGGCGGTATCGGTGTCGCCCTGCTCTGCGGCGACCTCCGCCAAAAGCTGCGCGCCTTCGCGCCCGAGGGCATCCCCGCTCCACATCCAGCGCGCGGTTTTCAGCAAAGACAGCGCGTCCTGCCCCGGCAGGGTCTCGGTCTCGCGCCCCATCCGGACCAAGGCCAGTCGCGCCCGTTGCGCATAGGCATCGCGGCCCTGTGCGGCTTGGACATAGCCTTCGAAAGCCATCAAAAGATCGCCCGAAACTTCGGAGGCGCGAGCCAGAAGGTAGCGATAGGCGGGGCCATCGCGCAGCTCGGCATGGTCGGGGAATTGCGCGGCCAATGCCTGCGCCACCTCCCAATCCTCGGCCTCCAGCGCCGCTTCGAGCAGGTCGGGCAGGACGGCGGCTTGAATGGCTGGCGACAGGTCGGCGAGGCTTTCCAAGGTGCGCGGCATCAAGCGGGCCGCCTCCTCCACCGCGCCAAGCCGGGCAAAGGCCGCTGCGCGCAGGGCCTGCCCCTGCCCCCAGCCGACGGACCATGACACCGCCTGCCCCAGATCGCCACCCGCGCCCCCGCCGAGCAGAGCGAGCGCGAGGCTCAGGGTCCGGTGCCGCCGCGCCGCGTCGCCGGTGAGGGTTTCGGCGTCGAGCGCTTCCAGAAAGCCAGCCGCCTCGGGGCGCATCATCCAAGCAAGGTGCAATTCCGCCAGCCCCAGCAACACCTCGGTCCGCGCAGGATCCTCCGGCGCAGAGACCTCTGCCAGCTGCGTCATCAATGCTTCGCGCGTGGCGAGAAAGTCCTGCTCCCCCTGCTCGGCCAAGGATAGAGGCGCAAAGACAGCACCCTCCTCCGCCGTCGCGGCCGGGGCCAGGAGCAAAGACAGGCCAAGAACAATGTTGTGCAGATGCTTCATTATATGAATAGATGCACTTTATTCTTGTAAAGATCCATTCTTTATTTCACACTGATCTTCATAATGTCACGCCATCCTTGCCCAAACTGAGGCCCGTTATGACGGAAACCAGCCATATCAGCATGTCGCTGGCGACTTCCCTCCAGCGCCAACTGGACATCACCGCCAACAATATCGCCAACGCCAGCACCGCGGGCTACAAGGGCGAACATGTGGTGTTCGAGGCGCTGTTGCAGGACAACACTGCGCTTGGCGACGATCAGGCGGCTTTTGTCAGCGATACCGGCTCCTACATCGACACCCGCCCCGGCGCGCTGTCGCAGACCGGCAACCCGCTGGACGTGGCGCTGCATGGCGAGGGATGGTTCAGCTATCAAACCGCTGACGGGCAGCAGGCCTTTGGCCGTGATGGCAGCTTTGCGATCGACCCTGAGGGCAATCTGACCCTGCTATCGGGGGCAAAAGTGCTCGACGCGGGCGGTGCGCCGATCCAACTGCCCCCTGCGGGCATGGGCGATATCAACATTTCCGAGGATGGCACCATTTCGGGCAGTGAGACCGGACCGCTGGGGCGGATCGGCGTTTTCAACATCCCTGAAATCCAAAGCTACAAGCGCCTTGGCGGCGGCATGCTCGTCGCCCCCGACGGGGCCGCCAAACCGGGCGTGGCCGAAGCCGTGCAGGTGCGCCAAGGCACGCTGGAGCTTAGCAACGTGAACCCGGTGCGTGAGATGACGCGGCTGATCGACGTGCAGCGCGCCTATGAGCGCACCAACACCATGATGGGCAATGCGGACGACCTGCGCCGCGACTCGCTCAAACGGATCGCGCAGGCGGTCTGACCCGGCATCCGTAGAACGGAAGGAACGAGACAATGAAGGCACTCAGCATCGCCGCGACCGGCATGATGGCGCAGCAGACCAATGTCGATGTGATCTCGAACAACATCGCCAACGCGAACACCACCGGGTTCAAGGCCAGCCGCGCCGCCTTTCAAGACCTGATCTATCAATCCATGCAGCGCGAAGGCGCCGTCACCTCGGAGGCCGGATCGACCCGCCCCGTGGGCATCGACATTGGCATGGGCGTGCAGACAGCCGGCACCGTGCGGCTGAACACCCAAGGCGGCATGGTGGCCACGGAAAACCAGCTTAACGTCGCCATTGACGGGCGCGGCTATTTCTCGGTCACGCTGCCCGATGGCGGCACCGCCTATACCCGCGACGGGTCGTTCCAACTCTCCCCCGAGGGTGAGATCGTCACCATGCAGGGCTACCGCGTCGAGCCGGGCATGGTCGTGCCGGAAAACACCACAGCGGTCGAGATCAACGAACAGGGCGTCGTCATGGCCTATGTTGAGAATGATCCCGTGCCGGTGGAGCTTGGCCAGTTCAACCTGACCACCTTCGTGAACGAGCCGGGGATGCGTCCGGTGGGCAACAACTTCCTGCTGGCGACCGAAGCCTCGGGCGAGGCGCAGGTGGTGAACCCGGGCGACCCGGGCGCGGGGATGATCCGTCAGGGCTATCTTGAGGCGTCCAACGTGAATGCCATCCAGCAGATCACCGATCTGATCTCGGCGCAGCGCGCCTATGAGATGAACTCCAAATCAATCGAGACCGCAGACCAGATGCTCTCGGCTGCGAACCAAATCCGCTAATGCGACGGCTCGCCGCCCTCTTCCTTGGCCTGATGGCGCTGACGGGCCCTGCCCTTTCGGCGCCCATCGGCGTGTTGGTCGAGGAACGCGCGCGGGTGGACTACGCCGACAGCCTGCCGCAAGAGGGCGCCTTCGAGATCACGGTCAAGGACGCCCCCGCCGAAGAGGTACTGACGCTGGCCGAGTTCTGGATGGACCCGCGCAGCGGCAAGTTTCTGGCCAATGCGGTGCTTGAGACGGGCGAGGTGCAGCGCATCGCGGGCTACGCCCTTGTCACCATGCCGGTCCCTGTGCCCATCACCCGCCTGCTGCCCGATGACATCATCATGGAAGACGACCTGACCGTTATGCGCCTGCCCGTGGGCCGGATCGGCGCCTATGTGATGACGGATATGGAAGAGGTCGTCGGCAAACAGGTGCGCCGCGTGCTGACGCCGGGGCGGCCCATTCAGACGCAGTCCATCATTCAGCCGCTGGTCATCAACCGGGGCGAGCGGGTGGAGATCTATTTCAGCGACGGGCTTCTGGCCCTCTCCTCCCCCGGGCGCGCGCTTGATGACGCGCATGAGGGGCAGGAAATCCGTATCGTGAACCTTGTCAGCAACAAAACGGTCACCGGCATCGCCACCGGCGAAGGGACCGTGGAGATCATTCGATGACCACCGCTTTCGCGCGCCCCTCCGCCTTGATGCTCGGCGCCGCCCTTGCCCTGTCCGCCTGCGATACCGCCGATCATTTCGACCGCGATCCGCAGCCCTCCCCGATTGTGGTGGATGGCCAAGCAATCCCCGAGGTCGCCCGCGTGCAGGTGCCGATGCCCGCCGTCGCGATGGAGCCGCCCCGGCGCGGCAGTGCGAAAGCCTCGCTGTTCTCGGCCCGCAGCGAAGCGCTGTTTGCCGACCAGCGCGCCGATGATATTGGTGATATCGTCACCGTCGTGATCTCCATCGACGACCGCGCGCAACTGCGCAACTCGACCGACCGGGAACGTGAGGGTGCAAGCTCCATCGGTTTCCCGACATTCTTTGGCTATGGCGCGAAAATTGCCGCAATTCTGCCCGGAATCAGCGCGGCAGACCTGCCGAGCGGCGATATCGTCGAGGTCGGATCGGCCTCTGAGGCCAGCGGCTCTGGCGCTATTTCCCGCAACGAACAGATCGAACTCAAAGTCGCGGCATTGGTGATCGACAAACTGCCAAACGGCACGCTCGTCGTCGCCGGACGTCAAGAAATACTGGTTAATCAGGAGCTGCGCGAGCTGCGCATGGCCGGGATCGTGCGCCCTGCCGACATCCGCGATGACAACACCATTTCTTACGACAAGATCGCCGAGGCCCGCATCGCCTATGGCGGCAGAGGCACGCTGTCGCGCGCGCAAGAGCGCAGCTACGGCGAAGACGCGATGGATGTGATCCTGCCCTATTAATCCCTGACTTGGTCACAAAGTGAGACCATTGCCGTCGCAATCGACCGTTAAACCTGACGAAAGCTCAGGAAAGGTCGAACATGAAAAAGGCAGCAATCGCATTCGTAGCACTCCCCTTGCTTTGCATGGGTGCAGGCTATGGCGCCGGTCTGGCCCTCGCCCCTGCCCCAGCCGAAGCGGCGGGGACAAAGAGTGATGACAAGACCGCCTATGACGCAAAGGAGACGGCAAAGGACGCCGCCCATGCGCCCGAGAAAGACGCCCATGGCGATAAAGGTGAGAAATCCGCCAAGGGCGATGATCACGCGCCGATGGACAGTTATGAACTGGCCAAGGACCGCACGGTGGTGCGCCTTGGGCAGATGACGATCCCTGTGGAGAAGACCAACAGCGTCTCTTATGTGGTCGCGGATTTCGCGCTCAAGATGGGGTCACTGGAATTGGCCGAACGCTACCGCCGCGTGGAAGACGCGACGCGGATGCGCGATTCGCTCTTGCAGGCGATGAACCTAGCCGCCGAAAGCACCGTGCTGCGCGGCGTGGCGATCGACAGCGAAGCCCTGTCGCGGCTGCTGCGGGATCTGATCAGCAAAGAGCATAAGGGCGTCGATGATGTGATGTTCGTATCGCTCTACAAACAAGATGTGGCGCGGCTCTGACACGCGCCACTGCGCTGGCTTAGAGAACCGAACGCACCACGTTCGACAGCACGGATTCTCCGTTATCCAGTTCCAACTCCGGCCCGTAGGCGGTGAAGTTCACCCGCGTCACCTCGGACCGGGTCAGCGGGGTGACGCCTACATCGTTGCCCTCGGCATCCGTCGCCGTGATCTCAACCCGGAAGGTATCGGGCGGCACCGGCAGGCCCACGGAATCGAGGCGGTTCCACTCCACGTCGATCACCTCCCCTTCGGCGGTGGAGGGGCCGGGCATCTCGCGGATCAGGGTGCCGTCTTCGGAGAAGATCCGAACGGTTACCTCCTCCGCCCCGGCGTTGAGCTGGTAGCTCAGCGGGAATTCATCTTCGGTCATGCGCACTTGGGTCGAGGGCACCAGCACGTCGCGCCCGATCAATTGCAGGTCCGACATTGCACCCACGGTGGAAAGCATGGTCGAGATTTGCTCAAGGCTCGCGTTGGTGGCGATGCTCTGCTCCACTTGGGTCAACTGCGCCAATTGCGAGACAAACTGCGTCGAATCCACCGGGTTCAGCGGGTCTTGATTCGAAATCTGCGCCGTCAGCAGGGTGAGAAAGCTGTTGTAGCTTTCCTGAAGCTCAGCGGATGAGGTCGCCGCCGCCGAAGTGTTGGCGGTGCTCAGGGTGCTGGCTGTGGTCGCGTCGATCATGGTCTCGCCTTTCAGGTGAGGATATCTAGCTGCCCGGCACCAAGGCGCGGGCTGGGGGTCTGGGCCGTGGGCGCGGCGTCACCGCCCTGCGCATCATCGGCCTGTGCTGTGGTCTGGGTGAACGCAGGGCCCTGTTGCTGCCCGCCATTGCGGCCCCGGTCGCCGAAAGTCTGGAAATCGAGGTCCGCATTCTCGGCGCTGATGCCGCGCGATTGCAGCGCGTCCAGCAGTTGCTCACGGTCTTGCCGCAGCATGTTCAGGACCGAGGCGCTTTCGGTGGTCATGGCGATTTGCATGCGCCCCGCCTCACTGCGCACAACCTCGATCTCGATCTCGCCCATACCGTAGGGGGAGAGCGAGAAACGCAGCTTGTTGTCCGCCGTATCAAGGCTGCGGATCTGTTGGCTGACGTGCTGGCGAAGCTGCTCTTCCGGCGCGGCGGCCGGGTTCGGCGCGGGGGCCGGTGTGGGCTGCGGCGGGCTGAGGCGTAACCCCTCGCTTTGCGGTGCCTGCGGCGCGGTCAAAGCGGCGACCTCACGCAGGACGGCCTCCGCGGCAGGTGCATTTGTGCCGGGCTGGGCTACCTTGGCGGCATCGACAGCGGCGCTGAAACGCTCGGCGGCAGCGGTGAGGCGCGGGTCCGCGGCTTCAATGCTCAAGTCCACCTTCGCGGCGGTGGTTGCGCTGGCCTCGGCCTTCGCGGCGAGGGGTGGTTCTGTCGCCCCCACGGTGGCGGCTCTCGGGGCTGGTGCCTCACTAGACATGACCGTTTGAAACCCGCTCTGTTCGGCAGGGCCTTCGGCCTGCAACACCGGCGCGCCCCCTTCGGAGGCCATCACGCGGGCCCCCTGCTGGGCCTGCCCCATGGCCATACGTCCCACAACCGGCAGCGCCGCCGAGGCGATGCTTAATTGGCTCGCAGGGGTGGGCAGGCGCAGGGCACCGGCGATCCTCTCTTCCCAAGCGGCCTCAAGGCTGGGGTCATCCAACTGCGCCACCGCCTCCAGCGCACCGAGGTTTTCGGGCGGCGCTTCGCCCAAGGCTTCGGCAAATGCGGCAAGGGCGGCTTTCGGGGTGATTTGCTGGCTGGTCTCCTCCAACCCGGCGAGGGTGTGATCCATCAGGGCAATCAACCCCTCCGCCGTCTCAAGGTCGATGTCGTCGGGCAGCGGATCGGGGGCGGCTTCCACCTCTGGCGCGGCGGCTTGCAGGTCTTGGCCCTGCGCCTCCGACCCGCCCCCCTGCCCGGCCAACCCCTGCATCAGGGCGGCAAAGCCTTCGGCAGCCCCCTTCTCCGAGGGCTGCCCGAGACCTGCGGCATTCGGCACCGCAGGTGCTGCCTGAAGTTGAGTGATCATCTGACGTCCTCCAACTTGGGATCCACGGCGGGATTCCGAAGGCTCTTGTAGGATCAGGAGATCCGCACGTTCCCGCGCTGATCTTCAAAAGCGCGGCGTGCGCTGCGGGCCTCAACGAGGGCTTTGAGCCGCAGGGTCCAGTGGTTAAGGGTCACGGGCGTCTCTGTCCCGGTCAGCGCACGAAGCGAAATCTGCGCGCCCTCGGCAGGGGCTGCAAAGACCGAATGACTGTCGACCGGACGGCCCCAGTACTGCCCCAAAACCGCGCTCAGCCCCATGCGGAAAGCCGCAGGCTCAAGCCCCAGCTTGAGCAGCTCATCCGCCTCGGCGGCGTGATGGTAGGCCTGCCCCAAAGCGTGCAGAACGCTGTCTTCGTCCATCATCGGGAACAGGCCGCGCCCGATGATCCCGATCAGCACTTCGCCCACCAGCGCACCGGCGGCTTGGGAAATATTGGTGAAATTGTCGCTTTTGCGAATAACTACGAGAGAACCATAAGGCACATCGGCGTCGAGTTCTTCGGCAAGGATATCGCCAAGGCAAATGCCCGGGATCGGTTCGATGCAATCTGGCATTGCCACCGGATGACCGGCCCAATCCTGCATCTCGAAGACCGAAGCTTGAACCGGAATCAGCGCCCGGATCAGCATGTTGAAATGACGGCCATCGGCCGATGAATCCATGTGGCAGGCACCCTTCCAGATGCCACCTATAAGTGAGTTTACCTGCATTTCCGCCTCGTTCAGGACGTTCTGTCCATGGTTTATCCGGGCGATTTTTAAAGGTTTTTTAGGTGCCCGGTGCTCGATTATTACATAAGGTCTAGATCGCAAGACCTTGACCGTCAACAATTTTACAAGACCGTGCCATTTTTTTGGGAATCAGCGGCAGGGATGTCGCACTTTTGCCAAGGCCGGAAATCTCGCACAACCGGGCCGATAGAGCCTTGAAAACAAGGTCTACTCGGCTTGATAGACCAAGCGAATTGAGATGCGACGGTTTTCCGGGGCCAAGGGATCGACCGTGTTGATCGGTTGCGTGTCGGCCACACCCGACACCCGCATAAAGCGCGCCCCGGCAATGCCCGCGGCCATCAGCGTGCGGCGCGTGGCATTGGCGCGGTCTGCCGAAAGCTCCCAATTCGTGTAGCCATTGTTCGCGCCAAAAGCGGCGGCATCGGTATGGCCCACAATCTCGACCGGCTGGTTCTGTTCGGCGATCACATCGCCGATGGCCAGCAGCAGCTCGCGGGTCTTCGGGGTTACCTCGGCGCTGCCCCGCGCAAAGAGCGACCGTTCATCTTGGTCCAAGACCTGAACCGTCAGCGCCCCGTTCGATTTCTCAAGCCGGACATTGCGCGCCAGATCGTTCAAAGCGGTGTCAGAGGTGATCCGCTCGGCGATGTCCTCGGCCATGCGGTCGATCTCGAATTGGCGGCGCTCGGATTCCTCGATCGCGGCCAGCGTGGCGGGATCGGCGGGCGCCACAGGCTCGGGCGCTTCGGCGTATTCCACGACCACTTCCGCCGGTTTGTCGCGCAGGCGGCTGTCGAAGACCATCATCGGATTGTCACGGCCAAAGGTCGGCTTTTGCACATTGCCGGTGTTGTCGACCGCGCCGGTCATCACCCCTGCGGCCATCAGCGGGCGCAGGTCCGCCGCCGCATCCGAGGAAGAACCGCCGTCCGACACTGTGGGGGTAAAGTAATTGGCCAGCCCGCGCAGCTTTTCCTCATCCGAGGCGGCGAGGATCCACAGCAGCAGGAAAAACGCCATCATCGCGGTCATGAAGTCCGCATAGGCCACCTTCCAACCGCCGCCGTGGTGGGCGTGGCCGCCCTCCGCGTCGTAGCGCTTGATGATGATCATCGCGTTCTTCTTGTCAGCCATCACGCGGCCTCCCGATTACGCAAGACCGGGCACGGGGGCCAGATCAGGAAAGCTCTGCGTTGTTGTCCGACTTGTCGCGGCTGTACTTGCCCAGACCTGCGCGTTTGGCGTATTCGGCCTTGCGCTTGGAATAGCTCGGCGCGACCAGCGGCGTGTCGGCAGGCAGGTTGAACATCACGCGGTATTCCGCTTCCGTCAGCCCATGTTCGGCCCCGAGGTGACGTTTCAGCATTTTGAACCCCTTGCCGCAGCACAGGCAAAAAATCGTGTCTTCGGTCATCGGCTGCTCGCCCGGTGCGGCGGTCATGCCCTGCGCCTTGGGCGCGACGGGAGCCACGGCGGCGGCGGGGATATTGGCCAATGCGGTGGCCGGAGCCTCAGCGGGGGTCGCGCGCAGACGCTCGACCAAGGTCAGGATATCGTCGATGGTCACGTCGCTGCGGCTGGCGAACCCCGAAACGATGGTCGCAATCGCGGTATCGCTCAGATTCTGCTTGGGGGGTACATTAGGCATGAAGCAACTTCCTTGTTAAGTTAATCTTGCCTTCTGCAAGGTTCGCGAAGCATTCAAAGAGCGCTTCGCAAGGGACGCAGCAAAGATAAATAATTCTTCGCCGTTTATTCTTATCACGATTCGAATTGTATTTGGAACCCGCGCAAGCATTGGCAAGCACTTTTTCGCCATATCGTGCGGAATGCATCACGGCTCCATCTGCGCGACGGTCTTGAAGATCGCGCTTTTCGGGGCCGGATCGGGAGGCACGTCATTTCCGGTGGTCTGGGCGATGATCGTGCTGAACAGACCGGTCACCCCCAGCCCTGCCACCGCGATCAGCGGCACATGCAGGGACTTCCACAGGCTCTTGCGGGGCGCGGGCGGCTGCGGCGCCAATGCGGCGGGGTCGAGCAACTCAGGCTCGGGCGCCGGGGGCACCTCGATCGGCGCGCCGAACTCGACAAAGATGCCGCGCGGCATGACGGCCACCTTCACTTCGCGCCGCGCGCAGCTGTCGCTAAAGCCTGCGGGGAAAAGCTCAGCCGGAATATCGATCACCATGTCATCCTTGGGCCGCCACTCTGCCGCCAGCGTGTCACGGGGGATATAAACCGATGCGAAATCATCCCGAAAAGCGATGTCACGCACCAAGGTCGGCACCATGGGCAGCGGCTGTTCCGGGTTGGAGGCGATTCGCATCCGCCCCCCGGCGAGCCACATCTCAAGACGGACATAGAAACACTCCCCCGGCTGAACCTCGGCAGAGGGCATATAGCCTTCGGGCGGCCCCGAGCGCAGCTTGCGCCGCTTGCGGTTGCCGATAGGGAAGATCTTGTTGGTGCTGACGCGCTGAAACTGGTCCAATTCGGGCCGCTGGCGCATCAACTCGTCGAAATCCAACCCCTCTTCGCGGGCGAAATTGTAGTTGATCAGATAATCCGCCGCGGTTTCCTCAAGCGTTTTGCTGTCCTGAATGGCCTTCAACAGCGCGTTTTCCTCAGAGAACAGCAGCCTACGGCAGGGATGCCCCTCAATCTCTGGACTGACGGCAAAGCTGCCCACGGGACGGTCGAGGATATCCGCCACCCGGTCGAAAACTGCATGTTCTTCGTCATTGTGAAAGACCACGAACTCGCAAAGACCGGCGGCATCCATGCACAGCAGCAGCCGCATCTCTTCGGGCCAGCCCGGCACGAGCACCGAAAGCTCGGAGGGATCGACGAAATAGGCGAAGGCATCGGGCTCTTGCAGAGCGTCGACATCACCCTTCAACTCTTCTTTGACCGAAAAACCACTATTCATCATAGAAACCCAAGTTCTTTCCCAGATAATACTTGTATAGACCTATTCGCTCAAGGATAAAGTAAGAATAGTTTCTTTTTGGAGGCGTGTGCAGCAATGACACTCTTGCTTGGTCTTGTAATGGTCTTCGGTCTGGTCTTTGGCGGCTTCATGCTGTCGGGGGGCAATATGGACATCGTCCTGCACGCCCTCCCCTACGAGGGCATGATGATCGGCGGCGCCTCTCTGGGGGCCTTCGTGATCGCCAACTCCTTTTCGGTGGTGAAGTCTTCGCTGGCCGGGGTGATGCGGGTGATCAAGGGGCCGCGCTGGAAGGCGGCGGATTACAACGATCTGCTGGCGCTGATGTTCGAACTAGCACGTCTTTATAAGACCAAGGGCATCGTCGCGATGGACGAGCATATCGAAAACCCCGAAGCGAGCCCGATCTTTCAACGCTACCCCAAGCTGATGAAGGACCATTTCCTGACCGACCTCATCGCCGATAGCTTTCGCATGATGTCGATGCAGTTCGACGACCGCTTCCAGATGGAAGACGTGTTGAACCGCAAGATCAAAAAGCACCACCACGAGGCGCTCGTTTCGGCCCGCGCGATCCAGAGCATGGCGGACGGCCTGCCCGCCATCGGCATCGTCGCGGCGGTTCTGGGGGTGATCAAAACCATGTCGTCGATCGACAAGCCGCCAGAGATCCTTGGCGCGATGATCGGCGGCGCATTGGTCGGCACTTTCCTTGGGGTTTTCCTTGCCTATTGTATGGTCCAGCCCATCGCAGGCCGGTTGGAGCAGATCGAGGAAGAAGACGGCGCGATGTATACGGTGATCCGTGATGTCATCGTGGCCATCGTGGCGGGCCATCCGCCCAGCATCTGCATTGAATTGGGCCGCGGCAACATCCCCACGACGAAACAGCCGAACTTCTCCGCCGTGGAGGCCTCGCAGCGCGAACTGCCTGCGGTATGATGCGCCCCCTGCCCCTGATCGCGCTGATCGCGCTCCTTGCCGGGCCGGGGCTGGCGGCAGGACCGGCCAAGGAAAAAGACGCGGAAGAGGTCGACAAGACCGCCGAAGCAGAGGCCCGGCTGCCCAATTCCATGCGCCGCCACGGTGTCATCGGCCATGTCCCCCCAATGGAGGGGCTACCGCTGCTCGACGCCGAGGTGCTGGAACGGATGCGTGAGCGGCTCATCGTTCTGTTACAGGGCGCAGAGCAGTGAAGCCAAAGCGCGGCGACGGGCTGGCCGTGCTCTCGCGGCTGAAACGCTTTGAGATGGAGAATGTCGCGCTGGAGATGGCCGAGGTGAACCGCGCGCTGACCCAGATCGAAAACGAACGCCACAGCCTGATGGAGCAGCTCAACGACCGCGGCGATCCCGATGCGGTGGAATCGACGCGGGTGGTCTCGGCCTTTATTCGCAACGTCTCGGAAACCATCCACCGCAAAGAGGCCGAGGCCGAGCGGCTGCGCGCCGACAGCGCGGGCATCCACGACAGGCTGAACGGGCTTTTCGCCGAGGCCAAGCGCATCGACCTGATCCGCAACCGCCGCGCCGAGGCCCGCAGGCATGCCCTGCAAGAAGCCGAGACCGCCGCCCAAGCTGAAGGGTTTCTGTCGATCTGGCTGGACGATCAACGATAATTACACGGCCATATCCAATTACGGGAACTATTTTCGCAAATTCCCCTAAATAGCGAATACCGGACAAGAAAAAACCGCAATTCGATTCCATCAAAGCCCCATTGAAAATGCCGCCCTGGGGAGGGGGGGCGCCGAGGCCAACGCGTTTGTATTCCGGCTTCGGTATAGTTTGAGAGGATTTACGATGAAGCGAAGAGGATTTTTCACCGCCGCCGCGATCGGTGCCGCGTCTTTGAGCGTCAGCCCGCTCTGCGCGCAATCGGCGGAGGTGACCCTTGCCGAGGTGCGCGCCCTGTTCCAAAGCCGCGACCTTGGTGCGCGCCGGATGGTGCAGGACAGCCTGAAACACGAGGGCTATTACAAGGGGGCCATCGACGGCGCATGGGGGCCGGGGACCGAAGCCGCTTTTCGCGCGCTCATGGCCTCCGACCGCTACCAACGCCACGCGCCGACATGGACATTCGCCCATGAGGTTCAGGTCAGCGAAACGATGTTCTTCCTGACCTCCCACGCCTATATGTGAGTGCTGCCGGGGCCCTTTCGGGCCTCGGCCTTACCCCGCCTCCGCGACCGCCAGCTCGGCCATGCGCAGCGCCGCGTCGCGATTTGCCGCCACGGCGATGAACCGCGCGTTGTGACAGAATTTCGCCCCCGGCACGCCGCTTGCGGCCTCCAATTCGGCATCCGTTAGCCCGGCCCAAGCCTCGGGCAGATCGGCGCGGGCCTCGAAACTATCGCCGCTTTTGCGGATCGTGGTCAGGGCCCAATCCTCTCCGCGCGGATGCACGACGAAGAGCAGGTGATCGGCCCCGGCCTTTTCCACCGCCGACCGGAAGGGCATGCCCGTGGGCAGTTCCAAGACGCGCCCGCTGCCTGCCGCCTCAATCGCCTGCATCACCATCGCCTCGGCCCGGCGTTTGGCGGCCTTGCCCTTGATCGCGGCTTCGACAAAGGCCCGCGCGACAGGTAGGGCGGTCATGAAGGCGCGGTCGTCGGCATCCTCGTCACGTTCGTCGAAAACGGGCTTTAGCGTCTCCAAGAGCACCGGCAGGGTCATGCCCGCCAGCGGCCCCGCGACCGAGGGTTCAAGCGCGCCATTGTCGATCAGGTCGACCGGCAGCACAAAGCCCTGATCGAAACTGTGGTGGATATCCTCCACATCCGCCTCGCGCACGTCGAAGCTGAGCAGATAGTCTCGGCCATAGTGCTGCCAGATCAGCCCGAAAGAGCTGAAGGGCTGGCCATCCTCGCGCAGCGGTCCGGGGCGCTGGTGATGGTCAAAGATCAGCGCTTCGGCGTCATAATCGCGGCCCACGTCATAGATGATCCGCCCCGCGCCGGGGGTGATCCACGCGGCATCGCGGCTGCGTACCAACGTCGCCTCCGGGTAGAGCCGCGTCAGGATGACGGAAGATAAAAGCTCATCCGCGTGAAAGCCGCCCGAATGGGTGACGAGATGGGTGATGGTCATGTGGGTGGCTCCGCTGCGGCTGGGGAAATCGGTCAATGGTGGCTTGCGCCCCCATACTGCGCGGCGCAGGCCAAGTGCAAGCCGCCCGCCCTAGCGCGACAGCGCGACCAGCGTCGCCGAGACGGGGTCGAGGATGAAGGCCCCCACCTGCGCCCGGGCCTGCGCCAACCCATCGCGCCGTTCCGGCATCAACTGCACGAGAGAGGCAAAGCGGTTGTGATGCGTGCCGTCCACCGCGCCGATGGCCGAGATATCGACCAGCAAAACGCCATAGCGTTTGGCCAGCGCCTGCACCGCCGGGGAGCTGGCACTTGTGCGCCCGATCCGAGGACGCGCCCCGGCAAGCCCCGCCGAAATGCGCAGCGCCCGGTCGTCCGGCGCCACAAGGATGGCCATGGGCGGATCGAGCGGCCCGATGACCTCGACCTGTTTGCGAAAGACATCCACGTCGATGTCGGGCGCTGCGAGGACCACATCGCTCAGCCGCGCGATCACCGCATCCTGCCCCGACAGGCGCAACTGCCGCAGCGCCTCCACCACCAGCCAACCGCCCATGCTGTGGCCGAAAAGCGTGATCTCGCCCACGTCGGGATCGGCGGCGAGGGTGCCGAGCATGGCGGCGAGTTCATCGCGCGAATAGGCCGCCGCGTCCTTATCCGCGACATAGCCCACCACCGTCCCGGCAGAGGGCCAAGCGAAGAGGATCGGCTGTTCGGGCAAATGCCCATCCGCCGTCACCTGCGCCAAACGAAAGAGGGATTCCGGGAAGGTCTGGTTGTAGCCATGTACGAAGACCATGACATCCTGCCGCGCCCGGCCCGAGCGGCGGATATCGAGCCCCGGCAGCGGATCGCGCGCCGTCACCGCAAAGCTGCGGCGCGGGTCGGGCTTCTCATTGGGCCATTCGATCTTGCTGGCCTCATGGTCTGGCGGGATGGCGATGGTGAACCGCTCGTAATTCAGTGCCCGCGCGCGGGCGTCGGTATAGGAGCCGGTCTGCGGATCGCGCCCGCGGGTCGAGGCCACGGTGATCGCCAAACTCTGCGCAGCTTCGGCCTCGGGCACCACCGTCAAAGTCTCCCCGCCCGGGCGCGGTGCGCAGGCCGACAGCAAGACCACCGCAACCGCGCAGAGCGTCTGTAGCCCCCGGCCCCCAATCCCATGTCCCTGCATATCGCCCCCCCGGCCCTTCGTTCGGCGCAGTTCTAGCCCAATTGGCCCATAAAGTCATAGACGAAAGGCCCCTGCGACTGCGACGAAACAGCCCCGCTTCTAACCTACGGCAGCCCGATCTCTCTGCCCGCCTCTGCCGCCAGCAGCTTGCGGCCCGTGTCGAGCACGCCGTCGACGATGTCATTGGCAATCGCCGCGCTCAGCGCCGCGCCATCGCGGGCAGTGAGGGCGGCCAGCACCTCTTTGTGGCGGTCGATCTGATAGTATTCCGCGACCTCGGTGATGACTTGGCGCTGAAACGGGCCGAGTTGCAGCCAGATGCTTTCGATCATCGGCAAGGACGCCTGCGCGGGGTTCACGGAGTAAAGCATCCGGTGGAAGGCTTGGTTCAGCAGCGTCAGTTGATCCGCGTTCCGCTCGGCCACAAAACGGTCCATGCTGCCGTCGATCTCGGTCAGCCGGTCGATCACGATGTCCGAGATATAGGGCAAGGCGCGCAGGGCGGCGTGGGTCTCAACCGCGATGCGCAGGGCGACCAGTTCCTCAAACCGCTCGGGGGTCATCAGCGGCACGGTCAAGCGGCGGTTGTCCTTGATCTGGATGGCATGTTCCGAACTCAGCCGCCGCACCGCCTCGCGCACCGGGGTCGGGCTGAGGCCGAGCCGCTCCGCAATGCCGCGCATGGTCAGCGAGGTGCCCGGCGTGATCGCGCCCAGCATGATCGCATTGCGCAGCCGCTCGTAAACATATTCCTGCGTCGTCCCGCCCGGAATTTCGGGGATTTCGGGAATGTTGAGCGCATCGTTATCGGTGTCGATCATCTGGCCGCCTTTAATCTTTCGCCGCCGACCATACGCGCGGGGGCAATTGACAGACAAGCGGATAGTGATATGACATTCCAACAAATGGTATCACATTTTCAGGTTCGATATCGAAAGGAACCCCATGTCCGAGAGCAAAGCCGAAGCGTGGCTGGCGCAACATCCCGAGATCGAATCGATCTTTGCCTGCGTTTGTGACCTCAACGGCACCATGCGCGGCAAACGGGGGAGAACAGCGAGTTGGTGTTCGAGACCGGGGATTCCGACGGGCTTTGCGATTTCACCGGGCGCCCCCTGATGCCGATCACATGGACCACGCGCCCCACGGCGCTCGCCATGCTCTGGATGCGTCAGGAAAACGGCAAGCCCTTCCCCGGCGATCCCCGCCGCGCGCTGGCCGAAGTGGCGGCCAAGTTCAAGGCACGCGGCCTGACCCCCGTGGTCGCCACGGAACTGGAGTTCTACCTTTTCGACCCGACCGAGGATCACCCGCAGGCGCCCTGCTCTCCGGTCACCGGCAAGCGGCTGGATTCCGACGGCGCGCTGTCGCTGGACGAGTTACAGCATTTCGATGAGTTCCTGAACGAGGTCTACGACGCCTGCGAGTTGCAGGGCATCCCGGCGGATGCGGCCATCTCGGAAAATGGGGCCGGGCAGTTCGAGATCAACATGCGCCATGTGGACGACCCGCTGCGCGCCGCCGATGACGCGGTGCTGTTCAAACGTCTGGTCCGCGGCATCGCCCGCAAACACGGCTTTGCCGCCACCTTCATGGCCAAACCCTATGGGGATCTGGCGGGCAGCGGCTTTCACGTTCACTTCTCCTTGGTGGATGAAAACGGCGTCAATGTCTTCGACAACGGCGGGGAGGAAGGCACACCCCTGATGCTCAACGCCGTCGCCGGTCTGCTGGCCACGATGCAGCAAAATACGCTGACCTTCGCGCCGCATGAAAACTCCTACCGCCGCCTGCTGCCGGGCGCCCATGCGCCGACCAATGTCGCTTGGGGCTATGAGAACCGCACCGCGGCAATCCGCATCCCGGGCGGCGATCATAGGGCCCGCCGTATCGAGCATCGCGTCGCCGGGGCCGACGCCAACCCCTATCTGGTGCTGACCAGCATCTTGGGCGGCGCGCTGTTGGGGATCGAGCAAGACATGCAGCCCGTCGCCCCGATCACCGGCGACGCCTATACAATGAAGCTCGACAACCTGCCGCTCGACTGGGCCACGGCCATCGACGCCTTCCGCAAGGGGCCGGATGTGCCCGGCCTGTTCTCTGCCCGGTTGCAGACCATGATGGTCGAATGCAAGACGCAGGAGTTGCGCAAATTCGCGCGGCAAGTGACCCATTTCGAATATGACACCTATCTGGAGATCGTCTGATGTCGCGCCATCCCTACGCCGGAGACGGCAGCCATACGTCAAGCTACTACGCCGCCTCGGCCAACCCCGCCCCCGCGCGCCCCAAATTGCAGGGCGATCACGAGATCGACGTCTGCATCGTCGGCGCGGGCTACAGCGGGCTGTCGACCGGCCTGCATCTGGCCGAAAAGGGCTATAAGGTCGCCATCATCGAAGGCGCGCGCGTGGGCTGGGGGGCCTCGGGGCGTAATGGCGGGCAGATCGTCAACGGGCTGAACGCGAGCCTGCAAACGATCAAGCGCCGCTACGGGCAGGACACCGCGACCTTTGTCGCCGGCCTCGTGCAAGAGGGTGGCGAGATCATCCGCGAGCGGGTCCGCACCTATGACATTCAATGCGACCTCAAGGACAAGAACATCTTCACCGGCCTCACCACGGCGCATATGCGCGAGCTGGAGGAGCGGCAGAAGCTCTGGCAAAGCTACGGCATCGACAATCAAGAGATGCTGGACAAGGACCAGCTGCGCGCCCACGTCAATTCCGACCTCTACGAGGGCGGGCTGATCGACCATTCGGGCGGCCATATGCACCCCCTGAACCTCGCCCTCGGCGAAGCGGCTGCCTTTGAGAAGAACGGCGGCACGATCTATGAGATGTCCCCCGTCACCCATGTCGATCACGAGGCTGCCCGCCCTGTGGTCCGCACGGCCAAAGGGACGATGACCTGCAAGACACTGGTGCTCTGCGGCAATGCCTACCTCGGCCATGTGGTACCGACGCTGGCCCCGCGTGTGATGCCCGTCTCGACCCAAGTGATGGCCACCGAACCGCTGAGCGAGACGCAGGCCCATGCGCTGCTGCCCACCGATGCCTGCGTCGAAGACATCCGCTATATCCTCGACTACTACCGCCTGTCAGGTGACAAACGGATGCTCTTTGGCGGCGGCACCGTGTACGGCGGCGCGGACCCGCGCGACATCAAGGCCAAGCTTAAACGCAATATGGACAAGGTCTTCCCCCAGTTGAAAGACGTGAAGATCGACTATGCCTGGAGCGGGAATTTCGCCCTCTCATTCAGCCGCGTGCCGCAGATGGGCCGGATCGGTGACAACACCTATTTCGCCCATGGCTACAGCGGCCACGGCGTGACCGGATCGCATACCTTCGGGCGTATCCTTTCCGAGGCGATCGACGGCGACCTCACCCGCTTTGACGTCTTCGCCAATGTGCCATGGTTCCCCTTCCCCGGCGGGCGGATGTTCCGCGTGCCCTATTCGGTCGTGGGGTCATGGTGGTACGGGCTCCGCGACCGTTTGGGTGTCTGAAACCTTTTGACAGGGCTGGGGGTTTCTTCACAGTGGCGGGCATGGCGCACGTCATGAGTGGAAGGACCCCCATGCCCGATCAAAAGCCCGCCTCCGTGATCGTCTTCGACGTGAACGAGACCCTGCTCGACATCACCACGTTGGAGCCGCTCTTCGCGCGCCTCTTCGGCGACGCCTCGGTGCTGCGCGAATGGTTCGCCGAGCTGATCCTCTATTCCCAGACCATGACCCTCTCGGGCCGCTACGCGCCCTTTGGCGCACTGGCGGGTGGCGTCTTGCGAATGGTCGGCGCGAACAAAGGCGTCGCGGTGACGGATGAGGACGTGGCCGAGTTGAAATCCCGCATCGGCTCCATGCCCGCCCACCCGGATGTCGCCCCTGCCCTGCGCAGGCTGCAAGAGGCGGGGTTTCGACTGGTCACGCTGACCAATTCGCCCCCGTCCCCGGCCCCGACCCCGTTGGAGAAAGCCGGGATCGCCGATTTCTTCGAGCGGAGCTTTAGCATCGACGTGGTCGCAAAATTCAAACCTCATCCCGCGACTTATCAGATGGTGGCCGAGGCGCTTGATCTGGAAACCGATGATCTCTGCATGGTGGCTTGCCATCTGTGGGACACCATCGGCGCGCAGGCGGCGGGCTGTCAGGGGGCCTTCCTCACCCGGCCCAACAACAACCTGATCGAGGTGCAAGAGGTGCCGCAGCCGCACTACCTCTCGGACGATCTGGCGGATTTGGCCGAGCAGATCATCGCCGCGAACGGGCGCTGATCCTCAGCCGCCCATGCGCCGTGCCAGCCGCGTTTCAAGCTGCACCATGGCGTCATAGATCAGCACCGCAAACAGGCCAACCGCCAGCCCGCCCTGCACCACGAAGGCGGTGTTATTGGTCAAAAGCCCCGCGATGATCACCTCGCCCAAGGTCCGTGCTGCCACGGTCGAGCCGATGGTCGCCGTGCCAAGCGCGATGACCACCGACAGCCGAATGCCCGTTAGCGTCACCGGCAAGGCCAGCGGCAGTTCCACCCGCCAGAGCCGCTGCCAACGGCTGAGCCCGATGCCGCGCGCGGCCTCCATCGTGGCGGGCGGCAGGTTGGTGAGGCCGGTGACCGCATTCTCGAAGATCGGCAGCAGGCCATAGAGGAACAGCGCCACCAGCGTCGGCCCCGCCCCGAAACCCAAGGCCGGGACGGCCAGCGCCAGCACCGCCACGGGGGGAAAGGTCTGGCCCATATTGGTGATGGTGCGCGACAGCGGGCGAAAGGCCGCGCCCGCCGGGCGGGTCACGAGGACCGCCAGCGTCACCGCCACCACCGTTGCGGCTGCCGAGGCCATGGCCACCAGCGCCAGATGGCTCAGCGACAGCGACAAGAGCGAGGCGCGCGTGTAGATCACCGGACCATTCGCCGGGGCCAAGGGCGCAAGCAGCGGCGTGAACCACTCAGGCCGCAGGACCAAAGCCACCAGCACCGCCACCAGAAGCGGCCGCAGGATCCAGCCGATCCTCATGCGTGCTGCCCTGCCCTTGCGCGGATTGCATCGAGGGTCACGCGGCCCATCGGCAGGCCGTCTTTCGCCACTGGCACCGCCTCGCGCCCGGACCAAAGGCAGGCCGACAGCGCGTCGCGCAGACTGGCATCGTCGGGCAGCGCTTCGCCTTCGGCGCTGCCCTCTTCCACCAATTCCGCGACGGGGATCAGTGAAAGAAGCCGCAGGGGCCGCTCCACATCGCCGACCATATCCGCCACGAAATCCGTCGCGGGTGCGGCGATGATCTCGGCCGGCGTGCCGTGCTGCACCAGATGCCCCCCGTCCATGACCGCCACCCGGTCGCCCAACCGGATCGCCTCTTCCATGTCGTGGGTCACCAGCATGATGGTCGACCCCAGCCGCTGCTGGATGTGCCGCAGGTCTTCCTGCGCGCGGGTGCGAATGATCGGGTCCAGCGCGCCAAAGGGTTCGTCCATCAGCAACAGATCGGGCCTTGAGGCCAAGGCCCGCGCCACGCCAACCCGCTGCTGCTGCCCGCCCGAAAGCTCCGCCGGATAACGGTCGCGGAATTGCGCGGGGTCCATCGAGAAAAGCGCAAGCAGCTCATCCACCCGCGCCGCGATCTTCTCGCGCGGCCAGCCAAGCAGTTGCGGCACCGCGCCGATGTTGCGCCCCACCTTATGATGCGGGAACAGCCCGTGGCCTTGAATGGCATAGCCGATGCGCCGCCGCAGGATATGCGGCTTGACCGACAGCGTGGAGTCGCCGTTGATCCGCACCTCGCCCGAGGTCGGTTCCTCCAACCGGTTGATCATCCGCAAAAGCGTGGTCTTGCCTGAGCCTGAGGTGCCGACGATCACCGTGATCGTGCCCGTCTCAACCGTCATGGATACGGAATCCACCGCACGAATGTCGCCATAGGTCTTGGTAATGCGGTCGATCTCGATCATGCGCTGTCCTTTGGGGTCTTGCGGGTCAGTTCGACCAATATGTCCATCACGATGGCCGCCGTCAGGGCCAGCACCACGGTCGGCAGGGCACCCAGCAGGATCAAGTCGGTCGCGGTTTGGTTCAGCCCCTGAAAGACGAACGTCCCGAAGCCCCCGCCGCCGATCAGCCCGGCGATGACGGCCAGCCCGATGTTCTGTACCAAGACGATGCGCAGCCCGGTGAGGATGATCGGCAGGCCCAGCGGCAGTTCCACCCGCAACAGCCGTTGCAGCGGCGTCATCCCCATGCCCCGCGCGGCCTCAAGCGCCGCAGGCGGAGCCGAGGCCAGCCCCGCCACGGTATTGCCGACCACAGGCAGCAGCGAATAGAGCACCAGCGCCAGAAAGGCGGGCGCAAAGCCGATGCCCGCGATGCCAAGCGCCCGCGCGCCGGGCAAATTGGCCCCCACCCAACCGAGGATCGGGATCATCAGCCCGAACATGGCGAGCGAGGGAATGGTTTGCAAAAAGCTCAGCACCGGCAAGGTCGCCCCGCGCAGCCCGACAAGACGGTGACAGAGCACGCCAAGCGGGAAGCCAATCACCGCCGCCGCGGCGAGAGAGCCGAAGGCCAGCCCAAGATGGCGCAGGAATTCCCGGCCAAAGGCACCGGCCCGGCTGGCGTATTCCTGCATCACCGAAAGCTCCGACAGCGCCCCCGACCACAGGATCGCGCCAAGCACCGCAAGCACGCCCGCCAGCACGGCCCCGCGCATCAGCGGCCCCGGTGCCATCGCGGCAAGCGCATCTGCCATGAGCAGCATGAAGACGACCAGCAGACACCAGAAGCCCACCGAGGGCGAGACACGGGCATAATCACCCGCTTCGGCCAGCAGGCCGGAGGCGCCTTGGGTCAGCAGCCACAACAGCCCGCCCAAGCCCAAAGCCGCCCCGGCAATACGCAGACCATTGCGGCCCGCAGGCAGCCCCATCAGCAGCCCCGCCCCGATCGCCGCAAGCCCCGGCAGCACCACCGGCAGGCTGGCCACGCCCCATGCCATCACCCCTTCGCCCGCCACGATCCGGTTGGCGGCAAGGGTCATGAAAGGCACGCAAAGCGCTGCCGCGCCCAGCACAGCGAACAAAAGCCCCGGCGCAGAAATCCCTGCGCCGGGGCCAGTTATTGTGCGGGCGGCGGAGATCAGTCCAGCACCCCGGTCTCGGTCAGATAGGAGCGTGCCACGGCTTCCGCCGGCTCCCCGCCGACTTGAATCCGACCGTTCAGCTTTTGCAGCGTCGCCATGTCGAGCCCGGAGAAGATCGGGTTCAGCACTTCGGCGATCTGGGGGTATTCCTCCAACACCTCGGCGCGGACGATGGGGGCGGGTTCATAGACCGGCTGCACGCCCTTGTCGTCTTCCATCACCACCAGCCCCGTGGCCCCCACGCCGCCATCGGTGCCGTAAACCATCGCCGCGTTCACGCCCGATGTGCCACGCGCCGCCGCCTGAATGGTCGCCGCCGTGTCGCCGCCCGACAGGATCACGGTCTGGTCTTGGCTCAGCTCGAAACCATAGGTTTCCTGCATCGCGGGCAAAACAGCCGGAGAGGACACGAATTCGGTCGAGGCGGCGAGCTTCACCTCACCACCCTCGGCCACCCATGCGCCGAAATCTGACATGGTGGTGAGGTCATTTTCCTCGGCCACCGGGCCGGTCACGGCGATGGCCCAAGTGTTGTTGGCCGGTGCGGAGTCGAGCCAAGTGACGTTATTCTCACCGCCGTCCAATTCCTTGGCGCGGGCATGGGCCTTGGCCGCGTCTTTCCAAACATCGCTTTCCGCTTCGTTAAAGAAGAAGGCCGCGTTGCCGGTGTATTCGGGGTAAATGTCGATCTGGTCCGACAGGATCGCTTCGCGCACGACCTGCGTGCCGCCGAGTTGCAGACGGCGTTCAACCGGCAGACCCGCATCTTCGAGCGCCAGTGCGATGACGTTGCCCAACAGGCCGCCTTCGGTGTCGATCTTCGACGATACGGTGATCTCAGCCGAGGCGGCAGAGGCCAAAGCGGCGGCAAGGCCAGCGGCTACGGCAGTGGAAAGAATGCGGGGACCCATGGGCGAGAACTCCTTGAAACAATGGCCTGACACGGCGACATGCCGTTTGAAAACGGTAAGGTAGCTGGCATTTTCGCGAAACCAAGGCGGGATTGCACGGCGGCACGGAATTTTTACCGCCCCGAGTACGACAAAGGGCGCGCCCGGAGTGACCGAACGCGCCCTTTGCCTTGCCGCCACGCGCCGGTCAGGCGGCGCGGGCAGCCTCCGCCTCCCGCGCGGCGCTGCGCTTGAAGAAAAGGAAGTAGAGCACCGGTGCCGCGATCAGCGTCAGGACCGAGGCAAAGGCCAGCCCGCCCATGATCGTCGCCGCCATCGATTGGAAAAAGGCATCTGACAACAGCGGCAGCATCCCCAGAATGGTCGTCGCAGCGGCAAGGAAGACCGGACGCAGACGCGAGGTCGAAGCGGTAACGATGGCCTCTTTCAGATCCATCGTCGGATCGGCGGCGCGGGTGAGGTCGATTTCTTCGACCAGCACGATGCCGTTCTTGATCAACATCCCCGAGAGCGACAAGAGCCCCAGAAGCGCGGTAAAGGTGAAGGGCAGACCCGTCCCCAAAAGCGCCAGACTGACCCCGTTCACCGCCATCGGCACCAAGAGCCAAATGATGATCGGCTGTTTCAGCGCGTTGAACAGCAGGACCGAGATCAGAACCATGATGATGATGCTGAAGGGCAACTGCTTGCCCAAGGCGGCCTGCGCCTCTCCCGCGCTTTCCAACTCGCCCCCCCATTCCATGGCATAGCCTTCGGGAATTTCCATCGCCTCGATGGTTTCCTGCACCTCGGCCTGCACCTGCGCCGCCGTGACGCCGCGCGGGATATCCGCGCCCACGGTGATCACATCGGCCCGATCGCGACGGTAGAGCAGCGTGTCCTGCGGCTCGAACCGGAAACCGTCGATCACCTGCTCCATCGGGACCAGCGCGTTGGTGTTTTGCGCATAGATCACATGGTCCGTCAGCGCCAAATCGGCATCCTGCGGGGCGCGGATCACGATGGGAATCTGACGATCCCGCTCGCGGAAGGTGCCGCCGCTGGTGCCTTCGGTGGCGAATTTGAGGGTCTCGGTGATTTCGGTCCGCGAGATGCCTGCGTCCTGCGCGCGTTCTTCGGCATAGATCGGACGCAGCACCAATTCACGCTCGCGCCAGTCCTGACGCGGGGTGATGATATTGTCCGACGCCGCCTGCATCCGGTCCATCGCCTCATCCGCGAGATCGCGCAGCACATTGGGATCGCGGCCCGAGAAGCGCACCTCGATCGGGGCACCGCCGCCGGGGCCAAAGGCCAAGCGCTTGGCCCGGAACTCCCCTTGCGGAACCGCATCGGCGGCGAAGGCCTCAAGCGCGTTCATCTCGTCTTGGATCACCTCAAGCGAAGACACCCGGACGATCAGATGCCCATAGCTGGGGTTGGGGTCTTCGGCCTGATAGGTCAGCATGAAACGCGCCGCGCCCTGCCCCGCGTAGGAGGTCACGTCTTCGACATTGTCCCGCGCCACCAGCCAGTCTTCGAGCACAGCCAGATCGTTGGAGGTCTGATGGATCGACGACCCTTGGGGCAGCTTGTAATGCACGAAGTAGAGCGGCGTGTTGCTGTCGGGGAAGAACTGCTGCTTGATCTGACCAAAGAGGGCATAACACACCGCCGTCCCGGCAATCAGCGCCACGATCACCAGCCAGCGCAGCTTGAGCGAGGCACGCAGCACGGCGGCATAGCCCTTGAAGATCGCCCCGTCATAGCCGCCAGCCCCACCTTCGACGCCGCGTTTGAAAAAGTAGTGCCCCAAAAGCGGCGTGGCGGTGATGGCCAGCACCCAAGACAGCAGCAGCGAAATCGCGATCACGGCAAAGAGCGAGAAGAGGAATTCACCCGTGGCATCGGGGCTCAGCCCGATCCCGGCGAAAGCCATGATGCCGATGACGGTCGCCCCCAAAAGCGGGATCTGTGTCTTGCTCGCCGCCTCGGTCGCCGCTTCGCGCGAGCTTTTGCCCTGCTGCATGGAGATCTGCATCCCCTCGGCCACAACGATGGCGTTATCGACCAGCATCCCCATCGCGATGATCAACGCCCCGAGTGAGATACGCTCCATCTCAATCGCGCCGAGCGCCATGAAAAAGAGCGTCCCCACCACCGTCAGCAACAGGGTGGAACCCACGACCACCGCCGCGCGCCAGCCCATGAAGACGGCCAGCACGGCCACAACGATGGCGACGGACATGGCGAGGTTCAGCAAAAAGGCGTTCGACGCCTCTTCGACCACCGCGTGCTGGCGGTAGATGGATTCAATCGAGATGCCCAAGGGCAGCGATTCGCGCAGCTGCGCAAGCTTGTCGTCCACCCGCTTGCCGATATCGACGATATTCTCGGTCGCGATCCCGGCCACCCCGAGGGTAAAGGCCTCCTGCCCGTTGTGGCGGATCACCAGATCGGGGTTCGCCTCGCGGGTGCGGTAGATGTTGGTCACATCGGCAAGGTTGATCACCTGACCGCCAACACCCACCGACAGGGCGGCGATCTCGGACACGCTGTCAGAGCCTTCGGGCCGCTGGATCAGGGTGCGCCCGTCTTCGTCCTGAATGGCGCCGCCGTCGACGATCTCATTCGCGCTCGATACCGCGCCGACAATGGCCGAGGGCGGAATGCCGAGCGTGGTGCTCAGCGCAAGTTGCGGTTCGACATAGATGACTTCATTGGGCAGGCCCGAAAGCGCCACATCCGACACGCCATCCACCAGCAGCAATTCCCGCCGCAGATAGCTGGAGAGCTCGTTGACCTCGGCGTCGGAATAGCCCTCAGCCGTCACGGCGTAGTAAAGCCCGTAAACATCGCCGAAACCGTCGTTCACATAGGGCTGTGTCGCCCCGCTCGGCAAGGCTGCCTCATTCACGCGGTTGCGCAGTTTGGTCCAAATTTCCGGCAGTTCGGACCCGTCAAAGGTGTCCTGCATATTGACCGTGATCCACGACAGGCCGGGCTGGTTCATGGATTCGATGTCCTTGATCTCGGACATCTTCTGAATTTGCGATTCCAGCGGTTCGGTCACCTCAAGTGCGACCTCTTCGGCAGAGGCACCGGGGTATTGGGTCACGACCACGGCGGTTTTGATGGTAAATGCCGGATCTTCGAGACGGCCAAGGGTCGCGAAACCCCAGATACCGCCCAAAAGACAGGTCAGCATGATGATCCAAGTATAGATCGGGCGGTTGATCGACAGACGTGCGATATCCATGCGCTCAGTCTCCGAAACCGACGAAGCGGCGCACGGCGGCACCGTCTTCAAGCTGGCTTGCGCCGCTCACCACGATCTCTTGCCCATCGGATAGCCCGGCTTCGACTTTGACATCGCCGCGCGCGGTGGGGGTGATCTCAACCGCGGTGCGGGTCACGGTGCCTTCGCGCGCGCCGGTGGGGTCAAAGACCATGACATAGGTGCCGCGGTCATTGCCGACCACGATGGCGGTGTCGGGCACGATGATGCTCGACCCGCCGATGTTCAGCGTGGCGCGCACCTCGACCGAGGCGCCGGGCAGCGGCATGAAATCTTCGGGCAATTCCGCCCCAAGGGTGATGCTATAGGTCTGGCCGACATCCGCCGTCTCGGCGTTGTATTCGCGGATCTGCATGGGGTAGGTATTGGCGTTGGCCGGGAACTTGGCCATGAACCGCACGCTGGGGTCGCGGCCTGCCCGCAGAAACAGGGTTTCGGGCACGTCGATCTCGACCCGCAACTCAGACATGTCATGCAGGCGCACCACCGGCGTGCCCGCGCTGACGGTCGAGTAATTGGGCACCAACCGCGAGGCGACAATCGCATCGAAGGGCGCATGGAGGGTTGCGTTCTCAAGGTCGCGCTCGGCGTTACGCACGGCGATATCGTTGACCGTCACGGCGGTTTCCGCATCTTGCAAATTGACTTCGGCCACCGAAGACCCGGCGAGCTTTTGATAACGCTCCATCGTCCGGCGCGCCTGCGCGTCATTGGCCTGCGCCTGCTCTAGCGCCAGTTGAAATGGCTCCAGATCCATCCGAGCGACGACCGTATCTTCACTGACCGTGGCCCCCTCTTCGACCGGGAATTCCTCGATCTGACCGCCGACTTGAAAGGCGAGGTCCACGGTTTCACGTGCAACCACCTTGCCAAAGAACACACGCTCAACCTCGGCGTCGCTGACCTTGACCGTTTGCAGCTTTACCACCGGCATTTCGGCGGCAGCCACCATCGGCGCGGCGACGCCGGCGGCCAAGGCCAGCGCAAATCCCAACACCCGCCCCGCGCCGGTCCCGCGCGTCGTCTCAACAAGCCATTTGGCCATGGTCAGTCTTCCTTATGAATAGCATCCGGCACGGGCCCAAGGGCGGCGGTCAGACTAAGTTGTTTGAGGGTGCGCAGCTGCGCGAGAAAATGGTCACGGTCCAGCGCATGCATGCCAGCGGCCTTGGCGGAACGTTGGATGAAATCGGCCAGCGCCTCGACACTCAAGCCATTGCGGGTGATCGCCGCCTCATAGGGCATCAGCACCTTAGCGATCACGTCGCGAAAGCGCCCGGCGGAACATTGCAGCGCCTCTTGGCTGACGGCATTGGCCCCGGCGATGAAATCCTGCGCATTGGGCATCGCCTGCATCGTGTCATAGCCGCGCACCACCATCCGATCGAAAATAAGATCGAGCTGCGCCGCCAGATCGGGCGCATTGGGCATCTCTTCGGCAATCTCTTCCAGCGCCAGTTCGGTATAGCGCGCGATGAGCCCTCGAAGAATGTCGTCCTTGTTGCGAAACCGATTGTAGAGGGTCTGGCGCGAAACACCGGCCTCTTCGCACAGATCGCCCATGCTGGTGCGCTTGACCCCATAGCGGGAAAAGACATGCAGCGCAGCGTCAAGCACGGTCTTTTCAAGTTCGGTCATGCGGGCTCCTTGGCATTGGTCAAGGCGCAATTGGACATTCGAACCAAATATGTCAACCTGTAAATCAGCGACCATGCAGCCCGCGCAGATCACAATCGCGTTTCGCGCATGGAGCGCGCTCTAGGGCGCGGAGATCAGACTGCCGAGATAGAGCGTGAGCGGCAGGGTGAAAAAGCTGAGCAGCGTCTGCGTGGTGATGATTGCGGCCATCAAGGGCGCATCGCCGCGCATCTCACGCGCCAGCGTATAGCTGGCCACCCCCGTCGGCAGGGCCGCGAAGATCAGCGCGATTTGCAGCGTCAGCGGCGCCGGGTTCAGCACCAGCGCGGCCAGCAGCACCGCCAGCGGGTTCACCAGATGTTTGCCGATGATCGACAGGCCGATGACCGAAACCGAGCCCGACAGCCCGCGCAGCCGCAGGTTGGCGCCGACGCAAAGCAGCATGATCGGCAGCGCCGCATCCCCCAAAATGCGCGCGCTTTCATGCAAGACGGGCACATGGTGCAGCCCCGCGAAGTTAAAGAGCACGCCTGCCAGGATGCCGAGGATCAGCGGGTTCTTGACCAAGCCTTTAAGGATAGATTTGCCGCCGCCGCCCAACTGCCGGGTCATCAACGTCACCACCGTCACATTCACCACCGGCACCAGCAGGGCCGAACCCAGAACGGCAATCTGTAGCCCTGCCGTGCCAAAAACGGCTTCGGCAATCGCGAGGCCGATGAATGTGTTGAACCGCGCGCTGCCCTGCATCAGCGAACTGCCCTGTGGCGCGGCATAGGCCCGACCGAAGAGCCAGCCGCAAAAGATCGCTGTAAAGAACCCAGCGTAGAGCAGCAGGGCATAGTCGCCCAAGCCACCACTGAGGTCCGCCGCCGAGATCTTGGCAAAGAACAGCGCGGGCATCAGCACCCAATAGACCAGCCGGTCATTCAGGTTCCAGAACTTGGTCGAAGGGATACCGCCCCGGCGCAGGCCATAGCCCATGAGGATCAGCGCGAAGACCGGCGCGATGGCCAGAAAGATAGCGAACATATTAACCGCCCGGAAGGATCGCGCGGACCCTAGGCGCGGCTTGGCCCAGATGCAACAGGGAGCGTTGACTCAAACGGGCGGCCCCGGCCCCAAAGGGCCGGGACATGGATCAATCACGGATCAGTCGCTGCCATGTACCGCGATCTGCGCGTCGGCGGCGGGGCGGAACTTCCACTGTACGGCAAAGATCACCGCCGCCACTGCGATGCCGATGAGGTCGGTCATCAGACCGCCCGCGATCATGCAAAGCGCCGCGAGGATCAGACCCAGCCGGATGAACCAAGCCGCCCCGCTGCCCGCGAACCAGCCCTGCATGCCCGAAGACAGCAGATAGACCCCGAAGATCGCCGTGACACCGGCGCGGATCACCTCGAACCACGTGCCGTCCATCAGGATCGCGCCATTGTAGAAAAACATGAAGGGCACGATGAAGGCCGAGATGCCGATCTTGAAGGAGGCGACCGAAGTCTCCATCGGGTTGGCGCCCGAAATCCCCGCCGCGGCATAGCTCGCCAGCGCCACGGGGGGCGTGATGGCCGAGACGACGGCGAAGTAGAAGACAAAGAAATGCGCCGTCAGCAGCGGAATGCCCAGTTGCACCAGCCCCGGCGCCACGACCGAAGCCGCCACCGCATAGGCCGCCGTGGTGGGCATGCCCATGCCGAGCAGAATGGCAATACACATTGCAAAGAACAGGGCGAGGAATTGGCTCGCCTCCGCCAGCCCCAGCAGCACGGAAGAGAAACGCGCGCCGACACCGGTCAGGCTGATGACACCCACGATGATGCCCGCACAGGCGCAGACCGCGATGATCTGGATCGACATGATCCCGGCCAGGTCAAAGGCTTTGACGATGCTGCGCGGCCCCATGCGGAAGGGCGTGAACCACGACACCACCGCCGCTGCCGCCGTCGCCAGCGTGCCTGCGCGGATGATCGAATAGCCCATGAAAAGCGCATAGATCAGGATGATGATCGGAATGAACAAAAACACCCGGCGCAGCATGTCCTTGAGCTTGGGCAGTTCCTCGGAACGCATCCCGCGCATGCCCAGCTTGGCCGCTTCGAAATCCACCATGAAGTAGATCGACACGAAATAGAGCACCGCCGGGATGATCGCCGCCACGGCAATATCGGTGTAGGGGATGCCCGTGATCTCGGCCATGATGAAGGCGCCCGCCCCCATGATCGGCGGCATGATTTGCCCCCCGGTCGAGGCGGCGGCTTCGACCGCGCCTGCGGTCCGGGCCGGGTAGCCCACCTTTTTCATCAGCGGAATGGTCAGCGAGCCTGTCGCCACCACATTGCCCGCCGAGGTGCCGTTGATCATCCCCATAAGACCCGAGGCAAAGATCGCGACCTTGGCCGGGCCCCCGCGGGAGCGGCCCGCCGCGGCAAAGGCGAAGTTGACGAAATAGTCCCCCACCTTCGATGCCTGAAGGAAGGCCGCGAAGATGATGAAGAGGATGATATAGGTCGACGACACCGCCGTGGTCGGCCCCAGAATACCCGCATCGGTGTAGACTTGGCTAAAGAAGCGGGTCCACTGGATGTTGGGCGCGTTCAGAAAGCCCGGCAGCATGTCCCCCACGAAGACATAGACCAGAAAGACACCCGAAATCACGATAAGCGCAAGCCCCGCCACGCGGCGCGTCAGCTCCATGATCAGCGCGGTGCCCGCGACTGCGGCAATAGAGATACCGATGGGCGCAAAGGGCGTGCCCGTCGAGTTGCGCATCAAGGTGCCATACATGGTGATCAGGTAAATCGCCACGGCCACACCGCAGATAGACAGCAACAGGTCCGCCGGCGAAACCTGCCCCCGCTCGCGTCCGCGCAGCCAACCCACGACGATGCCGATGGCCGTCGCCGCCACCAGCGGCAGGCCATAGTGATAGATTTCGAGGGTCTTGAACTCGGGGCTCATGCCGTTCCACTGGGTGCCGCCAGCGATCTGGCTGGCAATGCTCCACGCGGTCCAAATCGAATAAAGCGCCGGGATCATCGCGGCCCATGCCACGAAATCCAGCGGATGACGGCCCTGCCCCTTGCCCTCATCCACAAATGCGCGGGCGGAATAGAGGGTAAAGCCAAGGATCAGCGCACCCGCGATGTGCACGATGCGGAAATTCCACGTCTCCATCGGGAAGGTCGGCAAAAGCGGGATGCGGATGCCGGTCAGTTCTCCGATCGACATGCCGTTGAGTGCTGCCATGTGAAAGAAGGCATAGATCGCCGACATGGCCGCAACAACCAGATAGGTGCGACCGGTGAATATGCGACGGTTGCTTTCTACCGGTTCGTCATCGACCCCTTCGGCGACAATCGGGCCCTGCGGATCGGCGGCGCTATGCTGGTCTGTCATGGAGGCTTCCTTTCCCGATATCTGCGCGGGATCTGTCCCGACAATCAGGCGGGATGATGGCAAGATGCCGCCCCGATTAGGGACGGCATGCAAGTTTGTCTAGGCGTTCGCTTAGTTGCTGTAGATCATATCGTCGGAAATATCGGCATCCGCGTTCTCTTTGAACCAAGCTGCCGCACCGGGGTGCCATTTCAGAACGGTGTTCTTCTCCCAGTTCTCAGGCAGGGTCGAAGCCGCCGCCTTGTGAATGCCTTTCATCCGCTCATTGTCGGACATGACGACATCCACAGCCGCTTTGACGAAGGATTCCGGCAGATCGCAGTTGGCAATCGCGAAGTTCCACATGGAGACCGAACGCGCGCCCTCTTCCAGCGTGGTGTAGGTGCTGGCGTCGATGGTGAACTCGGACACCGGGAACTCTTCGAGCAGTTTGGCCTGCTCTTCCTCGGTGAACTCGATGATGTTCACATCCGTCTGCACCTCAAGCTGGCTGACCGCAGGCACCGGCACACCGGCAGCAAAGGCGATCACGTCCAGCAGACCGTCCTGCAACTGCCCGCCCAGATCGGTCCAACCGCCGTTGCGGCGCTCATACTCGACGCCGAGCGTGTCCATCATGCGCGGGAAATAGGTGTCCGAGGTGGAGCCCGCCGGACCAAAGCCGATCTTGGCACCTGCCGGAATGTCGGCGACCGAGGAGATGCCCGAGGACGACAGCGCGGTCACGGAGAAGGGTGTCTGATACATCGGGAACATCGCGCAGGCTTGGGTCATTTCCAAACCGGGGGCGATGGGGTTGGTGCCGGCCAGCGATTCCGCCGCCGGGCCCATTGTGGTCATGCCGAAGGCCGCCTCGCCGGTGTGGACCAGCGCCATGTTCTGCATCGGGCCGCCGGTGACTTCGCCGCCGCCGGTCAGGCCCAGTTCCTTGGCCACAAGGTTCGCCCAGCCCGAACCATAGGCGAAGTAGGTGCCGCCTTGGCTGGCCGTGCCCACGGTGAAGCTGCTCGGCCAGTCGGATTTATCCATGTCCTGAGCGGCGGCAGCGCCTGCCAAAATGGTGCTTGCGGCGAGGATTGCGGTGAATTTCATGTCTCTCTCCCTTGGTTGCTCTTAACGGGCGTCGGCACAGGGTGCCCGCGCCGCCGCTGTATTCAGCTTGTCCGGCCAATTAACTGTACACTGACAGGCAGAGGCAAGTCCGAATTTGCCGTGAAACCGGGGATGAGAGAGAAAGAGGCGGCCTACCGTTGGGTCAATGGCGCATTCTTTGGCAGTTGTGCGCCAGCGGCAGTGATTGAGGGAAGGGGCAGGCCGTCAAAGCCCCGCCGCGCGGGCGGCGCAGCGGGGCGTGATATTAATCAGTGTTCGGCCTGACTTAGACGTCGACCACAACCTTGCCGATCGCCTGTCCGCTTTGCAGCCGCGCATAGGCATCGCCAACCGCGCTCAGATCAAAGGTCTTTTCGTCGAGCAGCGGCTTCACCGCCCCCTCATCGACCAGTGTGGCGAGATTGCTAAGGATTTCCCCATGAACCGCGCGGTTCACGTCATGCAGCATCGGCAAAAGCATGAAGACCACATGCAAGGACAGGCCGCTGAAATGCGCCGGGGTCAGGTCGATCTCCGACAGGGCCACGGTCGTCACCACATGACCGTTCAGCGCGGCGGCGGCGAAAGAGTTCGGCAGATTGGCCCCGCCCACAGTGTCGAAGACCGTATCAAAGCCGCAGCCCGCAGTATGGGCTGCCACATAGTCTTCGATCTTCTCGGCTTTGAAGTCGATGGCCCGCGCGCCATAGCCCTCGATCACCGCCATCTGGTCATCCCCGGTGCCGGTCGAGGAAACCTCGGCCCCCATATGCTTTGCCAGTTGCACCGCCAGATGGCCCACGCCGCCCGCGCCGCCTTGGACCAGCACCTTCTGCCCGGCTGCGACGCCTGCGCGGTGCAGCCCTTCCCAAGCGGTGATGCCGACCAGCGGAAGGGCCGCCGCCTCGCGCATCGACAGCGACTTGGGTTTATGGGCAATGAGCCGCGCGTCGGCGCGCATGAATTCAGCCAAAGCCCCTTGCAAATCGGCCAGACCACCGGCGCAGCCGTAGACTTCGTCGCCCACGGCGAACCCGGTGACACCTTCGCCAATCTCTTCGATCACCCCGGCGAAATCCATGCCCAGAACGGCAGGCAGGTCAGGCGACAGAGGCAGGTCTTTGCCCGCGTTCTTGATCATCGTGTCGATGGTGTTCACGCTGGTCGCCTTGACGCGCAGCACCACATGGCCGGGGGTGGCCAAGGGGCGTGGCAAATCGGCTTCGACAAAAGGCGCCTCTGCGCCATAGCTGGTGAGGGTCATGGATTTCATCGGTCTATCTCCCGTTAACATTGCGTTGAGACAGAGATAGGCCAACATGGCGCGACAGATAATCGGATGAAACTTGAGTTCAGTTTCCCGTTATTGAATATAATACCGAACCCTATATGCTGACCCGGCGGATGATCCGCAGCAAGGACCGCGGCCCATGGATATCGACAACCTTCGCCTTTTCGTCATGGCTGCCGAACGGCTGAACATCTCAGCCGCCGGGCGCGCTTTGGGGATGGCCCCGGCAGTCGCCAGTGCGCGTTTGGCCAAGCTGGAACAAGAACTCGGGGTTGAGCTTTTGCGGCGCACGACGCGGAAGGTCTCGCTATCGCTCGATGGGTCGGACTTTCTGCCCTATGCGCGCGAGATATTGGCGCAAGCCGATGCCGCGCGGGCCATTCTGGGCGGGACCAAGGCGGGGCCCAAGGGCATCCTGCGTTTCGCCGCCCCCAGCAGCTTTGCCCAGCGTCACATCATGCCGCTGTTGCCGGAATTCCACGAAACCTACCCCGAGCTCACCCTCGATCTGCGCCTCTCCGACACCCGGTTCGACGCGATCGAAGGCAGTTTTGACCTTGCCCTGCGCAGCGCGCCCTTGACCGACAGCAGCCTGCGGGGGCGCAAGCTGGCCGATGACACCCGCGTTCTTTGCGCCGCGCCGTCTTATGTGGCGGCCCACGGTTTGCCCCAGACCCCCGCCGCGCTGCGGGATCATCACCTGATCGCTTGGGGTGATCTTGAGCCCCGCGCGCTGATCGGGCCGGAGGGCGAAGCCGCCACGCTCGACCCGCATGAGATGACCTGCCGCGTGATCATGGACGATGGCGATGCGCAACGCGAAGCGACCCTCGCGGGGGCTGGCATCTCGATCAACTCGCTTTGGAGCGTGTCGGACGAGCTTGCTTCGGGCCGATTGCTGCGGCTATTGCCGGGCTGGCGGATGAACGACCGGTCGGTGCTTTGGCTGGTCTATCCGCGCTCAAACGTGCTAACGCCCAAGACGCGGTATTTCATCGACTTTCTGATTGCCCACCTCGGCAACCGCCCCGATTGGCGGGATTGAGCAGACCCGAAGCGCGTCAGAAGCTGTGCCAAACCCCGACTTTGACCTTGGCCACAGCGTCGGTGAATTCATGCGACAGGCCCAGTTCCAGGAAGCTGTTTTCCGAGACCTTGATCACATGCGACGGCGCAAAGGCCAGTGTCTCATCCCCGTCTGACGGGGCCGCGAACTCCAGCTTGAAAATCGACAGGTTGCCACTCTCGTGGTTGATGCCGAAGCTGCTGTCGATCTTGCCCAGTGTTTCGCCGTCTTCGTAGATCGCAAAGGTGCTTTCCACCCCCAGCCAGCCGCTGCCCCAAGCCCCCGATACCGGACGCCCCCAAGACAGGCCGGGCCGCAGAGCCGCCACCGCGCTGCCATCCCGTTCGGCCCAGCCAAGACCGACTTCGGCGGCGAAAACATTGTCCCCGCCCGAGAGCTCAAGCGGATAGCGCAGAAAGGCAATGGCGCTGACCTGCCCCGCACTCTGGGTCTTGCCGATGTCGAGGCCGAAAGTCAGTTTCTCGGTCACCCCGTATTCGTAGTAAAACGCGCCGAAATCGCCAAAGTCGGGGCCGTCTGCAGTGGTCTCATAGGACAGGGTGACAAAGCTTTTGTCTTCGCCCCGCGGCCACGCCGCCGATGCCACCTCACTTGCCGGGAGGGCGATGGTACCGATGGCCGAGAAGACAACAAGCCGGGGCAAGAACCGCCGCGTGAGATCAGAAGACATTTTCGCTGTTTTGCGCATGGTAAGTTCCGCGTGTTTAAAGCCGCAAAAGGCTGAGCGATGAGGTATTAAACGATCGACCGAATGAAATCCGCGAGCTTCAGCGGTTTGAACGGTTTGTGCAGAATGTGATCTGCCCCGAGGTCGCGAAACTTCCTCTCCGACTCGGGCGAGGTTTTGGCGGTGCACATGACGATTTTCGTGTCGTCCAAATCCGCATTGGCCCGCGCACAGCGCAGCACCTCCATACCATCGGGGGGCGGCATCATCACATCCAGCATGATCACGTCGAACGCCTGCGTTTCCATCGTAGCAATCGCGTCGAGCCCAGTCGCCGCGAAGGTCGGTTCGATGTCATCTTCGGTCATGATCGCAAACTCGATCAACTCGCGGATGTCATCCTCGTCATCGACGAACAACACTCTCATGCCGATGCCCCCTGCTTGGGCGCCGCGTCTGTATCCCGGGCGAAACGCACATAGAACGTGGTGCCGGGGTTCTCATCGCCGTCTTCTTCCGAGCGTGTCTCAAAGCTCACATCGCCGTCTTGTCGCAACACCAGCTCCCGCGTGATGGCCAGCCCCAGCCCCGTCCCATTCGCTTGGTTTTCGCGAGAGTGCACAGGGTCAGCGAACCTTTTGAACATACGATCATGGGCGGCTCTTGGGATGCCCGGCCCCGCATCGCAGACATAGAACGTGACCCACTGGTCGTCCACCTCGGCACCGATTTTTACCGTGCCGCCGCGCGGGGTATATTTCACCGCGTTGGAAATGAGGTTGGAGAAGATTTGCTGCATGCGCACGGTATCGACCCGCACATAGGCTTCCTGCGCCGCGTCGGGGCCTGTGTGGATGTCGAGTTGCACGTCGCGGTTTACCCCATAGCCGGTGTTGGCCGCGATGGCTTCCGACAGCACCTCCGACACCGCGACCCGCTCAGTCTGGATGCTGAGTTGGCGTTGGTCGATCGCCTGAAGGGTCAAGATATCATTGACCAGTACCAACAGCCGGTCGGCATTGCGGGTGGCCATCGACAACAGCTTGCCCGCGTTCTTTGGCATGCTGTCGCCAAAGCGGTCATGCAGGATTTCGAGCGACCCGGCGAGGGACGTGAGCGGCGTGCGCAGCTCGTGATTGACCGAGGTGACAAAGGCCGTGCGCGCCGCCACCAGCCGCTCTTCGGCAGAAATGTCCTGAAGCACGTTATAGGCGATGTAATCCCCATGCAGATGCAGCTTCATCACCCGGCATTGCACCGCAACGCTCTCGTTCTCGGCGGTGGTGATCTGAATGCGATGAACGGCGACGTCTTCGTCCATCTGCGAAAAGGGCGGGACCATGCCGCGCAGCTTTTGCACGGCTTCGATATCTGAGGACACGCCCATCAACTCACGCGCCTTGCGGTTGGAGCGGTGCAGCTTGTTGTTGTCGTTATAGACGATCAGCCCGTCGCCGACATTCTCAAAGATCGCGTCAAATTCGCTCTGCGCCACGCGGATCCGTTCGCGGTGCCGTTCGGAAGTGCGCAGGGCCTGCGCCAATTGGGTCGACTGCCGCCGCGCGCGGATCGCCGCGTTGATCACCGTCAGGAACAGGATCGTGGCAAGCCCCACGAAAACCAAGGTGCGCTGCCAGTAATTTTGCAGCACCGCCGGCTTGCTGCGCGTCACGTCGATATAGAGGTCCAGCGCCGGGATCTCCTTGCGGGCGCGGAACACGGGCGTATCGGGGTCGCGTGGAGGCCGCCCCGAAACAAAGGCCCGCTCTCCGTTGGAGGTCACCACCTCGACATACATGTCCTGTTGCAACCCATCTATTGCCAGCAATTGCGAGTAGTAATCCTCGCCCAGCGAAGACGCCAAGACCCCGCGCGACCGGCCATCCATGCCGATCAAGGGCCATGCAATCGGGGTCAGCCGCCGCCCTGTGGCCCGCGACACGATGGGCACCCCGACCGTGTATTCATCCACATCAAGACCAATCGCCGCCTGAAAATAGGCCCGGTCCCCAAGGTACTGCCCCATGAGCGGTTTCACGGTGGCCCAAAGCACGACCCCATCGGCGCCGATCAGCACAAGCGCATCGACCTGCTCGGTCTCCTGCACGGCGACATTCATCAGATCACCGTATTGCGCCTCGAACTGCTCGGGGTCGCTCAGGCGCGCGGTCGACAGCTCATCAATCAGCCCCCACATCCGCACATTCGCAACCGAGAGAGAGGCATCGACCGCCTGCTCGTAAAGCTCCGCGAAATGCTCAAGCTCCACCTCTGCCCGGGTCGTGGCGCGTTTGTAGTCCGACCAGGTCAGGACCGCGAGCCCCACGAAATAGATCAGAACGGCAGCCGAAATCAGCGCCCAGAACAGGGTCTGCGCGCGCGAAGACGGTTTCGCATCAGCTTTGTTGGTGGGCTCAGTGCTGACCATTCTCGGCTTGGTGTCCTATGTCCTTGGTGGCAAGGCAGATGCTGCCCGGCGCGCTTGTTATTCCAGCACTTTCGACGCCTTGAATGCCCCGCGCGAGCGAGGTGGCGACAGCCGCGTCCGAGGGCGGCACGACGCAAGCGCTGACGCTCAAAGGCCGCGAGGTCCAGCCTTCTTTCACGGTGGCCGAGGCCTCAGCCACGGCTGAGATAAACTGCTGCGCCCGCGCTTCAAGCTGGGCGCGATCCGCGTGGAGCGCGCCATAGACGAAAAGATCATCCTCCCAATGGGCGAACCCGTCCTGCGCGGGGATTTCGACCTTGCCGAAAAGCCCGGCCACGCGGCGCTGAAGCTCTTGCCGCTGCGCGCGCGCCGCATCGGATTGGTCACGGTCGCCATCAATGCGAAAGACGATCAGGCCGAGGTTTTTTTGCATCGCGGGCGACAGCGACATGAGATGCCCCTGAAACCCGGATTTGCTGCCCAAAAGGCTGGGCACCGTGGCCTCGGACACGCCCGGCGCGGCACGGCGGCGCGCGCTGCGGTTTTCGCCCAAACGGCGGCGATCCAACTCGGATTTCAGACGCAAGCAACTGCGCATGCGGGCCTGAAGCTCGATCCGGTTGAAGGGTTTCGTGACATAGTCGTTGGCCCCCGCCATGAAGGCTTCGGAGAGAGACCCCATGTCTGTTCGGCTGGTCAGCATAATGATCGGCACATCGCTCCATCTGTCCAAGGCACGGATACGGGCGCAAAGCTCGATACCATCGATATCGGGCATCATTATGTCCATCAGGATCAGGTCCGCCGTGGCCTCATCGCTTTCGATCGCGTCGAGTGCACTGCGCGGATCGATGAAACTGACGACATCGTCAAAGCCAAGCTCCGAAAGCGTCGCGCTGATAAAATCCTGCGCGATATCCGAATCGTCGACTGCGATAATTCGTGGGCTCATGATTTTAATTCCACTCGTTAACTCTTTCAAAAACACGCCAACGGCTGTTTTGAAAAACCTCCTCATACCCCGGCATCTGCGATTGCTTCAGCTGCGGGAACCTGCGCAGAATTCTGTCTGCTGTGGCCTGCCCTTCCGCCTGTTGCGGGACCACGATGTACCTTGTGCGCGGCACGCCCCCCTCAAGCGCCCAGTCGTAGGCAGGCTCTCCGGCGATCACCAGCCGGTCGATATTCCCCAGACCGACGACGATCTCGGGGTTTCTCTCAACATCTACCATAATATCAGACTTGTCGCGCAAGAATGAAACGACCTCTCGCGCGGGGCGGGACGCTGCGTTTTCCGCGCCGAGCATCGCGTTGGTCCAAGCGCGGGTTTCGTCATGGGCGACATGGCGCATCACAACCGCCGAGGTCAGCAGCGACAGCGCCAACAGCGCGATGGCAATCGGCTCACGCAAGGACAGGTTCGGCCAAAAGCGGATCGCGGCGACCAAGACCCCCAGCATGGGCGCCAGCGCCATGGCCGGGTCGCCTTCGACATGGAAAAAGACGTTAAGCGTATAGCCGCCCAGCACCGCCCCGACCGCTGCCAAGAGCGGCATGAACAGACGCGGGACCATGATATTGCGCAGGATCGCGATAAGGGCCGCCGGGCCCAGCCCGGCCAGAATGACCAGATGCTCCCCCAAGGTCAGCGGCGTGGCACTTTCCGACAAAAGCGGGATCAGGCGGCTGTCGAAGATCATGCTGACGAACATCAGCGCCCCCACGGCGGCGGCCACGGGATAGAACATCGCCACCAGATAGCCGGTCGAGGAGACCGCGATCATGCTGGGCCGTGCCGCGACGATCATGAAGGGCATCGCCCCGAGGCAGAGCATCAGGCCATAGCTGTCCGATAGGGCCACCACCAAAAGCCCCACGGCCACTTTCATCATATCCGGCGCGTTGCCCGTGAGGCGCAGATTGACGATCCCGCGCGCGAAAAGCCATGTGCCCAAGATGCAAAACATCGTCTCTGGCCCATCGGCCAAGGCGCGCAGGAAAAACGGGTTCAGCGCCAAAAGCAGCACCACCAGCGCCGAGGTCATGCCCGAAAAGCCGCCCGTATCGCGCAGGTTGAGGAACCACAGGACCAACAGCCCTGCCCCCACCAGCGCGGAAAGCACGAAGGGCACCGGCACCTGCGTGTCGGGCAAGACCGCCTGCCCCAAAAGCGACAGCGCATAGGGCACGGGCGGGTAGAAAGCATCGCTTGCCTTGAACTGCGCCGGCCCCTCGATCTGTACGATTGATTTGGCCCAGAGGTCGGTCACGTCCATCGACAGGAAGCCATGCGCCTCAGTCCAGCCGAGGGTGAGCAAAAGCAGCAGCGCCAGCGCGACAAAGCCGAAAGACCATGAGGCGGCGCGGATCATTGCGCGGCCTCCGTCGCTTCGGCACTGGCTTCGGCGACCTCATTAGCGGTGTGTTTGGACAGGCCGTGCTGGGTCTTTTCCCAATAGAACGGGTTAAAGATTAACTGCGACAGCGCCTTGTAAGAGGCCACGGTCATCAGCACCCAATAGCCCACCACGGTGATCCCCCAAGGCGCCAGATCGGTCCATCTGCGCCTAAAGGGCGCGACCATCGTAAGGTAGATCAGCAACCCGTTGCCCGCCAGTAGGTTGACCAGCGACAGGTACAGCACCGGGAGCGGGAAATAGGGGGTAATCACCTCGGTGCCGAAGATCAGCCAGATGGCGAAGATCGACCAGAAGACCGGGTTCAACAGACCCGAGAGCACCGTGCCCCCGATGAAGAAGACAAAGCCAAAGACGCCCGCCGCCCCGACCGATTGCCACAGGTGAATGGGTCTGCGGCTGTGGACGAGAAAGGTCTGCATATAGCCCTTGATCCAGCGCGAGCGCTGGCGCACCCAGTTCGGGATCGAGACATTGGCCTCTTCAAAGGTCGTGGAATCGATGACGCCCACGCGGTAGCCCTTCTGCGTCAGACGAATGCCCAGATCGGCGTCCTCGGTCACGTTGAAGGGATCCCATGCATTCAATTCGCGCAGCACGTCCATGCGGAAGTGGTTCGAAGTGCCGCCCAGCGGGATCGGCACGCCCAAACGCTCCAACCCCGGCAGCATCAGGTCGAACCACAGCGAATAGTCCAGCGTGAACATCCGCGTCAGCCAGTTCTCCCGCGCGTTGTAATAGTTCAAACGGCACTGGATACAGGCGGTATTGGGCGCGGATTGGTTGAAGGCGGCGATTACCTTTTTCAACTGATCCGGTTCGGGCTTATCCTCGGCGTCGAAGATTACGAGGAAATCACCCTGCGCATAGCGCAGCGCAAAGTTGCAGGCTTTGGGTTTGGTCTGCGGATGGGAGGCCGGGACGCGGATGATCTCGAACACGCCTTCGAGGTCGAGCTTGCGCGCAGCGTCGATGGTCTCGTGGTCGCCCTCTTCCAGCACGATCTTGATGTCGAGCTTGGCCAGCGGATAGTCGAGGTTGCGCAGCGCTTGGGCAAGGATCGGCAGCACCTCGGGCTCGCGGAACATCGGCACCAGCACGGTATAGATCGGCAGGTCTTCGTCGCGCAGCAGCGATGCCTCGGCCGCGATGGCCCGCGATGAAGTCTCTTGTGCAGCGCCGCCGAGCCAGACCAGCAGCGCTTTGAACAGGAAGTTGCCGGTGTAGAACACCGTCAGCAGGACGTTCAGCACGATCAGCGTGACCACGGGGGCAAAGGCCAGCCCCAGCAGCAGCGCCGAGATCATGAGGTAGATCACCAAAATCTGCGGCGGGGTCACGACGTTCTGCGCCGACATATCGGGGTCAAGCTCGGCCAGCGCAAAGACCGCCTCATGCGAATGTTTCTCGCGGAAGGCGCGTTGCAACTGCCATGACACATCGAAATGCGAGGCCACGACGATGGTCACGCCAGAGCCATAGACCTCGCGGATATGCAGCAGCGTGCGCGGGCCGGGGCGCGAGGTGGCGACCGTCAGCGTGCCATCCTCTGCCCGGCCAATCGGCACCGTCATAAATTGGTTCATCACCACCGGATCATACTGGCGGATCAGATCGTCATCGGCGCGGTCTTCGATCAGATCGACCAGCGCCAGCCCGTGGTAAAAGGCGATCTCGCGGTAGAGTGTCTGCGTGGTCAGCCAGCGCCGCGACAGAAGAACCTTGACCAGAGAGACATTCCACTCCTCGGCCAGATCCTCTGCCGCGTCGAGCTGTTCCGCCGTCAGCGCGCCACGGTCAAGCAGCAACGAACCAATGGCTTCGCTTTCGGCATCCAACGGCACGGTGGCTTACGTCTCGTCTTTGCCGCGACGCGCACGGTAGACGCGCTGGAACACGATCAGCACAAGCAGTGTCACCAGCACCCAGATGGCCCCCACGATCCAGGGGCGGTATTTGGCCAGCATCTGTGCAAGGCTGGTGCGGTCGGGGTAGACGACATCAACGAGCGGGCTGCGGTCGGTGGCGGTGGCAAGGATCACCCCCTCCTGCCCGATCAGCGCCAGATCGCCGCGGTCCAACACCATGGGGCGTTCGGGCGTCAGCTCTGGTGCAGGGCCATTGCCCGGACGCAGCCACAGGCCACGGGTGTCGCCCCGGGTGACGATCTGCACCACGCCAAGCCGCGACAGGTCTTCGCCCGAATAGATCAGGTTGTCTTGACGGTCGCGCACCTCGATCCGGCCCTGATCGAAGGTGATCAGTGGCTCTGCATCGCCGGGGTTCTGGTCAGAGATCACAAAGAAGGGCTCGTCCCCCTCAAGCGCGTCGACCGAGGCGCGCGGCAGGATAGGCGCGCGGTCCGGGATCACACTGCCCGCAACGCCCGCAAGCCACGGCAGGGTCTGCGCGAAATCAAGCGAAAGCGCGGGGTCGAGCACGACCTGAACGCCATCGGCGAATTCCTGTCGCAGGGTAAAGAAGTCCCGATCCTGCGCTGTGGAATCTGAAAGCAGCAAGGCGCTGCCGGGAAGGATTTGCGCCGGATAGCCCTGCGGTTTGAACCGGCACTCGCCGCCCGAGGGCTGGCGCTGGATCGACACGCGCAGCAGGTTATCCCGGCCCAGCAGGCCGCTCGGAACTGAAAAGGTCAACTGCTCTGGACGGCCACTGTCAAGCGGGCGGTTGCCCAGCAGCGTGTCATTCAGAAAGACCGAGGCCGTCGCCCCCCGCCCTTCGGGATCAAGCGCTGCGGCGACATGCAGGTTCACGCCAGACACGCCCTTGCCCGCCGGAAGGTCGGAGGATTGGAACGGCACGAAGAAGTCTTCGGTCGAGACCACGGGACGCGGGGTGAGGTCGCCCTCCAGCGCCGACAGCGGCAAACGGTCGTCAAAGCGGGCCGGTCCCCCGGCCACATCGACCACGGTCGCGCCTTCGTTCGACAGGGGCGACCATTCCGAGACCAGTTGCCACAGCCCCACCTGCGGATCGCTGCCGCGCAGGTTCAAGACGGGCAGGCCCGCTTGATTGTCCACGGCCATCTCGCTCGCCACGCCCGAGTTGGTCACGTCCAGTTCGATGGCCCCTTCGGACCATGCGCCCGATGTGCTGGCCCCGTCGCCGCCAAAGGTCAGCCGCCCGGCCTCAGCGTCAAACAGCGCAGCGGCGCGGGTCGCAGCGGCCAAGGCGGCGAGGGAGTCGTTGCCCCCGATGGCCAGACGCGTGTCCGCAGGGCGCAGCCCGGCGAATGCCGCCGATGTGTCGATCTCAGACGGGTCCAATTGCAAGGTCACGGAAGAAGCCGCCGTGATCTCAAGAAAATCGCCCGAAGCGCGTTCGTCCACGCAGACCCGATCGCTGAAAGCCCCGGAATAGGACAGGCCCACGGCGATGAACCCGCCCGACACGTCTTCGGGGCTGAGCGGCACCGGAACGCTCAGGCGCCCTGCCCCATCAGGCAGCGCCTGCGACAACACCGGGCGGCCCGCGACCGAGACCTGCAAATAGCGATCCACCTCGGTGGTGGAGGCATGTTCAAGCTCAAGCTGCAAGCTGCCCGAACTTAGCGCATCCGGGTTGGGCAGCGGGATATAGATCGTCGCATTGCCCGACAGCTGCCGGAAGGACAGACCATTTTGAAAGCCAAGCTCCGCCAAATCGAAGGTCCGCGCGATCAGCCCTTCTTGGACCTGCTCCGTGGGGGCGTTCGCCGCATCCTCACCCTGGGCCGTTTGGGCGTGAACTTGAAACGGCAGCAGGGCCGCCAACAAACCGATTGCGGGATACTTCATGGATAGGCTCTCTTAAATTTCTTCAGTGACACTGCGGGCATCGGCCAGAGCCGTTTCAATTATACGAATGTCATCGGTCGACAAGGGCGCGGAGGATTCATCGGCATCTTCGGCGACGCGCAGCCCCTTGCGTAGGCGATCTTCGATCTCGGCATATTCCAGCATCGCGGCATTGCCAGCCAGATCGTGCAGCATGCGGTGGACCTTGCGCGCCTTGGTCTCGCGCGGGTCAGCGCCATCCGTCTCGCGCAGCGCATCGGCCACGGCCTGCAACCGCTCCGGCATCCCTTCGATAAAGCGCTTTCGCGTCGCGGCGACGCGTTGTTCATATGTCTCGGTAGGTGCCACAGATCGTCCTTCGTACCCGCCCGCAAAGGAGCCCAGATAGCCCGTTTAGATTATTGTTCGAAACCTGTCAGAATTATGGCGCAATGGGCGATTTTCTAAGTTTTTAAGCGTTAATACTCAAAATTTCAGCCGTTGAATTTAGGCAGCCGCCGCGCTGCCCAGCGAATGCGCAGCCCGCCTCACTAGCCGGCGCCATCAGACCAAATGGAAGGCGGGCGCGACATGCCGCGCCCGCCTTCTCCTATCAGTTTTCCAGCGCCGCAAGAATCGCATCGCCAGTGATCGGCAGATGACGCACCCGCGCCCCATTGGCGTTGAAGATCGCATTGGCAATCGCCGGGGCGATGACCGTGGTGCCCGGCTCTCCAAGACCCACGGGCACTTCCGTGCTCTCGACGAAAGCGACCTCGATCTGAGGCACATCGACCATCCGCAGCGGCGTGTAAGACCCAAGGTTCAGGTCGACGACATTGCCGTCTTCAATCCGCGTGCCCTCATGCAGAGCCATGGACAGACCCCAGAGCGCTGCGCCCTCGCATTGCGCGCGCGCGCCGTCGGGGTCGACCACAGTGCCGCAATCGAAGGCCAGCCACATCTTCTCAACCGCGACGTCACCGGTTTCGGCATCCACCGCCAGTTTGACGGCGGCGGCGGTCCAAGTCGGCATGGTGCGCGACTGGCCAAAGGTGGTGGCGATCCCGATTGCCGTGCCCTCGGGCAACTCCGTCTGGCCATAGCCTGACATCTCGGCCACGCGCTGCAAAACAGCCGCTTGCCGCGATGCTCCGCCCACCGCATTGGGGGCGGAACCTGCGTTGAGACCCTCGGCCTTCAGGTGATCCAGGCGGAACTGCAACGGATCCGCGCCGACTTTATGCGCCGCCTCATCCATGAAGCTTTCCACGGCGAAGTTGGTCCAGCCCGGCCCGACCGAGCGCAGCCAACCGGGGCGGAAGGTTGCATTGGCCAGATCGTTCGAGATCGCCCGCACGCGATGCGCTCCGACAGAATACCAGTGATCCGCGCCGTCGATGGCAAAGGGGTCATAGGGTTCTTCGTTGACGCCCTTGGGCATGAAGCCCGGTGCCATCACCTGCGTCGGCCAACCGGCGGCGGCGTGATGCTCCATCCCGGTGATGGCCTTGCCCTCATCGAAAGCCATGCGCAGCTTTTGCACCGAAGGCGAGCGGATGCTGTCGAATTGAGCATCTTCCTCGCGGGAGAAGACCAGTTTCACCGGCTTGCCCACGGCCTTGGAGGCCAGCGCGGCGGGCACAATGTAATCGCCGTTCAGACGCCGGCCAAAGCCACCGCCCAGCATATAGCTGCGCATCACGATCTTGTCTGCGGGCACCTCCAGCGCGGCCGCTAGTGTCGGCAGGATCAGCGATTGCCACTGGTTGCCTGCATGGGTCTCCCAAACGCCATCGGCGTTTTGAAAGACGGTCGCGTTGACCGGCTCCATCTGGAAGTGCAGCACGGATTGCGTGGTGTATTCGGCCTCTAGCGTCTCGGCGGCGGCATCGAAGGCGGCGCCGGTCTCGGGCTGCTCGGTATGCAGGATCGACCCGGCATCGCTGTCGATCAATTCGCGTGAGCGGGCTTGGATATCGTCTTCGGAGACATCCGCCGTCTCGCCCGCCGTCCAATCGACGCTGATCTCATAGGTGGCCATCCGCGCGGCGTGGAGCGTTTTGCCCAGCACCACGACCCAGCCCGGCACGGTGCCCGAGGGATCGTCCAGCACCACGGTCTCAAGATAGCCTTTGACCTCTTTCGCGGCGCTGTCATCGACGGAATTGACCTTAGAGCCATAGCGCGTCGGCGGCAGCATCGGCACGCCGTAGACCATGCCATCGACCTTGGCATCCAGACCATAGATCGCCTGACCGGTGGTTTTCGTGTCCAGATCAAGCGGATGCACGTCCTGCCCCACGAGCCGCAGATCGGCATGGGGTTTCAGCGGCAGGGCCGCCAGTTCGTCTTCGGTAAAGCTGCGGTCAAGCCCTTCGGCCACCAGATCGCCATAGCTGATGCTCTGCGTGCCATCGGTCACGGCCCCGTCGCGCGCGGTCAGACCGGCGGGATCGACGCCCCATTTGGCCGCCGCCGCTTCGATCAGCGCGGTGCGCCCGGCGGCACCCGCCTGACGGTAGATCGGCCAGCTTTGCCAGATCGACCAGCTTCCGCCGGTGACCATCAGGCCCCATTTCTCAGCCGTATCGACGTGGGTGATGTGAACATCTTCCCATGCCACTTCCAGCTCATCCGCCAAAATACGCGCGATGGCAGTGCCGACGTGCTGGCCCATCTCGGCGCGAATGATGTTGACGTTGACCTGACCTTCGGCGTCGATCCAGTACCACATCGACGGCTCAAAGGGCTGGCCATTGGGCGCGATCGGCGTGCCATCGGGCACGGCAGGGTTCATCGCGGCATTCGACGCCTGCGGGAAGCCAAAGGCAACGCCAGCGGCGGTCATCGACACCAGAAACCCGCGGCGGGTCATCTGCGGTTGCGCGTCGGAGCCTTTCAGGCGGGACATCAGATTAGCCATTGTCGGAGCCTCCCATTGCGGTTGCGGCGTCGCGCACGGCTTGGCGGATGCGCGGATAGGTCATGCAGCGGCAGAGGTTGCCGGTCATCACCGCGTCGATGTCTTCGTCGCTGGGGTTGGGCGTGTCTTTCAACAAAGACGCCGCCTGCATGATCTGGCCCGACTGGCAGTAACCGCATTGCGGTACGCGCAGGTTGCGCCATGCTTCTTGAACCGGGTGCTTGCCCTCTTCGTCCAGCCCTTCAATCGTGGTGACCGACAGGCCCTCGACGTCCCCCAGATAGGTGATGCAAGACCGTGTCGCGGTGCCGTCGATATGCACGGTGCAAGCGCCGCATGCGCCGATGCCGCAGCCAAACTTGGTGCCGGTAAGACCGATTTCATCGCGGATCGCCCACAGTAGGGGCATGTCCGGGTCTGCGTCGACAGAGATCTGCCGCCCGTTCAATTCGAATTTTATCATGAAGTGGTGTCCCTTGGGGTATGCTTTGCCTGAGGGGAGCGCGCGTATAGCTGCCCTGATTGAGCGGCTGTACATAGGTCTAATGGCCGGGGATGACAGCGCAAGACTGCGCTGATCACGCGATTGTCAGAATGGTCGCGCGCCGCGCGGTCAGACGTGCTGCCCGCCGTTCACCTCGATCTCGGTCCCCGAGACATAGGAGCTTTCCGCGCTGCACAGGAAATAGATCGCCCGCGCGACCTCATCAGGCTGGCCGAGGCGGCGCATGGGGATGTCGCGCACGATCTTATCGGTGCCTTCGCTGAGGATCGCCGTCTCAACCTCGCCCGGGGCGATTGCGTTGACCCGCACGCCGAGGGGGCCGAAATCATGGGCCATCTCGCGCGTCAGCGCCGCCAGAGCTGCTTTGGAGGTGGCATAGGCCGCCCCGGCAAAGGGATGCACCCGCGACCCGGCGATGGAGGTGACATTCACCACCGATCCACGCCCGGCAGAAAGCTCATCCTGAAGCCCGCGCGCCAGCACCACGGAGGCGAAGAAGTTCACATGAAACACCTCGCCCCATGTCCGCAGATCGGTGTCGAGCGTGCTGAGCCGCGCGCCATCCTCGCCCTTGGGCGAGACGCCCGCGTTGTTCACCAGAGCATGCAAAGGGTTGCCCCCCAAAAGCCTTTTGACCTGCGCGACCGCCTCTATCGTCTGGTTCGGGTCACTCAGATCGACCTGCACATGGTCCTGCGCCCCGCCCGGCCAAGGGCATTCGGGCGAGAACGCCTGCCGCGAACAGCCGATCACCCGCCAGCCCTTGTCGGCGAAAGCCTTGGCCGTGGCATGGCCAATGCCCCGGCTGGCACCGGTCAGCAGCAGTGTCTTTTGGTCGTGATCCGCAGGTTTCATCGTCTGATCCATCTTGGGCGCAGCGGCTGAGGTAGCGCCCTAATCGGCCGCCGCCAGCGCGCGTTCATAGTCCTGCCCCGGAATAGCGTCGAGCAGGCTGCGCGTATAGGCGGTATCGGGGTCGTGCAGCACTTTGCTGACCGGCCCCGCCTCAACGATCTGGCCCTTTTGCATCACGATGATCCGGTCGCAAATCCGCGCCGCGACGCGCAGGTCGTGGGTGATGAAAAGCATCGACAGATGGAGCCGGGTTTTCAACTCGGCCAGCAGGTCGAGCACCTGCGCCTGAATGGAGACGTCGAGGGCCGAGACGGCCTCATCCGCGATGATGATCGACGGGTCCAGCGCCAATGCGCGGGCGATGCCGATCCGCTGCCGTTGCCCGCCCGAGAACTCATGCGGGAAACGTTTCATCGCGCTTTCGTCCAGCCCGACCAGTTCCAGCAACTCGCGCGCCTTGGCCTTGGCCTCCTTATCCGGGGTGCCATAGGCAACCAGCCCCTCGGTCAGGATGCGCGACACCCGCGCGCGGGGGTTGAGTGATGAAAACGGGTCTTGAAAGATCATCTGCAACTTGCGCCGTTGCGCCCGCAGTTCTGGCCCCGACATCTCTGCAATGTCGACGCCGTCCATCAGGACGCGGCCCCCGTCCGGGTCGAGCAGCCGCACCAGACAGCGCCCGACGGTGGATTTGCCCGAGCCGGACTCCCCCACGATGCCGATGGTTTCGCCGGCATAAAGCTCGAAACTCACATCCTGCACGGCCTTCACCACCCGACGCTTGCCAAAAAGCGTGCCAGAGCCGGTGGAGAAGGTCTTTTGCAGGCCCTCAACCTTCAAAAGCGGGCTACGTTCGACTTCTGCCGCGGCTTCGGTCTTGGTCAGCCGGGGGATCGCGTCGATGAGGGCGCGGGTATAGGGGTGCTGGGGCTTCAGCAGCACCTCTTGGGCCGGGCCAGCCTCGACGATCTCCCCCTTTTTCATGACGATCACCCGGTCGGCGATATCGGCCACCACGCCAAAGTCATGGGTGATGAAGATCACCGCCATGCCACGCTTGCGCCGCAGGTCTTCGATCAGCTTGAGGATCTGCGCCTGCGTGGTCACATCAAGCGCGGTGGTCGGCTCATCCGCGATCAGGATGTCAGGCTCCAGCGCCAAGGCCATCGCGATCATCACCCGCTGCCGCTGCCCGCCCGAAAGCTGGAAGGGATAGGCCCGGATCGTTGCTTCGGGGTCGGGAATACCGACCTCCTCCAACAGCTTGAGCGCCCGCGCGCGGCGTTCGGCCCCGGTGAGCGCGCCGTGGGCCTCGAACACCTCGGCGATTTGCGCGCCGATGCGCATCAGCGGGTTCAGCGCGCTCAGGGGTTCTTGAAAAATCATCGAAATGCGGCTGCCGCGCAGTCTCAGCATCTCTTTCTCAGACAACCCAAGGATCGACTGCCCGTCAAAGGTGATGCTGCCCTTGTCGGGCAGAACCCCCTGCGGCAACAGCCCCATCACCGCATTGGCCGACATGGATTTGCCCGACCCGCTTTCGCCGACGATGCAGAGGATCTCCCCCGGGGCGAGGTCAAAATTGATGTCCTTCGCGGCATAGAGCCTGTCGGCCCCGACCGGCAGAGCAATGGAAAGGTCACGGATGCTAAGCAGGGTCATTCGGATTTCCTCGTCAAGCGCGGGTTCAGCGCGTCGTTCAGCCCCTCGCCGATCAGGTTCAGCGCCAGCACGGTCAAAAGGATCGCCATGCCGGGCAGGAAGGACAGCCACCAAGCGGTGCGGATCACGGTGCGCGCGGCCCCGATCATATAGCCCCAGGACATGATGTTCGGATCGCCCAGCCCCAGAAAGGACAGCGAGCTTTCCAGCAGGATCGCCTGCGCCACCATGAGCGAGGCCAGCACGATGATCGGCGGCAACGCATTGGGCAGGATGTGGCGGGTAATGATCTGAAGATTGCCGAGGCCCGACAGGCTCGCCGCCTCGACGAACTCACGCGTTCTGAGCGACAGCACCTCGCCCCGCACCAGACGCGCGACCGGGGGCCATGACACGATGGAAATCGCGATGATCACAAAGGTCAGGCTGGGCTGGAAGATCGCCAAGAGCACGATGGCGAGCGCAAAGCTCGGGATGGTCTGAAAGAACTCGGTAAAGCGCATGAGCGCGTCGTCGATCCGGCCTGCGAAATACCCCGCCGCGGCCCCCACCGGCACGCCGATGGCCAGCGCCACAATGGTCGAGACCAGACCCACCAGCAGGCTCACATAAGCGCCATGGGCCAGCCCCGCCATGACATCGCGGCCAAGCGCATCGGTGCCCAGAAGCAGCCCGTCTTGGGTGAAAGGCGGCAGGAAGGGGCGCTGCACCATTTTCCACGGGCTCTGCGGAAAGAGGATGGGCGCAAGGATGGCGGCGGCTATGACGAAGGTCAGGATGACCAAGCCGATCACCGCGCCACGGTTATAGCTGAAACGTTTCCAAAAACTCATCATGTCGTCAGCCTTATCCGCGGATCAACAATGACATAGATGACATCCGTGATCAGGTTGAACAGCAGCACCATGGCCGCCGAGATGTAGAAGACCCCGAGGATCACGTTGTAATCCCGCTGGTTGATCGCCTCGAACATCAGCCGCCCGATGCCGGGCCATGCAAAGACGGTCTCGGTCAGGATGGCCCCGCCAAAGATTTGCCCGGCCTGAAGCCCGGCCAGCGTGATCACCGGCAAAAGCGCATTGCGCAGGATATGCCGCCGCTGGATCACGCCGCGGTTCAGCCCCTTGGCGCGGGCGGTTTTCACGAAATCCAGCCGCGAGACTTCGAGCATCGAGGCCCGCGTCATGCGCATGTAGATCGCCGTGAAAAACAGCCCCAGCGTCGAGGCCGGCAAGATCAGATGTTTCGCCACATCCAACACATGGGCGAGGCCCGTATAACCCGCACCGATGGTGGAATAGCCAAAGCCCGGCAACCATTCGAGCCAGACCGAGAACACCAGCGTCGCCATCAGCGCCACCCAAAAGAGCGGAGTTGCATAGAACAGCAGCGCGAAGGTCGAGATGATCGTGTCACCCCACCGCCCCTGCCGGGCAGAGGCCGCAACACCGGCGGTCACGCCCAGCACCAGCGACAGCACGAAGGCCACGCCGGTCAGCAAAAGCGTCGCGGGCAGGCGGTCGCCGATCATCTCGGCCACTGGCATCTGCTGGCGGAAGGAATAGCCAAGGTCGAGCTGCACCGCGCCTTTGATGTAAATCCACAACTGCATGTAGAGCGGCTGATCCAAGCCGAAACGCGCCCGCAGGTCTGCAAGAAATTTCTCGTCCGCCGCCCCGGCTTCGCCCGCCATGACCGCCGCAGGGTCACCCGGTGCCGCATGGATCAGCAGGAAATTGAAGACAAGGATCGCCAGCAGGATAAACACTGCCTTGACCAACCTGCCCAATATGAAACGTATCACGCTATCCGCCCCGTGTTGTTCTGTTAGATGCCCGAGCCGCCGTGGCGGCTTGGGCCATGAGCATTGTCGCTCTTGTTACTTATCGAGCCATACGTCGCGGAAACCGTCGTTCACGCCAAAGGCGGTGTTGACCGGGTTCTTCACATCGCAGCGGTAGATGGTGGGGAAGCCCAGTTCCAGAAGCCAGATGTTCGGCACATCCTCGACGATCGCGTCTTGGATCTCCTTATAGGCGGCCTTGCGCCCCTCCGGGCTGGCCATCAGGGCCGCTTCGGCAAAGAGCTTGTCGGTCTCGGGGTTTTGATAGTTTGCCACGTTGTTCCAAGGCGAACCGGGGGCGGCATTGTCGCCCATATAGGTCCGCGAAACGCCAAGCGCCGGATCGCCGTATTGGTAGAGATAGGTAAAGGCGAGGTCGAAGTCGCGGTCGGCAACCTTCTGGTTCCAGCCCGCCACATCCGAGGGCACGATCTCGGACTTCATGCCGATCTCGCTCAGGTTCTGTTTGACCGCCTCGGCCCAGCGCTGCCAAGTCTCACCGTAAGGCAGGCCCAAGATGCGGATGGTTTCGCCGTCATAGCTGCTCTCTTCCAGCAGGGCTTTGGCCTTTTCCGGATCATAGGAGATATCCGGCGTGTCGCCGTCATAGAAACGCGTGGAGGACGACAGCGGGCCGGTCGAAACCTTGCCCAGACCGTTCCACAGCGCGTCCTTGGCGAACTGGCGGTCGACGCCATGCATGATCGCCTTGCGCACCTTCACATCGTCGAGCGGCTTGTTGTCGTTGTTCACCCACATCCAAGACAGCGGACCGAAATATTCCCAGCCCTTGTCGGTGATGCAGGTATTCTCCATCGCCTGAATGCGCGCCACGTCGAAATTCTCGACCGAGCCGCCGGGCAGCACGTCGACCTTGCCGGTCTCATAGGCCACGGCGCGGGAGGCGGCGTCGGGGATCACATGGTAATAGACTTCGTCAACGTAGGGTTTCCCCTCCATATAGTAGTCTTCGTTCTTCACCAGATGGATGAAGCTGCCTTTTTCCCATTTGTCGAACTTGAAGGGGCCGGTGCCGATGGGCGTATTGTTCGCCTCGTTATTGGCGAAATCCGTGCCTTCATAGATGTGCTTTGGGATCATCGGCGCGGTGCCCGGCTCGAAAATACCGATGAAGGGGCCGAAGGGCTGCTTGAGGTTGAAGACCACCGTGTGATCGTCGGGCGTCTCGATGCTTTCGACATGTTCCATATAGGTGCGCATCCGCGAGTGGCTCTCGCGCAGGAACTTGTCCATGGAGAATTCGACATCCTCCGAGGTGAAGGGCTCACCGTCATGGAACACCACGCCCTCGCGCAGCTTGAAGGTATAGGTCTTGCCGTCTTCGGAAATCTCCCATGATTCAGCCAACTGCCCTTCGGGCTGGAGGTCGAAATCATAGCGCAGCAGGCTTTCGTATATATCGCCGCCGACCATCTGTGTCGGGCCGTTCTGCACAAGGCCGATCATCAGGCTGGGCGGCTCGGGCTGGATCACGACGTTAAGCGTGCCGCCGGACTTCGGCTCACCATCCTGCGCGGCCAAAGGCCCGGCCATCGCCAGCGCCAGAACGGTTGCGGTTAATTTAGTGGTTTTTAGCATGTAAATCCCCATTGGTTTTGCTGAAACTCGCCCAAGGGCAGCGTCCGATCTGACGTCGGCTTTTTGCAGTCGCTTGGGTGGTCGCCGCGAGATAGGCGGCGTCTTGGTGGCTCATTCACCTGTGGTGAATGATTGGATGTATCTTATGATCCCCTCCTTTGCGTCATCGATGTCTGCGCGCATTTCCGCAGCTGCGGCTGCGGGATCGCGATCCTCACAGGCTGCAATAATTGCCTGATGATGTCGAACCAGCCCCATCTGCTCTTGCGCATAGTACCCGGCGATTAGCGGCCCCATGCGGAGCCATAGCCCGCTCAGGATGGCCAGCAGGATCGGCATCTCCGCCGCCTCGACCAGCGCGAAATGGAACTCTTGATTATACTTCACCGCCTGCGGCCAGCGCCCGGCCACCGCTGCGGCCTCGTTCCGCTCCACGATCTTTTTCAAGCGGCGGATTTCCTTGGGGCCGACCATCTCAGCGGCGCGACCGGCGGCAAAGCCCTCCAGCTCGCGCCGGATGCTCGCGATTTCTAGATACTGCGCCTCTGTCAGCACCGGCACGCGCACATCGCGCACGCTACGCTGGACCAAAGCCTCATCCCGCAAGAGCCGCTGCACCGCGTCGCGCACCGGGGTCGAACTGGTGCCCAACCGCTCTGCCAAGCCGCGAATGGTGACCTTTTCATTCGGGCGAAGCCTGCCTTCCACCAAGTCCTGACAGACCCGATCATAGATCGCATCGCCCAATGAAACTTGATTGATCTCGGCCATCGCACCCTCATCCTTACTGGCCGACTTGCTGCCAGTTTTGATGCATGATGCATCATTTCTATTGAGCCTGCAAATTAAAACTGCGATGCTCCGCCACAACGACATCAGACCACAGGGAATGTGATGAAAGTCTTTTTCGACGAACGCCAGCTTGGCCATGCGCCGACACATTACTTTCGGCGCGGCGCGGCGATGCCGCATCAAGAACAGCCACAACGTGCTGAAATTCTACGCGATATGTTAATCGGCGAAGGGTTTGAGATCACCAAACCCCAGGACCACGGGCTTGCACCCATTAAAGCCGTACATAACCCTGACTACGTCGATTTCCTGCCCGATGCCCATTCCCGTTTCGTCGAAAGCGCGGGGCCGGATGCGCTGGCCATCCCCACCATGCACCCCGGCGTGCGGCGCGGGAAAGAGCCCAAGGACATTCACGGTCAATTGGGCTGGTGGATGACTGACACCTCGACCCCGCTGACCGAAGGGTCATGGGACGCGGCCTATTGGTCCGCCCAAACCGCCATTGAGACGGCCCAAACGGTGGCGACGGGTGCCCGCGCGGCCTATGCGCTCTGCCGTCCGCCCGGCCACCATGCGATGCGCGATTGCGCGAACGGTTTTTGCTTTTTCAACAACGCCTGTATCGCGGCAGAGCACCTGACCCAGACCTATAAGAAAGTCGCACTGATCGACATCGACGTGCACACCGGCAATGGCTCGCTCGATATCCTCTATGAACGCGGCGACATCTTCTTTTGCTCGCTGCATCCCGATCCGGCCACCTACCCCACCTTCTACCTTGGCCATGCCGATGAGACGGGCGAAGGCGACGGGGCGGGCAAATCACTAAACCTGCTGCTGGAGCAGGGCGCGCACCAAGATGAGGTGCTGGCCCTGCTCGACAAGGGCATCGCCGCGATCCGCGATTTCGGAGCCGAGGCGCTGGTCGTCTCGCTGGGCTTCGACATGGCCGCCGACGATCCGCTGGCCGCCGTGAAGGTCTACCCCGACGGCTTTGCCGAAATGGCGCGGCGCTTGGCGGCGCTGAACCTTCCCACTGCATTGATCCAAGAGGGCGGCTACCTTGGCCCCTCCCTTGCCGATAACGCAAAATCATTTCTCACAACATTCCGCGAGGCCACAGCATGAGCAAGACCCCCAAAGAAATGAACGGCGCGGAAAGCGTTGTGCGCAGCCTGCATGCGGGCGGGGTGGAGGTCTGTTTCGCCAATCCCGGCACCTCCGAGATGCAATTCGTCGACGCGCTGGACCGCACCAAACTGATGCGCTGCGTTCTGGGCCTGTTCGAGGGGGTGGTGACCGGCGCCGCCGATGGCTATGCGCGCATGGCGGGCAAACCGGCGGTGACCCTGCTGCACCTTGCCCCCGGTTTCGCCAATGCCGCCGCCAACCTGCACAACGCCCGCAAGGCGCGGGTGCCCATGGTCAACCTTGTGGGCGATCACGCGCTGCGGCACCAGAAATACGACGCGCCTCTGTCGGCGGATGTCGAAGGTGCCTGCGCGCCCTTCAGCGACTGGGTGCGTTCGGGTCGTGACGCGGACAGCTTTGCCGCAGATGCGATGACCGCCCTCGCGGTCGCCCAAGGCAAGCCGGGCAAGGTCGCCACGCTGATCGCACCCGCCGACATCGGCTGGGACGCGGGCGGCCAGAAGGCCGAGGTCGTGCCCCCCGCGGCCCCTGCCCCGCTGGACGAAGCCGCGCTTGATGCCGCGGTCAAAGCCTTGGAAAGCGGTGAGAAGACCGTGCTTTTGGTCGGCAGCGGTGTGCTGGAAAACCAAGAGGCGATGGCCTTGCTGCATGGTATCGCGGAAAAGACCGGGGCCGACATCCTCGCCCCGACCTCGAACCGCCGGTTGGAGCGCGGACAGGGGCGGTTTGCCGTCAACAAAATCCCCTATCCGATCAACGCGGCGCTCGAATGCCTTGCCCCCTACAGCCGCGCGATCCTGATCGAGACCCCGCCGCCGGTCGCCTTTTTCGCCTACCCCGGCAAGCCGAGCCTGCTGTTGCCTGTCGATTGCCACAACGTGACGCTCGCTCCCGTCGATGCCGATGGCGCCACCGCGCTGGCCGCTCTGGCGGACCGTATCGGTGCAAAACCCGCCACCCCGCGCGACCACGCGCGGCCCGCGGCACCCCAGGCGGGCGGCATCAGCCTGCAAAACCTCGGCGCGGCCTTGGCCAATGCGCTGCCCGAAGACGCAATCGTGGTGGATGAGGCGGTCTCCTCCGGCGGGGCCACTTTCCCGGCGGGCGACAGTGCCGCGCCGAACACTTGGCTCGCGCTGACCGGCGGGTCGATCGGCATTGGCATCCCCCTTTCCGCCGGGGCCGCCATCGCCTGCCCCGACCGCCCGGTGATCACGCTGCAAGCCGATGGCTCGGCCATGTACACCATTCAGGCGCTCTGGACCCAAGCGCGCGAGAATTCCAACGTCACCACCATCATTCTGGCCAACCAGTCCTATGAGATCCTCAAGGGCGAATTGCACAACGTCGGCGCCCAACCCGGCCCCGACGCGCTGAGCATGCTGAACCTCGACCGCCCGCAATTGGATTTCGTGGCCATGGCCAAGGGCATGGGCGTGCCCGGCAAACGGGTCGAAGACATTGCCGAGTTGATGCGCACCATCGAAGAGGCCGCGAAAGAGCCCGGTCCCTTCCTCATCGAAGCGATGCTGTAACCCCGAAAGGACACGCCATGCCCCTTGATCCAGACCTCAAGTCTCGCATCCTTCAGGCTGTCGAAGACGGATTTGCCGAACAGGTGAGCTTTACCCAAAAGCTCGTGCAAATGCCCTCCTTGCGCGGCCATGAACATGCGATCCAAGACCTGTTGTTTCGCAGCCTGCAAAGCCGTGGCTACGCGATGGACCGCTTCAAGATGGACCGCGCCGCGATCGAGGCGCATCCCGGCGGGTCGAAATACTCCGACGATCATTCCGACGCGCCCATCGTCGTGGGCATCCACCGCCCGCGCGATGAGCGAGGCCGCTCGCTGATTCTGCAATCGCATCTCGACGTGGTGCCCGAAGGCTTGCACGACATGTGGGACGATCCGCCCTATTCGGCCAAGATCGACGGCGATTGGATGTATGGCCGGGGCGCGGGCGATATGAAGGCGGGGGCGGCCGCGAATATCTTTGCGCTCGACGCGCTGCGCCGCATCGGGCTGCAACCGGCGGCAACCGTCTATGTGCAATCCGTGGTCGAGGAGGAATCCACCGGCAACGGCGCTTTGCAGACTTTCCTGCAAGGCTACACCGCCGATGCGGTTTTCATCCCCGAACCCGAAGAGGAAATGCTGGTCCGCGCCAACACCGGCGTCATCTGGTTTCAGGTGCAGTTGCGCGGCGTGCCGGTCCATGTGCGCGAAATGGGCGAAGGGGCCAATGCCATTGATGCCGCCACCCGCGTCATCACAGCCCTGCGCGAGATGGAGGAGGATTGGAACGCCGAGAAGGGCGAGCACCCGCATTTCGAAGGCGAGGCCCATCCGATCAACCTTAACATCGGCAAGATCGAAGGCGGCGATTGGGCGTCATCGGTGCCGTCATGGTGCAACATCGATTGCCGCGTTTCCATCTACCCGGGCCGCAGCGCCGAGGATGCCGCGCGCGAGATCACCGAGCGGGTCAAGGCCTTCGCCCAAAGCGACAACTTCCTGTCGAACAACCCGCCCCAGGTGGTCTTCAACGGTTTCCACGCCGAAGGCTATGTGCTGGAGCCGGGCAGCGAGGCCGAAGCCGTCTTGGAACGCGCCCATGAAGAGGCCATCGGCGCGCCGCTGCAATCCTTCATGACGGCGGGCTACCTCGATACGCGGGTCTATGCGCTGTACAACCAGATCCCCGCGCTCTGCTACGGGCCGAAATCGCGCAACATTCACGGGATCAACGAATCCGTTAGCCTCAGTTCGGTCAAGAAGATCACCCAAGCCATGGCGCTTTTCATCGCTGAATGGTGCGGGACCGAAGGCACCGCCCCATGACCGAGGCCGGGATCACGCCCCATGGCGGCCTGCCCCCCTTCCTCAGCGGCGTGCTGGTCGAAGAGACCGGGGCCCAGACCGACCTGCTGGCGCAAGACCCGCCCGCCTTTGACGCGGCCCGCGCAGCAGAGGTCGCGCTGCGCTGCTATGGGATCTCGGGAGAGATCGAACCGCTAGCCGCTGAAAAAGATGCGAATTTTCTCATCACCCTGACCACGGGCGAAAAGGCCCTGCTAAAGATCACCAATGCCGCCGAAGACCGGGCGGTGACCGACATGCAGACCGCGGCGCTGATGCATCTGGCCGCCGCCGATCCCGAACTGCCCGTGCAACGCATCTGCGCCAGCCTGAACGGCAAAGCTGCCGAGGTCGCCACCGCCGCCGATGGGCAGCCCCATGTCGTTCGCCTGATGTCCTTCCTCGGCGGCACCGTGCTCAGCAATGCGACCCCGCAGCCCGGCCTCTACCGCGCCTTGGGCGATTTTCACGCACGGGTCACCCTTGGGCTGCGCGGGTTCTTTCACCCCGCGGGCGGGCATTTTCTGCAATGGGACATCAAACAAGCGGGCCATCTGCGCCCCCTTCTGGCGGATGTGCGGGACGCCGCGCTGCGCCAGCAGTTGCAGCATAGGCTTGACCAGTTCGACGCGGAAACCGCCCCTCGATTGCCGCATCTGCGGGCGCAGATCGTGCATAATGACTTCAACCCCCATAACATTCTGGTCGACGCGCCACAGGCGCAGTACCCCGTCGGGCTGATCGACTTCGGTGACATGGTGCATACGCCGCTGGCCTGCGATCTGGCGGTGGCCTGCTCCTATCAACTCGGCCAAGGCACAGACCCGCTGGGCGCCATTTGCGAGATGGTCGCGGGCTTCGCCGCACGGCTGCCGCTGGAGGCCGAAGAGGTCGCGCTTCTGCCCAGTCTGATCCGCCTGCGCCATGCCACCACCTTGGCGATCGGCGCCTCCCGCGCGCGGCGCTATCCTGAGAATGCCCCCTATATCCTGCGCAACGCCGCCGCCTCGCAACGCGGGCTTGCCGCGCTCGACCATGTCGGCGACGCCGCCGCGATCAAAGCCCTGCACCATGCTGCGGGAACGGAGTGACCGATGACCATGATCAACGCCTATGACAGCGCCCAGGCCGAGGCCCTTAGCCCCGCAGACCGCGCCCTGATCGACCGCCGCGCCAAGGCGCTTGGCCCCGCCTATCGGCTGTTCTACGACCAGCCGCTGCATATCACGCGCAGCGAGGGTGTCTGGCTTTGGGATAAGGACGGGCGCAGATATCTCGATGCTTATAACAACGTCGCATCGGTCGGCCATTGCCACCCCCGCGTGGTCGAGGCGATCACCCAGCAGTTGGGCGTGCTGAACACTCACACCCGCTATCTGCATGAAAACGTTGTCACTTACGCCGAACGGCTGCTCGCCACCATGCCCGAAGCGCTTGGTCATGTCATGTTCACCTGCACCGGGTCCGAGGCGAATGACATCGCCCTGCGCATCGCCCGCAGCTATACTCGGCGCGAGGGCGTCATCGTCACCCGCCTTGCCTATCACGGGCTGACCGAGGCGGTGGCCGAACTTTCTCCCTCCTTGGGCGACTTCACCCCGCGCAGTTCGCGCATCCGGCTGATCGACGCCCCCGACACACTGCGCATTCCGGCAGCCCTGCAAGGCGCAAAACTCGCCGCCGATCTGGCCCAAGCGATTGCCGAGATGCGCGCCGATGGGATCGAGCCTGCGGCCTTCATCGTCGATACGATCTTTTCCAGCGACGGGCTGCACCCCGATCCGGCGGGGTTCCTGCAACCGTCGGTCGATCTGATCCGCGCCGAGGGGGGGCTTTTCATCGCTGACGAAGTGCAACCCGGCTTTGCCCGCACCGGCGATGCCTTCTGGGGGTTCCAGCGCCACGGTCTGGTGCCTGACATGGTCACGATGGGCAAGCCGATGGGCAATGGCTTCCCCCTTTCCGGCACCGCGATGCGGCCAAAACTGGTGCAAGAATTTGGCGAAAGGGCACGCTATTTCAACACCTTTGGTGGCAACCCCGTGGCCGCCGCCGCAGGCATGGCGGTGCTCGACGTGATCGCGGATGAAGGATTGCAGGACAATGCCACAGCCGTCGGCGGTTTTCTCAAGAGCGGTTTGCAAGACATCGCCACCCGCTACTCTGAGATCGGCCATGTGCGCGGCGCGGGGCTGTTTCTGGCGGTCGAATGCGTCACCGCGCGCGAGACCAACGCCCCCGATGCCGCCCGCGCCAAATTCGTGGTCAACCATCTGCGCCAGAATGGCGTCTTGATCAGCGCCACCGGGCCGGGGGCCAACGTGCTGAAAATCCGCCCGCCGCTTGTCTTGCAGCAGGCCGAGGCGACGCTGTTTCTAGAGGCGACCGAAGCCGCCTTCGCCGCCGCGCGGGCCGAGGGGGTTTAACCCTGCGGCCCTACTGCGCCTCGCGCAGGGACCGCTCCCGCGCGCGGGCCTCGGTCAGCCATTCCGGGTCCATCTGCGGCACCGATGTCAGCAGCCGCTTAGTATAGGCCTGCTTTGGATCGCCGAAGATCTCGTCACGCCCGCCCTGCTCCACGATGTGGCCATTCTTGAGAACGATCACCTTATGGGCAATCGCCTCTACCGTGGCCAAGTCATGGGTGATGAACATGAAGGTCAGGTCCAGCTCGGTCTGCAACCGCACCAAAAGCCGCAGGATCCCTTCGGCCACCAATTGGTCCAGCGCGCTGGTGACCTCGTCACAGATGATGAACTCCGGCTCGGCTGCCAGCGCCCGTGCGATGCCCACGCGCTGCTTCTGCCCGCCCGAGAGTTCGCTGGGTTTGCGGTCAAGGAAAGCGCGGTCGAGGTCGACCAAATCCATCAGTTCCGCCACCCGCGCCTGAAGCTCTTGCCCCCTGCGGCCCGTGAACTTGCGCACCGGGCGGGCCAAAATCTCGCGGATACTGTGGCGCGGGTTCAGCGAGGTATCCGCCGATTGATAGATCATCTGGATATTGCGCAGCGTCTCGGCCCCGCGTTTGGCCAGTTGCGGCTCAAGCGGCGCATCGTTCCAGAAAAACTGCCCGGCGACGGGGGGCAACAGCCCCGCGATGACCCGGGCGAGGGTAGATTTACCCGACCCGCTTTCCCCGACGACGGCAGTGGTCTGGCCGCGCGGAAAGGTGAAGTTGAGGTTGTCCAGAACCGTCATCGGCCCATAGGCCGCCGAAACCCCCTCGCAGCGGATCAGCGCCGGAGCCTCCCCCGCCTCTGCATCGGGGCGGCGAAACGACCGCACGGCCCAGAGCGAGCGGGTATAATCCTCTTGCGGGGCGTCGAGCATGGTCTTGGTCGGCGCGGTCTCCACCGCCGCGCCATCCTTCATCACGCAGATGCGGTCGGCCATCTGGCTCACCACCGCCAGATCATGGGTGATATAGATCGCCGCCGTGTCATATTGCTCCACAATATCGCGGATCGCGCCCAGCACTTCGATCTGGGTGGTGACGTCTAGGGCGGTCGTCGGCTCGTCAAAGATGATCAGGTCGGGGCGGCAGGCCATGGCCATCGCCGTCATCGCCCGCTGCAACTGACCGCCCGACACTTGGTGCGGGTAGCGAAAGCCGATCTCTTCGGGGTTGGGCAATTGCATCTGACGGTAGAGCGCGACGGCGTCCTGCTCTGCCGCCGTGCGGCCCGAGACACCGTGCAAACGCGGCGCTTCGGTATATTGGTCGATCAGCGTCTTGGCGGGGTTAAAGCTTGCCGCCGCGGACTGGGCGACATAGGCGATGCGTTTGCCGTGCAACCGGCGCAATTGCCCGCGCCCCATGCCGATCAACTCGGTGCCGTCGAATTCGACGCTGCCCCCGGCAAAGCGCACCCCGTCGCGGACATAGCCCATCGCCGCCAGCCCGGCGGAGCTTTTGCCCGCCCCGCTTTCGCCGACAAGGCCCAACACCTCACCCCGGTCAAGCTCCAGATCGAGCCCCTTGATGATTACATTGGGCCGCGCGCGGCTGCCTGCCTCAAGCCGGAGACCGCGAATGTTCAGAAGATTTCCCATATGCTTGGCCCCTGCTTGGTTAACTTTTCAGACCGCTGGCGCGGTGCAGCATCCAATCGACGATCAGGTTGATCGCAACGGTCAACAAAGCGATGGCAGCCGCCGGGATCAGCGGCGTGATATCGCCAAAGCTGATCAAGGTGGCGTTCTCTTTCACCATCGATCCCCAATCCGCCGTAGGCGGCTGAATCCCGATGCCAAGAAAGGACAGCGCCGCGATGAAGAGAAACACAAAGCAAAAGCGCACGCCGAATTCAGCGATCAGGGTGGACCAGATGTTGGGCAGAATCTCGCGCCGCAGCAGCCACGGCGTGCGCTCTCCGCGCAGCTTGGCGGCCTCGACGAAATCAAGGCCGACGACATTCATCGCCGCCGCGCGCGACAGGCGGTAGACCGGCGCCACATAGATCACCGCGATCACCCCGACCATATTGGGGATCGAGGGGCCGACAATGGCCAAGAGCATCAGCGCCAAGATCAGCGGCGGCACGGCCATCAACACGTCGACGAGCCGCGACAGGACTTCGTCCAGCCAACCCCCTTTAAGCGCGGCCAGCATCCCCAGCGTGGCCCCGACCGAAAAGGAAATGGCCGTGGTCAGCAGCGCCAGCCCGACCGTATTGCGCGCGCCAAAGATCATGCGTGACAGCATATCGCGGCCCAGATTGTCGGTGCCAAGCGGATGCGCACCACTCCACGGCAGATAGGCGTCGCCCACCACTTCCGTCTCGCCATAGGGCGCGATCCACGGGGCGAAAAGCCCGGTAATCGCCACCAGGACCAGCACCACCATGCCAAAGATCGCCGAAGGGGGCGCGGATTTCAGCAAAGATTTCATCGTTATCTCCCGTGCCGCAGACGCGGGTTCGACATGATCGAGATGATGTCGGCCAGAACGTTCAGCGTGATATAGACAGCGGCGAAGAACAGCCCCACGGCCTGCACCACCGGGAAATCCCGGCTGGAGACGGCATCGACCAACAACTGGCCCAAACCGGGGTAGGAAAAGACGACCTCAACCACCACCACGCCGACCACCAGATAGGCAAGGTTCAGCGCCACCACATTGACGATCGGCGCCAGCGCGTTGGGCAGCGCGTGTTGCAGAATGATGCGCCAGCGCGGCACGCCCTTGAGGCGGGCCATCTCGATATAGGGCGAGGCCAGCACGTTGATGATGGCCGCCCGCGTCATCCGCATCATATGCGCCACGACCACCAGAATAAGCGTCAGCGCGGGCAGAAAGCTGCGATAGAGCGCGTCCCAAAGCCCCGTGGCGCTGTCGATCCGTGCCAGCGTCGGAAAGACGCCTGCTTTGATCGACAAAATCAGGATCAGGACATAGCCCACGAAAAACTCGGGCATGGAGATGGCGGAAAGCGCGGTCAGGTTGACGCCGCGGTCAAACAGCGTGTTGCGCCACAGCGCCGCCAGCAGCCCAAGGATCACCGCCAGCGGGGCGGCAATGACGGCGGCATAGACGGCCAGAAACATGGTATTGGCAAGCCGCGGCCCCAACAGCTCAGACACCTCGCGCCCCGAGGCCAGAGAGGTGCCGAAATCACCGTGCAGCACGCCGCCAAGCCAATCAAAATACCGAAGATGCGCTGGTTGATCGAGGCCGAGTTCGGCGCGAAAGGCCGCGAGGGTCGATTCAGTCGCCGATTGGCCAAGGATTTGCTGCGCCAGATCACCGGGCAAAAGTTCGATGCCAACGAACATGAGGGCGGATACGACAAAGAGGGTCAGAATGCCGAGGGACACTCGGCCGATAACAAGCTTCTGAAGCCGGGACATTTTAAGGTTTTCTCCGGCCCGGGGCGGGCCATTGGTGCGGGAAACGGACGGCCCTTGGGGGCCGCCCGCGTGAAGCTGTGGCTTAGGACATCCACCAGCGTTCGATGAAGCGCTGGCTGTCGAGATCCCACATCTCGGACACTTCCTCGGGCATCTGAACGCTCTCGCTCATGGCCGAGACATATTGACCAAAGGCCGGGATCAGCGCGCCGCCCTGCTCTTTCACGATCTTCTGCATCTCGCCGTACATCTCGGCGCGGCGGGTCTGGTCCAGCTCGGGCCGGGCCTGCAACAGCAGCTCATTGAAGCGCTCGTTGTCCCATTTGGTCTCGTTCCACTCCGCATCGGCGGCATAGCCGGTCGAGAACATGAGGTCAGGCGTCGGACGGCCACCCCAATAGGAACAGCAGAAGGGCTTTTGCAGCCAGACGTTCGACCAATAGCCGTCATCCGGCTCGCGCTTCACTTCGATGTTCAAGCCAGCAGGCCGCGCGCTTTCGGCGAAGAGCACGGAGGCATCCACGGCCCCGTTGAACGCCGCATCCGAAGTCGAAAGCGTCACGTCGAGGCTTTCCAGCCCCGCCTGTTTCAGATGGTACTTCGCCCGCTCCGGATCATAGGTGATCTGTTCCAGATCGTCGTTGTAATAGGGCATGGAGCGCGAGATCGGTTGGTCATTGCCCACGGTGCCATAGCCGCGCAGAACCTTTTCGATCATGTCTTCGCGGTTGATGCCGTATTTCAGCGCCATGCGCACGTTCAGATCATCGAAGGGCGCCGTGTTGGTCTGCATTGGCATGATGTAATGCAGGGTGCCGTCCTGGGTGTGGATCTTCACGTTGGGCGCGCGGCCCAGAAGGTTGATGGTTTTGAGGTCGGGCCGGTCGATCAGGTCGACCTCACCGGTCATCAGCGCGTTCATCCGGGCCGCCGGGTCGCCGACTTTCAGGATCACGACCTTGTCGAAATGCGCGCGGCCTTCTTTCCAGTAGTCATCGCGGCGCGAGAGTTCGACCCGCACGCCCGGCTCGAAGACATCGATCACATAGCCGCCGGTGCCGATGCGGCTGTTGGGGTCGATCGTGCCATCGCCGGTGTCTTGGCGAATGCCGAGGTGGTAATCATTGAAGATGAACGGGAAATCCGCGTTGCCGGCGGCCAGTTCAAAGATCACGACCTTATCGCCATCGGCGCGGATATCGGTGATCTGCTCAAGCAGCGGTTTGATACCGGATTTGGACTCGGGCCCCATGTGGTGACGGATCGAAGCGATCACGTCATTCGCCGTGGCCGCCTTGCCGTCCGAGAATTGCGCATTGTCGCGCAGGCGGAAGGTCCATGTGGCCGCATCGCTGCTGGCCTCAAAGCTCTCTGCAAGGTCGGGCTGGGCGGTGCCGTCGGGGGCGATCTCAGTCAATGTGTTGAAGACCGCATAGCCGCTGGCGAACATGAAGTCGTTGTTGAAGGTCGCAGGATCAAGGCTGTCGGAGGTCGAGCCTTGGGTAAAGCCCACCCGCAGGGTGCCGCCCTTCTTGGGTTGCGCCTGTGCCCGCGCTCCGCGTGGCAGGATCAGCCCTGCCCCCACGGCGGCGGCGGTCCCGGCTAGAAAGCTGCGACGGCTCGGGCCGGTTTGACGGTTTGTGAAATTGGTCATTGTATCCCCCTTTGTTTGTTTTCTTGCTCGAACGCTCTGACAAAGCGCTCGGCGTCTTGCTGCGGTGCCGCGTCATTGGCCGCCGCCCTCGCACTGGCGTGGGCGCTTTGCCCAGCCGCAGGCGCGGTCGAAACACGCGGCCAAAGGATGGCGCGCGCCCCTCTGCGCTGCGATCCGTCGCGGCATTTCGCCCGCCGCAACGATCTTGGCCATAGGCATAGCCGGTTCCGACGCCGGGGTATAGATACCCCGGTCGCCTGTCGCGAAGTTACGTTACGGCTAGTGATGTTTTACGGGAAGATCAAGATGTTGAGGGTTGGCGGGTGGGAGACCTCCCCCGCCGCCCCCTCCTGCGACCGCTGCAAACCGGCGGTCAGTCGGGGCTACAAACCGCCTTAGAAATCCCTTAGCTTTGGCCGCCCGTTGACCGAAACATTGTCGATATCCTCAAGCTTAAAGCCGCGTACCAAGGACGGTATCATCATGCAGACCAGCACAAAGATCGGCAGCCCCACCACGGTGATCACCTGCTGCAAGGCGGTCAGCCCAGTGTCGCCCGTCAACAGGATCAGCATCGCCGCCACCAGCCCTTCGGCAAGACCCCAAAAAACCCGCTGGCGCACGGGGCCGGGTTTGGCATGGCCGGTGCAAAGCATATCGACGACCAGTGAAGCGGAGTCCGACGAGGTGGCAAAGAAAATCGCGACGATGATGATCGCCACGCCTTGGACGAAGAGCGTGAAGGGGAAATGCTCAAGAAAGACGAAAAGCGCGAGGGGGATGCTCTCTGCCACCGCCCGGCTGATCTCGCCCGCCTGATCGCCCATCGCTTCCCGCGCCGCCGTGCCGATGCCGTCAAAGCCGATGGCCTGCCAACCGAAGATCGAGAACCAGATCAGCGTGAAGGCCGTCGGCGCAAGCAGAACGCCAAAGACAAATTCGCGAATGGTCCTGCCGCGCGAAATCCGCGCCACGAACAGCCCGATGAAGGGCGACCAGGTCACGGTCCACGCCCAGTAAAAGACGGTCCAATCCCCCTGCCAGCCCCAATCCCCGTTCGACGGGTTCCGATTGGCCAACATATCATTCCAAAAGGCCAGCCGCGGCAGGTTTTGCAGATAAAGCCCCGCGGTTTCGACAATGCCGCGCAAAAGAAACAGGGTCGATCCGGTCACCAGCACGAAGATCATCAGCAGAACTGCCATGCCGATGTTGATATTCGACAAGAGCTTCACCCCGCTGTCGAGCCCCGCCACGATCGAGCCGACGGCGACCATGGTCAGCACGGCGAGGATCATGATCTTCAAAAAGGTCGAAGCATCCCAGCCGAAAAGCTCGGACAGGCCCGCCGCGATCTGCGAAGAGCCGAGACCGAGGGACACCGCCACGCCGAAGATCGTGCCCAAGATGGCCACGATATCAATGGCTTTGCCCACCGGCCCGTGAATACCCTCACGCAGTAGGGGATAGAAAACCGAGCTGACGCGCACCGGCAGATCATAGCGGTTGATGAAATAGGCAAAGGCCAGACCCGGCAGCGTGAAAATCGCCCAAGTGTGCAGCCCAAGGTGATAGATCGCGATTGAAATCGCATCTTTCGCCGCCTGTTCCGAATAGGGTTCCACCCCCGGCAATGGCGGTTTCTGGAAATGGCTGATCGGTTCGGCCACGCCCCAGAACATGAGCACGGTGCCGATGCCCCCGGCGAAAAGCATGGTGAACCACGACAGGTTCGAATACTCCGGCTCAGAGCCTTTCGGCCCCAATCGGATATGGCCGTGGCGCGACGCGGCGGCCCAAATCAGAAAACCCAGCCAGACATTCACGCCAAGAATGAAGAACCAGCCAAGATTGGTCACGACCCAAGCCCGACCCACGGCGAAGATGTCTCCGAGGGGTTCGGGCACCGCGATCAACAGCAGAACGAAAAGCGCGGCGAGCCCGGCTGAAATGAAAAAGATGACCGGGTCTGTTTTCAGGCCAAGACGCCGTGCGAGATTTTCCACCTATTTTTTCCTTTGTTGTTCGTTTCCTTGGTCGGCCCTGCGCCCCCTTTAGGGCATCACCGGAGCCTCGCCTTTCGATGACATGTCCGGCTCATCACGGCTGCGGATCTCCATATTCCCTCGCAGACGTGGCAGAGCTTGGGGATGCTCTTTTTGCAGCCAGTCGATCATCTTCTCGCGGATTTCACAGCGCAGATCCCATGCCTGTGGTGAGGTCCGTGCGCTGACAAGACCGCGCACGGCGATACTGTCTTTCTCGGTCTCAGAAACCTGAAGGTTGACCACCTGCCCGTCCCATAGGGGGGAGGCTTTGGCCAGTTCCTCAAGCTTCGCGCGCATTTCGCCAATCGGCACCGTGTAATCGAGATACCAAAACACCGTCCCGATGATCGACGCGCTTTCGCGGGTCCAATTCTGAAACGGCTTTTCGATAAAATAGGACAGCGGCACCACCATGCGCCGCCAATCCCACAGGCGCACGACGACATAGGTGGCGAAGATCTCTTCCACCCAGCCCCATTCGTCTTCGACGATCACCACATCTTCGAGCCTGATCGGCTGAGTGATGGCGATCTGAAGCCCCGCGATCAGATTGGTCAGCACCGGGCGGGCCGCCAGCCCAACCACCAGCCCCGCCGCCCCGGCCGAGGCGAAAAGCCCGGCCCCGTATTTCTGCACGCTTTCAAAGGTCAACAGCACCCCAGCGGCGGTGAAAATCCCCAAAATGATGGTGACGGTCCGGCGCAGCACCCGCGCTTGGGTCACGAACTTGCGGGCCGAAAGATTGTCTTCGACATCCAACCGATGCCGCCGCACGGCGCGTTCGGCGAAATGATTGGTCAGCAGGATCAGCGTCCAGCCCACGAGGATGATCAGCAAGACCAGAAACAGATGCGCCGCACCGTCCTGCCAGCCATAGAGCCGTACATTCGGCAGCACCCAAGCGAGCGCCGCGACCACGGCAGCAAGGCGCAGCGGTCTGCGGGCCCGGCGCAGCAAGGACCGCCCAGTGATGTTCTTTTCCGAGATTACGCGGTCGAGAATGCTGGATCCGATCCAATGCGCCGCCAGCCCCGCCGCGCAGGCCAGAAGCACGGCAAGCAAGGGGCTAACGAAATCGGGCGCGGCTTCAAGCTGCGTCGCAACACCTGTCGCTATGCGGTCCAGCGTCTCCATCGCTTAGGCCCACCAAACCACCATCGCCAGCGTGGCCACAACAAGCAGCCCGGCCCAGAGGGTGCGATCCTGCCACAGCGGTTTCTCCCATTGGGTAAAGATCTCCTTGGCCTCTTCCCCCTGCCAGACAAGGTCTTCGATATTCTCTTTTTCCTTCGGCGAGGTGGCGTAGGAAATACCGAAATGCAGGATGATCCCGATGGTCATCATGATCGAGGACATCACCGTATAGTGGATTTCCGGCAGCCCCATATAGGCCCAGTAATTCGTCACCTCTTTCAACACGAAAAGCGGAATGCCGATGATGAGGCCAAACATGATCGTCCAAAACGCGCCGTTGCCGTTCAACCGTTTGAACATCAGGCCGAGGATATAGACCACCACGATGGTCGGCACAATATAGGACAGCGAGGATTGGAAATAGCTGAACAGGCTTTCAAACCCGGCAATCATCGGGGCATAGATCGCACCAAAGACCATGACGCCCGCGGTGACCAGCTTGCCCATCCAGACCTGACGTTCTTCGCTCACGTTGAACATCGGCTCGGCAAAGTCCTTTACCACCAAGGTCGAGGCGGAGTTCAAGGCGGAGTCGAGCGAGGACATGATCGCCGCAATCAGCGCCGCCATGATCAGCCCGCGCACGCCAATCGGCATCAACTCAAACGCCAGCGTGGGGAAAGCAAGGTCAGGCGTTTCAAGATCGGGGTAGAGCTTGAGCGCAATCACCCCCGGCAGCACCATCAAAAAGATGTTCGGCAGTTTCAGGAAACCGGCGAAAATGGCCCCGATCTGCCCTTCCTTTAGGTCCTTTGCTCCCAATGTCCGCTGAACGACGAACTGGTTGATCGTCCAATAGTAAAAGCCGAGCAAGATAACGCCCAAAAGCCCCGTCCACGGCAGGAAATCATCGTCCGCGGGCAGGATCATATGGGTCATATCTTCGGGCGTGCCGGTGAACAGTTCCTCCCAGCCGCCGATCTCATCAAGGCCGATCCAGAACAGGGCCGCGGCCCCGATGATGAGCAAGATCGCCTGTACCGTGTCAGTGACAACCACCGCGGAAAGCCCGCCCAGAATGGTGTAGATGCCTGCGACCAAGGCCAGCACCGCGACGGCAGCCCAAAGGTTCAGGTAGCCGGTGACGTTGGAGATGACCAAGCCGCCCGCATAAAGCGCCCCGGCGGTGTCGATGAACATGATGGCAAGGATGGTGAAAAGCGAAAACGCCCGACGTGAGCGGACGTCATAGCGCTCTTCCAGAAATCCCGGCACGGTCGAGATCTTGGCCCGCAGGTAAGACGGCAGAATGAAGATCGCGAATAGGATCAAGACCAGCGCCGCAGTCCATTCGTAGTTGAAGATCACGACGCCATTCGCATAGGCCCCGCCCATTAGCCCCACAAAGCTGGAGCCGGACATGTTGGAGGCAAAAAGCGAGAAACCGATCAGATACCAAGGCAGCGACCGACCGGCGAGGAAATAATCCTCGGACCCGCCGGATTGTTTGCGCGAAACGTAAATGCCATGGGCGACGACACCGATAAAATAAGCCACCACAATCGCATAGTCGATCAGGTGTAGATCAAATTTCGCGCTCTCCATCATGCTCTCCTAAAATATTCTTTGCGCCTAATTCCGAGGTTGGCCCGCGCGGCCAGTGGCTCAGTTGTCCTCTTCCCAAGGCTCCATTTCCTGCAATTGCTTCTCGGTCGCCGAGACATAGGCCCGCAGATCGTCCCCGCCCAAACGGCGCAACTCGATCATATCCAGCGGCACAGCGACCTGCGTTTCGCCCAAGCCAAGGAAGCCGCCGATGTCGAGGATCACCATTTTGATCTGGCCATCTTCGCTAAAAGTGACCTGCGAAATTTCACCGATCCAATTGTCGTTCTGGCCAAAGACCGCGAGCCCGAGGAATTCTTCGGAATCCAGATCGCTCAATTTAACGATCTCGATCTTCTCACCGCCCTCACGCATATCGGCAGCGCGCAGGCGCACGTCGTCTTCGTTGTATTCAGGGGCGGCTTTCAGATCTTCTTTCTGGCCGGTATAAAGCAGAAAGAACTCGTTCTCTTCATCCGCGTCCGGCAGGAAACGCAGATCATCAAGGGACAACACCCGCGTCGCCCCTTTGCCCAGAAATCCGCCCGCATCGACGATGATGCCGCGCAGTGTTCCGTCGCGGGTGATGACCACTTCGGACACCTGCCCGGCCATGGTCCAGCCTTCCATCGGCTCTTTCAATTCTTCGAGGTCGATATCGGCCAGCGGCGCATCCTTGGCGGGCAGAAACATCTTGTGGCCATTCAGGCTCGACAGGGCGATCATCGTGTCTTGGGGAATGAATTGCGGTGTCTCAGTCTCGGATCGCAGTGCCGTCGCGGCGAGGCTGCCAATCAGCGTAATTGCTAGAAGCGGCGCATTTCTCATGACTATCTCCTGCTGAAAATTCGGGCGGGCGAGGCCGGTAGCATCATGGGGATAACGGTAACTTGATGAGATAGTTCCCTTGTTACGTGAATTTACAAGACCTGCACCGCCAGCGCGCCTGCGTAGATCACCAACAAGCCGATGCTCTCCCAACCGATCCCCTTGCGCTGGCGAAAGATCAGGCCAAGGATCAGAACCGCCGTCATCATCATCGCCACGGTGAGCCAGAACAGGTCATCCGCCGTGATCGCGTGATAGAGCGAGCCGTCCCGATACCCGATGTCCGACAGGGTCAGGAACAGCGTGTCGAACGTATTGCCGCCGATGATCCCGCCCACGGCCAATTGCAGCGCCCCGCGCCGCACTGCGACGAGGGTGGTGACAAGCTCGGGCAGAGAGGTGAGCACCGCCGTCATCGTGGCCCCCACCACGGTATCCGACAGGTCGAACCGGTCCGAGATTTCCGCCGCAATCCGCGCCACGGCGAAGCCGGAAAGACCCATGAGCACCAGCAAAATCAGAAAGGGCACGACCAATGCGCCCACGGGTTTCTCGGCCTCTTCGTCGTCCTCCGGCTCATCCGCGCGGGTGTCCGAGGTGGATACCGGATGCCACATCGGCTCTTCCCGCAGCCGGGCGGTGGCCCGCATGCCATAGGCGTAGAGCGCGAACAGCGCGACACTGGCGGGATGGACACCCCAGAACGCCACCTCCGGCGCGGTGAAGGCCATCAGCGGCACCGTCAGCAGAAGCAGCAGCAGCCCCGCTTGAAAGACATTCGCCAGATCAGCTGCCGCATGTTCGAGGTTGGCCCTACGGTAAATCATATCCGCTAAGGCCAGAAAGGCCGTCTGCGCCGCGATCCCCCCGATGCCGTTCGAAAAGGCCAATGAGGCCCGCCCGTCCAGCGCCGAGGTCAGTGAGACGACGGTGCCAGACATGGAAGTGGCCGCGCCGAGCAAAGCCGCGCCAACCAGCGCCTCCCCCCAGCCGGTCCGGTCCGCGATCTGGTCGCTGAGCCCCGTCATACGGTAGCCGGTCACGAGAATGATAAGCCCGGCGAGGCCGCCAAGAGCGAAGAGGATCGGGGTGGAAAGGCTTGCAAACATGCCCGGTCAACGCGCGAGGGGGCGATCCGTTCGCGAATTAGTGAAAAAGTTCACAAAGTTCCGGAACCCCACGGGAAGTTTACCGTTGTTGTGATGCAGACCTATTTTTTAAGCGGAGCCGCAATTTATGGCAAAGCTCTTTTCACGGCGAGCTATTTTAGCCCAAATCGCACTTGGTACAGGTGCCGCGACAGTCGGATTGCCGGTGCAACACGCCTTTGCCGCCCGCGATGACCGGCCTTGGGCGTTTTTCACGAATGACGAAGCGCGGTGGATGGCCGCCGTGGTCGATGTTTTCATTCCCCAAGACGAGTTTCCCTCGGCCTCGCAAGCCGGTGTGGTCGACTTTATCGATTACCAGATGGCCACGGCCTATGGCGCGGGGAAAGGGCTCTACCTTGAACCGCCTTTTCCCGATGGGGCTGTGGCGGAACAGGGATATCAGCTTGAATTCACACCGGCCCAACTCCTCCGCCAAGGAATAGAGCAGGCGCGCCAATTGGGGGATTTTGCCACGATGGATGCCACTGCCCGCGCCGATCATGTCGAAGAACTATCGAACCGGGATGATTTTATCGGCACGCTGATCGCGGAACTGTGGAAGCTGACCCGGCAGGGGTATTTCGCCGATCCGATCTATCTGGGTAATCACGATTACGCCGGCTGGCGCATGGTCGGGTTCCCGGGGGCGCATGCCTATTACACTGAGCGGGTGGACGAACACGAACGCTCGGTCACGCCGCCGCCGCGTGGCATTGCCCATGATCGTGGCGGCTCCCCCTATCCGCCCCGCGCGATTGGCGGAGGGTCTGACTGATGACACCCAGAACGCTTCCCAAAACGGATGTCTTGATTATCGGCGGTGGCTGGACCGGCCTGACTGCCGCCTACGAATTGGCCCATGCCGGACAGCGCTGCGTCGTGCTGGAGCGGGGCAAACAACGCCATACCGCCACATCCTTCGGCGCGCCCGAGGAGCATGACGAGCTTAAATACGCCCACCGTTACGAGCATATGGTCGACGTCAAGAAAGAGACGCTGACCTTTCGCAACAACCGTGACCAACGAGCGCTGCCGATGCGGCGGCTGGGGTCTTTCCTGCCCGGATCGGGCTTGGGCGGTGCAGGCATCCATTGGAACGGCCAGCTTTGGCGGCCCCTGCCCTCTGACCTTGAAATGCGCAGCCATTACGAAGAGCGCTACGGCAAGGATTTCATCGGCCCCGAGCTTAGCATTCAGGACTGGGGCGTCACCTATGATGAGCTTGAACCACATCTCGACTTTTTCGAACGGATTTGCGGAGCCGCCGGGCAAGCTGGCAACCTAAACGGCGACGCACTTGCCGGGGGGAACGTCTTTGAGGGGCCGCGCAGCGCGGATTACCCCAACCCGCCGATGCGCCAGCCCATCTCCAACACGCTCTTTGGCAAGGCGGCCGAGCGGATGGGGTTGAACCCCTTCCCCATGCCCTCGGCCAATGTGACCAAAGCCTATGTAAACCCCTATGGCGCGCAGCTGCACCCCTGCACCTATTGCGGCTTTTGCGAGCGTTTCGGCTGCGGCTACTATGCCAAGGCCGACCCGATCATCTGCGTCTATGACCGGATCAAGGACCACGAGAATTTCGAGATCCGCCTGAACGCACAGGTGTTGCGCATCGAGAAGAGCGAAGACGGCAAGACCGCCACCGGGGCGATCTATCTTGATGAGAACGGCGAAGAGGTCTTTCAGCCCGCCGACACGATCTGCATGAACGCCTATGCGCTGTGGAACGTGCATCTGATGCTCGTCTCCGGCCTTGGCAAACCCTATGACCCCGAGACCCGCACCGGCGTCGTTGGGCGCAACTACAGCTATCAAACCGTGGCCGGGGTCGATGCCTTCTTCGACGACAGTGTGAAAACCGACCCCTATATGGGCGCGGGCGCGCTCGGCGTGGTGATCGACGATTACAACGGCGACAATTTCGACCATAGCGATCTGGGCTTCGTCGGCGGCGGCTATATCGCCTGCAAACAATACCATGGCCGGCCCATCGGCTATCAGCCGGTGCCCGAAGGCACGCCGAAATGGGGCGCGGAGTGGAAACGCGCGGTGCGCGAGAACTACAATCATCACGCCGATCTTGTGGTGCATGGCTCTTCGGTCTCGACGCCCGAGAATTACCTCGACCTTGATCCGACATGGACCGATGCCTATGGCCGCCCGCTGCTGCGCATGACCTTCGATTTCCCCGAGAATGACCGCAAGATGTCAGACTATGTGATGCAGCGCGCGATGGAGGTCGCCCGCGAGATGGACAATGTGACTTCCGTCAGCGGCAGCAACAACGCGGCGATCGACAGCCACTATGACATCGTCCCCTATCAGACCACCCATAACGTCGGCGGCGCGGTGATCGGCACCGACCCCGAGACCAGCGTGGTCAACCGCTATGGCCAGATGTGGGACCATCACAACGTCTTTGTTTTCGGTGCCTGCCTGTTCCCGCAGAACCTTGGCTACAACCCCACCGGGCCGCTGATGGGCCTCGCCTATTGGACGCTTGAACACATGAAACGCGACTACCTGCCGAACCCCGGCCCCTTGATGGATGCCTAAGACAGATCGAAAGGACCGCCCCATGACATTCCGTACCGTTCTGACGACCTGTAGCGCGATCGCCGTTCTCGGCATTTCCGCCGGTTTCATCCGCGCCCAGAATTACGAGGCCGCCCCCGGCATCTCGGCGATGGAGCAACGTTTGCAAGACAACGTTCTGCGCTTCAACGCGACAGTGAACACCGAGGTCGACGACGATGTGCTGGAGCTGGGTCGGCTGGTCGCCATGGGCGGATCCGAGGCGGGCGACAGCGGCATGGCCTGCATCACCTGCCACGGCGGCGATGGCGCGGGCGACGGCTCGGGCGCCTTCCCACGGCTGGCCGGTCAGGCCGGGTGGTACACCTATAAGCAGCTCAAGGACTATGCCTCGGGCGACCGGCAGAACCGCGTCATGTCGGGCATCGCCAAGAAGTTGACCGAAGAAGAGATGGAGGCTGTTGCTGCCTATTACGCCACGATCGCGGCCCCCTATACTCCGCCCTTGGGCGATGTGGATGGCATGACATTGCAATGGGGCGGCCAGCTTGGCGCTGTCGGCTCGGCTGAGCGCGGCGTGCCCGCTTGTGTAAATTGTCACGGGCCAAGCGGCCTCGGCAACCCGCCCTCGGTGCCCTACCTTGCCGGGCAATATGCCAGCTACATGGCGCATCAATTGCAGATGTGGAAAGAGGGCAAGCGCGACAATGACGTGGACAACGTCATGTCCGCCATCGCCAAAAAGATGACCCAGAAAGATATCGAAGCCGTCAGCGCCTATTACAACCGTGTCCGCCCGACGCAGCCGCTGCCGCCCGAGACGTCACCGCTGTTGGAGCCTTCCACGGCGCCGACGCAGTGAGCTGAGGCATGCGCGTCTTCACCGTCATATCGGTTCTGCTGCTGACCGGCCTCGCGATGGTCTGGTCGGCCCTGCCGCCGCAAAGCAGCCTTGCCGCCGCTGTGTCAGGACCGATCCGAGAAGCCTCGCGGCAGGTGTCGGACTGGGCCCGGATCAACATTCGCCAAGGACTGGTGGAAAAGACCCCGGATTACGAAGCCGCCTCGCGCCGGTTTCTGGATGCCGACCCGCAGCGCGGGGTTGCCCTGATCCGGCTTCATGGCTGCGGCGCTTGCCACCGCGTGCCGGGGCTGCGCGATGCCCAAGGTACCGTTGGCCCTGATCTGCATGACTTCGCCCAACAATCCTATGTCGCGGGCGTTCTGCCGAACCGCCCCGGCGATCTGACCCGTTGGTTGATGAACCCACCCGCCCATAGCCCTGAGACCGCCATGCCGAACCTAGGCCTGAAACGTGACGAAGCGCGCGACATTGCCGCCTATCTTCTGGGATCGGAGGTGCGCGAATGAGCGAGACCGCACAGTCCACGCTTGGCGAATACGGCGTGCAATCCGCCCTCGCGCCAGAGGGGGTCGGTGCCACGGCGATCAACGGGCTGACCATCGGCATGACCGTGGCCTTTGGCGTGGTCTTCGTGTTGCTGCTGCTTTTCGTCTGGGGTGTCCTCGCTGGAAGGCTCGCCCCGCAAAAATGGTGGATTTGGGCAGGCGGCATCGCATTGCCGTTGGTCTCGGTGCTGATCCTGATGGGTTTCTCTACCGTCATCCTGCAACGCATCACCTCGGAAGACCCCGAAGCGCTGGTTATCGAAGTGACCGGCAAGCAGTTCTGGTGGGACGTGGTCTATGACCCCGAAGGCTGGGCCATGCGCGGTGCCAACGAGATCGTCATCCCCAAGGGCCGCCCTGTCACCTTTCGGCTGAAATCCAGCGACGTGATCCATTCCTTTTGGGTGCCAAAGCTCACCGGCAAGATGGACATGATCCCGGGGCGGGTGAACAGCCTGCCCGTCATGGCGACCGAGACGGGGCGCTTTCGCGGGCAATGTGCTGAGTTCTGCGGGCTGTCGCACCCCAAGATGGCCTTTGAGGTCGTCGTGATGGAGCCCGAAGACTTCGACGCTTGGATGCAACGCGGCAGTGGCGAGGCGCGAGACGCGGCCACCACGGAGTTGACCCGCGGGCGCGATGTCTTTGTCGAGGCGGGATGCCCCGCCTGCCATACCATCCGCGGCGTGGCTGAGACCGGAACGCTTGGGCCCGACCTGACCCGCGTGGGCGCGCGCGGCAGCCTTGGCGCGGGGATGTACCGCATGAACCAAGGCACGCTCGCGGGTTGGATCGCGGATCCGACCGCGATGAAACCGGGGGCCAAGATGCCTTCTTACAATCATCTGCCGGGGCCCGACCTGCGCGCGCTCTCGGCCTATCTGGCGAGCCTTAAATGACGGACCGTAAAGCATATGTCGTGGATCTGCCCGAGGATCAGACCTATTCCGGCAGCGCCAAGGGCGCGCCTGACAAGGGGTTCGAGCAGATTTGGGATTACCCGCCGGGCATCCGCTATCTGTCCTCGGTCAGCCACCGGGTGGTGGGCAAACGCTTCCTCGTCACTGGCTTCGTCTTTTTCCTGATCGCTGGTTTCCTCGCCCTGCTGGTGCGCACCCAACTCATCGTGCCGGACAACACCTTCCTCGATTCCGAGACCTACAATCAGGTCTTCACGATGCATGGCACGATCATGATGTTCCTCTTCGCGATCCCCATGCTTGAGGGGTTCGCGGTGCATCTCATCCCGCTCATGGTGGGCGCGCGCGACCTTGTGTTTCCGCGGCTCGGGGCCTTTGGCTATTACTGCTACCTGTTTGGCGGCATCATCGTGCTGTCGTCCTTCGTCTTCGACGCCGCCCCCGCGGGGGGCTGGTTCATGTATGTGCCGCTCTCGACCAGCGCCTATACGCAGGACCTCTCGGCGGATTTCTGGCTCATCGGCATCACTTTCGCCGAGATCGCCAGCGTGACCGCGGCGGTGGAGATCATCGCCGCGATCCTCTGCACCCGCGCGCCGGGGATGAGCCTCACCAAGATGCCGATCCTGATGTGGTATCTGCTGATCACCGCCTTCATGATCGCCGTGGGCTTCCCGCCGCTGATCATCGGCTCGATCCTTCTGGAGGCCGAGCGCCTTCTGGGCCTGCCCTTCTTCGACATCGCGCTTGGCGGCGATCCCCTGCTCTGGCAGCACCTGTTCTGGCTCTTTGGCCACCCCGAGGTCTACATCATCTTCCTGCCCGCCGCGGGCATGGTGGCGACGATGCTGCCGACCTTCGTGGGCAAGCCGCTTTTCGGCTACGGGTTTGCCGTGGCCGCGGTGGTGACGATGGGTTTCCTCAGCTTCGGCCTCTGGGCGCACCACATGTTCGCCACGGGCCTGCCGGTGATGTCGCTGACGCTGTTCTCGGCCGCCTCGACGATGGTGGCAATCCCGACGGGGGTGCAGATCTTCTGCTTCCTCGCCACGCTGGCGCAGGGAAAGCCGCGGATGGAGGTGCCGATGCTCTTCATCCTCGGCTTCCTGTTCATCTTCGTGTTGGGCGGCCTCACCGGCGTGATGGTGGCCGCGGTGCCCTTCAACCTGCAGGCCCATGACAGCTACTTCGTGGTGGCGCATCTGCACTACGTGCTGATCGGCGGCTTCGTCTTCCCGATGTTCGGCGCGCTCTACTACTGGATGCCGCATTTCACCGGGCGGATGATGTCGGACACGCTGGGCCGCTGGGTCTTTTGGCTGATGTTCATCGGCTTCAACGTAACCTTCTTCATGATGCATCTCACGGGCATGCGCGGCATGCCGCGGCGGATCGCCAGCTACCCCGAAGGGCTGGGCTGGGACCGGCTTAACATGCTGTCGTCGATCGGCTCCTACATTCTCGCCGCGGGCGTGGTGCTTTTTGTCTTCGACTTCTTTTGGCACCAGCGTCACGGGCTGCGCGCGCGGCGCAATCCTTGGGGCGCGGGCACGCTCGAATGGCTCTATCCGCCAATCCCGCCGGGGTTCAACTTCCACGCCATTCCCCCCGTCCGCTCGCGTGAGCCGCTTTGGGATCAGCCCGAGTTGCTGGACCGCCCGGCCCATAAGGTCGAAGGCGCGCTGCGCCCCACCACCGACCACCGGCGCGAGACTATGGGCAATGACCCAGTGACCGGCGCGCCGATGCAGATCGTGCGCCTGCCCCATCCAACATGGGTGCCGCTGATCACGGCCTTCGGGCTGGCGCTTGGCTTTGGCGCGACGCTGGCTTCGGCCTATTGGCTGGTGGCGGTCGGTTTCGCCATCGCGCTGGCGGGGATCACCGCGTGGATTTGGGAGCCGTCGGACAGCGGCGTGCTGCGCGACAGCGGCTTGGGCAAACTGCGCCTGCCGGTTAATATCGTCGATCCGCGCAGTCACCTGCATTTGGCGGTGGTGGGCACGATGCTGATCTCCGCCGCACTCTTCGCCTCCTTGCTCTTTGCCGGGCTTTACCTGTGGAACACCCAGCCCCATTGGGCCGAGACGACACCCGCCGCTGATCCGCTCATGGCGGGTCTGGCAGCCCTCGCCGCTCTGGGCCTGCTGCTGTTCAGTTGGGCCAGCCGCCGGGCGGCCTATGGGGCCAAGGTCAAATCGGTCATCGCCGTCGATCTGGGACTGGCCGTGGGCGCCATCGCCCTGGGCGCGCTGTTGTTCCTGTCGATCCAAGAGGTCGATCCCTATGGGTCGGCCTATGCCGCCGTGGGCTGGGCGCTTTTCGCCTTCGTCGCGGGATACCTTGCCGTGGTGCTCTACTGGTCGCTCATCAATGCGCTGCGCAAAGCCGTGGGCGCGGTCCAGCCGGGGCAGATGCTGCCCAACCTGCTCATCGCCACATTCGCCAAGGTGGTGGCCATCATGGGCGGGGTCACGGCGGCGGCCTATCTGCTGGCAGGAGGCGCGATATGAGAGGTCTGACCAAAGGCATCGCCAAACCGGCCCTGCTCTGGGCGCTGCATTTCACGCTGATCTACGCGCTGATCTCAGCCGCCTGCGCGCCGCGCGCACTGCTGGGGCAGGACCACCTGCTGATCATCGCCGTCGTGCTGACGCTTGCCATGGCGATGGTGCAAATCTTTTGGATGTGGCGGGGCGCACATAGCGGTCGGCGGTCGGACCTGAACCGGGATGAGACCGCCCTTCTGCGCGCGGGATGGTGGACCGGGCTGATCTCGCTCATCGCCACGCTGGCCAATCTAACCCCGGTGCTGATCCTGCCCGGCTGCCACGGATAGAGAGAGAGGAGACCCCTCATGCAACAGGACGCCTATACCCCATTCTGCGGCACACCGCCCCTCCCCGGAGAGCTTTTGACCCGCTGGACCCTCGACCCCTTTCTGCTGGTCGGGCTGGTGGCATTTGCGGCCCTGCTCTGGACGCGGGCCGAGCGGCGGGGCCAAGCGCTGAGCGGTGCGGCGCTGGTGGCCTTCTTGTTCATCTCACCGCTCTGCGCGGCCTCAATGGCGCTGTTCTCGGCCCGGGTGGGGCAACATATTCTGCTCACCCTCATCGCCGCACCGCTGATCGCGGCGGCACTGCCGAAAGTACGGCTGCCGCTCTGGCCCCTCGCCTTGGTCTTTGCCCTGCTGTTTTGGGGGTGGCACAGCCCGACGCCCTATGCGGCGACCTTGCAGTCCGACCTTGTCTATTGGGCGATGCATCTGTCGCTGACGGGCTGCGCGATTGCGCTTTTCATGGGGTTTCGCGGTGCCGGGGCGCAGGCGGCGGTGCCTGCGGTCTTTACCGCAGCACAGTTGACCGCTTTTGCGGTGACCCTCACCCTCGCCCCCACGGCGTGGCATGGCTGGCACGAGCTGACCGCCCTGCCCTATGGGCTTTCCGCCTTGGCTGACCAGCAACTGGCGGGCGCGTTGATGTGGGTCGCAGGCGGCGGGCTGTTCATGGTGCTGGTGGCGCTTCAAGTGCGGCAACTGCTGCGGCACGACAGCTTGGCCCAAAGCGCGGGCTGAGCGGGTTAGCCTGCCGCGAAGGCTTTGGTCAGGTCTTCCTGCCTGTCGCGCGGCAGAACCACGATCAGCACGTCGCCCGTTTGCATGGTGACATCCCGCCCCGGCAATTGCTCTTCCCCATCCCGGATCAGGGCCACAACGCGGCCTTGGCCCGGCAGGTCCAACCGCTCCCCGGCCAAACGCTCGGGCACGGTGACGCGGGTCAGCAGCAGATCATCCTGTAGCAGCGGCTCTTTCATTGCCTCGTCATCGCCGGTCAGCATATCCACGATGTCTTCGGCGACCTTGGCATGGGGGTTGATCACGTCGTCCAAGCCCAACTCGCAACAGACCCGCAGCAGCGCGTTCGAGGTGATCTGCGGGATCACGCGGCCATAGCCGATGGACCGACCAATGAGCGCCGCGAGGATGTTGATCTCGGAGGCATTGGTCACGGCGATGCACACGTCATCTTCGTCGCGGAACGCCTCGCGCAGCACATCGGGGTTGCTGCCGTCACCCTCTATCATGCCGCAGTCGATCCGCTCTGCCGCTTGTTCCAACAACTCGCGCGACTTGTCGATCAACACGACCTCGCGGTCGGTTTCGATCAACTCCTCCGCAATGGCGAGGCCAAAGCTCGACGCGCCGATGATGACGATACGCATGGGTAATCTCCTAACTCGGGCGGGTCCAACTGCGTGGCAGCAAAAGCGCCAGCACCGCGATGAATTCCAATCGGCCCAGCCACATGGCGAAGGCGACCGAGAGTTTCAGATCGCCGGGCATGTCCGCCCCCACCGCCCCGGTTGAGAGGCCCACGGTCGAAAGCGCTGAAATCGTGTCGAACAAGGCGGGCAACGGGGCATAGCCATGGGCCACGAAGTGAAACCACAAGAGCCCTGCAAAGCTGAAGTAGATGAGCACCAGCGCCAAAAGTGACACGACCGCTTCGGTCGACACGGGCCGGCCACTGTGGCGCAGGGGGGCGATGGCATGTTCCGTCAGCCGCACATGCTGCACCGCATGGACCACTGCCCCGATACAGACATGCAGACGGCTGAGCTTTAGCCCCCCCGCCGTCGATCCGGCATCGCCGCCCCAGAGCATCGCCAGCAACAGGATCAGCAAGGCAGGACCGGCATCATAGACCGGGCCCGTGGAAAACCCCGCCGTCGTCAGCCCCGAAATCAGGTTCAGCGCATGGGCGTAGAGGCTGAGCTCGCGATCTTGGGAGGTGGTCAGCACCGCGGCGAGGTAAATGACCAAGGCCACCGCAATCGCCACCAGCACCCGCTGGACCGAGCCGAGCTTCCAAGCCTCACGGTGCCGCCCCTGGCCGACAAAGACAAAGACCAGCAGCGATATCGCGCCCAAGACGCAGGACAGGATGACCATGCCCTGCCCCAGCGGAGAATAGCTGGCCAGACTGTCGGGGCGGGGCGAAAATCCTGCGGTCGAAATCGCGGCGAGGGTCAACACCAATGCCTCACGCCAATCGGGGATCACCAGCATGGTGAGCAGCACCATGACCAAGGTCAGCGCGCTATAGACAGTCAGAAGCTGCCGCGCCTGCTCTCGGGTCGATGAAATGCGATCCCCCTGCTGGATATCGACCCGCCCCAGACGCCGCGCCGGGCGGCCCCGCGGCAGCAGTAGGGCCAGCACCGCCGTAGCGATCACCAGACCGCCGCACCACTGCATCCAGCCGCGCAGGACATGGCCCGCGAAAGGCCAGCTTTCCGCCTCCTGCGCGACGGTAAGGCCGGTGGTGGTGATGCCGCTCACCGCCTCGAAAAACGCATCTATGGGGGGCATGCCAAGGGCAACGAAAGCGGGTGTGGTCAACAGCGCGGCGATGAGAAAGACCAAAGCCACGGTCATCATCGCCTCCATCCCGCGCAGATCATCGGGCAGCGGGCGCGACCGCACCGTGACATGCACCATGCCCGAGAGGACAACCGGCGCGAGCAAGACCAGCGCTAGCGGCAAGTCCCCCTCGGCCAAGGCCCAAGCACCGGGCGGCAGGCACAACGCGCCAAAGATCGGCGCGTGTTTGCCGAGGGTCAGCGCAATTACACGCGGCCGCGCGACGGTCATCACGGTCGAGGATCCCGACCGGAAGAAAGAGGCCGGGCGAATTGCCATCAGCTTGGGGCCATCTGTATCCGTAGTGGTGTAGCTTTATTCCGCATCAGGCGGCGTCTGTTGGTAGTATAGGGCAACCGCGCGGATTTCCTCATCGCTAAGCGATTTGGCGATGTCTTCCATGACGTTAAGCGGCCCATTCGCCCGGTCGCCGTTCTGCCAAGCCACCAGTTGATCGGCGATATACTGCGCCGATTGCCCCGCCAAACGCGGGATCGCCGCGCCGCTTGTGTCGCTGCCACCGTGACATTGGTTGCAGGCTGGCACGCTGTCACTGCCCGAGGCCGCAAGCGCGCCGCCCTGTTGCACCACATCCGGCGGGGCCCCGTGATCGAACTTGGACAGTTTCGGCGCGACGGAGGCGTAGTAATCCGCCACGGCCAAACGCTCTTCTTCGGTCAACTGCGTGGCGATGGGCACCATGATCGGGGAAAACCGTTCACCCGCCATGAAGGCCTGAAGCTGCGCTTCGATATAATCGGCAGGCAGCCCGGCCAGACCGGGCATTTCGCCCAAGCCTGCGCCTGCGTCATCCAGCCCGTGGCAGGCCATGCATTTCATGCCGACGCCGCCCTGCTGCGCGCCGCCCGAGGCGACGGTGCGGCCCAAAGCGGTATCCGGGGCACGTTCCACGCCGCCATCATCGGCGTCGTCGAAGAGCGGTGGCGGAGACTGCGCCGCGGCAGCACAGGCGACGAAGGTGGCAAAGGGAACAAGAATTGAAAGTCGCATGGTCTACCCCTCCTCCAGATCGGCGAACTCGGCCCGCATACGCTTGACCTCTTCGGCGGTGACATCGCCTTCGTAGTCATTGCCCAAGTTGGTTTGGATGTAGGACACGATGGCGGCGACCTGTTCATCATCCAGCCAATCGGCAAAGGCTGGCATGGCGCCATTGCCTTCAAGGATCAGGTTGACCGGATAGCGCTTGTGCCCCAGCCGTGGGTTGGCGGCCAAAGCGGGGTATTTCCCGGCGCCATATGCCCCCTCGCCCTCTGGCCCGTGACAGCCCGAACAGGCGCGGCGGTAAAGATCGGACCCCTCGCTATCGGTGAATTTCTCTGTGGTGGAGCCTAGATCACGCCGACCGGCATCGACCTGAGAATTGTCCTCCTGCGCAAGGCTCGGCGTGGCGAGCGCCATGAGCAGGGGAAAGATCAGATAACGCATGGTTCAACCCTCCTTCACCGCGCGGTCATGGACCTGTCGCACCGCATCCAGCGCAGAGAGCAGAGAGCCTTCCTGCCACCCCGGCAGATAGCTGATATGCTCCCCCGCGCAGACGAAACGGTTGTCCATGGTCGCGGCGATCTCATAATCGCGGCCCCGGTCATCCCAATCGGAGTAACAGCCCAGCATCCACGGCACCCGGTGCCAGCTCAGCACCACACCGCTGCTAAACTCATCGCGGTACTGCGGGTGGATCCGCGCGCCCTGCTCCAAGACGGTTTCCAGCCGCTCTTCGGGCGACATCGAGTTGAAGGCATAGGCATGGGGCCCATAGGCATAGCAGCCCAGCAGCACGCCCGGCCCATCGGAATGCATCTCAGCCGAAGGATAGCTGATCTCGGCAATCGGCAGGTCGGTCAGGGTGATGCCGCCGTAAATTTGCTCATCCCGTTCCCAAAAGCGGCGCTTCATCTCAAGTCCGGCTTTCACCGCCTCATGGTAATGCAGCGCCCGCATGACGCGGCGCATGTCGGCAGAGACATCGACATCAAGCTGGCTGAGCACGGTGAAGGGGATGGTGCAGATACAGTAATCCGCCGTTTCAACCCCGCCCTCGCCTTCGCCATCGGCGCTGGAATACTCCACCTCGACCCCGCTTTCGGTCTGCCGGATCCGGTCAACCTTGGCGTTATAGGTGATCGTATCCTCCACCTCACGGGCAAAGGCATGGGCGATCTCTTCCATGCCGCCCACGGGCTGGAACATCGGCGCATGGTGGCGGTAGGTCGTGTGGTTGCGCATCTTCTCCCAAAAGCGGGATTTCAGCAGGTCTTCCAAGGCAATCGGCTCAGAAGGTTCAGGCGCGGCGTTGTAAAGCCCCCCGCCCGGCGCGCCATTCTCAGGATAGCCGCGGTATTCAGCGGTATCGAGACTGGCCTCATAGCTGTAATCATTGTTCAGGATGCCAAAGGATTTCAGGGATTCCAAAAGGATCTCAGTGTCCTCTTTGGTCAGCGCGCTATCAAGCCGCCCTTTATCGACCGATTTGGCCAGCAATTCCGTGATCTGGCCCACGTAATCCGCCCAAGCATGGCCATAGCGAATTGGTCTGCCGTCGAATGCCGTTTGCGAATGGAGATAGGCGTTTTGGTTTTCCTGAACGAATACTTCCAGCGGCACGTTCAACCGGTGGCAATAGTCCAAGAGCGCCAGATGGTGATGCGGAATGCGCCACGGGCCGATGTTGATATATTGCCCTTTGGAGAATTCGACCTTTTGCTTATAGCCGCCCAATTCTTCGAATTCATCGCCGCCTTTGAGGGTCCAACAGCGGCCCCCGGCGCGCTTTTGATACTCTAGGATGCTGACTTCGTAGCCCGCGTTGCGCAGTTCCAGCGCGGCGCACATGCCCGCAAGACCCGCCCCCAGCACAACAACCTTGCGCCCCTGAGGCGCGCCGGAAAGTTCGATGGGGCCTTTGTAAGGGCTTTGCCGGGCATGCCCGAGGGAGGACATGGCGTGCAGCATGGTGGAGGAACCAGCGGCCAGACCGATCATTTTCAAAAGATCGCGCCGTGATGGGGGCCGGACGTTGGAGGGGTGGGACATAAAGACCGCTCCTATTTCAGGTAAATTTTTTGACCAATTAACGAAAGAACGCCCGCCGTTGGTCATTGTTCCAAGAAGGTCGGAAAAATCACGATCCGCCGCGCTTGAGTTTCATTGCATCAAGCAGGACATTGACCTGCGCGGCGTCCTGCGGCGGCACGAGGCCGGTCGCATCTTTGCCTTCCAAGGTGTCCAAAAAAGGCTCCACCCCCTCGCCCGCATCAAGCGGGGGAAGCTCTATGCTCTCGACCGGTTTCTGCTGGCCTCTGCGACCGAAATCCAGCACGCCCGCCCGCAACCGCGCCCAACCGGCCTCGCCCACGATGTCCAACTCAAGGCGCATTTCGCTATCCGTCCAGCCTGCCTCAACCACGCCGGTGGCGGGTGGGGTCGCGAAATGGATCAGGGCCGCGCCGTGGTCATCCACCGGCCAACCAAGCGCGTTGCCCGTGACCGCATGGCCCGAGGCGATGGGGCCGACGAGCCATTGCAAAAGGTCGATGACATGCACCGCCTCATCCACGAACCCGCCATAGCAGGCGCGCGCCGGGTCGGTCATCCAGCAATCGAGGTCGAGCCAATCGGCATAGCCGCCGTCATGGGAAAAGCGTCCGCGGGCCTCTAACACCCGGCCCAATGCGCCCCGCGCGATACTCTCGTGCAGCTGGTTGAGCGCAGCGGATTTGCGCAGGAAATACCCCGTCGCCAAGACCAAGCCCTTTTCGCAGGCCAAGTCAGCACAGCGGCGCGCCGCTTCGGCGCTGCCCGCCATCGGCTTTTCGACAAAAACCGGCAGACCGGCGTTCAGAGCGGCGGTGATGTCCTCCTCATGAAACACCGTTTCGCTGCACACAATTGCGCCGCGCATATCCAATCGGGCAAGGTCAGACAAGGCCACCCCGCTGGCCTTGAACTGGCCACAAAGCGCCTCTTGGCGGGCCTCATCCCGGTCGAAAACATGCGAGACGCGCCAGCCGCGCTGTTCGATATGCGCCAGATGGTCGGACAGATGCACATGCGCCCCGCCGAGCAGAACCAAATTCTTGTCAGTTGTCATAACTGTTTCCCCCCGCATCAATCGCCCAACAGAAAACGTGACAGCGTGATCTGAACCGCGAAAACAGTGTCGCCGCCTTCGGTGTGGTTCACGTAGCTGAGCAATGACGCATCGAGCGGCGCGTTGCCCTCGTCGAGATCGTAGTTCACCCCGACCTCATAGCCCGTATAATCCAGAATATCGTCCCGCTCGACAAAGGCATAGGCATCAACGCGGTCGTTGAACGTATAGCCGCCTTCGAGCTTATAGACCCAATCGCCCCACTCCGGCTCGACCCCCAGATCGACGGTGGCCCGCCACTCTTCGCTCACGCTATAGTCGAATTTGCCATGCAACTCGCCGCGCACATCGCCCGTCTCATCGCGCAGAAAGCGGGTGTAATAGGCGTCATAGGCCAGTTTCTCCGTGAGATCGCCACGGTGGCCCAGCGTCAGTTCGAATTGCGCGTCATCCCTTGGGTCGTCCAGCGATAGAACGAGGGCATGGAAATAGGCCGGGCCATAGGCGACCTCCGCAAAAGCCTCGATCTCCGCGCTTTCGGCGGCACCGGGGCCATCGTTGAGACGGTAAAAGAATTTCGGCGTGACGCCCACCTCTAGGCTCCAATCCGAGGCGGAGGTGTTCCGCTCCATCTCTGGGGCTGTGGTGGTTGTCTGATCCACCGTTTGCGCCAAGGCCCCAGCGGGGGCCAGAAGGCATATGAGCGATAGGGTTTTGTGAAACTGTGGCATCCTTTTCTGCCTTTCTATGAAATCGGTCAATATTCGCGGGGTCTAATCTGCCCCTTCTGCGTGCGTGAGATGGCGCCCGGAAAATGCCCGGGCGATACGAAAAAGCAGCGCGATTTTCTCGCGCTGCTTTGCCGTTCACTTCTCTTGCTTCACCACCTTTTGCGGGTTCTTTGGGTCGAACTCCTCGGGGCGGTGCGCCGCGCCCTCGTGGTCGTCCTGCGCATTGTGGCGCTCACGATGGGGCGGGCGTTTCTCTTTGGCGTGATCTGGCTCGTTTGGCATGTCACTCTCCTTTTTTGCTATGCAGCGGCCTGCATGCCGGGTTTGAGGACCACTTTGGTCCAGTCGTTCTGATCGAAGCGGAAGTTGTGATAGCCCTTGGCGGCCTGCTCCAGCGGCAGGCGGTGGCTGATCATGAAGCGGGTGTCGATCTCGCCCTCGGCGATGCGGTGCAACAGCTCCTTGGTGTAGCGCTGCACATGGGTCTGGCCGGTGCGGATTTGCAGACCTTTCTCCATCATCGCGCCCAAGGGGAACTTGTCGAGGAAGCCGCCATAGACACCGGGCACCGAGACGCGACCGCCCTTGCGGCAGGCCATGATCGCTTCACGCAGCACATGGCCCCCATCGGCACCGACGCCGACCGCTTGTTTGACGTTGTCCATCATCGTATCGGGCGCGAAACCGTGGCTTTCCATGCCGACCGCATCAATCACCGCATCGGGGCCGTGACCGCCCGACATCTCCATCAGCGCCTCCAGCACATGGGTCTGGGTGTAGTCGATGACCTTCGCCCCCATCTGCCGCGCGAGGTTCAGCCGGTTCGGGTAGTGGTCGATCGCGATGACCTGCGCGGCCCCCATCTTGAGCGCGCTTTGCACGGCGAAAAGCCCCACCGGGCCGCAGCCCCAGACGGCGACGGTGTCGCCCTCTTCGATGTCGGCGTTTTCGGCGGCCATCCAGCCGGTCGGCAGGATATCCGACAGGAACAGCACATCGTCATCGTCGAACCCTTCGGGAATGACGATCGGCCCCACATCAGAGAAAGGCACCCGCACATATTCTGCCTGTCCGCCGGGATAGCCGCCGGTCAGATGAGAATAGCCAAACAACCCGCCGACCGCATGGCCGAATTGCTTTTCGGTCAAATCCTGTTTGTCCGCCGGGTTGGAGTTGTCGCAGGCCGAATACTGGGTCTTTTTACAGTGAAAGCAGGAGCCGCAGGAAATGGTGAAAGGCACCACCACCCGCTGGTCTTTCTTAAGGGTGCTCTTGGGGCCGGTCTCGACCACCCGGCCCATGAACTCATGGCCCAGAATATCGCCCGCCATGACGCCGGGGATCACGCCATCATAAAGGTGCAGGTCAGAGCCACAGATCGCGGTCGAGGTGACCTCGATAATGGCGTCGCGGGGGTTGACGATTTCCGGGTCGGGGACCGTATCGACCCGCACGTCGTGCTTGCCTTGCCATGTCAATGCGCGCATGTCTCTCTCCTCACTTGTCCGATTTGCGATTGGCGGAGGTGGCGATTTCGCCTGTCTCCATCAGCATTTTGAACCGCTTCAAATCCCGCCGCCCCTGAAGCGCGGGTTCGGCCTGAAACAGCTTGGCGATCCAGCGCCCCAGCTCCCCGGCGGGCGGGTTATAGGCGATGATCGCCTCCACCTCGGTGCCCCGGTCGCCCGGCGCGTCGCGGAACGAGACTTTGCCCTCGGTATCAATCTGCGAACTGTCGAGGGCGCGCCACGCGATCTCTTCCCCCGGTTTGTCACTGACCACCTCGGTCTCGACCCGCAGGTCTGTCCCCGCCGGGCCTGCGATCATCCAACGGAACTGACCCTTCGCGGCGTCGATCGGCTCGACCGCCTTCACGTTCTCCATGAACTCTGAGAGACTTGTGAAGTCGCGCCAGTGGCGGTAGAGTTCGTCACGCGGACGGTCGATCGTCACCGTGCGTCCGACAACGGCATAATCCCCGAAACGCGCCTGTTTCGCACTGCGCCCGGGCGCGGAATCTGCTGGCCGATGGCTCAGCCCGTCACGATCCCGCCGCGCGGCGTAGAGCGCATAGGCAGACGCCCCGGCAAGCGCACCGACGCCGAGCCCCCAGAACAGAGAGCTTTGCCGCTCTGTCAGCGCGTCCCGCGCGCCCTCAGCGGCGCTGCGTTGGTCGTAAGGATAAGATGTCATCAAGAAACCTCCTGTTGCTGAATATGGCAGACCGAGTGTTTCAACTGGAACGCGAGGGTCGCAGCAGGTGTTCCGAAGAAGTGGCTCCAAAGCGCGGCTCCGGCGGAAATCAACCGATCGCGCACGGGGGGCGCGCTGCCAGTAACAGGAACCTTTCGGGAAACCGCCCGTTGGTCCCCTGCGATCCGGCCCAAAGGAATAATGTAATGACGCCCCGCGAAACTACGCCCCATGGTGCCAAAGGCGTGGACAATTCAATTGTTTTGAAAATCTTGATCCCCCTCGCTGCCCTAAGCCTGCTCGCCGCTTGCGACGACCTGCGGTTCCCTCGGGATGTGGAAGACACCCTCGAAACCGTTCTCTCCGACCAGAAAATGACCGTGGCGGTATCGGAAAACCCACCATGGGTCGTGCTGGCAGACGGCCAGCCGCCGCAGGGGGTCGAAGCCGAACTGACCCGTGCCTTCGCCGAAACCTTGGGGGTGGCCATCGAGTGGAAACACCTCGGCGCCTTCGCAGCGTTGGAGGGGTTGGAGAAGGGCGACATCGACCTCGCCATCGGGGGTTTCACCCGCAAGGACGTGACCCCGGTAAAAGGTGCCGCGCCGAGTTACCCCTATTTCGAGGAGTCCTTTGTCATCGGCAGCCGGGGGCCAGACGCCCTGCCCCATGACATCGAAGGCCAACGCGTTTTCGTACCGCCCCACCTGCCCCTTGCCGCGCTGGTTGAAAAGGAAGGTGGCATTCCGGTGGATCAATGGGCGGAAGGTCTCAACCTCGCCGCCGTCCCCCATTGGCAACTTGATGAGAAAGACCTTACCGCCACCGAAACCACGCTACAGCGGGCGCAGCATGTCGTTGCCGTGCAGCAGGGCGAAAACGCTTGGCTGATGGAGATCGAAGGCTTTCTTCGAGATGAGGCCGGAACCATCGGGGCGCGTTTGCGCGCATCCGCCCCATGACCCGCTCCATCCGCACCATGCCCGAGGCGCAGAAGAAGGCGCTGCACCGCGCGCGCTGGCTTGAGGTCATCTGGATTGCGGTCTTGGGGTCGATCGTGGCGGCGATCTATTTTGCAGTGGGTAGCAGCCAAGCGATGAAAACCGCGTGGATCGAAGACCTGCTCAGCTTCGTGCCGCCCATTGCCTTTCTGGTTGGCTCGTGGATCGAAGGATGGAAGCCCAACCGCCGTTTCCCACTGGGCTATATCCGCGTCACATCAATCGCTTACCTGATCAGCGCCGTGTCGCTCGGCGGGGTCGGGATTTTTCTTATCGTCGACTCGTCCATCGCGCTCATCAAACAGGAGCACCCCACCATCGGCAGTGTCGAGCTTTTCGGCACCACCATTTGGTTCGGCTGGGTGATGATCGCGGCGCTGGCCTATAGCGTCGTGATGCCGGTCATTTTCGGCCACCTGAAAATGAAGCCCGCCAAGATGCTCCATGACAAGACGCTCTATGCCGATGCCATGATGAACAAGGCAGATTGGATGACAGGGCTTGCCGGGATCGTGGGCATCCTTGGGATCGGGATGGGCTGGTGGTGGGCCGATGCGGTCGCGGCCATCGTGATCGCCTTGGACGTGCTGCACGACGGTTTCAAACACACCGGCGCGGCAATCCGGGACCTCAGCGATGAGATGCCGCGCACGATAGAGGATAAAGAGTTCGACCCGCTGATCGAAGAGGTGCAAAATACTTTCAACGCGCTGCCATGGGTCGGCGAAAGCCGCCTGCGCCTGCGCGAAGAAGGGCGCTTTCTGACCGGCACGATCTATGTCGTGGCGCATGAAAACGGTGCTACGCCCGAGAGGGTCGAGGCGGCGGAGGCCGAACTGCTCGACCTGCATTGGCGCATTCACGACATCTCGATCATGCCACGGACTGAGATTGCAGAGTCGGTCACGATTGAAGGGGCGGATGACGGCACTCTGCCGCTGCGGTCCGGCGCCCGGCGGCGTCCGGTGGGGTGACCGGGGGCGCATCGCGTCCAAAATAAACCTGACCTACAGACACGCCCCCGGATTGCGTTTGCCCCGCGCCATCGCACGCGGGGCAACATTCATCTGGCTTATCCGCCGACCAACGTGCCGCCGTTCGGGTGCAACACCTGCCCGCTCATATAAGACGAATCCTCGCAGGCGAGGAACAGCAGCGACGGGGCCACCTCATTCGGCTGACCGGGGCGGCCAAGGGGGGTATTTTCGCCGAATTCCTCAAGCTTATCCGCCGGGAAGGAAGCCGGGATCAGCGGCGTCCAAATCGGCCCCGGGGCCACGCCGTTGACCAAAATACCCTTGGGCGCCAGCTTGCTCGCCATCGCCCGCAGGAAGGACAGGATCGCCCCTTTGGTCGATGCATAGTCGAGCAACAGGTCCTGACCCTTATAGGCGGTGATCGAGGTGACACAGATGATCCGCGCGCCCTTTTTCAGATGCGGCAGCGTTGCCTGCGTCATCAGGATCATGCCGATGATATTGGTGCGGAACGTGCGTTCGATCTGCGCTTCTTCGATGTCTTCGAGGCTTTCCTGCGCGTGCTGTTCGCCCGCATCATTGACGAGAATGTCAATCTTGCCAAAGCTCTCCATCGTGCGGCTTACGGCATCTTTGCAAAAGGCTTTCTCACCGACATCGCCTTCCAGCAACAACGCCCGGCGGCCCTCGGCCTCCACCAATCGCTTGGTCTCTTCCGCGTCGCGGCTTTCGTTGCGGTAGACGATGGCGACATCCGCCCCCTCGCGCGCATAGAGCAGCGCGGTGGCGCGGCCGATCCCGCTGTCGCCCCCGGTGATCAGCGCCACCTTACCCTTGAGCCGGTCGGAACCGGGGTAGCGCGGGGTGTAATCGGGCGCGGGGTCCATCTTATGCTCCCGCCCGGGCTGGCTTTGCGGGGTGTTGAGGGCATCAAAATTCTGACCTGTCATGGTGCATTCCTATCTGTTGTGGCCCCACGCGGGCGGGGCGTTCAAAAAACTAGGGTTACAAAGGGGCAATGATCGCTTTGCCGGTCTGGTTTCAGCGCGGCAGCGGGATGAGAGAAATTTCGCGCATCACGGGTGTTGCGCGCAGGGGCCGGTCGCCTTTCCGCGTCGCCCCCCTTCCAGCGGTGGCAAGCCCCCGCCAATCACCAGCGGGCCAAGGAACCAAGCATCAGCCCCATGGTTTTTCAGGTAAGCTTGAAAAGGAGTATACCCATGCGAATGAGCGCATTGCTGATCTTCGGCGCCGGTGCCGCGAGCCTCGCCTATCTGATGAACCGCCAGTCCCGCGCCCAAAGGGCGGTGGCATATGACCGGGCGCAAGACCACGTCCGCGTCGCGGGCCCGCGCGAGATGATCGACCCACCCCGCAAATGGAATATCGTGGACGAGACGGTCGACGAGTCCTTCCCCGCCAGCGATCCGCCCGCGACCTATTGATGGCGGGCTGCGCGTGGCCGGTTAGACTACGAAGTTCCGATTCTGAGCCACCGCGCTTTCCGTCAGGTCGCCTTGCAGAAAGATCACCCCATGCGCGCCGAGGCCGACCGCAACACCGCCCTCTCGCGCCGTGATTTCAAGATCATTGAGCCCCCTGATGCCAGACAGTGAGAGCTGGATCACGTCGACGCCGGGGGCGAAGTCGGTGATGATATCGCCCGTGGCCACTTCGCCCTCAGAAAAGCCGAAAACGTCGTCGCCGGTCCATCCCGTGACGGTGTCTGACCCCGCCCCGCCGACGACCGTGTCATGCCCGATGCCGCCGTTTAGCTGGTCTTGCCCCTCCCTGCCGGAACGCTGATCGTCGCCCCGGTTGCCCAGCAGATGGTCATCCCCCTGCTGGCCGACCAATAGGTCATCATCGTCGAAGCCGCGCAGGGTGTCGTCTCCGCCCCAGCCGTGGAGCGTGTCCTCCCCCGGTGCGCCGCGCAGGTCGTCGTCACCGCGCCCGCCAGTGAGACTGTCGTCACCGCCATGGCCATTGATCACGTCGTCGCCATCCCCGCCGTGCAGTGTGTCGTCCTGACCAAAGCCGCCGATCGTGTCGTTTCCATCCGTGCCGGTCAGATCGTCCGCCGCGCCGCTGCCGTCGATCTTTTCCCCGCCCGCTGTCGGCCCGGCGTCGAAGGTGATCTCGATCACTTCGAAGGGTTTCAACCGCAGCTCGACCTGTGGGCTGTCAAAGCGGCTGTCGGTGAATTGCGCGCGCACGTCATGTTCATCGTAGAAATAGGCCCGCCCATCCACCTGAACAGAGGCCGAAGGGGTATGGCCGCCATCGCTGCGCCAATGGAACCCGTCGGAACTTTGCGCGGATTGATCCATGCCGATTTGAATGCCGGTCGCGGTCGCCCCCTCGGGCACCAATCCGGCGAAATCGACATCGAGGTTCAAAACCTCCATCGAGCGGGAGGAGACATAGATCACGGTCTTATCTTCGGACTGATAGGCGTTGATCTCGAAACTGCCATCGTCGCCCTCGAACTCGGTCGCGACCAATTCAAGCCCGGGCAGGCTCTCGCTCATCAGATCAAAGATGCCCCCGTGACCGAGTTGGTCAGCCGCCCGTCGGGATCGAGAACCGGGCTTTCCTTGGGGCCGCCCGCAAGGTCGCTGTCCGTATTGTGCTGAACGGGCCAAACGAAGGCGCGGTCGACCCCTGTTTCCAGCATGTTTTCAAACTGCTCCTGAATGGTCGAGGCGGACCTTATGCCTACCTCATCATAGTCCCGCGTGCGTATGTTCCATTCGGTGATATGCAGGTCCAAGTTGATCCATGGATGCTTCCTCCTATCAGTGATGTGACCCACATCACCTTGGCACATTGCGATGCCGTCGGGAGGGGGTATCCACCCCATCAGTTCTCAGTGACAATCAACAGGGGCGGCCCTCCATTTTTCACATAAGGGGGCCCAGAACGCCAAAATCGGGCGTTTCCGCCCGATTGACTTATTTTGCTTGCGAAATGGACATTTCAACCCGGCCAATGGCTATTTATTGGTGGTCAGAACACATGTGAAAACCAACAAGAGTCTGCAATTGCTCGAAGGCGGACAGAATAAGATCAATAACTTACGCAAGACATTACCAGAAAAGGCTAACGCACCTTGCAACTGCGACCACTATAAAGTTGCAACTCACCCGACAACGGAACAAAAAAAGCCGCGCATCAGCGCGGCTTTTCCTTCGGATCCTATAGTAATCATCAAGGCGGAACTGAAATGGCCCGCAGTCGATCATACAAATAGACACCTATCTCTTTTGGATCTTGAACTGGGTCGATACCGGCAGCTCTGAGCTTGCCAATAACAACCCAATGGTTGGTTCCGTCGCGTTGGATCAGTTCGCCAAGTGTCACATATTGTCGCTTGAAACTATTCACTTCCGCCTGCTCAATTCGGACCTTGATTGGCCCTGGCAGCCGATCCTCCACCCACTCGATTAACGGTGTATTACCTTTAAGTCCGAGCAGAAGATCCAATGCAGTCAGAGACACCCCCAGCTGCTCGGCCGCGGCCTTTTTGGTCAAAGGCAAATGCGAAGTATCACGCGGCAGAACCGATTGAACTTCGGAGGGATCCAACAGGAGCGCAAGATAGCCCTTCGTGCCATCGACAATCTCAACATTGTGCAAGTCACCTGCAAGCAAGGAACACATGATCTCCCCTGAGTATCTCTTCGCTTCTTGAGCCGCTTGGGGTATTGGAACCTGCCCCGGTGTCGCTCGTGAGACATATGTTGCTCGCTTAGTGAGGCGTGCCAGTAGCCGATCTACTTCGCGGGCATCTACCCCCCGTAAGACCTGAGTGAGGATGCGGTAGCCGCTATCAAGTGGCTTCAAGAAGCCCTCTCGAAGCAACATTTCCACTTGGGGTCGTGTAGCGTTCATGCGAGTTGGCAACTTCGCTACAGGAACCGCCCGTTGAAGCTCTCCTGCCAGTTCTTCAGCCGCATCTGCCTCACATGTGTCCATGCCGGTCATCCGATCGGGGTCTTCGGACGAGATCAGCCCTCGGGACACGAAGGCACGATGGACTGTCTTGGGGTGAAGATTAAATTTCACCGCAACGGAATGTGCATGGTGGCGGCGCGTCTTAACGACCTCCTCACCAAGGAGGTCTGTTCCTGGCGATACGGCCATGTTCTCAAGAATGAATTCTCGCAAGATGGTCCGGATCGGCCCTGGATCGCGCCCTGTTTTGTCGAACTGTAACCATTCATAGAAAAAGCCAAATATAGTGTGCGATCCAGCCTTCCCATGGCGAAGCTCAACGTTACGAAGAACGTCAAAGAAAAGTGCTCGAATACCAGTTTCACCTTCCCCGGTCACATCGAAACCCAACCGCCCCGCATCTTCCCAGTCTTGGTCATTAAACCCGCCCAATCTCTGCTTTGCGCCCCACCCCGCGAGAACACCGACCATTTCGGACGCACGGAACGCTTGCTCGATATCTTGACTGTTGAGCCACAGCGCCGATGTATGTTTGCCACGCAGTCGCCGAAGCACATAGGTTTGCAATGGAGACGGCGGCCGTAAGTCGCTTTGGTCCACAAGACGATGCAGTTCTCGCGCATCAGGAGCCAAGGTCTGCAAATTGCGCATTTGATCAGACCACGCAGTTTTAGCGGCGGATTGAAGCGCACAGCCGTGAACTTCACACGTCCTCACCGCCTTAAAGAGCCAGGGCCAACGCGCAACTCGCTGTCCATCCCCCTGCCCCTCGTCTTCAAGAAGGCAATGAGGACAATAGGCTGTTCGATTTCCGCCCAAAAAACTGCTCGAGAACTCATGCCCGCGAAATCGATATTGACGGGCCTGTAGGCGTTCAGGTTGGTGAGCGACCAAGGCTTCGAATGCAATGCCGGTAAGCGCAGCAAGTTTCGACATTGCTGATCGCTTACCAGCGAGCAAATCTGGCAGCGGAAGCTGCAGATCGTGGAGAAACTCCGGAAGGTTGAGGTCCACATGGTGTCGCGCAGTGCGAATTGCCCAGGACACAGAGCTCTCGTCTTCTTGCAAAGGCACCTGCGGCACAAGGATACCACTCATTGCCGCCTCCCCTTGCCTGAGTTGGCCCTATTGGCACGGACCTCCCGATCTTCCCACGCTGAATAGTTTCCTGTTGCGAAGACATTCTCGTCGAGTGGACAACTCTCTTGCATAAACCAATAGTCGATGAAGTCCTGCCGAGTAAGCGAAGGTCGACGAGACCTTAGTGCAGTTTCAATAGCGCCAATTGCGATCTCGATAGCCATGCCAAACTGATCGCGGGCAGCATGCAGAAGGCATTGAGTGAGGTCTGGATCAATCTCGACTCCGAGTTCAACGCGACCGGCGTAGGACCTAATCAGATTCATCAAACCGTCGCCATCGCTTGCAAACGAGATCGGCGGCAGCCGGACTTGTGAGAAACGCCTCGCAACTTGATGATCAGATCTCAACAGCTCGGCGACAGGCTCTGTGCCGCACAGGACCACCACGATCGCTTGCGGGCCTTGCATGAGAGACTTGAGTGTCTTGAGCAGATCCTCCTTCTCTCGCACATTCCCTGCATTATAAATATCGTGCGCCTCGTCGATCCAAAGCACCTTTATTCCGAGAACACTGAGACGGTGCTTGACCATTTCCCAGATCGCCCACCGTTCTCTTCTTTCGGATACCTGCGGATAGCCCAGTGCTTTGAGCAGTTCCAGGCCAACGCTTTTCAATGTTGCTGGGCTGGGGACAGTAACTTGAAGACATTTCGTGACTCCGAGCTCACCCTTAAAGTGCAGACTCGGGTGTTCTGACAGAATATGACTAACGAGTGCAGTTTTACCGCTGCCTGGCGCGCCTACGATTGCGACACCCCGAGTTTCTTGCCCTTCGGCAAAGAACCGAGGGGAAAAACCGGCTCCTTCGCCGAAAAACAACCGGTTGAACGCCGTTCGAGTTTGGTCATCGCGCTGCGTCTCGACATGAATTGCGGATAGCTGCTGTATAGCTCGCTCAATTGACGCCAACGTGACGATGCTTGCATGCGTTGTCATTGGTCAAAACTTCCAATCGTTCTTCTTAGGCTTCGAGGAGAGGGCATCGAGCTGTTCAGCCCTATGGCGCCCAATTCCTGGATCGCTTGGAGGTCCGACATCGATGAGGGTTCCATATTGAGAAGCGGTCTTCTGCGAGGCATTCCTCGTTCCCGCATAGAAACCAATCCCCAGATCTTGTTCGAAGCGCGCTATCCCATCCTTGGTCCACTGCTCCGAAAGGATGCCCGCCTGTCGGCCGGCTGCCGCGTTCATGCGATCGATTTCCTCTAAAGCGGTGGCAACGACTGAGCTGGCGATTTCGCGAGCATTTGGATCTCCCCGACGGATCAGGTTTCTGCAAAGGGTCCAGTCGCGTGCAGTCCGCCCCTGGAGCTCGGGCAAAACCGCCTCCACAGCCACCCATTCATCATTGAGCGACACTTCGATCGCACCGATGTTTTCCGGCAACCAACGCAATTGCAGAGAACACGATCCCATTTGCCGGAAATGACGTCCCAGTCGCTCACTATTGTAAGAAACGCCTAAGACAGTGAGACCGGATTTATCGATCTTCCGTTCGAGTTCGACACCAAACGCGATACGTTGGGTTCGCAAGTCAGGTCGCGGTCGAACTCCATAAAGATTGGAAAGCCGTTCCCAACATTCAAAGGGTGTTTCGCCGCCCAATCCCTCATGCGGAGTATTGTGGTAAACATCTACAACCCAGCGCACCAGCATTGTTGCAAAATCTTCCACGGTATTCACCGCTCTCGCTTCGGAAGGGTAATCCCCACGCTGGACAACGTCAGAAAACGTGCGACCTGAAAGCCGGCCCACCAGATTAGTCGAGGTTGTTTCAAGCGCGCGCTCGATCGTGCCCCTGAGCTGTGGCAACCCTGCCGGGGCGCGCATCAGGTCCAAAGAAGCAAATGTTGCAGCGGCAATAAATCGATAGTTTGCGAACGCGCTTCCGTTGTCAGTTACCAGCAGGTCAGGAATGCCATGCATGTGCCATGGCGACAGTGCGCCCACCGCGTCCGCGTGATGCCCCTTATCGCGCATAATCATTTGCAAACAGTCGATCGCGGCCGAAACGTTTTCGGACTTGGACAACGTGACACCCACCAAACATCTGGTCGTGCAGCAGATTGCTCCGATCAAGTGCCAGCGCTTCTTCCCACCGTCGAGCTCCATCTCCTGAACAAGCTCTGGAGCCAATTTTTCTAATAGACGTGTGGACTTGGCGATTGTCATCAAATCAACGGTCCAGCCGTCCATTTCCACCCGCTCGAGGGGACGCCCGAGTTGAAGCCCCGCGCCGACAGGAAAGAATTCCTTCCTCGCAGCGTCCTCACCTTTTCGATGCAAGGTCACTTCGAATGGCGTGAACTCCCGGAGGCGCGCACGAATAGTATTTCTTGACGGAATAGGTAGCTGCGGCTGCCTCGCTCTTTCTCGCGCGCGGTTTTCGCGCTTGAAACTCTCAATAGTATCGGCGACCACGGCGCGCTTAGTCGGAGAGTCCGGATGGAGGTAAGCCGCTACACACCTTTGCAGCAGTGCTTCGGTCTCAGAGCATAACCGGCTCCCCTTTCGGCCAGATTTCCACCTGCCGTCGACTAAGCCTGCAACTCCACCATCACGATACGCTTTGAACCACTTTAAGACAGAGGTCGAACTCGCATCAGCAATACCGATGCAAGTCCCTCCGCCGTAAGCTTTCTTATTGCCAACATGGGTCAGAAAGAAGTCTCGAAAAGCCACGTTCGCTTTCGATTTAAGCTGAGGAAATGTTTGGACGATCGATTCATAAGTGAGTTGGATCTCACCGTTTCCGTAGAGTTCCTCCACCGCCAAAGAGTAGCTCAGCCGAACCCCTACTTTTTCCAGTTGTTTCTTTCGAAGCCGCCTTAAATCGAACTCAGTATGTCGGCTTTTGACCGTAGAAGCGGCAGGAGCGTAGAATTCTCTTTCCACCTTGATATTTCCTGCTTCGCTGTGCGCCGCCAGATCGCGGTAGGGAAACAACTGGGTGAGGCCCTCGGCATCCTCAGTTTTGAGTAGATAGCCTTCTGAATTCGACATCGACACATTAAACGCAGCTCCTCCGATTGTGACGCGGTCAAATGTTCCAAAGTAAACCTTTCCACGCGGGGCAAACTTTTCATGCGTTCTCATTCCACTTGCCTCCCTGAACGAGTGTGGAAGGGCAGATCAATTCATGTGTAACGCAGCTCAGCACTCCTTCACCGATAAGCCTAACAAGAGCCCGGAAGCCACGGCCTCCCAATCCAATCTTCGCTGTCAAATCAGCAAGGCTTACGTAGCCCAAAAGTTGCGCGGCCACTGCTCGAGCATTCGTGTCAGCAACGACATCAATTTCACGAACACTTCTTAAGAAACGAGCATTTCGGACGCGAGCATCGTCTAAGCTGGCCTCCGTCAAAACGCGGACTTCATCGACGAAGCCAGACTGCACAGCGCTTCGCGCTAAAAGTTGAACTTCCGACTGAAATTTGGGCTTGTTTGCTCGATGAGATGGCTTCACGATCATAGCTATCGATTTACACGAGCTGAAGGTCGCGACGAAGTCAAAGAAGTGAATTCGAGTTTTTGAGCCATCGGCCCATTCGACCCTTACCTGTTCTCGTAAGTATACAACATCGGGATCCGCATCCAAGATGCTTGCCCATTTGAACTCGAGATCGGACTCAACGTGGAGGCCGCGTCGCGCACCGTGGCGTCCAACGACAAGTTGGCCGTTCGCATGTCCTCGGGACGAAACGGGGGGCTGCCGCTCTGCAATTGAGGTGGCTGGTAACTGAAAAGTCCCAGCCGTGTTTGGATAATCCATAGGTCTTCTTTCGACATCAGGGAGCGTTCGCCGCACGTTGAGTGCGGCGTTCGGGCTCTTGTTTTATTTGTTTTGCCGAAGGAACTTGTGGGTATCAGTGCAAAATGGCACACTGTGAGCTCAAGAGAGTCGCCTTCGGCGGTTCGGATAAGCGCGTGGACTGTTGCTGCAATTCACGCGCTTTTTTTGACCTTTTTTCCAATTTTCGCAACGCCGCTCGGAATTTCAGAAACCTCAGCACTTAGCAAGGCTCCACAAAACACCGCTTTTCGGCCTCCTTGACAGTGCCTGAATCTCCCCGGTTCGAATCATATAAGGCAATAGATTTACCTTTAAACGCTGTAAAAACAAAACGTTGTAGTTGGCCCCGAATTTCCAAACAATTCATGCCTATGAATATATCCTGATTTGGTGCGGAAAACGTTCCTCCGACAGGATGGAATGTTTTCGAGACTATTCGCCCGAACATTTTTTCACGTCGGCAAATAAGCGCAATTATTTTTGGAGCTGCAATATTTAAACCTAACCAAGCAAGTATCGGTAACTAATTGTTACATAGCGAAGAACTCATTCGGTATATTATCAGTAGTTCTTCCTAATCCTGCTGAAAATTGCACCATTTTCTCAGTGATTCTCTGGCAGGCGCGCCAATCGATGCCCTATTACTTACGATATCGTTTGTGACTCTGGGGTTTCAAACAGGCGAACGCTGCGGTGCATGTTCTTCCAAGAGACAGCCTGAGGATCGAGGAGCAGATGCGGCAGCAGCGGCAAACTACGCCCTTTGCCAAACCGCTGTTCCGCATAGGTCTCGACCGAGTTCAAGTGTAGGCAGCCATCAGGCGCTCACGTGTTGCAGCATCGACCTATCACGGGACTTGGTAGAGGACGGAGACGGCCCTTAGAAGACCTTCACCATTTACACCTTATGATACGGTGCGGCAGGCCAAACCGGACATTGCCCGCACCGCTTATTGAGAAGTGATAGAAACCGTAGCGTCTACCGTAACGCATTGAAGGTCGGAACGTAGACAATTGAAACGTGCTGCCACGCTGTTCGGCATCTCAAGATGTTTATGCACCAGGTTCTTCGCCGGCGTTGTTTCCACCGTCTTTATGGCCAAACAACGCGGCACCCTGATGGGCATTATCTGAGGTTTCAAACTCAAGGCTCGAGTGGGTGATGCCGAAGTCATCCGCGAGCTTTTTCTTGACCGCCTGCTTTACAGCTTCAAGGTCCGTCCAATCTCGCCCCATCAACACTACATGACAATCAAGCGCCACCTCATGCTCCTGCATCTGCCAGAGATGGACGTGATGCACATCCCGGACCCCATCGACATCAGTCATCGCGTCGACCACTGCGCCTGCATCCAGGTCAGGCGGGCTACCCAGCATCAGCATACGGATCGGACCGCCGATTTCAGTGAGTGCCAGATAAAGGATATAAAGCGCGATACCGATGGTGATCGCGGGATCAACCCAACGCAGGTCGTAAAGGATGATGAGCGTGCCGCCGATAATCACCGCGACCGAGGCCAGAGCGTCTGACAGGTTATGCAAGAACAATGCCCTGATGTTCACGCTACCCCTTTGCATCGAATAGGTCAGCAGCGCCGTCATCGTATCAACCACCAGCGCGACCCCGCCCAGAATGACCACCGTCCAGCCCGCCACTTGCGGCGGATCAATCATGCGCATCCCGCCCTCGTAGATCAGATAGACCCCGACAAGAATAAGCGTGGTGTAGTTGATCAGCGCGGCAACGATTTCGATCCGGCCATAGCCAAAGGTCATCCGCGCATCTGCCGGACGCCGTGCGATTTTGCGAGCCACAAAGGCGATCACCAAGGAGGCCATGTCTGAAAAATTGTGAAGCGCGTCCGCGATAAGGGCGAGCGACCCCGCAAAGACACCGCCCACGATCTGCGCCACAGTCAGAAGGGCATTCGCCCAGATGGCCAGTGATACTCTGCGGTCCCCGCTTTCGGGGTCAATATGGGCGTGATCATGCGCCATGCGCGCTTCCTGCTTGTTTGGTCCAAGTCCGCTGCGATTTAGGCAGCCTCGTAGCTTGTGAACACCTCGCTGTTGCCATCGCGAGCAATCAGATAGACATCATAGGCGTCGCGCTCACTCTCCGGCCCCATCCCCGGCGAACCATAGGGCATCCCCGGCACGGCAAGGCCGATGGCATCCGGGCGCTCGGCAAGCAATTTACGGATGTCGGCGGGCGGGACGTGCCCTTCGATCATATAGCCGTCAATCTTTCCGGTGTGACAAGAGGCCATGTCCTGCGGGATGCCGTTGTCTTGCTTGTATTTGATCAAGAGCGTTCCCAAGCTGCGCTCGGTCGTCACGGCAAAACCCTCGTTCTCCAGAATCTCGATCCACGCCGAACAGCAGCCGCAGTTGGGGTCTTTCATCACGTGGATGGCGGGCTTGTCTTCGGCCCATGCCGCAAATGGTGCGGCGGCGGCAAAGCTTGCGGAACAGGCCAGCAGGCTGCGTCGTGTGAGGGTCATGTAAAATCCTTCCAAAGGTTCAGACTGTCGTTTCGTTGGTTGCATGGGTTGTAGGGCGGCAACCGGGCTCGGCCAACCGCTCGGCGGTAGTTGACCGGAAAAACAGCAGCCGCAGGGCGTTGAGCGTTACCAGAACAGTCGCGCCAGTATCCGCCAGGATCGCAATCCAGAGGCCGGTGATGCCAAGCACCGTGGTGACAAGGAACACGGCTTTCAGCCCAAGCGCGATGGCGATGTTCTGCCGGATATTGCCCATCGCGGCGCGGGCGAGACGGATCTGGCCGGGCACATCTGTCACCCGGTCACGCAAGATCGCGGCATCGGCAGTCTCGAGCGCCACATCGGTGCCGGAGCCCATTGCGACGCCCACGTGCGCTGCGGCCAATGCAGGGGCATCATTGATGCCGTCGCCGATCATCATGACCTTCGCCTCAGCCGTGAGGTTTTGAATGGCCGCAACCTTATCCTCCGGCATCAATTCAGCGCGGTGGTCGATGCCCAGCCCCTCTGCAATGGCCGCAGCGGTGCGCCGGTTGTCCCCGGTGAGCATCACCGATGAAATACCCAAAGCGTTCAATTGCGCCACTGCTTCTGCCGCATCGGCGCGGGGTTCATCGCGAAGAGCAATGAGGCCTTGGGCCTCGTTATCGCGCAAGACAATCACCACGGTCTTGCCCTGCGCTTCGAGCGTCTCGACCTGGGCGCGCAAAGTCTCTGACAGCGCCCCGCGTTCTGCCGCCAAACGCGGCGAGCCGACGCAGATGGTTGCCCCCGCGATCACCGCCTCGGCCCCTTTGCCGGGCAAGGCGCGGGACTGTGTCGCTGCGGCGGGGTCGATGTCGCGTGCCTCAGCCGCACCGCAAATCGCTTGGCCGAGCGGGTGGCTCGCACCGTTCTCAACTCCAGCGGCGAGGGCCAGAAGATCGGCTTCATTTCCCACAAGCACCTGAACATCAGTTACGCGGGGCTTGCCGTGGGTCAGCGTTCCAGTCTTGTCAAAAACCACATGGGTGACCCGCGCCGCCGCTTCGATCACTGCGCCGCCCTTCATCAGCAACCCGTTGCGCGCCCCGGTGGACAGGGCCGAGGTGATCGACGCAGGCACCGAGATCACCAGCGCGCAGGGGCAGCCGATCAGCAACAGAGCCAGCGCCCGATAGATCCATTCGCCCCAGGCGCCACCAAAGACAAGCGGCGGCACCACGGCCACTAAAGCGGCCATACCGACCACGGCAGGCATGTAGACGCGGCTGAACCGATCGATGAAGCGCTCGGTCGGCGCGCGGGCGCTCTCGGCCTCTTCCACCAGCCGCACAATACGCGCGATGGTGTTGTCCGCCGCAACCTTTGTGACTCGGATGCGCAGCAACGCTTCTGTGTTGATCGATCCGGCAAAGACATCCGCACCCGGCTCCTTAAGGCGCGGCACGCTTTCGCCGGTAACGGGGCTTTCGTCTACGCCCGAAGTTCCGCTGACCACCTCGCCGTCACAGGGCACCCGGTCCCCGGGGCGCACCTGCACAATCTGGCCGACGCTGAGCGCCTCTGCCGCCACCTCCCGCGTCTTGTTGCCCACCTCAAGCCGCGCCGTTTTCGGCACCAGCTTGGTCAGCGCACGGATGCTGTTGCGGGCCTTCCCGGCAGAGACACCTTCCAACAATTCGCCCACGGCAAAGAGAAAGACCACCAGCGCGGCTTCTTCCGGCTCTCCGATCACAAGCGCGCCACTGGCGGCGATGGTCATGAGCATTTCGATTGTAAAGGGCATGCCCACCCGTGCCATGGCAAAGGCCCGGCGCGCGACGGGAATAAGCCCGATCAACGTGGCGATGACAAAGCCCCAATGCGAAACCTCAGCAGGCAGGACAAGCCGCGAGGCCCATGCCATTGCGAGCAGAGCGCCGCTGCCGAGGACCAAGCGGCCTTTCGCGGTTTGATACCAAGCGGGGTCTGGCATCTCTTCGGGCGCATGCGCTTGAGGTGATGCCGCTGTCCCACCGATCACTGCATCGTCCGGCAGGATGAAACCGCCCTTCGGCCTCTCTGCCTGTGCCCCCTTTGGAGAGATGCCAAAACCGATGCCGCGCACGGCCTTCTCGATCCGCTCGGGCGAGGTCTCATTCTTATCCAGCGTCAGGCACAGCCGTTCTGACATCAGCGCGACATCGACATCCGCGACCCCGGGCAAGCGCTCCACCGCGCCGCGCACCTTGGCCGCGCAGGCGCCGCAGTCCATCCCCGTGACGCGCCATTCCCGTTGTGCTGTGCTCCCGTCCGTCATGTCTGCTTCCAATCCGATTCACCGTCAGACACAGAGATACGACCTACAGCAACTGTAGCTTCAAGTGGTTTGTTTAACTTTTCTTCTCCCGATCATCCTTCTTTGCAATAGGCTGCGAGAATGGCCGCGTGGCGGAACGTGATACAACGATTTGCAGAAATCTCAGCGTTGAGTGTCATCCAGTTCACGAACTGCCGGCTTGTGCGACACCCTTCAAAAAACCTACAGAGACTGTAGAATGAAAGGGGTCAGATATGCTCGCGATCGGCACACTCGCAAAACGGACCGGCACCAAAGTGCAGACGATCCGGTATTACGAACAGATCGGTCTGATGCCCGAGCCCGGCCGGACCGAAGGCGGCCAGCGGCGTTACGGCGATGCTGAGTTGGACCGCCTCTCCTTCATCCGCCATTCCCGCCAGCTCGGCTTTTCGCTCGAGGCGATCCGAGAGTTGTTGGACCTCTCAGACACGCCAGACCGGTCCTGTGCGCAGGTCGATGCCATCGCCCAAAGGCAACTTCGCGACGTCGAGGCGCGGCTGGTGCGGCTCGAGGCCCTCCGCGTTGAATTGCTACGCATGATCGGTGCCTGCAATGCGGATCGGGTGGCTGATTGTCGCATTCTTGAGGTGCTGCGCGACCATGAGGAATGTCTTGCCGATCACGGGCCCACCGCCTGATGCCCGCTGCCCCCCCTCTATCCGCTTGCGGCATTGGCAAATACATTAGGGTGTTTCCCGGTCTGAGAGTTGCAAGAGGTTGCCGCTGTAGCTGGTGTCAGGGCTGCTGAGCCTGCTTTCGGCAAAGCTGACCTTTGTGCAATTTGCAGCGAGTGTCTGGTTTCCGCCCTTTCTCTCGGAAGTGGAAGGCAGTCGTTCACGGGCCCAGACCAGACCTTCGTCAGGGAGGTTTTCGCTGCGTCGCAACTTACCCGAAGGTGCCATTCATGTCGGTGCTGTTGACCCGACCAGGATTGCCTCTCATGGCTCGTCAAGACATGGCGTGAACATCCTCAGCAGCGAAGTCGATGAGGGTTCGTATCTTTCGAGGTAAGGTCCGACCTTCGAGATAAACGACGGTAACCGGTCCCCCATCCATGTCGAAATCCTCGAGCAATGGAACGAGGCGGCCAGTGTCCAGCATGTCGGCGGTCGCGAACCGCGGCGCATAGGCGATCCCCATGCCGGCCGAGGCCAACTCGATTGCCGCCCGGGCCGAGTTGACATGGAACCGGCCCCGCACTTGGGTGACGATCGCGGTGCCGTCTTTGCTAAACGTCCACCGATGCGGTTGGCGCCGGTTGGTATCGACAATGCAGGCGTGCTGAGAGAGATCATCTGGTGTTCTCGGTGCCCCGTGCTCATTCACGTAGTCTGGATGCGCAACCAGTGAGCTGTGAAACGTGCCGAGCTTGCGCGTCTTGAGTGACAGCGTCTCCGACACACCCATCCGGAACGCCAGATCGATGCCGTCGGCGGCCAAGTCGACGTAGCGATCGTCCAACCTGAGGTCGAAAGTCAGATCCGGGTGCGCTTCGGCGAACCGGGCCAACATGCCGGCCACGTAGACTTCGCCGAAGGTCACGGGCGCCGAGACCCGGATGATCCCGCTCAGGCCGCGCGACCCCTCTGACACAGCCCCCAGCAGAGCATCGAGCTCATCGAGGACGGCTGGCGCCCGCGCGAGGAGATCCTCGCCGGCTGGCGTCAGCCCCACCTTCCGGGTCGTTCTCTGGAGCAGCCGCGCGCCGAGGCGCGCCTCCAGTTCGGCCACGTATTTCGAGGTCAGGCGGTTCGAGACCCCCAGTTGCTCGGCCCCTGCGGTGAAGGAGCCGGTACGTGCGGTGGCCACGAAAGCCTTGAGTTCGTCGACAATATCCATGAGCGCCCTTTTGAGAATAAATTCGCGATAGTCATTCCATAACATCGTCATTTTATGGAATATGGGAAAGCCTTACTTTCGCTTTAGTGATCAACAGGCCGCCGCAGGGCGGCAAAGCGAAGGAGAATGCCATGCGTATCGCAGTTATCGGCAACGGAAATGTCGGCTCAGGGCTCTCGCGGATTCTGGGCGAGGCCGGCCACGAGGTGACAACCATCGGCCGCAACGACGATCTCTCTACCGCCGTCGCCAAGGCGGAGGTGGTAGTCGTCGCCACGCCCTGCGGGGCCATCGCGGATCTTGCCGGCAAGGCCGACTTCAGCGGCAAGACCGTCATCGACGTCTCGAACCCGGTGACCGAGGACTTCTCCGGCCTTCAAGTCGGGCACAAGACCTCGGCGGCCGAAGAGATCGCCTCCAGGCTGTCCGGCGCGACGGTGGTGAAGGCGTTCAACACGGTCTTCGCCCAGCACTACGGCACGGGCCTCAAGGTCAATGGCCAGCCCATCCAGACCTTCGTTGCTGGCGATGACGAGGCCGCGCGCGAGACGGTCAAGGCGCTGGCCGCCGAGATCGGCCTCGAGCCGGTCGATGCCGGCCCGCTCGCCAACGCCCGCTACCTCGAGCCCATCGGCTTCCTCAACATCCAGTTCGGCTACGTCTTCGGTCACGGCACCGGGATCGCGCCGCGCTGGCAGTTTTCCTGACATCCCCAACCCCACGGAGCATCTGACATGACCACGCAGACCCATACCGACTACGCCGCCGCCGCCCTTCGCATCTCGACCGGCGTCCTGTTCCTCGCCCATGGCTGGATGAAGGTGAGCGCCTTTACCATCCCCGGCACCGTCGCCTTCTTCGAAGGCCTCGGCCTGCCCGGCGTGCTCGCCTACTTCACGATCTTCGCAGAGCTGGCGGGCGGTATCGCCCTGATCCTCGGTCTCGGCACACGCCTCGTCTCGATCGCGCTGATCCCCGTCCTCCTGGGCGCGACATGGGCGCATTCCGGTTTCGGCTGGAGCTTCTCGAACGAAGGCGGCGGCTGGGAATACCCGCTGTTCTGGGCGGTCGTGCAAGGCGTCGTCGCCGTCCTGGGACGCGGAGCCTTAGCGCTGCGCGTGCCGCAGCTCGACCAACGCCTCGGCCAGTTCGCCTGACCTCCCTTGCTGGCCGCGGGTCATCTCCCGCGGCCGCACTCTTTCACAAGGAGACCTGCAATGACCACCGTCGACCACTTCTTCGACATGACGACCGCGCCGATGCGTATCGGGGCGGTCCGGCTCAAGGTGCGGGACCTCGATGCGGTCTCCACTTTCTACCAGATGGCGCTGGGGCTCAGCCCGGTCGCGACCAGCGAGCATCGCGTCACCCTCGGCACCGGCGACACGCCGTTTCTGGAGCTTCAGGGCGACCCAGGCCTTTCCCCACTCGACCCGCGGCAGGCCGGGCTCTTTCATACCGCCTTCCTGATGCCGACCCGATCCGACCTGGCCCGCTGGGTCGCTCACATCGCTGAGGCGGGTGTGCCGCTTCACGGTGCCTCGGATCATATCGTCAGCGAGGCGCTCTATCTCGCCGATCCCGAGGGCAACGGCATCGAGGTCTATACGGACCGCCCAGTCTCGGCCTGGCACGGCGAGGGCGGCGAGATCCGGATGAGCACCGACCCGCTGGATCTCCAGGGTCTGCTGCAAAGCGCCGCAGGCACCGAATGGTCGGGTTTCCCCGAGAACGGCAGCATCGGCCATGTCCACCTTCAGGTGGGCGACACGGGCGAAGCCGACCGCTTCTACCGCGACGTGCTCGGCCTCGATATCGCGGCGCGCTATCCTGGGGCCAGCTTCTACGGCAGCGGCGGCTACCACCACCAGCTTGCCGGCAATATCTGGAACAGCCGCCGGGCCAGCAAACGCCCCGAGGGTATGGCAGGTCTCGATGCCATCGAGATTGTTGTCCGTGATGCGGCGGACATTGCCTCCATCGCTGGCCGGGTTGAAAGCGCCGGGCTTGAAAGCATCAAGAATGCCAACGGCCTGACCGTTCGCGATCCCTGGGGCACCGCAATCACGCTCAAGAATTAAGGAGACGATCATGCTTCGAGACGGGAAATGGGTTGCCGACTGGCAGCCGGTCCAGGCCAAGGACGACAAGGGTGGCTTCGTCCGCCAGACCTCCAGCTTCCGCCACTGGGTGACGCCTGACGGGAGCGCCGGGCCGACCGGCGAGGGCGGCTTCAAGGCCGAGGCGGGCCGCTACCACCTCTATGTCGCGCTGATCTGCCCCTGGGCGTCGCGGACGCTGATCGCCCGAAAGCTGAAGGGGTTGGAGGACGTGATCTCGGTCTCGGTCGTCGAACCGGATCTCTCCGACCAGGGCTGGCACTTCGGCGATCCGACCGAGGCCGAGGGCGCGTCCTACATGCACGAAATCTACACCCGGGCCGACCCGACGATCTCGGGCCGGGCCACGGTGCCGGTGCTCTGGGACAAGAAGCGCGGGACCATCGTGAACAACGAGTCCGCCGACATTCTGCGGATGCTGAACTCCGGTTTCGGAGATCTGGCCGACCATAGCATCGATCTCTATCCGGCGGACCTCCGCGAGGACATCGAGGCGCTCAACGACCGCATCTATCCGAGCTTGAACAATGGCGTTTACCGCGCGGGCTTCGCCACCACGCAGGTCGCCTACGAGGAAGCATTCTGCGAGGTTTTCGCAATGCTCGATGAACTCGAGGAGCGCCTCGGCGACGGTCGCGGGTTCCTTTTGGGAGGTCGCTTCACCGAGGCCGATGTGCGACTCTTCGTGACGCTGGTGCGCTTCGACGTGGCTTATCACGGCCTCTTCAAGTGTAACCTGCGCCGCATCGCGGACTACCCTGCCCTAAGCCGCTACCAGGCCCGTATCCTCGCTATCCCCGGGGTGCGCGATACGGTCAGCATTGACCACATCAAGCGCGGCTACTACTCGATCAAGGCGCTGAACCCCACCGGCATCGTGCCTGTCGGGCCGGAATGTTCCCTGGGCTGAGGGCCTCGGTCGGCCATCCGGATCAGGCCCCCTGGCGCGCGCGGGGGGGCGCCAGCTCCGCCGCGCCGGACATTGATCACTCGAATCGCGAAGGCCGCAATGAGACCGGCGACGGCAATCCAGGAATGTCCGCTATTAGATCACCGACGTCGCCGTATCGCACTTGCAGCAAAGGTCAGCTCTCCGCCCTGCTTACCGATTAGCTTCGCGGAAGCGACGGGAACCGAGCATATGCGGCGAACGGCAGGAACGTCCGCGTAGGAGATCTTGGCCTGTAGCTTGGGCAGCATTTAGGCAGGCTACCGCAGCGAACGGCTGGAACGAGCCCATAGTGACGAATGCTGCACGATGGGCGAATGTCGGTTACCGACCTCACTACGCCGGCGTGCGCGTCATCTCACGGATCAGATCATTTGTCTCTGGTCTCGTCGTTTGGTGCCGATATCGAAGAGCCACAACAGTTCTTGATATTTCAAGGCCATCGATGGGTTTCGACACCAGGCCAATGTCCGAAGGAATAGCGGTGGCTGGCAGGATCACCGCACCTAACCCTTGCCGAGCAAGCTCAACCAGCCAATCCACGCGATTTGACCGATAGGCCGCGTAGAGTTCGTGACCCTGATCCGCGCAGGTCCCAAACAAAGCATCCCGCATTTCGCAATTTAGTCGGTCAAGCATGTCAGTTTTCGCAAGAGTCGACAGGGAAATCGTATTTAGTTCAGACAACGGGTGCGACTTTGACACCACGACCTTGTAGTCCTCTTCATAGAGACGGTCTATGCGATATAGGTCTTCACCGACCTTCTCTGCGCTGACGACAACGTCAAACTCACCATCCCGCAACCCGGCAAGAAGCTCGGAGGATGACGCAACGATCAATTCGATTTCGGCTTGCGGCAATCGCGTACGAGTACGCTCCATAGCTGCCGAAATCCTGTGGTGGCCAATCGTTTCACCGACACCGACAGAGATTGGAACCCGCTCCAAGCGCATATGACGGATCGCTTCTGCCTTAGCCAGTCGCGTCTCATCGTGAACCTTCCGCAACCTTGGCTGCATGAGTTTTCCGAGGGTGGTAAGCCTGCATCCCGCACGGTCCCTGACAAACAGGTCGCCTCCAAGCTCGTCTTCAAGTTTCTTGATCGCAGTCGTCAAGGAAGGTTGGGAGACATTGGCGGCACTGGCTGCGTGGGTAAAGTTTCGGTGCTCGCAGACAGCGAGAAAATACCTGATCTGGTTCATTTCCATCGCCGCATTCTCCGTCACATCCCGGTTCAGGCCATCAAACCAACTACGATAGCCCATGTCTATCAAAGAATAGAATTTCGGAATTGGAGTCCCACGCATCCGGCATGGGACAAGAGTGCATCGAAACCAACCACGATGCACTTCAAACTAGGAGACGACCATGAAGACGCAAGTCCTTCAGACATTCGCTGCAGTGGCTCTGATCACAACTTCTGCAACTGCACAGGACAACCCAATGGAAAATCATACTGCCAGTTACATCGCCATGCCCGCCGCCGAAGGCCAGACCGGAGCCTTCGCGGAGTTTCTGGCTGGTGCCGCACCTATCGTGCGAGAAACAGAGCCGGGCACCGTACTTTGGTTTGCTCTGCAAGCCGACGATACGCTCGCAATCTTTGACATCTTCGCAGATGGAGAAGCACGCGACGCTCATTTCTCTGGAGCGGTTGCTGCGGCTTTGAACCAAAACGCGGACGCGCTGGTCGACGGAGGATGGGACGACGGTGTTGTCGCGAATATCAACAACTCCGATGTCCTGTCGGTAAAGGCGCCGGTTGATCTCTACACGGCAACGACCGCAACTTACATCAAGCTCGAAGCTACTCCAGGTAAAGGCCCCGAATTGGCAGCCTTGCTGACCGCCGCCGGCCCCATCGTCGCAGATACCGAACCCAAGACATTGTTCTGGGCGGCGCTGCAGATTGACGAGAACAACTTTGCCATCTTCGACATCTTTGCCGACAACTCTGGCCGCGAAGCGCACTTTGCCGGACAAGTAGCCGGACTCCTGAATGAAAAGGCTCCAGAATTGGTCTCTGGCGGATGGGACGATGGTGTGTTGGCAAACGTCCACAATTTCGACATCCTCGCTACTAAGTAGTCTCGAGGTGAATTGAGAAAGAAGTGCCCGGTGCAACCCATCGGGCGCTTTGCTGTTTGAATTTAGATTCACCCCATAGCGGCCGTTCGAGCAAGCGCAGCGAACTGGCGCTCTGTCCCGCTTAGCTGACGTCTGTCCGGTAAAAATGCTGTGCTTAACATCAATGGCAGCTCCAAAGAAGCTGCGATGGGGCGTCGCCTCTCATTCTGGGCCGTTCGTGTCAGGCACTTGAGGCAGAAAATACTTTGGAAACGCGTCGCGCTCTTCCTGGGCCGTCTCAGGTAATGAGGTTTGGTCTCGTTCGGATATGTATGACGAAACCCCAGAGAAGCTCCTTTGTTGATGCTATGTAACCGGCTTTACGAGAGACGGCAATTGAAACAATGGTATTAGCTTGCAGTTGACTAAACATGGCATAGCTGGGTGATGAAACGAAAAATAAGAGTAACTCATGATCAATGTCGCGCCCCTTCCTCTTAGGACGGCCTCCGCCCCGCGGGAAACCGCTTTCTCCCATATGTCTAGACTGGCGGCAGTAAATAGAGTGGACCTACGGGAATTCGGCATTGAACTAGGCATTCCATTCCAGCGCATTCTGAACGGTGAACCGGATATTATCAGGACACTAGCTATGTTGGGCGGGACTGATCACGAGTGCCTGCAACACTGGTCGGGAACAAAACTTGAAGGTCGTCGCCATGAGCTTTGCGGGGAAATCTATCCTGCAAAAATCATCCGCAACCCTGAAATCCGGGGTTGTCCCATCTGTCTGAAACACGACGCCAATTCATCGGAACGATCGCCAGAGTATTCGATGGCAATCCGCGGGCACTGGCTGGTTCCGCACATGACTATCTGCGTTGCGCATAAGCACCCTCTTGTCCCGCTCTGGCGGGAGACCCAGCCCTTCGCTCGATATGACACCGTGACGCAATTCCGGTCTATCGCGCCAGCCATTGTTGCCGGTGAGTTTGACCGCGAGATCCGTGAACTTACGGACTTCGACAAATGGCTGGAAGCCAGGCTTGTTGATGGGTCAGGAAACTGCTGGTTAGATCTGCATCCTTTGCATGCAGCCTCCACCTTCTGTTTTTTACTGGGAAGTGCCCGCATGCGTCATGAGACCACATCGTTATCGGACGTCGACCCGGAGGATCGCTGGGCGCTACTACAAATGGGATATGAGGTCTCCCGGCATGGTCCAAAGTTTATCAAGACCGCCTTGCAACGCTTGCAGGACCTACCCGGCGACCCACATCAGGGGCCAAAGGCAATTTATCCGGTTTTATATGACCGTTTGTCCCGAGGCTACGCAGATGTCCCTGAGTATGCTCCTTTCCGTGCCATCCTGCGAGAACACCTGCTTGAAACTTGGCCTCTCAACGCCGGAGATGATCTGCTCGGGGAACCAGTGGAAAGGCGGCGGTTACATTCGGTGCGTTCGGCCTCCCGGGAAACGGGGATCGACCCACGCCGTATGCGGAAGATGCTCGAGAGCGCTGGAATCCTGAATGACGCCCGTCCCGACGCTTGGGCAGTGTTCGACGCGGAAGCTGCCGCGCCCTTGCTCGATTCACTGACGACCCTGCTGCCAGCAAAATCCTTTGCCGAAGGTCTCGGCATGTCCAGATCCCAGTTCAACCTGCTGTCGGAGGATGGTGTCCTAGCGCCGAAGTTGCCGGACACCACCACGAAAAATGTCTGGGATCCCCGGGAAGGGCAGGCCTTCATTGACAGCTTGCTTGCCGGAGCGGAGCCTCTCCGACAGGCCCAGCACGGATGGGAACACATCTCAAAATCTGCAGCTCGATTGAAGATTCGACCCGGCGATATCGTAAAGGCAATCCAGCAAGGCCGGGTCCGACGGGTGGGCAATCATTCTGACTTCGATGGGTACAAGGCTATCTACGTCTATCACGACGAAGTTTCGGCGGCTCTCTCTGATGATGGGCCGGCCGCCATGTCTCTGGAGATTTTTGGAAAGACCGTGGGTATCGGGCAGCCGGTATTTCTGAACCGACTGATCTCGAATGGACATATAACAGCGACCTTAATTCGGAACCCCCGAACCCGCGCCATTCAACGGTATTTCGCTGAGGTGGACACGGTTCAGTTCCACGAGAAGTTCTACACCTACCGGACCATGTCCAGAGCGCATGGAAAATCTTGGCAACAGATGTCCGCCTTACTTTCTGCCGCTGGCGTTTACCCGTTCAGCCCTGACGGCATTAATTATGGAAAACTTTTTCTCCGTGCAGAGGTGGACTCAGCAGTCGGTCAAGACTGCGGATTAACTCTGACCTGCTCCCCTGAAAAGTCCGGTGTTTTGAGTTAGCCTGTTCTCCAACAAGGAGACAGACGATGAAGAGAAGCCGTTTCAGCGACGAACAGATTATCGGGATATTGAATGAGCATCAGGCTGGGCTTGGGGCGAAGGAGCTGTGTCGCAAGCACGGTGTCAGCGATGCGACGTTTTACATCTATGGATGTCTCTCCCTTTGCAAGATTCCCGCTGATCTGTTCCGCCGCCATGTCCCAGGTTGCAAACATCTATCCGGCGTCACCGGGATGGTGCGCCCAAATGGGAATTCCGCGTGGTGAGCCTCAACAAATGGTCGGCCTCAAGAGGCCATTATAAAAGCCAGGTTCCTCACACACCGGAGTTTGCCGGTCGGTTCATTTCTTTGATTTTCTTGCAATCCTTGTTGCGCGCTTAGACGGGCGCGCGGAACTCCTCGTTTCTGTTGAGCATAGCCCAGATGATCCAGGCGTTCTTGTTGGCCACGGCGACGATGGCGCGGTTCATGCCGCGTCGCTCGCGCAACCTGTTGACCCACTGACTGAACGGGTCTGTCTTTCGCTGCGCGACACGGACCACGGACCTAGCTCCGTGGATCAACAGGGTTCGTAGGTGTCTGTCTCCGCGCTTGCTAATCCCCATAAGAAGCCTCTTGTCACCGCTTGAGTGCTGCCGTGGAACCAGCCCCATCCAAGCGGCGAGATGTCTTCCATTCTTGAACTCCCGACCGTCGCCCACGGCTGCGACAACAGCTGTCGCCGTCTTTGGGCCGACACCGCAGATGCGTGCGATCCGGCGGCAATCTGCATTGGACTTGAAAACAGTATCGATGCGGCGGTCGAAGGCCGTGATGCGGGCGTCAATCTGGCTCATAAAGTCGAAAAGGTCACCGATGATCTCTCGACTCATTGCACTAAGTCCGTTCGTGCGGTCCTCAAGTATCTCTGGAATTGCGCGCCGCGCCCGCCCGATCGACAGGGCGATTGGTATACCGCGGTCCAACAGTAGGCCCCGCATTTGGCTCACGAGTGCAGTTCTGTGATTGACGAGGCGGCGCCGCGCCCGATGCAGGGCCTGAATATCCTGTTGTTCCTCGGACTTGGTCGGCACGAACTTCATGTTCGGAAGCATCAATGCGGTGCAAATGGCTTCGGCATCATTTTGATCGTTTTTCTGATGTTTGACGAAGGGTTTGACATACTGCGGCGCGATCACCTTGACCCTATGGCCAAGCGCTTCGAACTGCCTCTGCCAATAGAAGGCCCCTGTGCAGGCTTCAACACCAATGACACAAGGCTCCAGTTCAGCAACCTCGGCCAACAGTCCTTCGCGGCGGATACGGCGCTTCAATACAGCCTGTCCGTCAGCGTTTGCTCCATGCAACTGGAACACGTTCTTGGCCAGATCAATTCCAATAAATGCGACTGTCATATCTCTCTCCATTCTGCTGCGTCACACCCGCAGCGTTACCGAAGGCGGGAGAGACATCCATCCCATTAAATGGCGATCCAAGTACGGTGGCATGGAAGTGTCGGACGCGAAGAAGCTGAAAGCGCTTGAGGCTGAGAATGCCAAGCTGAAGAAGTTGCTGGCTGAGCAGATGATGGATGTGTCGACGCTCAAGGAAATGCTGGGAAAAAACTTTTGAGGCCTGGTGCGCGACGCAGAGCTGCAAGCTGGGCCATGAAAGAGAAGCGATATAATCAGAAGCGGGCCTGTGCTTTGGTCGGGATCGATCCGCGCGTCTACCGGCGTGTGTCAAAGCGGCCAGCGGATACCGAGCTGAGGGATCGGTTGAAAGAGCTGTCATCTGAACGGAGGCGGTTTGGCTATCGACGGCTGCACATCCTGCTCAAACGCGAAGGCTGGCATGTGAACTGGAAGAAGCTGTATCGGATCTACCGCGAAGAAGGGTTAACAGTCCGTAAACGGGGCGGTCGCAAGCGTGCAGTGGGCACTCGAGCACCGATGGCGATCCCGCAGGGGCCAAACCAACGGTGGTCGCTCGACTTTGTGTCTGACAGCCTGTCATGTGGCCGCAGGTTCCGCATTCTGAACGTGATAGACGACTTCAGCCGCGAATGTCTTGCTGCCGTGGTCGACACATCGCTCTCAGGCAACCGTGTGGCTCGTGAACTGGAGCGCATTGCTGAGATGCGTGGCTACCCCTGTATGGTGGTCAGCGACAACGGCACAGAACTAACTTCGAATGCGATCCTGAAATGGCAGGAAGACCGCAAGGTCGACTGGCATTACATTGCCCCCGGGAAACCAATGCAGAACGGCTTTGTGGAAAGCTTCAACGGCAGAATGCGGGATGAATGCCTGAACGAACATCTGTTCGACAACCTGCGCCATGCCCGCAGACTGATCTCAGCGTGGCGTAATGACTTCAACAACCACCGCCCACACACAAGCCTCGCTGGCATGACGCCAGCTGAATATGCTAACCGGTCAGAAAAGGACCAAAACCTGAACAGAGCTAACCTAAATTAGCGGACTCAATGGGGAGCAGGTCAACTCCAAGAGGTGGGCGGGGCTGAATGCTCCGCCTTTCTTGTTTACAGTTTCGTAGCGAACCATTCCGGTTCGGCAGTATAGCTGAATTGCGAAGTATGATGCCGAGCAGGGTCGTTATTCGAGGATCGTGCGACCGCATCTCGTTTCACTGCCTGCAGTACTAGATCACCGATGAGGATGCCGCGTATTTCAACGAACGGTATTTCAAGCCGCGCACGATGCTCCTGTCCTTAGACATAAGCTGGCAGAACCTGTCCTCCAAAGTGAGGGCCCTAATCGGTCAACCCATTCTCCCCCGTTGGGGAAGAGTATGGGAATGTTTACCTGCGCTCAGACATACCAACGGACCTTTAAGCACTCTTTACTGCATCGTAAAAGGGGAAAAGAGCGAAGGCTGCGCTTCTTTTCCCCTTTTTTCAGTGACTTGTGACTGAGTGATGTAGAAACCCAAGCACCTCCAAGGTTTTGCGCACGCTTTTAAGTTTTCTTTGCGCATGCTTCTCCTTGGACTGCCTACTTCATGTGGATCACCTCATCGAAGTTCCGGATGAGAAAATCGGGTCATTGAAATCATTGGAGATTTTCCATTCCAGTCACCTCATGCGATTTCCGAGTCACCAGACGCTGTTTCCGGATCGGATGCGCCTACGGAACTTGACGAGGGCGCCAACACTGCGGACGACAACAGATACGAAAAGGCCCTGGCTTTCGCAAGCCAAGGCCCTTCATTTTAGGAAATCAAATATGGCGTGGGGCTTCGTCAGTCCATCATGCCTGCCAGAAGCTCCCTAACTTCGCACAGCTGGTAGTCTTCCCGAGTAAATGGATTATGTCCGGGAACGCACCCGGTTTTTGCCGCATACCGTTCTGCTAACCAAGGAAGATCCAGCTCGGTCAACTCGTCTTCAATGTTCGCGAAAACATCGACCATAAACTTGAAGATCAAACCAAAGTGGTTTCCATGGGCATAGCAAATGCGGTGATAGGTGTCCTCGTCTCGAACGTTATCAATGTTGACCCCTCGGGCCTTCGCGTAGTGGTAAAACGCAGTATCCACCTCATTCAGGTCGTGATCCGACAAGGGGTCCAAAGACCGCATGTGGTATGCTGATGTCAGATTCCTTAGCTGCGGATCGATGTTTACCTTAGGCAACAGCTCGGGAATTCCGCTAAGCACGACGACAACGGGCCAGTCGGGGTTCTTGATCAGGGTTTTGATCGAGTTGATGACTTTCTTTGTGTCCTTTTCTCCAAGCGTTTCGAACATATGCTGACATTCATCAATATGTACGATCCAATACCCTTGCGTCTTCAACTGATGACGGACGCGGGACCAGATCTCATGCTCCGTCTTGCGAGGTGACATGTGGTAGTCCACCTGTTCAAGGATCTTGATGCCGAGCGACTTCCAGGTTGTCTCGCCATCGAGAAAGATCGACAGGCTCCGAACGTCGCGGCCGCATTCCAAAGTTGGGCACCCCTCGCGGAGACGCGACAACGCGTGCCGGATCTCTTCGGTCTTTCCGGAATTGCTTTCGCCCACGATCGTCAAGCAGCTGGCCTCGAACAGCTTGCCCGTAAGCACGCCCGAGTCGTAGTCGTCCGCCGCAGCCTTGAAGAGGCGATCAAGGTCTTCCGCCCTAGACATGTGGAAGTACATGTTACGCAGGCGCGCCTTGCGCATCGCGAGAGACATGCCGTCCATATTGCTCTGATCTTTCATTTGAAACTGCCTCTTCCTTTGGGTGCGCCCGAGAATTTCCTCCCCGATTTCTTGCCGGGGGGCGCCTTCTGTTTTCGTGGTTTAGTGCCGCCTGGGGGCCGTTGAGGTGTGCTCTCCTGCCCTGCGCCAGGCTCAGTATCGTTGACGCTGGAGGTCTCGAGATAGGTCTCAGTGGGCTCCTCGAACTCAGGCTCCTCGGTCTCTTCAGCAGCCCACCTCGACTTTTCTTCTTCGATCATTTCTGGTGTCGAAATCCCGCGTCCCGTCCCTCCAGCCAGCAGCGTTTCCAAGTCAGCCGAAAGCGTCTCCTGCGGGTTTTCCTTAATCTGGAGGTTCATGACGAAGCTGTCCTCGAACCACGCCAGTGTCTTTTCATCCAGCTCTGTGGAAGGCATGCCATGCGTGGCAAGAACATTGGCGAACTTGACAGAAATTGCGTTCTCGATCTTTTCGTCAAGTGCTTTGGCATACTTCGCCAAAGCGTATTCGTAGAACTTCTGATCGGTGGGGCGCGTGGCCCGCATCTCATGAAGCGCGGCCATCAAGGTCCGCATCGAGTGATGCGCCAGATCCGGGCGCTTGTTCTCTAGGTAGTAATGCTTGCGTTTGTAGAAGGCGGTGACTTCCCGGAAGTCCGTCGGATCGAGACGGATCTCGAGATCTACGTTCTCCCCCCAGATTTCCTTTGGGAACTGCGTCATGTCACCGAACGGAACCCCAAGGATATGAATGCCTTCCTTCGTCAGCTTCCGCTTCAGCTTGAGGCCAGTCGCGACCCGTCGTACACGCACTGGCGGCGGCGCAACGACACCGTATTTCTGCGCCTCCTTCCACTGGTCAATGGGACGCTTCCGATGCAGGCCAGCGTGCTCCTGAAGCGGATAGTAGTCGACAATGAACTGGTACAGAAGCTGGCGGAAAACGTTCGCATCGAAGCACGCCCAGCCTTCCCTGTCGTAAGCAACCAAGCAGTCGGGCGAGTACCCAGTCTTGCCGGGCAACTCGTCCGAGAACATGATTCGCAGCGTCCCGAAAAATCTTTCGATGAATGGCTTATCCATTGGCACGCCAGTCCGACCGTAGATATACGCGCCGCCCATCGAGAGAATAACCGCCTGAATCTCCTCGTTGAAAAACTCGTTGCCGGTATCGACCACGATCGTGCCGAGTCCCGTCGCGTGGAACCAAGTGGCGACACATCCCGCCAAACGGCTGAGTTCCGCCTTGCTACGCGTGACCATGTCCAACACTTCAATCACCGTGCGGACATTCGCTGTCTCGGCCACACCGACACCGAGGATCATGCGTGTGGCAACATCGATGGCCGCGCACACCCAAAGGCGCTGAACTTTTTTCTTCTTGGGCTTCGTGCGCTCTTGATCCTCCAGTTTCTCCTGAAGATCCGGCGCGAGCAGTCCCCAAAACTCACTCTTCTCGCGCAGCGTGAACACGTCGATGTTCTGGAAATCCAATTCGATAAGCTCGCCGGGCTTGAGGGCACGTACGCCATGCTCAGTCGGCGACAAGAGCTTTTGGGCTTCCTGCAACCCGAAACGACCGAGGATCTTTTCGTGCTTCGGAATGCGCGCCAATCGACGATAGACGGTGTTCTTATGCGGAAGCCTAAGCGGGCTCATTCCCTTCGAGATCCGCTCCGCAGACGCGGCATCGAAAGCCATTTTGACATTTCTGACAATGGAAGCATCCGAAGGCTGCGAGGTCGATAGGTACTTTTTGCAAACTGCCGTCAGAAGTTCGCATGCTTGGGGCGTCATGAGCCCAGGTTTCGAGTTGCCATGGTTCTTCTGGTTCAGAAGGACCTCAGCTGTCGGTCGCAGTTGCCCAAAATATTTCTGGCAGAACTGGCTAATCCTCTTGGAGCCCCAGGTCTTGGTCTTGAACTCTCCTTTCTTATCCCGGCCAAAACGCAAGCGCTTCTGCCGCTCGATCGCTTTCTTCTGAATCTTGTCATAGTGCCGTTCAACGGCTGACCAGGTGTATTGCCCACCAGGAATGATCTCTTGGCATGCCAGCGCCCAGGCCTCTTTCATCTGGGCCTCTTCGCGCTCCTTCTTCGATGCACCAGCCCAAGCTTTGATTGCAACCTTCGCAGCAGCGGCATGCATAGCCTCCTCGGCCGTGTCGCGGACATAGTTGTAATCGGCAGAAAAATCCACGCGCGCCAGGATTTCGCGGAGCTTCGCATGCTCGATCACAAAATGCTGCGCGGCGCCGTCCTGGATTTCATTCCTGACAATCAATCCGTCAGGGCAGAACCCTGTGACGACGACAGCATGACCGCCGAACTCAAGCAGAGTACCATTGGGAAAGTGGAAATTCGGGACGACGCTCATGACACTCGGCGAACCCGCGTCGAATAATTGATAAGCCGCGTCTTGTCGGTCTCCAGATCCCCGTTCGCGATGGCTCGAAGGACGGCATCAAAGACGCGACCCATCTCCTTCTTGGGCGCTTTGGCGCCAACACCACGCACGACCAACTCTTCGATCGAAAACTCTGGCACGTCGATAATATCGACCAGCACTTCGACCAGACGGTCGTCGGCCGCCGGGTCAGGAAAGCGCTTCGCCTGAAGAATTCGCTCGTTGTTGCCGCGAACCTGCGGGTGAAACGACGCCTCGGAAATTGTCGCAAACCCACATCCGGAAGGAAGACCCAGCTTGATCTGTTGGGTGATGAACGCCGTTTCTTCGCGGCTCAGGGCGTCGTCATTCTTCACGTAAAGGTACGTTTTCTCTCCGGTTTTCAAGGTCACGAGAAAGTCCAGCGTGTTGGACTTTTTCCCGTCGACCTCCTTCTGGAAGTCAACTTTGCGAGGCTGACAGTGCAGGTCGAACGTATTCGGGTTAATCAATGCAGCGACGGCAGTGGCCCGTTCAAGAGAGGACTCCACGCCGAAGACACGCGGGCGATTGTCATCGGCTTCGACCCGCGCCACCAGTTCTCCCGTCTTCGCAAAGTTCGAACGGTGAACGACCTTCCGGACACCATGATAAGGCAGAAGCTGATCGAGGTTCTCATAGCCAAGCTTCGCCGCCAGGTTCTCACCCATCGGGCCCTTCTCGAAGGCCTCTATCGCGTATGCCGGGATCACGGGAGCCGGAACCACGTCGATAGCGAAGGATGTGAAAGGTGCTGTCATGTTCGTCTCGTTCTTGTGGTAGCCTATGCATGAAAACGCGAGCCCCGTGAAGATCGCCACTTGTGAAAGTAGGCGCCATCAGTCGATTCGAGTCAATGTTTTCAATACTTTACGCCGAAAACGGCGAAAGTTATCTTTCTCGCACAAGCTCCTTTCCCTGCTATGTTTCTTTTAGGAACGACCAATATATCGGTGTTCGTCCTTCCTTGCTCAAAATTCAGTTATGCCGGTGATTTTCATGTCGATACGTCTGGGAGGGAGAAAATCGTCCGGAATCCTCAACGGCGAGAGCGAGAAAGATTGCGCTGCAAGACGTGCGCAACACGGGCATTGAAATCGCTGCGGGCCGGTGTTTCTGCGAAATGCTCTTCGTCGTAAGGCGAACAGATGCATGCGAGCAGCATCCCCACCCCACCTGGTTCCAGATCGGCCTTTAGCTTGCGCTTTACTCGCACGGCGGTGTCGTTTGAGCGCGTACCGAGGAATTCCATGAAACTTGCGTTCGTCAGCATGTTTTTGCGGCCAGTGGCCTGCCGGGTGATGTACTCCTCGGCGGCGAGCAGCCAGAGCAATATCGGAATGTTGGTCGAGCTCAAGGCTGTGCCTGCTGTCACTGACGTCTGGTAGCCGCAGCTTCCGCACTTGTAGATGTCGCGCGCCGTCTTCCGTCCAACCTGATCGCTTTCGCAATCCGAGCAAACGATGCCATTTGGCCAACGAACGTTCAAAAGTTGCTCGCGGGCCGCATCCTCTGACGGGAGGGTCGCCGCGATACCGGCATCCGGCAGACGCATGTACAGCGACATCCAGTACCATCGGAGCAGTTCTGGTTCGGACAAGGGGTTCGGTTCCATCGCGGTGCAATACAGCATCAGGATTTCTAACGGCAAGCGGCGAAGTTTTCCCACGCAGCCCCGGCAGAGGCAGACCATGCGCCAGTCCCGCTTTTCATCCAAAAACCGTCTGCTATACCAATACGGGAAATAGGCATTTGGTTTTCATGAAGCTTGTATCCCGCCCTCTGTTGGCCTTCCTTGCAGACCCCTTTCGGAAACACCCCCGGTCCCTACTCTTTCAAGGCGGCACCATTGTCGCGACCGGTGGAACTCGGCAACGGATAGAGCTGGCCGATCTCGCGAGAGCACCGGCCGTAGAGCGGGGTCGTCTCGCGACTTCACTCGCGTTGGACCTTGGTGAAACCCAACTTCGGCTTCCAGCCGTTGCGCCTGGCGCGGCGGGTGACTTCGGAAAAGTCGTTGAGGCAGCGTGGTCACGCTTTAATCTGGAACAGCTCGTCAAGGAAGAGGATGCGATCTCGTCGTTGCTGTCTACCATCGCCAGCATGCAGAGCCCGACACGATACCCCGCAGCCTGCCTGATAGGTCCGGAGGCACGCCACGCGACCGACCTCAATGCCCGAGTCATCTCCAAACTGAACCCGACCGCCATCGGCGACGATGCCATGACGCGTCTGAAGCCAATCATGGATTTCGCACGCGATCCGAAAACGGCCCGGAACGCTGCGATTGTCTCCTTCGTCGACAGACAGTTGGCTGACTGGAAGAGCTTCCTTGATAGCGTCGAGTCCATGCCGCTGACGCAGGAACAACGGTTGTCGGTCGTCGTCGACGAGGACGCGACGCTGGTCCTCGCGGGCGCTGGATCCGGCAAGACATCGGTCATCACTGCCAAAGCGGCCTATCTCCTGAAAGCCGAGATACGGAAGCCTCACGAACTCCTGCTCCTTGCCTTCGCAAAGGATGCTGCGACGGAGATGTCTGAACGCATCGAAGCCCGATGCGGCGTGCCGATTGCCGCGCGGACCTTCCACGCTCTTGCCTACGAGATCATCGGAACGGTCGAAGGGGAAAAACCGCCGCTGGCCCCGACGGCCACGGACGACAAGGCCTTCCTGTCCCTGATCAAAAACATCCTCCGTGACATCGTCAGCAAGATGGCGGACATCGCGAATTTGATGATTGGATGGTTCGCCGGCTTTTTCGAGGATTTCCCTACGGCTTGGGACTACCAATCTGCACACCAGTGGTATTCGGAGGTCGAAAGTCGCAACCTGCGCAGCCTTAAAGGTGAAACCGTCGCCAGCTTCGAGGAGCTGATCATCGCCAACTGGCTGTACCTGAATGGTATCGACTACGAATACGAGCCCACGTACGAGCACAAGCTGACAGGGACCGGGCGCCGCGCCTACACACCTGACTTTCGCCTCACCGAAAGCGGCGTGTACCTGGAGCATTTCGGCGTCCGGAAGAAACAGCAGCGCGACGGCACCGACGAGCTGGTGACTGCCCCGTTTATCGATCGTGACGAATACCTGGAGGGCATGGCGTGGAAACGACAGGTCCACGAAGAACACGGCACCACCTTGTTGGAGTCCTACAGCTGGGAGCGGGAAGAAGGTTGCCTACTCGAGGCACTGGCTGAAAAGGTCGCGCCCTATGTGACGATACGCCCTCTCCCCGAGATCGAGATTTACGATCAGGTCACACAGCTCGGCGTGGTCGACAGCTTCACCTCCCTGATTGCCACCTTCCTTCGGCATTTCAAGAATGGTGGCTACCGGACCGAGGATTGCGAAACGCGTGCCGCGGACGCGAAGATGGGGAAGCGCGCCGAGGCATTCCTGAAGATCTTCGCGGCTGTCTACCGCGAGTATCAGGCACGACTTGGTGATCGTATCGATTTCGAGGACATGGTGAACCACGCCACGGCCTTGGTCGAAACCGGGAAATACGACAGCCCCTTCCGGCACATCCTTGTCGACGAGTTCCAGGACATCTCAATCGGCCGAGCAAAGCTCATCAAGGCGCTCAAGGCCCAGCACGCGGATGCCCGCATTTTCGCTGTGGGTGACGACTGGCAGTCCATTTATCGCTTTGCGGGATCTGACATCCATATCATGCGGAACTTCGGCACAGAGTTCGGCGGAACCTATGCGGGCGAAACCGGTATCCATCGGACCGTCGACCTTGGACGCACCTTCCGCTCGGTCGACAAGATCGCCTTGGCCGCGCGACGGTTCGTCCTGTGCAATCCGGCTCAAATCACGAAGACGGTCGTACCGGCGGGCGAAACGGGTCAGCCCGCCATCCGGATCGCCTGGACGCGCCGCGAGACGGGCGCAAGAGTAATGGATGATACCCTGTCGGCCATCCTGACCGAACCGAAGCCCGACAATCGCAAGCCGACAGTCTTGCTCCTCGGGCGGTACAGATTCATCGAGCCTAACATGCGTGACCTGAGGCGCAGACACCCGGACCTGACGATCAATTTCAAGACAATCCATGCATCGAAGGGTCTGGAGGCAGATCACGTCATTATTCTCGGCGCCGATAACGCTCGCATGGGCTTCCCTTCAATGATCGTCGATGACCCCTTGCTGGGTCTCGTATCGCCGGAGGCAGAACCTTTCGCCAACGCTGAAGAGCGCCGTGTCATGTACGTTGCCATGACACGGGCCCGCAGCACCGTGACCATCATGGCCTCGGAGGCGCGGCCATCTACGTTCGTCACGGAACTGCTGAACGACCCCGAGTACGACGTCGCAAGTCCGCGTGAGGCCCTAGAGCGCACGCATGCGTGCCAGCAATGCGGTGGCCGCCTCCTCTACATGCCCGGTCAGGAGGATTCGGGGTGGTATCGCTGCGAGCACGTGAAGCTCTGCGGCAACCGAATGTCGGCCTGCCCTTCGTGTGGCATTGGCCTACCCTTGCGCCAGACGGCAAATGGCGAGCAAACCTGCACGGAATGCGGAGCCGTCCAAACACCATGCCCAAGCTGCTCTGACGGCTGGCTTGTGGAGCGGCAAGGGAGATACGGTGCCTTTTTGGGGTGCGTGCGCTTCCCTGTCTGTTCTGGGAAGTCCAAGACAAGGAGGAAGTCTCGGAAACGCGAACCGGCATAGGCATTGCCCACAGGAAACCCCTTGTGAAATCAGGCGCAAGCGGGCCATGTTTCGACAACGTTCAGTTGACCATCGGTCACTCCTGCAATCACCAGAAAGCGACACTCTAGCCATGATCGACATTACATTCAGAGTGGTTAGTCGCGGCAGTGGGTACAGCACCGGACTACAAAATTGCGTATACTTAGAGATTGATCGGTGGAACGATTATTCATTTGTAACAATGTTCGAAGTTTACGCCTATGATGAAACGGGAAATGGACGAAAACTCCCGAACATAAAAATTGGCTTCTTTGGGCAAACCACAGAAACTGGCACCTATGAAACGCTAGAAAATGAATTCGCGGAGCTATCTAGCAACTACTTTTCGGTAGCGACAGATGTAGAATTCTACCGAACGCTGTCACGCGATTTCTCAAGCGAATGGAGGGATGCTTTCCTTCACAAGCTTAGAGATGTCGTTTACAATCCGCATATTCTTGAGCGCGCAAAAGATGAAGAAGTTTTTCGAACATCTCACCTTAGAAGCGTCAGTGTGAACGCAATACAAACACAGTTCTGCAGGGTTTTAGCAGGTGAAGCTCCTCAAACTGATTTTCTATTCAACTTTATCCTTACGGAAACCGAAAAATTTGCAGGATTTAATCTTCACTTTGAGGTAAAAGCCGGCTCCCTGCCTGGAACGAACATTCACGCCTTAATTGGGAGAAACGGAGTTGGGAAAACCACATTACTGAAACACATGGTGAAATCAATTGCGGGAAGCGCGGAGGCGGGAACCGGCTTTTATCACAAGCCAATGTGGGCCATGGAGAGCGAATGGCTTGGGAAGGATTTTTTCTCAAATCTCGTTTCAGTAGCATTCAGCGCCTTTGACCCTTTCGACCTGCCGGCCGCAAGCGATAACCCATCTACCGGAACTCCGTATAGCTATATCGGCCTAACCGACTATAGCGGAGATGATGGATCAATACTAAAATCAAGGGATGAGCTACATGGTGAGTTCATTGCTTCTCTAAACTTTTGCTTTAGCGAGCCCTTACGCAAAGTTCGATGGTCTGAATCCATAAGACTTTTAGAGAGCGATCAAAATTTTGCAGAGATGAACTTGCTCAGCTTGCTCGAGCTGGATCCGCCGGAAGCACTGGAGCGAGCAAAGGTGGTAATCTCCAGAATGAGCTCCGGTCATGCCATAACAATACTAACGATCACCCAATTGATCGAAAAGGTTGAAGAGAAGACGCTTGTACTTATAGATGAACCAGAAAGTCACCTCCACCCACCACTTCTTTCTGCGTTTGTAAGAAGTTTGAGCAACCTCCTTCACAAGCAGAATGCAGTTGCAATTGTTGCCACTCATTCTCCTGTTGTATTACAGGAAGTGCCCAAGTCTTGCGTTTGGAAACTATACAGGGAGCGCGCCTCATCGGAAACGGCACGCCCAACCATAGAAACGTTTGGTGAAAACGTCGGCACACTGACAAAAGAGGTTTTTCAGCTCGAGGTTGAAAAGTCCGGTTTCCACACTCTGCTGGAAAATGCTGTCGCGCGAGGCGGAACATACGAGGAAATAATCGATGAATTTAATAGCAGCCTTGGCCTTGAAGCGCGAGGCATACTGCGAGCCCTGGTAATCAACAGAGATAATTCTACGCAATAAAGATGAAAAGACTAGCCTCCCCACCTCATTCTTCGCTCGACCTTTATGATGCTTGCGTCAGCGAAGCCGAAGGTGCGCTGAAAGCGCATCTCGCTGAAAATCGCATCTTTCTTGACCAAGCTGCTAATGTATTCGATACACATTCCGCCACAAAGACATGGTGCGATATTCCGAGAGCACGACGTGGTCACCGAGAAGATATAATAGTCGGGACCTTGAGCAAAGGATCGTTAATGGATTTGTACAGTTCCGGCGTTGTGGGCTCAACCGGAGAACCAAGAAGAATATATGACGATATTATGGTTGCTGCAAAAGGCGAGTGCCCTTATTGCGGGGGAATCGGAACTCCGCGTACGCTCGATCACTATCTTCCAAAATCCAAGTTCCCCGCATACTCCGTTCACCCAAGGAATCTAGTCCCCGCATGTCGAGACTGCAATACGGATGCTGGAGCGGATTTTCCGAACACGCCTCAACATCAACCCATTCACCCTTATTTGGATAAAGAATGTTTTTTTAACGAAAGATGGGTCTACGGTGAAGTGCATCGGAGCAATCCAATTGTTGTAACCTTCTCGGTCATTCCCCCTGAACATTGGGTAGACCACGACAAGCAGCGGGCCACGCAGCATTTCGCAGCCTGCAGCTTAGCCGGGCGGTACTCCAGCCGAGTGGCTGGGGATATTAGCCCTCTCATATTGCAGAGGCAAAGCAGTCTTTCGCAATTTTCACCAGATCAGTTCCGGGACCATCTTAACATCGTCAGCAGCGATGCCAATCTGCTACTCAATGGTTGGAAAAGGACTTTATACCATGCGCTATGTGAATCAGACTGGTTTTGCAACGCTAACTTTAATGGGGATTGGCTAAATGTATAAAATTTGAATGAAATCCTCATTAGTGCTATTTGCGACGATCGCATGCCTTTTTAGAATATTACTAACAGCCCGCATAGGCAGCATCCAAACGTTATTCTTTATGCTACATTTTTCACCAAGTTACGGCCCCACACACACAGCAAACATCGCATATGAAATAAGCCTCTAACAGGCTGCTGAAGAAGTCAGCCTTGAAGGACGTTATTCTTCCCCCACGGTTTGAAGGTGGCTCTTTGCGACTGCGGACGCCGGGTCGGGTTTGCCCCCTTCGTCAGGGGGCAAGGAGTTTCGGTAGTCTGGCCAGATTGCAGGCTGCCATGGTCATTGTGAATTGGGCGCGGACCCTGTCGAGGCCGCGATGAACAGTCTGGGCCATGCCGCCCACGGTCTTGGCCCAGCCGAAGGGTTCCTCGATCTTCTTCCGGCGCCGCTGTGACAAGGCATAACCGGGATGCTGGGTGGTTCGCCCGTCGATTGCGGAACTCCGGGCCTTCTGCGCGACATGTGGCGTCACAACCATGCGCCTGAGTGCGGCAACAAAGTTGGCGCTGTCATATCCCTTGTCTGCTCCAAGCGTCAGGCGCCGGGTCGAGCCAGGGGAGTGTCGGTTGATCATCTCGAGGGCCGCCTTGCGCTCGCCGTAACCATCGGCATGGGTCAAATCGGCCTGCACGATCAGCCCGTTGCGGTTCTCCATCAGCGTATGTCCCATGAAGCACAATGTCGCCGCGGCACCCGGTGCCTTCTTGTAGAGACGGGCATCGGGGTCCGTCACAGAGATGTGGGTTGCGTTCGAGCGCTTCTGGCCCCGAAAGTTCACTGCGGCGTTGCGGATATGGCGGGGCGTGTCGGGCATCGGCTGCGTTTCTGTCTGCTGGGGCTGCGGTTCGGTGTTTGCGAAGGTCGCGTCGGCCGGTGGTGGCGGTCCGCCAGGATCATCGTCATGCGGTGGCGGCGCGCTGTTCCTGGGCTGAAAGCTCTTCATGGACGCCCACGCCTTGACCAAAGTGCCGTCTACCGAGAAGTGTTCATCCGAGAGGAGCGGACGGACCTCCGGGTGCGCCAGGATCGCCGCCATCAGCTTGCGCGACATGTCGGTCGTCAGCAGCCGATCGCGGTTCTTGGTAAACACCATAGGAACCCAGACCGGATCGTCGATGCCAAGGCCGACGAACCACCGAAACAGCAGGTTGTAGTCCATCTGTTCCATCAGCTGCCGTTCCGAGCGGATCGAGAACAGGAGCTGAAGAAGGCTCGCACGGATCAGTCGCTCCGGCGCGATGGAGGGGCGGCCAAAATCGGTGTAGAGCGCGGCGAACTCGGCATCCAGGCTGGCCAGCGCGTCATTGACGACCCGACGGATCAACCGCAGCGGATGACGATCCGGAACCCGCTGCTCAAGATCAACATAGCTGAACAGCGACCCGCTTGCCTCGTCCGTCCCACGCATCGCCACCTCCTGCTGCCGCTGCCATGTCGGAAGTGAATCATGTTCTCATAACCGCGTCGAGGGCCGACTTTTTCAGCAGCCTGCTAAATCCGAAGCACTAACGCCGGCGAGGTCTGTATTCCTCTGATGCTGTTCGCTGTTCATAACCAATCTCGACACTGAGGGAGCCAATCAATCGGAAAACCATTCGACGGCTGCCGCGGGCAGCACGATCCCCGTCATCCCAAGCCTCGCCGACCGCCACACCAACAGCATCATCCCACACAGCCCTGGAAGTTCGAACCTCGTCGAAGCCAGACGATTGAAGCCGCGCCCGGAAGTGGTCCTCTAGGACGCGGTGCAGCGTCCAACCTCGCGATTGCCATGACACGGCGCCAAGAGCGGTCGCGTCGATACGGTAGAGCCCTAGGCTTCGGGCAAAACTGCGGTGGTTCAAGTTAGCTTCCGCCAAATCCTTATCTCCTGCCGCAAGCGCGCCTTACACGGGGGCGAAAGGCAAGCCGACACCTCGGCATTCAACGCATTTCGCCAGCTTTTGGACAACGCACCACCTCGACGCTGCGGTAAACCTCGTTCTCGTCCAATGACTTCTTCGATTGATCCTAAATCGGTTTCGGGCGAAGGTTCGACAAATTAGCCTTAACGCAGAGTGCCTTCAAAGATATGCGCATTCCAGTTGAAAGTAGCGTGCCCTGATGAATGAAGCTGATACGTGCCGACGTTACGTCGTACCTAGACTTCAAACCTCCGGCTGGGATGACGCACCACACGCCATCAACGAACAGAGATCTTTCACTGACGGCCGAATTATTTTCGTCGGCGGCAAGGCAAGACGAGGGAAGCAGAAACGTGCGGACTACATTCTGAGATACAGCCCAGACTTCCCAATTGCTGTCGTGGAAGCCAAGGCCAAGTACAAGCATCCAGCAGAAGGTCTACAGCAGGCCAAGGAGTATGCCGAAATCCTCGGGCTCAAATTCGCGTATGCGACGAATGGAATGGGCATCATCGAGTTTGATTACTCCACGGGCGTAGAGCGCGAACTCTCGGCTTTTCCGACTCCACAAGAGCTATGGACACGCCTGAAGGACGCAGAACGTATCTACGACCAAGCAGTCGCCGACCGGCTTTTGACACCGACCTACCCAGACCGTGCCAAGCCTCTACGGTACTATCAGGAGATCGCCGTAAACAGGGCGGTTCAATCAGTCCTGCAGGGACGGCAGCGGACGTTGCTGACGCTCTGCACCGGTGCGGGTAAGACCGCCATCGCTTTTCAGATCTCCTGGAAACTCTGGTCGTCGCGTTGGAACACGAAAGGAACCAACAGGACGCCGAAGATCCTGTTTTTGGCAGACCGGAACGTTCTGGTTGATGATCCCATGGCAAAGGACTTCAGCCCATTTGGCGAAGCACGCCACAAGATTGGCGGAGGCGAAGCTGTTAAAAGCCGTGATATGTACTTTGCAATCTACCAGTCGATTGCCAGGGACGAGAACCGTCCAGGGCTGTACCGCGAGTATCCGCGGGATTTTTTCGACCTGATCATCATCGACGAATGTCATCGGGGCAACGCGCGTAGTGACAGCAATTGGCGCGAAACCCTCGACTGGTTCGAACCCGCGACACAGATCGGAATGACGGCAACCCCGCGCCGTGAAGACAACGTCGATACGTACAACTACTTCGGCACCCCCGTCTACGAGTACAGTCTCGCTCAAGGGATTGCCGACGGTTTCCTTGCTCCATACCGCGTCCACCGCGTAATTACCGATTACGACGCAGCCGGATGGCGTCCGAGCACCGGAGATATGGACCGCTTTGGAAGAGAGATCCCGGATGCCGAGTACCAGACAGGCGATTTCGAACGTGTGGTAGCGCTCCGCGCGCGCACAAGGGCCATCGCCCGGCATCTAACGGACTTCATGGCCGAAACCGACAGGTTCGCGAAGACCATCGTCTTTTGCGTTGATCAAGAGCATGCCTTGGAGATGCGGGGCTTCCTTGCCGAGTTCAACGCAGACCTTATGCGAGATCATCCCAACTACGTTTGCCGGGTGACCTCTGATGAAAAAGAGATCGGAAAAGGCCATCTCTCGCGCTTCCAAGATGTCGAGACGGAAACTCCGGTCATCTTGACGACTTCGCAGCTTCTGACGACTGGCGTGGATGCACCGACTTGCAAGAACGTCGTATTGGCGCGGGTTGTCGGATCCATGCCAGAATTCAAGCAGATCATCGGTCGGGGAACACGGTTGCGACCGGACTACGGCAAGCTTGCGTTCAACATCATTGACTACACCGGCACCGCGACCCGGATGTTTGCCGATCCTGCATTTGACGGGGAGCCGGTACGAGAGGAAGAGGAGACCATCGACGATGACGGCGTGGTTGTCGATGAGCAGCCCGGCGAAGACATAGAGCCGGACACGGATGACCTGCCTAATCACGAAGCTCCACCGTCACCCTTGGATGACGACGCCGATGGGCCGCCTCGCAAATATTACTTCGATGAAGGTGAAGTGTCGGTGATCCGGCATCTGGTTTACGAACTCGACTCCGAGGGGCGCCAGCTCGCGTGCCGCCAATTGACCGATTACACTGGCGACAAGGTGCGAACCCTTTATCCGAATGCCTCGCAATTGCGACATGACTGGCTGGACCCAGATAGGCGCGCTGACATCATCGAACGCCTGGAGGAAAAGGGCATTGAGTTGGACAGCCTCGCAGAGGTCGTTGGCGCGCCGGACGCAGACCCATTCGACCTGTTATGCCATCTGGCCTACAACACGCCCCTCCGAACTCGCCGTGAAAGGGCCGACCGGTTGATGCGAGAGCAGGCCGAGTTCCTTGGCCAATACACGCCGGAAGCCCGCGAAATCCTGGATGCGGTGATCGAGAAATACGCCGAGCATGGGACAGCCCAATTCAAATTGCCTGACCTTCTCGAGGTTCCGCCTTTCAATGAATGGGGCAACGTCATAGAAATCGCGCAACGATTTGGCGGGGGAAAGGAGCTACGCGGTGCCATGACGGAGCTGCAGCGGCTCCTTTACACCGCGTGACCTAGACGACCTGAAGGAACGACCTTATGGCCAAGACCGCCCGCAAGAAGGCTGCGCCCAAACAGTTGACCACTGCTCAACGGCTGGACAGCATCATCAAAACCGCGCGCAAGATGATGCGCAAGGACAAGGGGCTCAATGGCGACCTTGATCGCCTGCCGATGCTCACCTGGATCATGTTCCTGAAATTTCTCGATGATATGGAGAAGATCGAGGAAGGCCGAGCGGAACTGTCCGGGAAAGACTACAAACCGATCATCGAATCCCCCTATCGCTGGCGGGACTGGGCAGCAGAGGTCGATGGCATCACCGGCCCGGACCTGCTCAGCTTCCTGACGGCCGAGAAGGCGGAGCGCTCCGACGGCAGTGAAGGGCCCGGCCTGTTCGCCTACCTGCGCAACCTGCGAGGCGACAACGGTCGGCGTGAACGACGCGACGTGATCGCCACCGTCTTCCAGGGCTTCGCCAACCGGATGGAAAGCGGCTACCTGCTGCGCGACGTGGTCAACCTGATCGACGGAATCCACTTCGACTCCTCCGAAGAGGTCCACCTCCTCGGTCGCCTCTACGAAACCTTGCTGCGCGAGATGCGCGACGCCGCCGGGGATTCGGGCGAATTCTACACTCCGCGCCCCGTCGTGAAATTCATGGTCGAAGTCACCGACCCACAGCTGGGCGAAACCGTGCTTGACCCGGCCTGCGGCACCGGCGGCTTCCTGACCGACGCTTTCATGCACCTTGATCCGCAAGCCGACACCGTCGAAAAGCGGCGCATCCTGCAGGAAGAAAGCGTTATGGGCGGCGAGGCGAAGTCGCTTCCCTTCCTGCTGTCGCAGCTCAACTTGCTGCTGCATGGCATGCACGCGCCCCGGATTGATTCTGGCAACGCCCTGCGCTTCCGCCTGAACGAGATTGGAGAGGCCCAACGCGTCAACGTCATCTTGTCCAACCCACCTTTTGGCGGCGAGGAAGAGGTGGGCATCCTCAACAACTTCCCCGAAGACCGTCGTACCACTGAAACAGCGCTGCTGTTTCTCCAACTGATCATGCGTCGGCTGAAGCGTGGCGGCAAAGGCCGCGCCGCGGTCGTCGTACCTAACGGGACACTCTTCGGCGATGGCATCTCGGCTCGCATCAAGGCCGACCTGCTGGAGAAGTTCAACCTGCACACCGTGGTCCGCCTACGCGAGGGCGTCTTCGCCCCCTACACGGACATCCCCGCCAACCTGATCTTCTTCGATACCAGCGGCCCGACCCGCGACATCTGGTATTACGAGCTGCCTCGCCCCGAAGGCCGCAAGAAATACTCCAAGACCGCGCCCATGACCTACGAAGAATTTCAGGGCTGCCTCGACTGGTGGCAGGATCGGAAGGACAGCGAATTCGCCTGGAAGGTGGATGGCCCCGGCCTGATCCAGAAAGACGAGGAAGGCCGGGTCATCGCCTGCAACCTCGACGTCAAGAACCCGCACGCCAAGGAAGCCGTAGACCACCGCAAACCGCGCGAGATCGTCGACGCGATCATCAAACGCGAGCAGGAAGTCCTGTCGATCATGAACGATCTGCGCAGCGAATTCGCAGGGGACGTATGATGTGCGCCGCATGTGTGCCGATCGGCGCTGTTCTCACCAAGTCTGACGACTGGATCGCACCTAGGCCGAATGAAACCTACAAGCAGATCACGGCCCGTCTCTGGGGAAAGGGCCTGACGCTACGCGGCGAGGTTTCCGGGGCACAGATCGCGGCGGCGCGGCAGATCAAGGCAAAGGCAGGCCAGTTTCTTCTGTCACGGATCGACGCCAGACATGGGGCATTTGGGATAGTCCCGCCCGAACTCGATGGCGCATTGGTCAGCAATGACTTTCCGTGCTTCGAGATAGACCAGACCAAAATCCTCCCAGAATTCTTGCAATGGTATTCGCGATCCGAAGCCTTCGTCGATCTGTGCCGACGTTCAAGTGAAGGCTCCACGAACCGTGTTCGCCTTAAGGAAAACGTCTTCCTGAATCTAACTCTGGACCTTCCTTCGCTAGATGAACAGCAACGGATCGCCGGACGACTGGACCGGGCGGCCGAGCTGATCGCGCGGCGATCCGAGGCCGTCGCGGCAGCCGAGGCCGAGATGAAGCAGCTGCTGGCCAAGGCCTTCGCCCGCTGTATAGACGGCGCCCCCTGCTGCCCCATGTCCGAAGTTGCCCCTCTCGTCCGCCGCCCGGTCGAGATCGACCCGAGCCAGGGTTACCCCGAACTTGGTGTTCGCTCTTTCGGACGCGGTACATTCCACAAGCCCGTGCTGCCCGGCACCGAAGTCGGGTCAAAGAAGCTCTTCGAAATGGCGCGGGGGGACCTGGTCTTCAATATCGTGTTTGCATGGGAAGGGGCTGTCGCGATCGTCCAGCCTGAGGACGCTGGCCGGGTTGGCTCGCATCGCTTTCTGACCTGTGTCGCCGATCCCGAGGTCACCAGCGCCGATTTTCTGCTTTATTACTTCCAATCGCCGGAAGGAATTTTGCAACTGAACGAGGCTTCTCCCGGTGGGGCTGGGCGTAACCGGACATTGGGCCTGAAGAAGCTTGAGAAAATCGCAGTGCCGATTCCGGACCGCGATTCTCAGAGGTGGTTCAATGCCCTGCAAGCCAAGGCCCGCCGCATTCAGCAGCTTCGCACCGCATCCTCTGCCGACATCGACGCGCTTATGCCCTCCCTCCTCGACGAGGTCTTCGGGAAGCGCCCGACGCCTGCGTAAGAAGCACAACCCCACCGTTTTCTCTGTTGCCGGTTATTCGCCTCTGATATCAAAAGTGCAATAAAGGCGGCAACTTGTGCAAAGCGCTCCGCGAAATGGCAAGGCGCGCCAGGACGATACATTGAACAGGCAATAGGTTTTTCTGAATGGCGTTACCTACTGACTACCGCTGGATTTCCGTTGGAAAGATCAAGATCCAAAACCGGCAGAATTCACCTGTCGGCGCACCGCAACACGAGTTGATCGATTTGATTGCTCGCCTTGAGGCCCTTCAAGACAGTCAGGAAGGCAAGAGGGCGTATCAAAAAGAAACGCGCCTCATGTGGTGCAATCCCGTTGTCGAGAATGCGGAGTACTACGGGCTCATGATGCAGGTCGGTGATCGCGACGTCGCGGATATGGCTTGGATCGATTTTGATACAGACGAAACGAGGAACAGCGGTAAAAAGGATACGGAGGGGGCGCATTATTGTGCGCATGTTTTGGTCAAGAGGCAGGCCGATGCGCTCGGAAGGCATCTGCTTCTTGCGGAGAAAGTACCCGGGATCAATTTCACCAGCCTGAAGGCGCATTTCAACTGGATCCTGAATGGAGCAACGCCAAAGATCTTCAAGGTGGAAGACGAAGACAAGTCCTACAAGGGCAAATGCGAGATCGACGGTTTCCAGTCAAAGACTCTTCAGCAGGCCATGACGACTGGCACAATCCTTGACCTTCAGCTGATCGGCCATGAAGCGCAGGAACAGGGCCAGGATGAAGCCGATCTTATTCGAGAAACCAGTCGTCGGCTGACTTTGGACGTTCGTCGGGAGGTCGACGCGGACGGCGCCCGTCGCCTTATCAAGCTGGGAATCGATAAAGTTCGGGGTTGGGAAGACGTCGAAGATGACAGCAAAGAATTGCTCGTTCGACTGAAGTCAAACGAAGGGCAGATTAAGACCGTCGAAGTGCCGGTGGGAGATGGTGACCTCGAGGATGACACCAACGAAGCGTTAGAGAACGCGTTCATGTTGAACGAGAAGGTTGCTGGATTCGAGGAGCCTCTCACGCAATACTATGGTGAGGTCCGGCAAGATATGCTCGATAAGCTCATCGAAAAGGCCGTAGAGCTAGAGGCAGGATGATGTTCAAGCATCTTCGTCGACTCTTCATAAACGCAAATACTCTGTTCACCGCGTTTACGTTGTTTCGTCTGCGCGGTGAAAACCTCCCCTATTTCCAGTATGTCTACCCCACAGCAATTTCAGCGGTCGTACTCGTTTCTCTTAATACGTGGGGCAGTACTTATCTTATCATTGATATCGAAAAAGTTGTCGCCAGCGCCACTACGCTGATGGGTGTCCTCGTAGGTTTTTATATCGCCGCACTCGCTGCTGTTACGAGCTTCCCGAATAAGAATCTCGATAATCTCATGGCCGGTCGGTCAACTTCCCTGAGAGAAAAATGTGGCCGAGGAGTTGAAGAAGTGTCGCGGAGACGCTTCCTTTCCATATTGCTTGGATACTGCGCATTTCTTTCGATATTGATATTTCTGGCAGGCTCTGTGTCTTCGGCCATTTCTATCAAGCCGATTTACAAAGGTTGGTGCGTTGAATTGATAAAGTCGGCGTACTGGATAATCTACACATGGATGATATCAAGTCTCGGCACGATAACACTGCTCTGCCTGCACTATCTCATTGATCGCATGCATCGGGAGTAAATTGATCGGAAGTTTCTTAGTGCTCCTGCACTATAAAATTCGTCGCGGGCTCAATTAGGGGTGCATTTCAGCAACTTTATGATCTATCGACTTTGATCTTGCATCTTGGATCGCCTCACGTACGAAGCCCGAAACTTCGGAGTGTTCATGGCTACTTCCATCCCCCATAGACCGCGTGAAACCGTCGCTTCTTTCGTCTCGAGGACGGCAGCTGCCTACCATATGGATGCGGCAACATTCTCGGCAGACCGGGAAACGTCGTTCCTCGCAGTGATCTCAGGAGCCTCCACCGCCATCGAAGCGCTCGAAGCCTTCGGCTGCCCGATCCCTGAAGACGTCGTTGCATGGTCGCCCTCGAAAGATGGGGTTGCCGGGACCATGCGCCTTTTCCGCGGTCACACCTTTCCTTCCAAGATACTGCAGCCTCCAAAGATGCGCGGCTGCCCAGAGTGTATTCGTCAGGACCTTGAGGACCAAGGGACCGGTCCGGCAGCCATGGCGATGCGAGGGCATTGGTTGGTGCCGCACGTGACACTCTGTCTGGAGCACAACACACCGTTGATGACGCTATGGCAGGAAAGCAAACCAGTCCCACGGTTTGCTTCGGCACCGCACCTGGCCTCGTTGATCCCGGCCATCACTGAGGGAAACCTGACCCTCGAACCACGAGCCCCCACCAGCTTCGACACGTGGCTGGATGCACAGCTGGAGGGCCACGGCGACGGTAACTGGCTGGAACAGCACCCGCTGCATGCGGCCTGCAACTATTGCCTGATGCTCGGAACCTCGCTTTTGCGTCATATCACGTCGGCCCCGTCTGCCGTGACAGATGAGGACAAATGGTTCGTGTACGATCTGGGATTTCGGAGTGCCCGACAAGGTGAAGTGGCGATCAGGGGGGCTTTGCAGGGCCTGCAAAACCTCCCGGGCGGACCGCACGATGGCCCGAAGAAGATCTTCCCGAAGATGTACGACCGGCTGGCCTACGACACCATCGACAACCCTGATTACGATGAATTCCGGCGGATCCTGCGGTCACACATGTTGGAGACATGGCCCCTCGGTGTCGGGGACGAACTACTCGGAGAGCCCATCGTCGAACGGAGGCTCCATTCGGTGAGGAGCGCGGCCAAGGCAACAGGGATCGACCAGAGACGCCTCCGAAAGATCCTTGCCGCCGAGAACATCATTCCTGAAGAAGGTCTGCCTGATGCCTGGCAAGTCTTCGATGCGAAACGCGCCGACACGGTGCTGAAAGCCGCGACGACGCTGATCACCGCGAAGGAGTTCGCCGAGGGCATTAACGCATCTCGGTCCCAGTTCGATCTGCTTGTCGCGGGCGGGGTCCTCGCGCCACGACTGCCATCCGTCCACGACGCCGGTACCAAGACCATCTGGGATCCGGTGGACGGCGTGCGCTTCCTCGACAGCGTCTTCATCGGCGCATCGCCGCTCCGCCAAGCGCAGCATGGCTGGGAGCACATCTCGAAGTCCGCCGCGCGCCTGATGGTGGGCCCGGAAGTCATCATCCGGGCGATCCAAGACCGGCGGATCGTCAGGATCGGAAACCACGCCGATTTCGACGGCTACGCGGCGCTGTACGTCTATCATGACGAGGTCTGTTCGGTCCTGTCGCCTGAGCCCTCGTCCCACCAGAGCATCGAGCTGTTCTCGAAAACCGTCGGCATCGGCCAGCCCATCCGCATGAAGCGCCTTGTCATCAATGGCCACACGCCGGCGACGGAGTTGGTGCATCCCAAGTTGAAGACGAAACAGCTGTTTATCACACGCGACGACGCGGACGCCTTCCACCGGCGCTTCTACACGCCGCGAACCATGGCGCAGGCCCACGGAAAGAGTTGGCAGTCCATGACGGCAACCTTGCGAGCCGCTGGGGTCACGATCTTCTCGCCGGATGGCGAGGATTACGGTACGTTGTACCTGCGGGAAGACATCGACCGGACACTCTCGTAAGGAACTGAAAATATTAGAAAAAGCAAAAGGCCGCGCTATTGCGCGGCCTCGCTATGCATTCATTCTGCGATCTCGGGTCTCCCGATCCGGAAATCAGATGAGGTGATTTCCGGAACTCGGATGAGGTGATTCACACTTCATAAGGCGCATTTAATCACCCACACTTACTATGCCCGCAGCTCCCGCAGGTCATGCAGCCCTCGACCATCCGCATGTCGAACTGACCGCAAGACGGGCAGGATTTGCCGCGCGGGGCGTCGAGGCCGACGACCTTCGCCTGCGGGTCGGTCTTCAGCCCCATGCCCTCGCCCGCGATGAAGCCGGTGGCGATCATGTGGCGCTCGATCACGCCGCCGATGGCCGCGAGGATCGAGGGGATGTATTTACCCTGCATCCAAGCCCCGCCGCGCGGGTCGAAGACGGCTTTCAGTTCTTCCACCACGAAGGACACGTCACCGCCACGGCGGAACACGGCCGAGACCATGCGGGTCAGCGCCACGGTCCAGGCGAAATGCTCCATGTTCTTGGAGTTGATGAAGACCTCGAAGGGGCGACGATGGCCGTTCAGCACGATGTCGTTGATGGTGATGTAGAGCGCGTGCTCGCTATCCGGCCATTTGACCTTATAGGTGTTGCCCTCCAACTCGGCGGGGCGGTCCAGCGGGTCGGACATATAGACGATCTCGCCGCCTTCGCTGACCTGATCGGGGCTGTCGGCGGGGGCCTTGTCGCTCTTCTCGGAAGAGACGCTCAGAACCGAACCGGTCACATCGTTGGGGCGATAGGTGGTGCAGCCTTTGCAGCCCGTGTCCCACGCCTGCATGTAGACGTCCTTAAAGGCATCAAAGGAGATGTCCTCGGGGCAGTTGATGGTCTTGGAGATCGAACTGTCGATCCATTTCTGCGCCGCAGCCTGCATCTTGACGTGATCGGCGGGCGGCAGGGTCTGGGCGTTGACGAAATAGTCGGGCAGCGGTGCATCGCCCTTCAGCTCGCGCCACATCTGCACGGCGTAGTCGACGACCTCTTCCTCGGTCCGGCTGCCGTCTTTTTGCAGCACCTTGCGGGTGTAGGCATAGGCAAAGACCGGCTCGATCCCCGAGGACACGTTGCCCGCGTAGAGGCTGATCGTCCCGGTCGGCGCGATGGAGGTCAAAAGCGCGTTGCGGATACCGTGTTCGCGGATCGCTTCGCGCACGTCATCGTCCATCTGCTGCATGGTGCCGGAGGCGAGGAATTTCTCAGCATCGAACAGCGGGAAGGCCCCCTTCTCTTTCGCCAGGTCCACGCTCGCCAGATAGGAGGCGCGGGCGATGGCTTTGAGCCATGCCTCGGTCTGCGCCGCCGCCTCGTCAGAGCCGTAGCGCAAGCCGACCATCAACAGCGCATCGGCAAGGCCGGTGACGCCCAGACCGATGCGGCGCTTGTTCTGCGCCTCGGCAGCCTGCTCGGGCAGCGGGAAGTTCGACACGTCGACCACGTTGTCCATCATGCGAACGGCGGTGGCGACCAACTCGCTCATCGCGTCTTGGTCGAGATGGGCGTCGTCCGCGAAAGGCTGGGCGACCAGACGGGCAAGGTTGATCGAGCCCAGAAGGCAGGCGCCATAGGGCGGCAGGGGCTGCTCGCCACAGGGGTTGGTGGCGGCGATGGTCTCGCAATAGTTCAGGTTGTTCGCGGCGTTGATGCGGTCGATGAAGATCACGCCCGGCTCGGCGTAATCATAGGTCGCCTGCATGATCTTGTTCCACAGATCGCGCGCCTGCACGGTTTTATAGACCTTGTCGCCAAAGACGAGGTCCCAAGACCCGTCGGCCTTCACGGCCTCCATGAAGGGGTCGGTGACCAGCACGGACATGTTGAACATGCGCAGGCGCGCGGGGTCGGACTTGGCGGCGATGAAATCCTCCACATCCGGATGGTCGCAACGCATGGTCGCCATCATCGCGCCGCGGCGCGAGCCTGCGGACATGATGGTGCGGCACATGGCGTCCCAGACGTCCATGAAGGACAGCGGGCCGGAGGCATCCGCAGAGACGCCCAGCACATCCGCGCCGCGCGGGCGGATGGTGGAGAAGTCATAGCCGATTCCCCCGCCCTGCTGCATGGTGAGTGCCGCCTCCTTCAACATGTCGAAGATGCCGGACATGCTGTCGGGCACGGTGCCCATGACAAAGCAGTTGAACAGCGTCACGCGGCGCGCGGTGCCGGCGCCTGCGGTGATGCGGCCCGCGGGGAGGTATTTAAAATCCTCCAGCGCGTTGAAAAACTTGTCTTCCCAAACATCCGCCTTCGATTCGACCTGCGCGAGATCGCGGGCGATACGGCGCCATGTGTCCTCGACCGTGACGTCCTTCGGGGTGCCATCGGCCCCTTTAAAACGGTATTTCATATCCCAGATTTGTTCGGCGATCGGGGCGGTAAAGCGGGACATACAACGGTTCCTTTGAGTCGTGAGGGCGGCACGAATGCGACTTAAGAGTTGGCATCGATACAACAGGCCGGGCTGATTTCTCAACGCCGAAAATGCAGATCGGCCGGAATTTATTCTTCAGCCTACCACAATACCTTGCTAGCTCCGAAGGAGAAACTACTATATAAAGGCTCATTCTCAGGCAGCGCTCCGGGGGAACTTTTGGATAACTACATCAATCTAATCAAACTTTCGGTCGGCACCGAAGGCGTCGAAAGCCTTGCCAAATGGCAGGCGCGCAAGGACGTGCGCACGCATGACGGGCTGCCGCGCCATGTGACCCGCATGTGGCCCAAGCGCGAGGCCGAGATTCTCAACGGCGGCTCGATCTACTGGGTCATCAAGGGCGTGATCCAAGCCCGCCAGCGCATCGTCCGGCTGGAAGAGGTCACCCGCGCCGACGGCATCCGCCGCTGCGCCATCGTGCTGGACCCCGAGATCATCCGCACCCAGAACAGCCTGCGCCGGGCCTTCCAAGGCTGGCGCTACCTCAAGCCCGAGGATGCCCCGCCCGACCTGCCCGAGGGCCGCGAGGCCGAGGCGGAACTGCCCGTGGAATTGAACCGCGCGCTGGCCGAGATCGGCGTGCTCTGAGCCTCAGTCGGCGTAGAGCGCCTCGATCTGATCCCCATAGAGTTCGTAGACTTTGGCTCGGCGCACCTTCATCGTCGCGGTCACCTCGCCATCGTCGTGGTCGAGCTCCTTGCGCATCAGCCAGACCTTCTTGACCTGCTCGACTCGCGCCAGATCGCGGTTCTGCTTGGCCACCTCCGCGTCGATCAATTCCTGCACCTTGGGGTGCTCGGCGAGCGAACGGAAGGTCGTATAGGCGATCCCCTGCCCTTCGGCCCAGAGCCGGACCGTATCCATGTCGATCTGCACCAGTGCTGTCACATAGGGCCGCTTGTCGGCCACCGCGACGACCTCCTTGATGTAGGGACTGGCCTTGATGACATTCTCGATATGCGCAGGCGCGAGGTTCTTGCCCGCCGCGTTGATCATGATGTCCTTCTTGCGGTCGATCAGCGTGATCGAACCGTCGGCCTCCTCGCGGCCCACATCGCCGGTATGCAGCCAGCCGTCACGGAGCGTCTCGGCGGTGGCCTTGGGGTTCTTGTAGTACCCTTTGAAGATCGTCCCGCCCGAGAACAGCACCTCGCCATCCTCGGCGATCTTGGTGCGCACGCCGCTGACCGGAAAGCCGATGCGCCCGTTGCATTGGCCCCATGAGCGCTGGATCGTGCCCACGCCCGAGGTCTCGGACATGCCCCAAGCTTCGCGGATATTCACGCCGATCCCGCGCATGAACCCCAGAAGCTCGGCGCTGATCGGCGCGGCGGCGGAGATCGCGAAGGTAGTCCGACCGAGGCCCAGATAGCTACGGATATGGCGGTAGATCAGCGCGTCCCAGAAGGCGTGGGCCAGCCGGTCCCCGGCGCTCCACTTGTCGCGCCGGATCATGCCGCGCCGCTGCGCGCCCTTCAGCGCCATCAGCGTCATCGGCCCCTTGATGCGCCCGGCGGTCTGCGTCTGCACCAGCACGCCCGCCTGCATCTTTTCCCAGATCCGCGGCACGCCGAAGAACACCTGCGGCGCGACCTCCCGCAGGTCGAGCGTGATGGTCCGAAGGCTCTCGCCGAAGTTCATCACAAACTGCTGCGCCAGCCCGTTAATCACCGTCACCGCCTGTTCCGCGATATGGCACAGAGGCAGGTAGCTCAGCACGTCCGTCCCCGGCGGATAGGCCCCGAAAACACCGCGCGCCACGCCCACGCCGGCGTGGATGTTGCCATAGGAAATCTCTGCCGCCTTGGGCAGCCCGGTGGAGCCCGAGGTGAAGACCATCATGGCGGTGTCGTCAGGCTCAATCCCCGCCTGCCGCGCACGCAGATCATCGGCAAGATCCGCCAGCCGCGCCCGGCCCCGTTCCAGAAGCTCATCGAAGCTGATTAGCCCCAGCACGTCCTCGCCCCGCGTGCCCTTGGGGTTGAAGATCACCAACTGGCGCAGCTGCGGCACCCGGTCGCCCAATTCCTTGATCTTGTCGAGCTGTTCCTGATCCTCAATGAAGAGCACCGTGCTGTCCGAGGCGTTGATCAGATGCTCCAGCTCCGCCGCCGGGCTGGTGGGATACATGCCCACGACCACGCCCGCCGCCGCGTTGATGCCGAATTGCGCCTGCACCCATTCGCTGCGGTTCTCGCTCAGGATGCCGACGTGATCGCCTGCCTTCAGACCCAGATCGACAAGGCCTGCGGCGGCGGCCTGCATGATCTCCTGCAGCCCGGCCCAGGTGATCTCGTTCCAGATCCCGAATTCCTTTTGCCGCATCGCCACGCCGGTGGGGCGGTTCTTGGCATGGTTGTGCACCATGCGCACCAGCGGCGCGAAGTCGCCCTTGAACTCGTCGAATGCCATCACGGGCCTCCCTAGCTGAGCCAGCGTTTGCGGCGCTTGTAATGTTTCACGTCGCGGAAGGACTGCCGCGCGCCGCCCTCCTCGCCCATCCCGAGGTAGAAGGACTGGATGTCCTTGTCGCCGCGCAGCTTCTCCACATCGCCTTCCATGACGATCTGGCCGCTTTCCATGATATAGCCGTAGTCGGCGACCGAAAACGCCACCCCGGCGTTCTGCTCCACCAGCAGGATCGCGGTGCCGTCCTCTTGGTTCAGCCGCTTGATCGTGTCGAAGATCTCCGCCACCACCTTGGGCGCCAACCCCAGCGACGGCTCATCCATCAGGATGAGCTCGGGCCGCGCGATCATCGCCCGGCCAAAGGCCAGCATCTGCTGCTCCCCGCCCGACAGATAGCCCGCGATCTGCCGCCGCCGCTCCTTCAGCCGCGGGAAGAAGGCATAGACCTTGTCGTAATCCGCCTTCGCCTGCCGCCGGTCCAATGCGTATGAGGCGGCGATCAGATTGTCCTCCACCGTCATCTCGCTGAAGATCCGCCGCCCCTCACGCACGTGAAACAGCCCCTGCTGCACCAGACGGTCGGGCTGGATCGACATGATCGACTGGCCCTTGAACGAAATCCGCCCCTCGCCCACCTCGCCGTTCTCCAACGCCAGCAGGTTGCTCGCCGCCTTCAGCGTCGTGGTCTTGCCCGCGCCATTGGTGCCCAGAAGCGTGACGATCTTGCCGTCCGGCACCTCGAGCGACAGCCCGCGCAGCGCCTGCACCGTGTGGTGATAGGTCACTTCGATGTTCTCGATGGTCAGCACGCGAGGCCCTCTCTCTTTTTGGCCAAAAATACTTCGGGGGTCCGGGGGCCGCGCCCCCGAACCTGTTTCGCTTACACGGTGAACCAGTCCGATTTCGGCGTGAACAGCCCATCCTCGGGGTTATAGCCATAGACCCGGCCGGTCCCGATGGCGTTGTTCTCCATGCTCACTGGCCCGCCGAAGAAACCGCCCGAGTCCCAATCGGAAATTCCCGCCAGCTTCTCGGCGATGTTGTCGGGCGTCAGTTCGAGCCCCGCCTCGGCGGTGTCGCGGAAGGCCTTCATGGCAATCTCCAAACCGCACATGGTCTGGATCGCCCATGTCGACATGTAGTTCTCCAGAGGCGTGCCCGCGAACATCTGCTTGCTGAGTTCCGCATACTGCTGATAACGCGGCGCGTCCTCGCGGTCATAGAAATAGCGGTAGGGCATGACGCCCTCGTAGCCAGCAAGGAAGGGCCCGGCCTCGGCGGTGATCCGGTCGGCGATCAGCTTCTCCATGCCCCAGAAGGTGCCCTTGAACTTCACCGGCAGACCAAACTGCCGCGCGCCGCCGATGAGCTGCGGCCAGACGCCGGTGACATAGCCCTGCAGGATACAGTGATCCGCGCCTGACTGCGCCAGTTTGGTGACATGGGTCGGGATGTCGGCACCCTCGGCCTTGGTGCTTTCCTCCAACACGACCTCGAGGCCCAGTTCCTCGGCGGTCTTGCGGCCATGTTCGATGGGATCGCGCCCGAACTCGGTGTTGGAGAAGATGAAGGCCACCTTCTGCCCGCCCTCGTTCTTGATGTTCTGCAAAAGGATGTCGAATTGGCTCTGGTAGGTCGGGCCCGAGAGATACTGATAGGGATGGGTCGCCGGGTCGGCCAGTTCCGAGGCAAAGGAGGTCGAGCCCATGATGCGGGCGTTCTCGCCTTTGAGCTCGGGCGCGATCAGCTTCATCGCCCCGGTGCTGTCGGCGAAATAGCCGATCATGTTCTTGCCTTCCGAGGCCAGCGCGCGCTGGTAGTTGTTCAGCGCGTTCTGCGGCACATAGCCCGAATCCTCGGTGACGAAGCGGATCGGCACACCGGCCACGCCGCCCTCGTCGTTGAACAGTTTCGCGGCCATGGCGAAGGCAGGCGCGACCAATTGCCCCGCCGTGGCGAAGGGCCCGGTGAGCGGCAGCGAGGCGCCGAGCACATACTCCTTGGGCTGAGCGCGCAAGATCATCGGCGTGCCCATGGCCGCCGTCGCGGCGGCGGTGGTGGCGAGGAAGGATCGGCGGTTCATGGTCATCTGGTCTTCTCCCTGATGTGGCCTTGTGAATTCTTACCCGCGCGCAAACGGCCAACGGTTTGCGGCGCGCAGGATACGGTCAACGATCTGGTTGATGCCCAAGGATTCCTTGAGCAGGAACAACACCAGCAGCACGCCGAAGGCGATCTGCTGCAAGGGCGCGCGCAATTGCCCCGCGCCGGCGCTGTCACCGGCCAGCGCGCCAAAGAGCACTTTGATAAGTTCGGGCACCATCACCACGATGATGACCCCGAAAACCGGCCCCATCGTGCGCCCCATGCCACCGATGATCAGCGCCGCCACAAGATTCAGCGAGAGCGCCAGTTCGAACTGCTCGGGCAGGATACGGGCGTAGAAATAGGCGAAAAGCGCCCCCGCCAGCCCGCAATAGGCGGCCGAGAGGGCAAAGCTCATCAGCTTGTAGCGCAGCAGCGAGATGCCGAGGATCTCGGCCGAATAGTCCCGGTCGCGAATGGCGATGAAGGCGCGGCCCACCCGGGTGCGGATCAGGTTCTGCGCCGCCAGCAGCGAGACGAGGCCGACCACGGCGATCAGCCCGAACATCTCGCGCTTGGTATCAAGCTCCCAGCCCAGCAGGTTGGGCACGTTGGTGTTGATCCCGACCATCCCGCCGGTCCAGGGGGCAAAGAGGTCTTCTTCGATCAGGAAGATCACGATGAAATTCGCCGCCAGCGTCGCCACGGCGAGGTAGAGCCCCTTCACCCGCAGGCTCGGCAGCCCCACCAGCACGCCAACCGCCGCCGCCAGCGCCACCGCCAGCGGCACCGAGACGAAGGGCATCAGCCCCGCCGGGATCACCCCCGCCCCGAGGTTGCCGAAGATCGTCACCGCATAGGCGCCGATGGCGACGAAGGCGCCATGGCCCAGCGACACCAGACCGGTATAGCCCGTGAGGATGTTGATCCCCACCACGGCGATCAGCAGGATGCCCATCTGGCTCGCGATCAGAATGAGGTAATCGTTGCCGAACAGCGTGAACAGGACAAGCGCAAGGATCGAGCCGTAGACAAAGGCCTGTTTGTAGCGGTTGTTCAGCACCCGCTCGTCGGCGGCATAGCTGGACTTCAGGTTGGCGTTGATCATATCCGCTCGACCTCCTTCTGCCCCATCAGCCCGTGCGGGCGCCAGATCAGCACCACAAGCACGGTGACATAAGGCACGATTTCGGCCCAGCCGCCGCCCATCTGCCACTGGGTCATCGCTTCGAGCACGCCCACGACCATCGCCGCGATCAGCACGCCGACGTAGCTATCAAGCCCGCCCATCAGAACGATCGCCAGCACCGAGAAACCAAAAAGACCGAGGCTCGGCGAAATGCCGTTGCGCGTGGCGAGGATCGCGCCCGCGATGGCCCCGGTGGTGCTGGCCAGAACCCAGGCGCGGGAAAAGACTTTGGGCACCGAGATGCCCATGGAATAGGCGGTGGATTGGTCCTCGGCCGTGGCGCGGATGGCGATGCCGCCCTTGGTGAACTTCACGAAGGCGACGATGCCACCAAACAGCAGCAGCGCCACCACCATGTTCACCAAATCGGTGCCGAAGAGGAAGATCATGGTGCCGAACAGTTCGAACCGGATCGGCATGTTAGGCGCGATATAGGGCACGCTTGCGGCATCCGCCGTCCAGATCAACTGGGCCGCGCCCGACAGGATTGAGATTAGACCGACCGTCACCATGATCATGGCAAAGATCGACTGCCCCATCAGCGGGCGCATCAGCACCCGCTCGATCACCCGACCGAGGATCGCGTTGCAGACCAGCGCCCCAGCCAGCCCCAAGAGGATGCGCGGCAGGTTCGCCACCCAGTCGAGCACCGCCGCCACGGGCGAGAACATCGGCAAATCACCCCGCATCTCGACCATCCAGCCGGGCTGCCACGAGGCCAGCCAGCCGGGCGCCCAAGGCTGGCCGGGGACGATCACGGCGAAGGTGAAATAGAAATAGGCCCCGAACATGATCAGGTAGCCATGGGCGAAATTCACCACCTTGGTGGCCTTGTAGACGCTCACGATGCCCACGGCGATCAGCGCGTAGATCGCCCCGGCCATCAGCCCGTTGATCGCGAATTGCACGAACTGCCCCATCACAGCGCCTCCCTGTCCTTACCCTCGGAATTTTTCAAAAATTCCGGCCCGATTTCTTTGAAAGAAATCGTCATGCCGCGGCCCCCAAATAGGCTTCGATCACCGCCGGGTTGTTCGAGACCTCCTCGGGCGAGCCGCTGGCGATCTGCTGACCGAAGTTCAGCACAACGATGCGGCTACAGATGTCCATCACCATGTGCATGTCATGTTCCACCAGCAGGATCGTGGTGCCGAACTGTTCCTGCACATCGAGGATGAAACGTGCCATGTCGGCGGTCTCCTCGCGGTTCATGCCCGCCACTGGCTCGTCCAGCAGCAGCACGCGCGGGCGCATCGCCAATGCGCGGCCCAGTTCGACCCGCTTTTGCAGACCGTAGGGCAGCATGGTAATGGGGTATTTGCGGATGTGGTCGATCTCGAGAAAATCGATCACCTGCTCTTCGATCTCGCGCCGCAGCTCCAGCTCGGCCTTCTGCGCCGCACCGAAATAGCGCAGCGCCTGCCAGACATTGGTTTTGAGCCGCGTGTGGCCGCCAAGTTTGATATTGTCGAGCACGGTCATGCCGCGAAACAGCGCGATGTTCTGAAAGGTCCGTGCGAGGCCAAGGCCCGCGCGCTTGTCGGGGCTGAGCGTGGTGATATCCTCTCCGTCAAAGGACACGCTGCCCCGGTCGGGCCTGTAAAACCCTGAAATCGCATTGAAAAGTGAGGTTTTGCCCGCGCCGTTGGGGCCGATCACCCCGGTGATCTCTCCGGCCTTGGCTTCGAAATTCACCCCCTGCAGCGCCTTGATGCCGCCAAAGGACAGATGCAAATCCTCAACCCTCAGCAATCGCCCACTCCCATGCGGCGACGGCTGCGGCCCCCCGCAAGGGGCGCGTGACATCCGATCATCGACGGATCCTCCCTATGTCCCGACCCCTGCCCCTTTTGGCGGTGCTTGTGGTATCGGCCTGTTGACCCTTTCACCCTATCCGAAGCGCGGCATCTCGCAAGTCTTTCGATAAGACGCGCGGCAAAGCGCCCCCGCGCCGGGAGCGGCTCGGAAGGTGCAATGCCATGGAAGGGAAGGGAAAAACCCGGGGCTGTGACGCTACGTCAGGTCAGCTGTGCGATCAGGGTTTTCAGCGCTTTGCGGCTGTGATCCTCTAGGGGCGCCATGCGCGAGCGCCAGAGCGTGGCCTGCGATTGCAGGATCAGCCCGTCGCTGAGGATCTTCAGGTGATTGGCGCGCAGGGTCTCCCCGCTGGAAGTGATATCGGCGATGGCCTCCGCGGTCTCGTTCAGCACCGTGCCCTCGGTCGCGCCTTGGCTGTCGACCAGCGCGTAGTCGGCCACGCCATGGGTGCGCAGGAATTCCCGTACCAGCCGGTGATACTTGGTGGCAATGCGCAGACGGAAGCCATGTTCGGCGCGGAAGGCGGCGGCGGCGGCGTCGAGATCGTCCAGCGTGTCGACATCGACCCAAGCCTGCGGCACGGCTATGATCAGGTCGGCATGGCCGAAGTTCAACTCTTCCAGCGGCTCGACCAGTTGATCCCAAAGCGCCAGCTTCTCTTGCACCAGATCGGTGCCGGTGACGCCCAGATGGATCCGCCCTGCCGAGAGTTCGCGCGGGATTTCACCCGCCGAAAGCAGCACGAGCGAGACATCCTCGATCCCCTCGACCTTGCCCGCATATTCGCGGTCGGACCCGGTGCGTTGCAGGCTGACGCCGCGCGCGCCGAACCATTCAAAGGTCTTCTCCATCAGCCGCCCCTTGGACGGCACACCCAGTTTCAGCGTCATTGCCCGGCCTCCAGTTCCAGCATCAGGCCGGGGCGCATCACACCGCCAACCGCCGGGATTTCATCGCCCTGCCCCAGTCGCCGGGTCAGCGCGTCATAGCGCCCGCCAGAGGCGATGCTCGGCAGATCGGGCCGCGAGGCGGCGCGGAAGGCAAAGACGAAACCGTCGTAATATTCCATCGAAGACCGGCCATGGCTGGCCTCGAAGAGCAGCGCGTCGGTGTCGATCCCGCGGGCGCGCATCGCATCGGCGCGGGCCGCGACACGGGCCACGGCATCGCCGATGGCGGGCATGTCGACAGCCAGATCGCGCAGACGGCTCAGCGCATTGGGCAGGGTTTCCCGCACCTCCAACAGCGCCTCGAAAAGGTCGACCTGCTGTGCAGAGATCGGCGGCGTCTGCGCATCCTCGCGCAGGGCCGCAACGCGGGCTTCAATTTCGGCGCGGGAGCGCAGCCCCACCATCGGCGCGTCGCATGTCACCTCGGTCTCGGCCAGCAACGCCTTGCGCCCCGCGGGCACCGGGCTGCGCCCGGCATAACGGTCAAGCAGCGCGCGAAAACGGCGCGGGCGCCAGATGTGACGCATCAACGCCTGTTTGCGCGCGGGGGATGTGCCCAGCCCCTGCACCGCCGCCATCAGCACGCCAATATCCCCGGTGACCGGGCGCACCGAAAGGCCCTGCATCGCCTCGGCAATCAGGGCGAAAACCTCGGCATCCGCCGCCGCCGGATCGGCACGGTCGAAGACCTCGAAACCCACCTGAATGTATTCGTTGGCGCGGTTCGGGTCATGTTCCTGACGGCGGAAAACCTCGCCTGAATAGGTATAGCGCGCGGGCTCGGCCCCATGGGCCATATGCATCTGCACTACGGGCACGGTGAAATCGGGGCGCAGCATCTGCTCCCCGCGCAGCGCGTCCGAGGTGACATAGGCCCGGGCGCGGATATCCTCCCCATAGAGATCCAGCAGCGTGTCCGCCGGTTGCAAGATCGGCGGCTCGACCAGAACGGCGCCCTGCCCCTCGAAAATCGCGCGCAGGGAGGCCGCGCGCGCCAGCGTTTCGGAACGTGTGGGCATCAGCTTGTCCGATCCAGAATATCGCGCACCGCTTTGATCAGATCGCCGCGCGGCACCTCATATTGGTTGGGGCGCTCTTTCCACTCGTCATGGCTGGCCTCTTGCGCCAGTTGCGCGCCCAGCACCATGTCCTTGATCTGCACCACGCCGCGGTCCTTCTCGTCACCGCCTTCGATGACGACCACGGGGCTTTGCCGCTTGTCGGCGTATTTCATCTGGTTGCCGAAGTTCTTCGGGTTGCCCAGATAAACCTCCGCCCGGATGCCCGCCTGCCGCAGCTCGGCCACCATGGCCTGATAATCGGCCATGCGGTCGCGGTCCATCACGGTGACGACGACGGGGCCTGTCGCTTCGGCCTCAAGCCGCCCTTTGGCGGCCAGCGCGGCGAGAAGACGGTCAACACCGATGGAGACGCCAGTCGCTGGCACTTCCTGCCCGGTGAAACGCTTCACCAGATCGTCGTAGCGTCCGCCGCCGGCGACCGAGCCGAAGTTCCGCGCGCGGCCCTTCTCGTCTTTGATCTCGAAGGTCAGTTCGGCCTCGAAGACCGGGCCGGTGTAATAGCCAAGGCCGCGCACGACCGAGGGGTCGATCTCCACCCGGTCGGGGCCATAGCGACCCGCTGCCAACAGGTCCGAGATAAGCTGCAACTCATCCACGCCCTGCACGCCGACCTCGGAGCCTGCCACCAAGTCGCGCAGCCGCGCCACGGTCTCGGCCCCGGTCTCGCGCTTGGCCTGCATGAATCCCATCACGACATCGGCCTGCGCCTCGCCCAGCCCCGCGCCCTTGGTGAAATCGCCACTGTCGTCCTTGCGGCCCTCACCCAAAAGCGCGCGCACACCGTCGGGCCCCAGCCGGTCGAGCTTGTCGATGGCGCGCAGCACGATGCCGCGCTCGGCTTCCTTGTCGTCGCCCGAAAGCCCGGCCACTTCGAGCACGCCGTTCAGCACCTTGCGGTTGTTCACCCGCACCACATAGTCGCCGCGCGCGATGCCCACTTCCTCAAGGCAGTCGGCCAGCATGGCGCAGATCTCGGCATCGGCCGCGACCGAGGGCGCGCCGACGGTATCAGCGTCGCACTGGTAGAACTGCCGAAACCGCCCCGGCCCGGGCTTCTCGTTGCGCCAGACCGGGCCCATGGCGTAGCGCCGATACGGCATCGGCAACTCGTTGCGGTGCTGGGCATAGACCCGCGCCAAGGGCGCGGTCAGGTCATAGCGCAGCGCCAGCCAGTCACCGGGCTTGTCGCCCTCGGCATCCTCTTGCCACGCAAAGACGCCCTCGTTCGGGCGGTCCACGTCGGGAAGGAACTTGCCAAGCGCCTCGACAGTCTCCACGCCCGAGCTTTCCAGCGCGTCGAAACCATAGCGGTGATAGACGGCGGCGATCTTGTTCAGCATCTCGGCCCGATGGGTCACCTCGGTCCCGAAATAATCGCGGAACCCTTTCGGGGTTTGCGCCTTGGGACGGGGGGTTTTCTTGGGCTTTGCCATGGCAAGGATCCTCGGTGCATCAATTGGCCTCGCGTCTAGCCCAAGCCCCCCGCAAGAGCAAGCAACGCGGCATCCCGCCCCTGTCCCGCGCCGCCGGTCCGTGCTAGATCGCGCAAAAAGGATGCGCGCCATGACTGACCAAAGCCCTGATCACACCCCAGACCAAACCGCCGAGCATATCAGCCGCCTTGAAGAGCAGATCGCCCATCTGACCCGCGCGGTCGACGATATGTCAGAGATTGTCACCCGTCAGGAGGCCGAGATCGTCACTCTCAACCGCCGCGTCCATATGCTGATGCAGCGCGAAGGAGAGCGGGACGCTTCGGGCGGCGGCGCGGTGCTTTTGGGCGATGAGCGCCCCCCGCATTACTGAGCGGCAGCGCCGCGCACCCGTCAATTGGCTGATTTCATTGCCACGGCGGCGACGGCCCCGTCATGCACCAGCAATTCGGACCAGCGCGCGGTCTGCCCCAAACGCTCATAGGCGCTGACGAAAAAGGTGGTCTTGTCGAGTTTGCCGATCTGCCGCCCGCAGGGTTTCCCGCGCCCCGCACCGCAGACGCGGGCCTTGATCGCCTCATAGGCCGCGTCGGTCTCGGCGGTGGGCAGGTTCTCTCCCCCCGGGCCATAGTGCAGTTGCTCGTAGACCGTGGGCGTGCCGAATAGCACATTGGCCGCCGTCAACTGACGCGCGCAATCGTCCGCAAAGCCGGTGATGTAGAAGCTGCGCGCCCCGGCACTGCCGGGCTGCGAATCGAACAACCGGTAGCCCCGCGCCGAAGGTTCCTCGACCAGTTGCCCCAATTCGCTCAACTCCAGATCGCAGACGCGGGCCACCTCGCCAAACGGCAGGACGGTGCCGAATGAAACCTCGGAGACCTGCGGGTTCGGCGCTGAGGGAGCCATGGCGCAGGCGGAGAGCAACGTCCCCATAATCAAAAGGCCGATGCGTCGTTTCATGCTCTGCTCCCCATAGCTTGGCAGGCAGGTAGCGCAGCCACCCGCCGCCGTCCACTGGATGCGGCAACGCGGGAGGCCGCCGAGGCGGCGGAGGTCAGATTTCCTCGACCTCCATCACCCCGTCGAGCGAGCGGATCGCGCCCTTGATCTGCGGTGTCACCGGGAATTCGCGCCCCAGATCGACCTCGACCTCACCGGGCAGGCTGGGATCCATCAGGCAGAATTGCACCGGCCCCTTGCCCGCCGCCTTCACCGCCTGCCGCGCCCCGGCAAGCACATCGGCCACCGATTGGATCGCCCCCGGCCCGTCGATGAAGACCCGCAGCCCCATGCTGCCCGCATCCGCCACCGCCGCGTCGATCGGCCCGATGCCGCGGGCCAAGAGCTTCAACTGGTCGCTTTCCATCGTGGCCTCCACGGTGACGACGACCTTGGAGCCGACCTCCAGATGATCGCGCGAGGCTTCGAGCACGTCGGAGAAGATCGTCACCTCGTAGCCGCCCGTGGGGTCCGAGAGTTGCGCAAAGGCAAAGCGGTTGCCCCGCGCCGACTTGCGCTCCTGACGGCCCGCCACGACGCCCGCGAGCCGCGCGTTCATCGCGCCGCGGGTGCTGACCTTCTCGTTGAGCTCATCAAGCGTGAGGAAAGGCAGACCGGTCTCCCGCGCCCATTTGCGCTTCAGAGGCGGCATGTAGTCGTCCAGCGGATGGCCCGAGAGGTAGAAGCCCACGGCCTTGAACTCCTCGGCCAGACGCTCCGCCGACTGCCAGTCGTCGCAGGGCAGCATCCGCGGCTCGGGCAGGTCGTCGCCCGCCTCGCCAAACAGCGAGACCTGATTGCTGGCCTTCTGCTCGTGGATCGCAGCCGAGTAGCTCACCAACCCGTCGAGCGATTGGAACACCCGCCGCCGGTTGCTGTCGAGCTGGTCGAACGCGCCAGAGCGCACCAGCATCTCCAGCGGGCGCTTGCCCACGCGCTTGAGGTCCACGCGCCGGGCGAGGTCGAAGAGCGTCGCAAAGGGCTTGTCGACGCCATCCACCTTGCGCCCCTCGGTCACCAGCCGCATCGCCTCCAGCCCGACGTTCTTCAACGCGCCCAGCGCATAGACCAGCGCGCCGTCGACCACTTTGAAAGTGGCATCAGAGCGGTTCACGCAGGGCGGCACCCAAGGCAGTTCGAGATGTTTGCGCACCTCCTCGAAATAGATCGCCAGCTTGTCGGTAAGGTGGATATCGCAGTTCATCACCCCGGCCATGAACTCGACGGGGTGGTTCGCCTTCAGCCATGCGGTCTGGTAGCTGACCACCGCATAGGCCGCGGCGTGGGACTTGTTGAAACCGTAGTTGGCGAATTTCTCCAGAAGGTCGAAGACCTCCGCCGCCTTCTTCTTATCGACGCCATTGGCCATCGCGCCTTTTTCGAACTTGGGACGTTCCTTGGCCATCTCCTCGGCGATCTTTTTACCCATGGCGCGGCGCAACAGGTCAGCGCCGCCGAGCGAATAGCCCGCCATGACCTGCGCGATCTGCATCACCTGTTCCTGATAAACGATGATGCCTTGGGTCTCTTCAAGGATGTAGTCGATGCTGGGATGCACCGATTCCAACTCGCGCTTGCCGTTCTTGACCTCGCAATAGACCGGGATGTTCTCCATCGGGCCGGGACGGTAGAGCGCCACGAGGGCGACGATATCCTCGATACAGGTCGGTTTCATGCGCTTGAGCGCATCCATCATGCCGCTGGATTCCACCTGAAAGACCGCGACGGTCTTGGCGCTGGAATAGAGATCGTAGGTCGCCTTGTCGTCGAGCGGGAGGGTGGCCACGTCGTCGACATGGCCCTCGGGCGGCTCGTAGATCTGGCGCCCGTCCGCGGCGATATGCAGATGCCGCCCGCCCGCCTTGATCTGGTCGAGCGCGTTTTGAATGACGGTCAGGGTCTTCAGACCCAGAAAGTCGAACTTCACCAGCCCGGCCTGTTCGACCCATTTCATGTTGAACTGCGTCGCCGGCATGTCCGAGCGCGGGTCCTGATAAAGCGGCACCAGATGATCCAGAGGCCGGTCGCCGATCACCACGCCCGCCGCGTGGGTCGAGGCGTTGCGCAAAAGCCCCTCGACCTGCTGGCCGTAAGTCAGCAAACGGTCGACGACCTCCTCGTTCTTGGCCTCCTCGCGCAGTCGTGGCTCGTCCGCCAGCGCCTTCTCGATGGAGACGGGTTTCACCCCCTCCACCGGGATCATCTTCGAGAGGCGATCCACCTGTCCGTAGGGCATCTGCAGGACGCGCCCGATGTCGCGCACCGCCGCCTTCGACAAGAGCGCACCGAAGGTGATGATCTGCCCCACCTTGTCGCGGCCGTATTTCTCCTGCACGTAGCGGATCACCTCCTCGCGGCGGTCCATGCAGAAGTCGATGTCGAAGTCGGGCATGGAGACCCGCTCGGGGTTGAGGAAGCGCTCGAAGAGCAGCGAATAGCGCAGCGGGTCGAGGTCGGTGATCGTGAGCGCATAGGCCACCAGCGACCCCGCGCCGGAGCCCCGCCCCGGCCCGACCGGGATGTCGTTGTCCTTGGCCCATTGGATGAAGTCGGCCACGATCAGGAAGTAGCCCGGGAACCCCATGCCTTCGATGATGCCCAGTTCGAAATCGAGCCGTTTTTGGTATTCCTCCACGCTCACCGCATGGGGGATCACCGCCAGACGCGCTTGCAGGCCTTCATTGGCCATGCGGCGCAGCTCGGCGACCTCATCGTCGGCGAACTTGGGCAGGATCGGATCGCGGCGGTAGGCCATGAAGGCGCAGCGCTTGGCAATTTCGACGGTATTGCTCAGCGCCTCGGGCAGGTCGGCAAAGAGGGTCGCCATCTCGGCCTGCGACTTAAAGTAATGCTGCGCGGTCAGACGGCGGCGCGGCTGGCTCTGGTCGACATAGGCGCCCTCGGCGATGCAGATCAGCGCGTCATGGGCCTCATACATGTCCGGCTTGGGGAAATAGACGTCGTTGGTCGCCACCAGCGGGATGTCCATCGCATAGGCCATCTCGACAAAGCCGCGCTCGGTCAGGCGCTCGGACTCGGGCTGGCCGCCGTCCTCCGGATGGCGCTGCAACTCGACGTAAAGCCGGTCGCCGAAGGCGCGGTGCAGCCGCGCCATCAATGCTTCCGCCGCCGGGCGCTGACCGCCCTGCAACAGCATCCCCACCGGCCCCGAAGGCCCGCCGGTGAGACAGATGAGATCGGCGCTCAGCGCCTCGAGTTCCGCCAGCGTTACCTCCGCCGCCGCCCCACCCTTGTCGAGATAGAGACAAGAGTTGAGCTTCATCAGGTTCTCGTAGCCCAATTCACTCTGCGCCAGCAGCACCACCGGCGCGGGCGGGCGCGGCTTCTCGCCCGGTTGGACCTCGACATAGGCGACATCGACCTGACAGCCGATGATCGGCTGCACGCCCGCCCCGGCCATGGCGACGGAGAATTCCAGCGCGGCGAACATATTGTTGGTATCGGTCAGCGCCAGCGCGGGCATTTCCGCGTCACGGCACATGCCGGGCAGCTTTTTCAGCCGCAGCGCGCCTTCCAGCAGGGAATACTCGGAATGGCTGCGCAGGTGAATGAATCGGGGAGCATCTGACATGGGCGCAAACTATGCCAGCCGCCTGCCCGGCACCAGCGTCGGATGCCGCGGTGCTGCATTTTTCGCCCAAGGTATTTTTTCTTGCCAAAACGCCCCCCGCCCCGCTAGCCTGACCTCTACCTCGCCCGCGCCCGGTTCTACGCCGCATCGAACCCCGCGCATGTTAACGGGCCACTTTGTACCGCGGCGGATGAGAACCAATGGACATCACTTTTCTTCTCAATGGAGAAGTCGTGTCACTCTCCAACGTGTCCCCGACCACCACCTTGCTTGACTGGCTGCGCGAAGAGCTTGGCCTGACGGGGACGAAAGAGGGCTGTAACGAGGGCGATTGCGGGGCCTGTTCGGTCATGATCAGCGATGAGAGCGGGCACCGCGCGCTCAATGGCTGTATCCTGTTCCTGCCCCAGATCAACGGCAAGGCCGTCACCACGGTCGAAGGCATGGCGGGCGCCGACGGCACCCTGCACCCGGTGCAAGAGACCATGGTGGAGCATCACGGCAGCCAATGCGGCTTCTGCACCCCGGGCTTTGTCGTCTCGATGGCGACGGCGCATCTTAACGGCGCGCGCGACCACGACGTGCAGCTTGCCGGCAACCTCTGCCGCTGCACCGGCTACGCGCCGATCATCCGCGCCGCCGAAGCCGCGGCGGACAAGCCGGTGCCGGAGCATCTGCTGGGTCTCAAATCGAAGCTCAAACAGGACATCCCCGCCCCCGCCAAAGCCGAGGGCGCGCCCCATGTGCAACCCGAGAGCAGCGACGCGTTGGCCGCGTGGTACCTCGACCACCCCGACGCGACGCTGATCGCCGGGGCGACGGACGTGGGCCTTTGGGTCACCAAGGGCTTCCGCGATCTGGGCGCCGTGGCCTTCCTTAACCGCTGCGCCGATCTGCGCGGTATCACCGAGGACGAGACCGGCCTGCGCATCGGCGCCATGACGACCCTGACCGAGGTGGAGGCGAAGCTTTCCCCGCTGTTCCCCAGCCTGGGCGTGATGCTGCGGCGCTACGGCTCGACGCAGGTGCGCAACGCGGCGACGCTGGGCGGCAATATCGCCAACGGCTCGCCCATCGGTGACGGCCCGCCCGCGCTGATCGCGCTTGGTGCCACGCTGCACCTGCGCCGCGGCGACGCGCGGCGCGAACTGCCGCTGGAGGACTTCTTCCTCGACTACGGCAAGCAAGACCGCGCGCCGGGCGAATTTGTCGAGGCGATCACCGTGCCGCGCCAGCACGACACCCTGCGCTGCTACAAGCTGTCGAAGCGTTTCGATCAGGACATCTCGGCGGTCTGCGGCTGTATCTCGATCACCGGCAATGGCTCTGAAATCCTCACCGCCCGCGTGGCCTTCGGCGGCATGGCCGCCACCCCGAAACGCGCCGCCGCGGCGGAGGCCGCCCTTGTCGGCCAGCCATGGAACGAAGAGACCATCCACAAGGCGATGGAGGCGATGCGCGACGACTTCACCCCGCTGTCGGACATGCGCGCCTCGGCTGGCTACCGGATGCAGGCGGCGGAGAACATGCTGCTGCGTTATTTCCACGACGCCAATGGCACCCCCACCAATCTGCTGGAGGTCTCGGCATGAGCGTTGCAAAGCCCCTTCCCCATGATGCTGCGAAACTCCATGTCACCGGTGCCGCGCGCTACGTCGACGACATCCCCACCCCGCGCGGCACGCTGCATCTGGCTTTTGGCCTCAGCCCCGTCGCGGCGGGCGATCTGGAGGGTCTCGACCTGTCTGCCGTGCGCGAAGCGCCCGGCGTCGTTGCGGTGCTGACCGCGGCGGATCTGGAGCACGATTGCGACACCTCTCCCTCGAACCATGATGAGCCGCTCCTAGCGACCGATCAGGTGCATTACGCGGGCCAGCCGCTTTACCTCGTCGTGGCCACCAGCCACCTCGCCGCGCGCCGGGCCGCGCAACTGGGCAAACCGCAGATCACCCCGCGCGATCCGATCCTGACGGTGGAACAGGCGCTCGACGCCAACAGCCGTTTCGAGGACGGCCCCCGCATCTACCAGAAGGGAGATGCCGAGGCCGCGCTGGCGAAGGCCGGCCGCCGCCTCTCGGGCCAGATCGAGATGGGCGGGCAGGAGCATTTCTACCTCGAAGGTCAGGCCGCTATGGCGCTGCCGCAGGACAATGGCGACATGCTGGTGCATTCCTCGACCCAGCACCCGACCGAAATTCAGCATAAAGTCGCCCATGCCATTGGCCGCCCCATGCACGCCGTGCGGGTCGAGACCCGGCGCATGGGCGGCGGTTTCGGCGGCAAGGAAAGCCAGGGCAACGCGCTGGCCATCGCCTGTTCCGTGGCCGCATCGCTGACCGGCAAGCCCTGCAAGATGCGCTATGACCGCGACGACGACATGATCGTCACCGGCAAGCGGCATGATTTTCGTGTCGCGTATGACGTGGGCTTCGACGAGACGGGCCGCATCACCGCGCTGGACGTGACCCATTACACCCGCTGCGGCTGGTCGATGGACCTGTCGCTGCCCGTGGCCGATCGTGCCATGCTGCATGCCGACAACGCCTATCACTTGCGCGACATCCGCATCACCTCGCACCGCCTGCGGACCAATACCGCCAGCGCCACGGCCTTCCGCGGCTTCGGCGGGCCGCAGGGGATCGTCGGCATCGAACGGGTGATGGACCATATCGCCCATGAGCTGGGCCTCGATCCGCTCGCCGTGCGCCGGGCGAATTACTACAGCGACAACGCCCACCGCCCGACCGAGGTGGAGAACACCGGCACCGCGATCGACAACCGCACCCCGCCGGATGCCGAGGCCGATCTGTCATCACGCGGCGCGCCCCCTGCGCCCGGCGCGCAACCGTCGATCCCGGCCACCCCCTCGGACGTGCAGACCACGCCCTACCAGCAGCCGGTCACCGACTGCATCGTCAACGCGCTGACCGACCGGCTGGTCGAAAGCTGCGATTACGACGCGCGTCGCGCCGCCATTGCCGAGTGGAACGCGAAAAGCCCGCTGATGAAGCGCGGCATCGCGATCACCCCGGTGAAATTCGGCATCTCCTTCACGCTCACTCACCTCAATCAGGCGGGCGCGCTGGTGCATGTCTACCAAGACGGCTCGATCCACCTGAACCACGGCGGCACCGAGATGGGCCAAGGGCTGTTCCAGAAGGTGGCGCAGGTCGCCGCCGCGCGCTTCGGCGTCTCGCCCGAGGTGGTCAAGATCACCGCCACCGACACCGCCAAGGTGCCCAATACCTCGGCCACAGCGGCCTCCTCGGGATCGGACCTCAACGGCATGGCGGCGCAGAACGCCTGCGACACGATCCGCGACCGGATGGCCGCGCATCTGGCCGAACGCTACCAGACCACCCCCGATCAGGTGGTATTCGCCGACGGCATGGTGCGCATCGACGGAGAGGAGATCACCTTCGCCGCCGCCGCCGCCTCGGCCTATGAGAACCGCGTGAGCCTTTCCGCCACCGGCTATTACAAGACGCCCGAGATCGAATGGGACCGGATCGCCGGACGCGGGCGGCCGTTCTACTATTTCGCCTATGGCGCGGCCTGCACCGAGGTGGTGATCGACACGCTAACCGGCGAAAACCGCATCCTGCGCACCGATATCCTGCATGACGCCGGGGCCTCGCTGAACCCCGCGCTCGACATCGGCCAGATCGAGGGCGGCTACGTGCAGGGCGCGGGCTGGCTCACGACCGAGGAACTGGTCTGGGACGAGAGTGGCACCCTGCGCACCCATGCGCCCTCGACCTACAAGATCCCCGCCTGTTCGGACCGCCCGCCAGTCTTCAACGTGGCGCTCTGGGACCAGCCGAACCCGGCGCAAACGGTCTACCGCTCCAAGGCCGTGGGCGAGCCGCCCTTCATGCTCGGCATCTCGGCCTTCATGGCGCTGTCGGATGCGGTGGCGGCCTGCGGCCCGCATTACGGCGACCTGCAAGCCCCGGCCACCGCCGAGGCCGTGCTCACCGCCGTTGGACGGGCGCGGAAATGACCGCGATCTTCATCGAGGTCACCGCCACGCGCGGATCGGCCCCGCGGGATGCGGGCACGGCGATGAAGGTCACGTCTGACGCGATCGCGGGCACTATCGGGGGCGGGGCGCTGGAACATCAGGCCATCGCCCACGCCCGCCAGATGCTGGCCGAGGGCCGGTGCGAAGACACCCAGACCCTGCCGCTCGGCCCCGGTCTGGGCCAATGCTGCGGCGGCGCGGTGAGCTTGCGCTACACCACGACGCCGCGCCCGCTGGACGCGGCCACCCCCCTGCCCCTGCCGGATGTACAAAGCGACGTGCCGCTATGGCTCTGGGGCGCAGGGCATGTGGGCCGGGCGGTGGTGGCCGCCTGCCCGCCCCGGGCCTTCGATCTGACATGGATCGACAGCGCCCGCGACCGTTTCCCCGACCAGATCCTGCCCCATGTCACCGTCACCCCCGCCGCCGACATGCCGCGGTTGGCCGCCCATGCGCCGCGCGAGGCGCATCACCTGATCTTCACCTATTCCCATGACATCGACCTCGCACTCTGTGCCGCGCTGCTCAATCGCGGCGCCGCGAGCGTCGGGCTGATCGGCTCTGACACAAAAAAGTCACGGTTTTCCCGCCGCTTGCGTGACATGGGGTTGGATCCCTCTGGCATCACCTGTCCAATTGGCGATAAATCGCTGGGCAAGCTGCCTGCGCAAATTGCCCATGGTGCGCTGATCGCCCTCATCGCCCGGACCCAGACAAAGGTTTCCGCATGACTGATTCACTTCTCGACCTCACCGGGTTGACCAAGGCCTACCCCGGCGTCGTCGCGAACGATGACGTTTCCCTGCGGATCGCTCCGGGCGAGGTTCACGCCCTGCTGGGCGAGAACGGCGCGGGCAAATCCACTTTGGTTAAAATGATCTACGGGCTGGTCAAACCAGACGCGGGCCAGATGCTAATGCGGGGGGAGAGCTTTGCCCCCACCGACCCGCACGCCGCGCGGCAGGCGGGCGTGGGCATGGTGTTTCAACATTTCTCGCTTTTCGATGCGCTCAGCGTGGCGGAAAACATCGCGCTCGGCATGGAAAACCCGCCGCGGATGCGCGAGCTTAGCCAACAGATCCGCGATGTGTCGGACACCTACGGCCTGCCGCTTGCGCCGGACCGCACCGTCGGCGACCTCTCGGCGGGGGAACGTCAGCGGGTGGAGATCATCCGCTGCCTGCTGCAAGAGCCCAAACTGCTGATCATGGACGAGCCGACATCGGTTCTGACCCCGCAAGAGGTTGAAATCCTGTTCAAAACCCTGCGCAAGCTCAGCGCAGAGGGCACCGCGATCCTTTATATCTCGCACAAGCTCGAAGAAATCCGCAGCCTTTGCGACAGCGCGACGATCCTGCGCTTGGGCAAGGTCGTCGGCCATTGCACCCCGCGTGAGACCTCGGCGCGCGACATGGCAGAGATGATGGTGGGCTCCGCGCTGAAAACGCCGACCCGCGACAGCAAGGAACCGGGCGAAGTGGCGCTGACGCTGAACAATCTTTCGGCCCGGTCTGCCCATGCCTTTGGCATGCCGCTGCGCGATATTTCCGTCGAGGTGCGGCGCGGGGAGGTGCTGGGCATCGGCGGCGTCGCGGGCAATGGGCAGGACGAATTGCTCAACGCGCTCTCGGGCGAAACACTGGTCGGCGCGGGGATGATCACCTTTGACGGGCGCGACATTGGGCTGCTCGGCCCCACCGCCCGCCGCGCGCTTGGCGTCTTGACCGCCCCCGAGGAGCGGCTGGGCCACGCCGCCGTGCCGGACATGTCGCTGACGGAAAACGCCATGCTGACCGGGGCCGCCCGTGAGGGGCTGGAGCGCGGCGGCATGCTCGACTGGGGCAAGGCGCGCAGCTTTGCCGAGAAGATCATCAAGACCTTCGACGTGCGCACCCCCGGCCCCGCCAATGCCGCGCGCTCGCTCTCAGGCGGCAACCTGCAAAAATTCGTCATCGGGCGCGAGGTGCTGCAACGGCCCGAGCTGCTGGTCGTGAACCAACCGACATGGGGCGTCGATGCCTCTGCCGCCGCCGCGATCCGGCAGGCGCTTTTGGACCTCGCCTCAAACGGGACCGCCGTGATCGTCATCAGCCAAGACCTTGATGAGCTGATGGAGATTTCCGACAATTTCGCCGCCCTGAACGAAGGCCGCCTGTCGCCCTCTCGCCCCGCGCAGGGGCTGACCGTCGAAGAGATCGGCCTGATGATGGGCGGGGCACATGGCATGGAGGTGGCGCATGTCTAAGCCGAGCCTCTCATCTTTCACTCTGACCATTGGGGGTGATCTGTGATCCGCCTTGAAAAGCGTCCGCAGCCCAGCCGGGCCCTCTCGCTGTCGACACCGATCATGGCGGTGCTGGCGACATTCATCTTCGGCGGGCTGCTGTTCGCGGCCTTGGGCAAAGACCCGATCGAGGCGCTGCAAACGATCTTTTGGCAGCCCCTGTTTGGCGATTACGCCTTTTACTACCGCCCGCAACTGCTAATCAAAGGCGCACCCTTGGTGCTGATCGCCATCGGCCTCAGCCTTGGGTTCAAGGCGGGCATCTGGAACATCGGGGCCGAGGGGCAGTATATCATGGGCGCCCTCTTTGGCGCGGGCGTGGGGCTGGCTTTCTACCCGCTTGAGGCCTGGTATATCTTCCCGCTGATGGTCCTCGCCGGGGCGCTCGGCGGATGGCTCTGGGCGATGATCCCGGCCCTTCTCAAGGTGCGGTTTGGCACCAATGAAATCCTCGTCTCGCTGATGCTGGTCTATGTGGCGGAACAGTTCCTTGCCTCCATGTCACTCGGATTGCTGAAAAATCCCGAAGGCTACGGCTTTCCCGGCTCGCGCAACCTGCAACAATACGCCTCGGCCCATAACGCCGAACTCTTCGCAGGCTCTGGCATGCATTGGGGCGTGGTCGCAGCACTGATCGCGGTGATCTTTGCCTATGTCCTGCTCGCACGGCACCGTCTGGGCTTTGCCATCCGCGTCACCGGGGAGGCCCCCCGCGCGGCGCGCTTTTCCGGCGTGAACCCGGCGCGGCTGGTGCTGTTTTGCCTCGGCACCTCTGGCCTGCTCGCCGGTCTTGCGGGCATGTTCGAGGTCGCTGGCCCCTCGGGTCAGGTCACCATCGACTTTAACGTGGGCTATGGCTTTACGGCGATCATCGTGGCCTTCCTTGGCCGGTTGCACCCGATCGGCATTCTGCTCGCCGGGGCGCTGATGGCGCTGACCTATATCGGCGGGGACATCGCGCAGTCCAACCTCGGCCTGCCCGCCGCCGCCATTCAGGTGTTCCAAGGCATGCTCCTGTTCTTCCTGCTCGCGCTGGACGTTTTCACTCATTACCGGCTGCGCTTTGGCGCGGCGGAGGCTGCCTGATGGATCTTTCCGCAATCAACCCGCTTTTGTTCGTCGCAGGTTTCCTCGTGGCCGCGACGCCGCTGATCTTCGCCGCCATCGGAGAACTCGTGGTCGAGAAATCCGGCGTGCTAAACCTCGGCGTCGAAGGCATGATGATCACCGGCGCGATCTGCGGCTTTGCCACGGCGGTCGAGACCGGATCGCCGCTTTTGGGCTTCGCCGCCGCCGCCGCGGGCGGTGCCGTGCTCAGCCTGCTCTTCGCCTTCCTAACCCAAGTGGCACTGGCCAATCAGGTCGCCTCGGGCCTGTCGCTCACGCTCTTCGGCCTCGGCCTCTCGGCCCTGATCGGGCAGAGCTACGTCGGGATCAAGCCGCCGCGGCTGGGTGACATCGACTTCGGCCCGCTGGTCGATATCCCCGTGATCGGGCCAATCCTCTTCACCCATGACATCATCCTCTACCTCGGCATCGCGCTGGTTGCCGGGGTCTGGGCGGTGCTGAAATTCACCCGCGCGGGCCTGATCCTGCGCGCTGTAGGAGAGAGCCACGACGCAGCCCATGCGCTCGGCTACAAGGTCAAGCGCATCCGCACTGCGGCAATCCTCTTTGGCGGCGCCTGCGCGGGCCTGGGCGGGGCTTACATCAGCCTCATTCGCGTGCCGCAATGGACCGAAGGCATGACCGCCGGCATCGGCTGGATCGCCCTTGCCCTTGTCGTCTTCGCCTCTTGGAAGCCATGGCGCGCGCTTTTGGGTGCCTATCTTTTCGGCGGCATCACCCAGTTGCAGTTGAACTTGCAAGGCGCGGGCGTTGCCATTCCGGTAGAGTATCTGGCAATGTCGCCGTATATCATCACCATCATCGTTCTGGTGGTGCTGTCGGCGGACAAAAGCGCCGCGCCGGCCTCGCTGGGCCGTACCTTCCACGCCTCGAACTAGGGGCACCACGTCACGCGGCATCGCCCGCACATCAAGCCCCGGCAAAGGGGCACGCAAACAGGGGAAACCTCATGAAACTAACCACCCTTATGACCAGCGCGGCCCTTGCGCTCGGCCTTGCTTCGGGCGCTGTGGCCCAAGACAAGACCAAGGTCGGCTTTGTCTTTGTCGGCCCCGTGGGCGACGGCGGCTGGACCTATGAGCATAACGAAGGCCGTTTGGCCGTCGAAGAAGAGTTCGGCGACAAGGTCGAAACCGTCTTCGTTGAAAGCGTGGCCGAGGGCCCCGATTCCGAACGTGTGATGACGCAGATGGCGCTCGACGGTGCCGATCTGATCTTCACCACCTCCTTTGGCTACATGGACCCCACCATCAACGTGGCCAAGAAATTCCCCGATGTGAAATTCGAGCACGCCACCGGCTACAAACGCGCCGACAACGTCTCGACCTATTCCGCGCGTTTCTACGAAGGCCGCGCCATTCAGGGCCACATCGCGGGCTCCATGACTGAGAGCAACATCATCGGCTACATCGGCTCCTTCCCGATCCCGGAAGTGATCCGCGGCATCAACTCCGCCTATATCCACGCCAAGAAGGTAAACCCCGACGTTCAGTTCAAAATCGTCTGGGCCTACACGTGGTTTGACCCGGCCAAAGAAGCCGACGCCGCCAAGGTGCTGATCGAACAGGGCGCCGACGTGGTGCTGCAACACACCGATTCCACCGCGCCGCAGGCCGCTGCGCAGGAAGCGGGCAACGTGATCACCTTTGGCCAAGCCTCCGACATGGCGCAATATGCACCCAAGCCGCGCGTGTCCTCGATCATCGACAACTGGGCGCCCTATTACATCGACCGCGTCAAAGCGGTCATGGACGGCACATGGGAAAGCCAAGACACATGGGACGGCATCGGGCCGGGCATGGTCGGCATTGGTGAGATCACCGACGCCGTACCCGCAGATGTGAAAGCCGAAGCGCTGGAACTGAAAGAGAAAATTGCATCGGGCGAGTACCACCCCTTCACCGGTCCGATCAACAAACAGGACGGTTCCGCATGGCTGGCCGAAGGCGAGACCGCAGATGACGGCACGCTGGCGGGCATGAACTTCTATGTCGAAGGCATCGAAGGCACCATTCCTGAGTAAGCCGAACCGGCTGACCGACAACAGGGGCGCACGGTCAACCGCGCGCCCCTTTTTCGTCGCCGCCCCGGTCGGGGCCCCATGCGTGCGGTCCCCAAGCGCGCCGCCGCCTGCCCCTGCGTAAACCCATTGCGCGCGGGCAGCGCACATGCCACCAATCTGGCATGATACAGATGCTCACCAGCCTTGATGGCACCCCCGCCAGCCGCCTCGCCTTCGGCACCATGCAGTTCGGCGGGCGCGCCGATGCGGCAGCCTCCCGCGCGATGTTCGACGCCTGTATCGAGGCCGGGATCACCCATTTCGACACGGCCCATGTCTATACCGACGGGGCGTCAGAGCGGCTGTTGGGCCAGTTCGTCCAAGACCGCCGCGAAAGCCTGATCGTCGCCACCAAAGCCGCCTATACCGGGGGCGCGGGCCGGGCCAATATCCTCGCCTCTGCCGAGACATCCCGCCAGCGGATGCAGCTTGATACGCTCGATGTGCTCTACCTCCACCGCTTCGATCCCGGCACCCCGCTGACCGAAAGCTTCGCCGCGCTGGCCGACCTGCAACAACAGGGCCATATCCGCCAAGTGGGCCTGTCGAACTTCGCCGCATGGCAGGTCGTAAAAGCCGCCCATATCGCCGCCGACTTCGGGCTTGAGATCGCGGTGATCCAACCAATGTACAACCTCGTCAAACGTCAGGCCGAGGTCGAGATCCTGCCGATGGCCCATGACCTCGACATATTGGTCGCCCCCTACTCCCCGCTGGGCGGTGGGCTGTTGACCGGGAAATACGCTGAGGGCGGCACTGGCCGCCTCAGCGAGGATGACCGCTATGCCGCCCGCTACGGGCAAGAGGGGATGCACGGCGCCGCTGCCGGTCTTGCCGCCCTCGCGCGGGATCTCGGCACCCATCCCGCAACACTCGCCGTGGCTTGGGCAGCGGCCCATCCCACGAAGCCGACGCCGATCATCTCGGCCCGCTCCTTGGCCCAACTAGAGCCGTCGCTCGCCGCGCTGACCTACCTGATGACGCCGCAGACCTACGCTGCCATCTCGGCCCTGTCGCCCACACCGCCCCCGGCCACCGACCGGCTGGAAGAGCAGGCATGAGCCGCCTGCCCCCCAACGCCAGCGTCGCCGAAGACGCAGGCGGCGACCGCCTCTTCGCCCCTGCCGCCGCGCGCAATCTCGACGCGCTTTGCGACCTGCTGGCCACCCACGCCCCGCCCCGGGGCCGTGCGCTGGAAATCGCCAGCGGCACCGGCCAACATGTCGTGGGCTTCGCCAAACGCCTGCCGGGCCTTAGATGGCAACCCAGCGACATCGACACCGCCCGCCGCGCCAGCATTAACGCCTATGCAGCCGAGGCCGCTTCGCCCAATATCGCCCCCGCCCTGCCGCTCGACGCGACCGCGCCCGGCTGGGCGGGCGACCACGGCCCCTTCGACCTGATCATGCTGGCCAATTTGCTGCATCTGATCTCGCCCCCCGCCACCCGGTGCCTGATCGATGAGGCCGCCGCAGCCCTCGCCCCCGGCGGCACGCTGATCCTCTACGGCCCGTTCAAGCGCGACGGCCAAACCACCTCCCCCGGCGATACCCGCTTTGACGCCCAACTGCGCGCCGCCGACCCCGCGATTGGCTATAAAGACAATACCGAGATGGCCCGCTGGCTCAGCGATGCAGCCCTCAGCCCGATCGACGAAGTGGACATGCCCGCCAACAATCTCGCCTTCATCGCCAGAAAGCCCAGCCCATGATCCTCCGCCGCGCGCTGATCCTCTCGCTCCTCGCCCTCGCCGCCTGCGGCAACCCCGACAGCCCGCCCTCGGCCGCGCCCGGCGTGCTCTTTCCCGCCGCCTTCGGCGACAGCGACCCGGTGAGTTTCAAAGGCCGCACCCCCGCCGCCTACCCCGTGCACGGCATCGACGTGGCCCGTTTCCAAAACGATATCGACTGGAACACCGCCCGACGCGCCGGGGTGAACTTCGCCTTCATCAAGGCCACCGAAGGCGGCGACCTCAAAGACATCAACTTCGACAGCCACTGGCAAGGCGCGGGCCAAGCCGCCGTGAAACGCGGCGCCTATCATTTCTACTATTTCTGCACCCCTCCCGAGGATCAGGCCCGCTGGTTCATCCGCAACGTGCCCAAGACAGGCGGCATGCTGCCCCCGGTGCTTGATATGGAATGGAACCCCTTCTCCCCCACCTGCGCCCATGTCCGCCCGCCCGCCGCCGACGTCCGCGATCAAATGCGCCGCTGGCTGCGCGTGGTCGAGGCCCATTACGGCCAACGCCCGATCATCTACACCACACCCAAATTCTACCGTGAGAACGACCTTGGCCGCTTCCGGGGATACGACTTCTGGCTGCGCACCACCGCCAAAACCCCAGCCGAAGCCTACCCCGGCCAAACATGGCGCTTCTGGCAATACAGCGCTACGGGCATTGTCCCCGGCATCGGCGGCGACGTGGACCTCAACGCCTTCTCAGGCAGCCGCGCCGACTGGCAAAACTGGGTCGCCACCCGCGCCCTGCGCTAAAGCCAACGGGAGGGCGCCCTTCCCCCTCCTTCATCCTTTCTCAAATACCTCTGCGCCACCCCGCCGCAAAGGCGACGCGATCGGTTACTCCCAAACCAAACGCCTCCAACGAAAACGCCACCCCGCCCGCTTCATCCTTTCCCAAATACCTCTGCACAACGTCCACCCCAGACGCCACGCCAGCCTTCACCCCCGCGCATAATACCGCGCCACAACGAACAGCCCGCCCACCAACAAAAGCGGCAACAAGAATATCCGAAATATATGTACCCCCAGCACCGCCAACAGCGCGCCGATCAACTCATCCGCGCGGCTCCAAAGGTTGCTGGCAAGCTGCCGATACTCCGTCAAACCCGGTTCTTCCTCACCCAAAGCCTCGCTGCCGCCGACATGGGCGGTGATCTCCTCGATCACCTCCATGTTCCGCAGATAGACCCCTTCGGTGAGCGCCCCCGCCAGCGGCTCAGACACAACCAAGGCAAGCGGAAGCGCCAGCCCCAAAAACCCGCCATACCATGCCAACCGCCGGGGCAGCCCCGCATGACCGCGCTTGCTCAAGGTCCAAACTGCCAGTGCGACAGACAACAGCCCCAGCCCAATCGCACTCACCGGACCAAGCGCCACGGCGATCACCCCCGTGGCCACCATGACACCGAAAACCAGCCCCGCGATCCGCTCCACCGTGTCGTCAATCGGCTCCAACACCTTTAAAGGCCGCGCCGAGCCGGAGGCGATGAAGGACAGCCCCACCTCGATCTCCTGCGCGGTGGAGAGAAAGGCATTCAACGTGCGCAGCGTGACATAAGAGGCCGCCGCCGTGGTCGCCACATCCGCGGCATAGCCCTGCGCCGCGCCGACCACGGGATTGTCGCGCAGCAGCGCCGCCGTCAGCGCCAATACGCAAAAGAGTGCCAGCAGCCCGCGCCGGATCAACCGTCCGCCCGGATGCGCTGGTTCTTAGGATCATAGGGGCTGTCTTCGACCACCTCGGCCTCCCACAGTTGATCAAGCATCTTTACCTTCAGCCTCGTGCCTACCACCGCATCCTCGGGTTTGACATAGCCCATGCCGATGCTCTTGCCGAAGGCCACGGAATAGCCCCCCGAGGTCAGCCGCCCGGTCCGGCTCTCGCCATTGTAAAGCACCTCGCGGCCCCAAGGGTCGGCATCCTCTGGCCCGTCGATCAGCACGGTCACGCATTTCGCGCGGATGCCGTGATCGACCATCGCCTGCTTCCCGTGAAACTCTTTGTTCAGGTCCACGAAGCGCGGCAAATCCGCTTCCAAAGGCGTCGCATCCCGGCCCAACTCATGCCCAAAGGCGCGATAGCTCTTCTCCTGCCTCAGCCAGTTCTGCGCCCGCGCGCCGACCAGCTTCATCCCATGCGGCGTGCCTGCCTTCTCCAACTGGTCGAACAGATGGTTCTGCATCTCGATCGGGTGATGCAACTCCCAGCCAAGCTCCCCGGTATAGGCCACCCGGATCGCGCGCACCGGCACCATGCCCAACTCGATGTCGCGCATGGTGAGCCACGGAAACCGCTTGTTGCTGAGCACCGTCTCCGGCTCCGCATCCCGCACCAAAGCGCCCAGCACATCACGCGACTTCGGCCCGGCAATCGCGAAAACACCCCACTGCGTGGTCACGTCATGACATTCCACGTAGCCGACCTCAGGCATCTTATCGGCAATCGCCTTGCGCAGATAATCGCTGTCATAGGCCGTCCATGCCCCCGCCGAGACGAGGTAATATTCGTCCTGCGCCAAACGCACGATGGTATATTCCGTCCGCGTCGTCCCCGCCCCGGTCAAGGCATAGGTCAGGTTGATCCGCCCCACCGAAGGCAGCTTGTTGCAGGTGAACCAATTCAGAAACGCCGTCGCCCCCGGCCCGCGGACCAGATGTTTGGTAAAGGCCGTAGCATCGATCAGCCCGACCCCCTCACGGATCGCCCGCGCCTCATCGACCGCATATTGCCACCAGCCCCCGCGCCGGAACGAGCGGCTGTCGTGATCGCTAAACCCCTCGGGCGCAAAATAATTCGGCCGCTCCCAGCCATTCACCTGCCCGAACTGCGCCCCCCGCGCCGCCTGCCGGTCATAGGCGGGCGAGGTGCGCAGCGGACGGCACGCGGGCCGCTCCTCGTCAGGATGGTGCAGGATATAAACGTGGTCGTAGGCTTCCTCATTCTTGCGCGCGGCATATTCCGTGGTCATCCAATCGCCGTAGCGTTTGGGATCAAGGCTCGCCATATCGATCTCGGACTCGCCCTCCACCATCATCTGCGCCAGATAATAGCCGGTGCCGCCCGCCGCCGTGATCCCAAAGGAAAACCCTTCCGCCAGCCACATATTCCGCAGCCCCGGCGCTGGCCCCACCAAGGGGTTGCCATCGGGCGTATAGCAAATCGGCCCGTTGAAATCATCCTTCAGCCCGCAATCCTCGGCCGAGGGGATGCGGTGGTTCATCGCCATATATTGCTCTTCGATCCGCTCAAGATCGAGCTGAAACAGATCGGCCCGGAAACTGTCTGGCACCCCATATTCAAACCGCGCCGGCGCGCCCTTCTCATAAACCCCAAGGATCCAGCCACCACGCTCTTCGCGCACATAGCTCTGCGCATCGGCATCGCGGATCACCGGATGTTCCCCATGCCCCGCCGCCCGGTAATCGACCAAGGCCGGATCGCGGTCCATGACGATGAACTGATGTTCCACGGGAACCGCTGGCATCTTGATGCCCAGCATCCGCGCCGTGCGCTGCGCATGGTTGCCGCTCGCAGTCACCACATGTTCCGCCGTAATGACGATCTGCTCGTCCGACGGCACAAGGTTGCCGCCCTTCTCGACCATCTTGGTGCAGGTCACTTCCCAATGCGTTCCATTCCAATGGAACCCATCCGCCTGCCACTTGCGCTCGATCGCCACACCACGCTGCCGCGCGCCCTTGGCCATCGCCATGGTCACATCGGCGGGGTTAATATAGCCATCAGTCTGATGATAAAGCGCCCCCTTCAAATCCGATGTCTCGATCAGCGGCCACTTCGCCTTGATCTCATCGGGGGTAAGCCATTGATAGGGCACACCACAGGTCTCGGCGGTGGAAGCATAGAGCATATACTCATCCATCCGCGCATCCGTCTGGGCCATACGCAGATTGCCCACCACGGCAAAGCCCGCGTTCAACCCCGTCTCCGCCTCCAGCCTCTTATAAAACTCGACCGAATACTGATGAATATGAGTCGTCGCATAAGACATGTTGAACAAAGGCAAAAGCCCCGCCGCATGCCAAGTCGAGCCAGAGGTCAACTCGTCCCGCTCCAAGAGCATCACATCATCCCAACCGGCCTTCGCCAGATGATAGGCAATCGACGTGCCAACCGCGCCGCCCCCGACAACCAATGCTTTGACTTGCGTTTTCATCTGCCAATCCCCCTGCGCTAGGCCCACTCCCGTTGTACGCAGCAGCACCACGCCCCGCAGGCAGCAGCCGACCCAACATCGCCAAAAACCGACCTCACCCGCTCCCCCAAAGCGCCACCTCAGCCCCAGCGGGCCCCCTCACCTTCATCCTTTCTCAAATACCCTGCACCACCTCTCCTGCCGCACTACATCAAGGCAGACCACACCGCCCCTCCACCTTCATCCTTTCCCAAATACCCTGCACGACCCCTCCCGCCGCACAACATCAGGGAAAAACACCCAACTCACCCCGGCAAAATCTTCCCCGGGTTCATAATATTCTGCGGATCCAGCGCCGCCTTTAGGGTCGCCATCACATCCACCGCAGCCCCCAATTCCTTGCGCAGATAGGGCCGCTTGCCCTGCCCGATCCCATGTTCGCCGGTGCAGGTCCCGTCCATCGAAATCGCCAGTTCCGCCAACCAGCTGACGAAAGCCTCGCCGCGTGCGACTTCCTCGGGGTCGTCCATGTCGATCAACAAGGACGCATGGAAATTCCCGTCCCCTGCATGGCCCACGATGGGGGCGATCAACTGCAACTCTTCCGCCCGCGCTTGGGCCGCCACCACGGCATCGGCGAGGCGCGAGATCGGCACGCAGACATCCGTGGCCACCGCCTTGCAGCCCGGTCTCAGCGCCAGCACCGCCCAATAGCCGTCATGGCGGGCCTGCCATAGCTTGCTGCGCTCTTCGGGGGTCGTCGTCGCGGCATAGCCGCTGCCGCCGAACTCTTCCGAGAGCATGCCAAAGGTCTCGGCCTGTTCCACCACGCCCGCTTCGGAGCCGTGGAATTCCAGCAGCAAAAGCGGCGTTTCGGGCAGGGTCAGCTTGGAATAGGCGTTCACAGCCTTCACCACATCGGCGTCCAAAAGCTCGATCCGCGCCACCGGCAGGCCGTATTGGATGACCGCCATCACGGTCTCGCAGGCGGCCTGTACCGTCGGGAAGGAACAGCGGGCCGAGGACATCGCCTCGGGGATGCCTTGCAGGCGCAGGGTGATCTCGGTGATGATCCCCAGCGTCCCTTCCGAGCCCACGAAAAGCCGCGTCAAATCATAGCCCGCGGAAGATTTCCGCGCCCGCCCGCCGGTGCGGATCACCCGGCCATCGGCCAGAACCACCTCAAGGCTCAGGACGTTGTCCTTCATCGTGCCATAGCGCACCGCATTGGTACCGCTGGCCCGCGTCGCGGTCATCCCCCCGAGCGACGCATTGGCGCCGGGGTCGATCGGAAAGAACAGCCCCTGATCGCGCAGATGGGTGTTGAGCGCCTCGCGGGTCACGCCGGGCTGCACCCGGCAGTCCAGATCGCCGGCATTGACCTCAAGCACGCGGTCCATCTGCATGACATCTATGCAAACCCCGCCCGCCGGGGCGTTCACATGCCCCTCAAGCGAAGTGCCCGTGCCGAAGGGGATCACCGGCAGCCGATGGGCGGCGCAGATACGCACCGCCTGCGCCACCTCTTCGGTCGAGCGCGCCATGACCACCGCATCAGGCGCCTGCGTGTCGATCCATGTGGTGGTGTGGCCGTGCTGTTCGCGAATGGCTTGGCCGGTCAGCAGATTGTCCCCGAAGGCTTGTTGCAACTCGTCCAGCGCGGCGGTGATCCCCACCTCATTTCGCGGCAAATCTGCGATTTTCGTCACGTTTTATCTCCCAATAGCATCCTCACGCCGCAAAATCCTGCGGCGGCATCTTTGTAAATTAATCATCCGAAAGGCCCACGTTGCCGCAGCCGTCCGTGGGTCAAAGCATGGAGGGCACGACCTGATCCGGCGGGCGGTGGCCATCATCGAAGGTCTTGATATTGATCAGGACTTTCTCGCCCATCTCAATCCGCCCTTCCAATGTGGCGGAGCCCATATGCGGCAGCAGCACGACGTTCTTTAGCTCGCGCAGGCGCGGATTGATCTCACGACCATGTTCATAGACGTCCAGCCCCGCGCCCTTGATATCGCCAGATCGCAGCATCCGCGTCAGCGCGTTCTCGTCGATCACCTCCCCGCGCGAGGTGTTCACGATCACCGCGTCGGGCTTCATCAGGCCCAAGCGGCGGGCGTTCATCAGATGGAAGGTGCTGGGGGTATGGGGGCAGTTGATGCTGATCACGTCCATCCGGCTGACCATCTGATCAAGGCTCTCCCAATAGGTGGCCTCTAGCTCGCCCTCGATCTCTTCGCGCAGGCGTTTGCGGTTGTGGTAATGCACCTGCATGCCAAAGGCCCGCGCCCGGCGCGCCACGGCCTGACCGATCCGGCCCATGCCCAAAATGCCCAGCCGGCGCCCGCCAACGCGGCCCCCCAAGAGTGCCGTAGGCGCCCAGCCGTCCCAATTGCCCGATTGCATCACCGCCATGCCCTCGGGCATGCGGCGGGTCACGGCGAGGATCAGCGCCATGGTCATATCGGCGGTATCGTCGGTCAGCACGCCGGGGGTGTTCGACACCAGCACGCCGCGCTGGCGCGCGGTGGCCACATCAATGTGATCGACCCCGGCCCCGTAGTTGGCGATCAGCTTCAACCGCTCGCCCGCCTGCGTGATCAGCGGCGCGTCGATCTCATCTGTGATCGTGGGCACCAGCACATCGGCCTGACGCATCGCCGCGCCCAATTCCTCGCGGGTCATGGGCCTGTCATCTTCGCGCAGGGTCACGTCAAACAGCTCTGACAGCCGTGTTTCCACGGCCTCTGGCAACCGTCGCGTCACTACAACACTCAACCGCTTCTTTGACATGCCTGCTCTCCCGGTCTTGGCGTCGCCTCGTTTCGCGGGCATGGTGTCTCATGCAGCGACGAGGCACAAGAACTCGCGCCCGAAAAAGAGCAACAATAACCCGCAGATTTGCACAGCACCGACCCACAGCAGTGAACCGCATAGCAGGCAATTCAATGATAACCGCTTTCTTTCGCAGCGCCCTGATGGTGGGCGCGCTGCTTCTGGCACAGCCGACCTCCGGCGTCGCAGAAGAGGCGCGCGGTCAGGTCACGAACCTGCCCCTGCCCCGTTTCGTTTCGATGAAAGCCTCCGAAGGCAACGTGCGCCGCGGCCCGTCCCTGTCACACCGGATCGACTGGGTCTACAAACGCCGCGACCTGCCGCTGAGGATCACCGCCGAACATGGCCATTGGCGCCGGGTCGAAGACCGCGACGGTATGGGCGGCTGGGTCCACTACTCGCTTTTGTCCGGCACCCGCACGGTGCTGGTCGAACAGGACATGCTGCAACTGCGCATCAATCCCGACCCCAAAGCCGCCGTGGTGGCACGGTTGGAACTCGGCGTGGTGGCCCGTCTGGGCGAATGCACGCTGGAATGGTGCGAGCTGCGCTCGGGCGGCTTTACAGGCTGGGCGCCCAAGGTGCGGCTCTGGGGTGTTGGCCCCAAGGAGCTGCGCGAGTAACGCCCGCCCTCGCCACCGCAATTGCATGATCCCGGCGCATGCGCCACTCTGCCCGCGAAATTCAAGCCGGAGAGAGCGCCATGCAAGCCATCACCTATGACCAATTCGGAGCCGCCGCCGACGTGCTGCGTCTGTCGGAGGTCGACAGCCCCGCCCCGCAAGCCGGAGAGGTCTGCGTCGCGCTCAGCCATTCGGGCGTGAACCCGTCGGACGTGAAGGCCCGCGCGGGCACCCGCCCCGGCGTGACCAAACCGCCCTTCCCGCAGGTCATCCCCCATAGCGACGGCGCGGGAGAGATCGTCGCCGTGGGCGCGGGCGTCGATGCGAGCCGCGTGGGCCAGAAGGTCTGGATCTGGAACGGCCAGTGGCAACGCGGCTTTGGCACGGCCGCGCAGCAGATCACCCTGCCCGCCCATCAAGCCGTGCCCCTGCCCGATGGCGTCTCGTCCGAGGTCGGTGCGCAGCTTGGCATTCCGGGGCTGACCGCCTGCCACGCCGTCTTTGGCGGCGGCGGGGTGGCCGGGGAAACGGTGCTGATCCAAGGCGGCGCAGGCACGGTGGGCTATCTTGCAGTGCAACTGGCGAAATGGGGCGGGGCCAAGGTGATCGCCACCTGTAGCCCCCGCGACAACGATCTGCTGCGCGACGCAGGTGCCGATGCCGTATTCAACTACGCCGACCCCGATCTCGCCGCCGCCGTGCTTGATGCCAATGGCGGCAAGCCGGTCGACACCATCGTCGAGACGGAGTTCGGCCTGAACATCACCACCGACACCGAGGTCATCGCCCCCAATGGCCGCATCGCCGCCTATGGCTCGGCGGCGGAAATGTCGCCGGTGCTGCCCTTCTATCCGCTGCTGTTCAAAGCGGTCACCATCGACATCATCCTGATCTACCTGCTGCCCGCAGGCCCGCGCGAACAGGCAATCAACCGGTTGCACCACGCGCTGGAGGACGGCGCCCTCCGCTGCCCCGTCGACACGGTCCTGCCGCTTTCTGAGGCCGCCCGCGCCCATGAGTTGGTCGAGGCCGGACAGCGCAGCGGGGCGGTGCTGCTCGATTGTCAGGGGTAACGCGCTAATTGGCCAAGCTGCCGCCCCCGTCGCCTGGGGGCGGTGGCCCATCCCGCTGACGGAGTTCCCCCATGCGCCTCACCGCCGCCCTGCCCCGCCTGTTCCTGTGTCTGCTGCTGACCTTTGCGCTGCCGCTCGCCCCAGCCTTCGCGCAGACCAGCGACCAGCCCGAAGGAACCATCGCCGTCGAGGGCGACGCCACGGAGGACGCCGCCATCGCCAAGCGCATCCGCGCCATCCTGCGCGAGCTTGAGGGGTTCGAGAAGGTCCGCGTCTCTGTCGCCTCCGGCATCGTCACGCTGACCGGCACCACGCTCGACACCGCCAGCGCCGCGCGGCTGAACGATTTGGCGGGCCGTGTCGAAGGGGTGGTGGCGATCCGCAACGAGGTGCGCGAAAGCACCGATGTGGCCGAGCGCCTCAACCCCGCCGTGGCGCGTTTTCGCGACCGGATGGCGCAAGCCGTGGCCTTCCTCCCGCTGGCCTTAGTGGCGCTTGGCGTCTTTGGCCTGATCATCGTCGCCGGGCTGGCGCTGGCGCGGCTGCGCAACCCGTGGGATCGGCTCGCCCCCAACGCGTTCATCGCTGACATTTACCGCCAAATCATCCGGCTGGCCTTTGTCATCGCAGCCCTGGTGGTGGCGCTGGATATCCTCGGCGCCACGGCGCTGCTGTCGGGCATCCTTGGCGCGGCGGGGATTGTCGGCCTCGCCATCGGTTTCGCGGTGCGCGACACGGTCGAGAATTTCATCGCCTCCATCATGCTGTCGATCCGCCAGCCCTTTCGCCCCAACGACACGGTCGAGATCGACGGCGACACCGGCAAGGTGATCCGCCTGACGAGCCGCGCCACGATCCTGCTGACCTTTGACGGCAACCACCTGCGCATCCCCAATGCCACCGTTTTTAAAAGCCGGATTATCAACTATTCACGCAACGCCGAGCGGCGGTTCACCTTTACCCTCTCGGTCGCCAGCGACGCCGATCTGGCCCGCGCCCGTGATTTGGCGCTGGAGGTGCTGAACGGTTTGCCCTTCGTTCTGTCCAGCCCCGAAGCCGCCGCTTGGGTGGACGAGGTCGCCGATCACTGGATCAACATGCAATTCGCCGGTTGGATCAATCAAGAAAGCACCGATCTGGTCGCCGCCCGCAGCGAAGCGATTCGCCTAACCCTCTCAGCTTTCGATGCGGCGGGCCTCACCGCAGGGCCACCGGCCTATCAATTGCTCTCTCAAAGCGAATCGCCCTCCGACGGACCCGTCGATTCGCCGCAAACGGCAGCCGCGCCCACGAATCCCGCCGCTGTTCAGCCCGTCGAGCCCCAAACCGAGCGGGAATTGACCCGCATCGTCGCGCAGGAACGTGCCGAATTGCCCAGCAAAGACCTGCTCTCTGTTGATGCAGCCGAAGAATAGGCTAATTTCTTTAAAACGGGTCTTGCACCCGGGGCCAGAGAACTTTAGTTAGCGCCCTGTGTTGGGATGTAGCCAAGTGGTAAGGCAACTGTTTTTGGTACAGTGTACCGTAGGTTCGAATCCTACCATCCCAGCCAACACTTCCGAAAATATTTAGTTTTTCAGAGGCTTGGTCTTATCAGCTTCGTAGGGCTGAAGAGCAGGTTACACTGGCGTTTGGTCGCACAGACCGCGCGGGTAGTCCGTCACACCGTCCGGAGCGATGGCCGACTCGAAAGGCGGTCGTCATGGTCACTATCCCCTATCTCTGCACTAGACGCGGGCGCTTCTACGTCCGCCGGCGGATCCCGAAGTTTTCCACATATCATTTGCCCGTGATGGTCTCCTTGCGGACGACGGATCACTCGGCAGCGACTAGGTTATGCGTGCAACTGACCGCACACATGGACCGAATGCTCGACAACGACCTTCATATCGACTTGCCCACGGCAGAAGTCTCAGCCTTCTTTAAGGCTGAGCTCACCCGTTGGGTGGCATCGGCGCATCGCGTGCGGATGGTCGAGCGTATGGATGGCAGCCTGACGGCTAGATACGCCCACCGGGCCCACAATCGTCTGCCTTGTGGCGATCCTCTTTGCGCTGTCGGCGCTTGCGAGGCGTCGCTGAGCGACACCTCGCCTTAGAGCTGGGATACGCTCCCGGCCCTGATTATTCCGCCGATGTCGTCAAGCAGCCTCAGGGGCGCGGCGCCAGCCGGGGAAGGGGTCTGGCAGATCTTCCCACTGGTGGGGCACGAAGGTGCTCTCGTCGCCGACGAGGGCGGCATTGAGGGCGGCCGTAATCGCCGTCTTGTCCATGCCTGCGCCGATGAACACCAACTCCTGCCGGCGGTCGCCGTAGGGTTCCTGCCAGTGCTGCGCGAGATAGGCGCGGGCCTGCGGGTGATCGGGCCAGCGTTCGCGCGGCACCGTCGCCCACCAGTTGCCCATTGGCTTGACATTGCTAAGCGCGCCAGCGAGCGAGAACTCCGCCAGCCAGTCCGGACGTGTTGCAATCCAGAAATGGCCCTTCGCGCGGATGACGCCCGGTAGATCGCCAGTGAGGACATCATGGATCTTTTGCGGGTGGAACGGACGCCGCGCCCGGTAGACGAAAGAGGACACGCCGTATTCCTCGGTCTCCGGCACGTGATCGGCAAAGCCGTAAAGCTCCTTCGCCCACATCGGGTGCAGATGCGCCTTGTCAAAGTCGAACAGGCCGGTGCTCATGATACGGTCGGCCGGAACCTTGCTCTGGTCGGTTTCGATAATCTGCGCATCGGGATTTAGCGAGGTGATGATCTTGCGCGCGGCGTCGAGCTTCTCAGGCCCGGCGTCGGAGACCTTGTTGAGCACCACGACATCGGCAAATTCGATCTGGTCGACCAGCAGATCGACCAACGTGCGGTCGTCCGCATCGCCCAGGCTCTCGCCGCGGTCCCGCAGGAAGTCATGGCTGGAATAATCGTTCAGCAGGTTCACCGTATCGACCACGGTGACCATCGTGTCGAGGCGCGCGGCGTCTGATAGGCTCTCGCCGTTTTCGTCGCGGAAATCGAAGGTCGCGGCCACGGGCAGCGGCTCGGATATGCCGGTGCTTTCGATCAGCAGGTAGTCGAAGCGCCCCTCTTCGGCGAGGCGACGCACTTCGACCAGCAGGTCGTCGCGCAGGGTGCAGCAGATGCAGCCGTTGGTCATCTCGACAAGCTTTTCCTCGGTCTGGCTCAGGTCGGCGCCGCCGTCGCGCACGAGATCGGCGTCGATGTTCACCTCCGACATGTCGTTGACGATCACGGCGACGCGGCGCCCCTCGCGATTGTTGAGAACGTCGTTAAGAAGCGTGGTCTTCCCGGCGCCGAGAAAGCCCGACAGGACGGTGACAGGCAGGCGCTTATCGCTGGCTGGCATGGGGGGTCTCCATTAGCAAGTGGCATGTTATATCATAACATTAAGTGCGCGAAGGACTGACTGCAACCCGGTTTGCGGCGTCCGCTGACGATGAGGAATGACGGTGGCGTGAAGTCACTGCAGAGCAACTTCACAGACGGTCGCCGCGATCAGTGGATATAGATCGTGTCGTCATCCTGCTCGGGGTCGGTGACCGGGTCCAGCACTAGCAGCAGACGCGTCTCCCCGGTCCCCGCGATCGGAGGCGAGCGGTGCAGCAGGCCCACCGGCGGGCTTTCCGGCCAGCGCGTTCCGCGCAGGAAGATCGGAGAGCCTGTCGGCACAGTGAGGATCTCGGCGGGCTCCTTGCCCCTTTCGGAGATGCCGTATTGCGTGCCGGTCCCGCGATAGGTGCAGACCAGCCGCGCGGTTACCGCGTCGATGTGGAACTTGCTGCAGGCATTGGTGTCGACAACGTCGAGACGGAGTTGAACATGGTCGCAGCGCATCAGGTCGCCGAAGATCAGCGCCAGCGCCGCGGCGTCTTCGATCAGCATGTTGCGCTCGGCGCCCTTCGGCATCTTGTGAAAATCCGCGATCTCGATCAGCGCGTCGCAGACCGCCTCGGCCCGCAGAATGACGCGCGCGCGGGGCAGCTGGCTGGGCGGCAGGGCGTCGATCCAGGCCTGGAAACCCGGCAGCGGCGCGCGCTCCCAGACTGTCGCGGCGGTGCCGGGCTCACGGATAGAGGACAGGCCCGCGGGGCTGGTGCAGCGTTGCAGTGGCGCGGTGGTGTCGACGATCATGAGCCTGCCTCCGACGGCTGATAGGGCAAAGAGGAATGGTGCAGGACGATGCGCAGGGTGCCGGCCGCGTCTTTCTTGTAGCCGAAGCTCTTGTCGACCGTGGTGACGGAGCCGTCCTTGTTGGTCAGCGAGACCCAGCCCATCCACATCGCGATATCGCCTTGGATGAAGCTGGCCGAGGTGATGCTTTCGGAGGCGACCCAGCCCATGATGGCAAAGCCGTTGTCCAGCGGGTATTCCTCGGAATGGCCGCAGAAATAGGCAAGGGCCCCGGCCTTGGTCGGGCGGAAGGTCTGCGCGCCGCTGGCCATGGTTGGTTTGAACAGAACCGGGCCGAGGTCAAAACCGTAGTAGCTGTCGATATTGGCCGAGGCGACCTTGCGCGCGGCTTCGATCCCGCCCTCTTCGAACGCCTTGGAGATGGCGATCTTGCCTTCGCCCCAGGTTTTCAGTGCCTGATCGATTTCGTCTTGGGTGATTTGCATGGGGTGTCCTTCTGTCCTGTCTGTCAGTCTGCGTCGTCTTTCCCGAGCCCAGAAACCCCGGCAACAAGGTGACGGGAACGCGTGTATCCTCGGCCGTCATGGGGTCTCCTTTCCGTGGGATATCTGCTTTTTGTTCCGATTTGTAATGATATAACATACCTTTCCGCAAGAGAACTGAAAGGACCAAGATGCGCGCATTGAACTTTGACCCCCGCCGCTCCGTGGATCAGGTCGAGGAAAGCACCGATCTTGCACCCAAGTTCGGGCCGGATGGCTTGATGCCCTGCATCACCACCGATGCCGCCACGGGGGAGGTCCTGATGCTGGGCTGGATGAACGCCGAGGCTTTCCGCTTGACCATAGAGACCGGAGAGGCGCATTACTTCAGCCGGGCGCGGCAGGTCTTGTGGCACAAGGGCGCGACCTCCAGTCTGGTTCAGAAGTTGGTCGAAGCGCGGATCGACGACGATCAGGATGCGCTGTGGCTGCGTGTCGCCGTCACTGGCTCAGGCGCATCCTGCCATGTCGGCTACCGCTCCTGCTTTTACCGCGGCGTCCCGCATGGGGTAGATGCCGGCGCGCCGCTGGTCTTTGTCGAGGATGACAAGACATTCGACCCCATGGCCGTCTACGGCGACGTGCCGAACCCAACCCAACTCTGATCCGGTCCTAGGAGGGGGACGGCGAAGCTGCGCCCGCGAATGGACGCCGCCGAAGCTCTTTAGATGCCGACCCCTGCGCCGCGGTCGATCGGCTGAGAGGATAGACTTTCAGCGCTGACCGCATTTTCGTGTCGAAACGGGACATGCGGTAGGACTTTAAATACAATAGGTCGCAGCTGGACATTCGCCGAGCCAGTCCTGCCGAAATGCCGAGGGATCCCGCCCTTACCGAAACCGGAGCATATCCGGCGTGAGGCTTGAGGAAATGTATCGTCAGCGCTCCATGCTCAAACGTTCAGTTCTACCCGAAGACATCGCGGAAGCGGCTTATTTCTTCGCTTCGGAACAATCGGCAAAATCGTAAACGTCGACGCTGGCAACGTGCAGGCCTTTACCCGCTGAGCGAGGGCAAAGACATCACCCCACGGTCCAATCTGCGCGCCCGCTTTGAAAAGAGGGCCGGGCGCGCGGTTTTCATCGGAGAAAATCATGATCAATACCACCATCATCGAGGCCCAGAACGCGACGCGCTACACAGACCTGAAAAATGACTACGACGCTTTGGGCGAGAAATTGTCCCGCGGTGGAATCGATATTGACGCCCTCAAAGACCGCGCAAAAGGCTTTTCGGTAGCTGTGCCGAGTTGGGGTACGGGGACCGGTGGCACGCGCTTTGCTCGGTTCCCCGGTGAGGGCGAGCCACGCGACATTTTCGACAAGCTCGACGATTGTGATGTGATCCATATCCAAACGCCCTACATTAGGCATAGCCGACACGTAGAAATTACATTCACGCGAGCACATCGGAGCATCGGTCAAGACGGGCCGAAACCGAACCTTTGCCTTGTCACGGAAGCTCCGAAAGCCGCAGGGGCGGGCCGACAAATTCCTTTCTCACCCCAGATAAATCTGCCCCGCCGGATATTTCACCTTTGGAACGCTGCGCGTGGCGAGGAAGAACCCGATTGCCAAGGGCCCGACCCGCCCGACGAACATAATCATCATGATGATGAAGCGTCCGATACCATCTAGTTCCGCCGTGATACCACGCGACAGGCCGACCGTTCCGAAAGCGGATGTAACCTCAAAGGCAATATCGGTGAACTGGCCGTCGTGGTTGATCGTCATTACGAATACCCCCGTCAGCACCAGCAACATTGAGATCGTGGTTAGAGCCAAGACCTTCATCACTTCATCCAGCCCCAAGGACCGCCCGAAGGCATGTAGCGTCGTCTGACGCCGAAAGAACGCGATCGTGGCAAGCAGCAGGACAAAGAGCGTGGTCACCTTGATCCCGCCCGCCGTCGAAGTGCTGCCACCCCCCACCAGCATCAGCGTCATCGTCAGCAGGGACGTGCTGTCGTGCATCCCGCTGGTGTTGATCGTGTTGAAACCGGCGGTCCTTGGCGTGGTGCCCTGAAACCAACTCGCCCAAAATTTTTCAACGACGTTCAAGGAGCCGAGCGTTTCAGGGTTGCCCCATTCCAGCAGCCCAAACATGACACTGCCCCAAGTGATCAGCAGCGTCGTGCCAACCAGCATCAGCTTGGAATGTAGGGTCAGTTTGCGCCAATCCCGCGCGCGGTACACATCGCCCACGACGATAAACCCGAGCCCGCCAAGGATGAAAAGCGCGGGGATCACCAGATTGATGATCGGGTTCCCCACCCATTTCGACAGGCTGTCGGGATGCAGGGCAAACCCGGCATTATTAAAGGCTGAAATCGAGTGAAAGATCGCCTCCCACAGCCCGGCCCAGCCGAACTCAGGCACAAAGACCAGGGCCAAGAGCGCTGCCCCCACCGCCTCGCAAGCAACCGCGATAATCAGGATCATACGGGCAATATAAGACAGGTTCGACAGTGATGTTTGGTTCAGATCCTCGCGCAGGATCAACCGCTGCGGCATGCCAATAGGGATGCCAAGCGCGCCCAGTAACAGCACTGCAAACGTCATCAGGCCGAGGCCACCAAGCTGAATCAGACCCGCGATGACCGCTTGCCCAAATCCCGTAAAGGCCGCCCCGGTATCGGCAAGCACCAGCCCAGTGACCGTCACCGCAGAGGTCGAGGTGAAAAGCGCCTCGCCCAAACCTATATCACCGTGATGCGAAATCGGCAGCCACAGCAGAATGCCCCCCAGAACGATAAAGGCCAAATAGTAGAGCGACAAAAGCGCGGGCGGCGGCATTCGCAGGGTCTTTTTCCGCCGTAGAAGGGACCGAAAAGACAGGTTCATTATCAGAGGCTGGCCGCAAAGCTGTGCAGGTCTTTGCGCTGACCCAACAACAAGAGCAGATCATCGCGCTGCAACTGGCATTCGTCTCCATCCTGCCCGATGAACTCGCTCCCCCGCATGACACCGATGCAGCGCAGATTATAGGTTTTCCCATGCGGCAACTCGGTTAGCCGCTTGCCCTCTAAGCTCTCGGGGATGCGAAAGTTAACCACATGGTAACCGTTGCCGAGGCTGACATAGTCCCGCAAAAGCGGATTGTGCAGGATCTGCGCGATATGCTGGCCGATTTCGACCTCGGGATGCACGATTCTGTCCACGCCGAGCTTCTTCAGGATCCTGTGGTGGGTTCTGGTGGTTGCCTTGGCCCAGACGACCTGAACGCCCACAAGTTTGAGATTCATCGCCGATAGGATGCTGGCCTCTAAGTCCGACCCCATGGCCACCACGGCTGTATCACAGTCAGCAAACCCGGCATCACGCAACGCTGCATCGTCACGGGCATCCACAATCATGGCTTGAGACAGCGTATCTGCGAGGTTAGCGACACGCGCTTCAGATATATCGATGCCAATGACGTGGTTGCCGAAACGTTGCAATTCCTTCGCAACAGAGCTTCCGAAATTGCCTAAACCAACGACACCGAAGGTGCGCTTCTTGATTTTTGTCACGTTGCTGTCCATCCGAACTGACCGTCCCGGAACATTGCCGCAACGCAGAATGATGTCAATCGAAGGGGCGTTTCGAGATTTCGCATTTACGCGCGCGGTGAAGGCGCTTCAGCTTTACCGACCGATCACGGTAAGGTTTCCTCAGACCGGTCTGTCGCGGGCGTTGGTTTGGGGCTAAACCGCGCAATCTCGTCGTAGATGCCTTCTGACAGGTCAAAAGTCATCGCATCGAGCGACGGTTGCAGCTGTTCCACATTCCGGCCTGAAATGAGTGTTGAGGTTACCGCCGAATTCCAAGCCACCCAAGCCACGGCGAGCGTTGTTGGCGCAATCCCCATACGCTGCGAAAGCGCTGCCAAATCACGGGCGGTCTCATGCATCCATGGCTGCCCATAGCGGTTGGCATAGACCTTGTCCTCCTGCAAACGCCCCTCGGCGCCGCTGGTGTATTTCCCAGTAAGCAAGCCGCCCCCCAAGGGCGAGAAAGGACAGACAGAAATATCTTGGTCCGCACAGGCCGGGAGAATCTCTACCTCTACCTGCCGCTTCACAAGGTTATACATCGGCTGGCAGGCATCAATCTGGGTGTCGATAACCTTACACACCGCTTGCGCCTTCATGATCTGCCAAGCCGCAAAATTTGACACGCCGATGTAGCGGATCGCGCCTTGCGACTGCATCTCGGCCAGGGTGCCAAATGTCTCTTCAAAAGGCGTCTCTGCGTCGAAGCGGTGCAAGTAGTAGATGTCTACCGCGTCAATCCCCAACCGTTTGCGGCTTTCGTCTAAGGCGGCGCGCAGGTTGTCCGCAGTGGCGGGCCGGTCATTCGGTGCTTTGGTCCCGATGATCAGATCATCCCCCCTCGCCCCTAAGAACTGCCCCAACATATGCTCAGACGCGCCACCGTTGTAGCTATAAGCCGTATCAAAGTGATTGATCCCCGCCGCGACGCAGGCCTCGAACATCTTTTGCGCGCTGCGGGCATCCGCCGTGCGACCAAATTGCATGGCGCCAAATCCCAAGCGTGAGATAGGGGTTCCATTCTTGGTTTGAATGCGGCTCATCAGCATACTTTCATTGGCAGGAGGCTAGGCTACCTTAGTCAAACCGGCGGCAGGTTCGGCCCACGATCCAGCCGCACAATGTGATCCGCCTTGTCACGTGGGAAGGACGACATAACCAATGGGTCATGTCCGGGAACGATCAGCTCGGGCTGACTGGCGAGTCGCTCAATCGTTGTGAACCCTTCCAGCATGTCCTGCATATCGACCACGATAGGAAAGGGCTTGCGGCTTTGGAAGTTCTCATAAAAATGCGCTGCATCAGAGGCGAGTACGAGCCAGCCCGCCGATGTGAACACCCGTACCGCTTGCAGCCCCCGGCTATGCCCTCCGATGCGGTGGACCGTTACTCCCTCCGCGACCTCGGCATCACCGTCATGGAAAATCACCTTGCCGGAATAGAGCCGCTTCACCGTCTCGCAAATATGACCTGCCGAAAAGGGCATCCGTAGCGTGTCATGACACATACACGGCCCCGTGGCGTAGGCCATCTCAGCCGCTTGAATATGCAATTTCGCGTTGGGGAAAAGATGCAGCCCGCCAGCGTGGTCGTAATGAAGATGGGTGACGATAACGGTCTCGACCGCTTCAGGAGCGATGCCCAAGGGGGCCAAGGCGCTGCGCGGATCAAGCCGGATCGGTCGGCCACGCGCGTCAGCTTCAGCCGCGTCATAGCCCGTATCTACAAGGATCACCCGCTCTCCTTGGCGTAAGACCCAGATGAAATAGTCCATCGGGTGAGCCACATCGTGGCGGTCATCAAAAACGAAACTATCGCCTCTTACACGCGCGTTGCGATCTGCGTATTTGACCGCGTTGACCTCCCATTCGCTCATGATGCTACCGTGCTCCAGCTTGTGATATCTTTACCTGCCACCATATCAGCCGTGGCCGCAGTAAACGCTTTGAAATGGGCACTGTCGCAATGTGCGTCAAAAGCTGCGCTGTCTATATAGAGTTCATAGAGAAACACCTGCCCAGGCTTATCGGCATCTGTAAGCACATCAAAACGATGGCAACCTGCTTCCAGGGTTTTGGATGCCGCAGCGTTTTCGAGCATCAGGGGCATGAATGCCTCCATCTGATCGGTTTTGATGCGAAAGGTGACGCAGATAGCAAACATTATCTTTTCCTCATTTTTGCGAATGCCCGGCGGACCACGGGCATCTGCCCGGCAATCAGCGCCACGTTCAGCGCCAGCAGAACCGCCGCGGTTGGGCGCGTGAAAAAGCCGGACAGGTCGCCATCGCTCAAGAGCAAAGAGCGGCGGAAGGTTTCATCGAATAGTCCGCCCAGGATGACGCCGATGACCAGCGGCGCAATCGGATATCGCATCAGGTTCATAAAGTAGGCCAGCGCACCTACCCCGAGCATGAGATAGAGATCATTGATCCCGCCTCCCACGCTGAAACTACCAATGGTGGTCAAGATAAGTACGACAGGCAGAAAGACGGTCTGCGGCAGGCGCAGGATCTGGATGAATACGCGTGCGGTGAACAGGCCCATGATGAACATGGTAAGCGACGCCAGCACCATGATCGCGCAGACCCGGAGGATGATCGAAGGGTCAATCGTCGGACCAGGAATGATATTGTTGAGCTTGAACGCACCCATCAGTGCCGCTGCAGGAGGCGAACCGGGAATACCCAAGACCAGCAAGGGGATCAGCGCCCCCCCGATGCAGGCGTTGTTCGCCGTCTCAGACGACAGCAGCCCTTCGATTGATCCTTTACCAAAGTTCTTGCCATCATGACTGGCCGACTTGCCAACGCCGTAGCTGACCCAACCGGCCACATCCTCGCCCACGCCCGGCAAAGCGCCCACCCCGGTACCAATTACGCCGGAACGTGCAATCGTGGGCATATGCCGTCGCACGGCTGCAAGGTTGGGCAAGATACGCCCCTTTAGCGCGATGACTTTGCCCGGATCAACTTGGCGGAGGCCCTCGATGATTTGAGGGATTGCAAAGGCCCCCATAAGCACCGGTACGACCTGAAAGCCTGACATCAGATAAGACCAGCCGAAGGTGTAGCGCGGCTCGCTCAACAGCGGGTCGAGCCCAACCATCGCCATTGCCAACCCCGCAAGCCCCGCGATCCAGCCCTTAACGACAAGGTCTTCGGACATGAGCGTTCCGGACAGTAAGATCCCGAAGAGCGCAAGCAAGGCCTTTTCAGGACTGGCGATGGATTGAGAGATCAGCAAGAGCGCCCAAACGAAGACCAATAGAGCAGCCGTCCCGATGAGCGTGCCGACGAAACTACCCGTGGTGGTCAGACCCAGGGCCTCGGCCCCGCGCCCCTGTTTAGCAAGTGGATGGCCATCCATCGCCGTGGCCGCGCTGGCTGCCGTGCCGGGAATATTAAGCAGGATCGAAGGGTAAGACCCACCGTAGATTGCGCCGACATAGGCGCCCAACAGGGCAATCAGCGCATAATCGAGCGGAATCTTATTCCCGAAAAAGCCCGTGAGGATCGTAACTGCCAAGGTCGCCGTCAGTCCCGGTAATGCGCCAAAGACAATGCCCAAGAAAACCGAGATGACAATATAGGGATAGGTAATTGGATCCGTGACAAGGGCAGAGAAAGCCCCTCCGAACCCTTGCAGTTGCGACAGGAAAAATTCCATCAGTCTCTCCAAAGCGGCCGAAGGGTGACGTAGTAGTGATACTCAATCTGTGAAAACAGCAGCCCGCCCCGGTTCGGCACATTTTGCCGAAAGCCAAAAGCCATTGCGGTCACGAGTATCAAAGGTGTCAGCAACGCAATCCAAGGGGTAGACCGTGCAATGCGGCTGCGATCATGCACTAACATCCAGACGCTCAGCAGCATCCATGCCGCCAACACGACCCAATCGTCATCATGAGGTTTGTTCCACTCCGCCTGCGGGAAATGCATAGAAAGCGCGTATATCCCGGGCAATGTCACTGCACCTGCCGCCTGCAACATTCGCCCGAGGCGCCCTGCGTGGAACCCGTAGATCAGCGCAGTAATCACCAGACCACTGGCAAGAATGAAATCGACACGCGGTACGAGAGCAAAAATAAACATGCCCATGATAACCGCAATTGAACCGATGCGGATAGCCTCTTGCCGGTTCCAGCCAAGACCCACGGAGGAGAATGCTCGCTTAGCCCCCCCTGCTTTGATTGCTATGCGCAGCAGGACCAAACCGAGCAAAAGCATGGCCAGCCAGATTCCAAAGGGAACGATCGCGGCAGAGTTGTACCACTCTGCACCACTCACCCCGGCGCGGTTCTCTCCTAGAAAAGGTATGAAGCTAGTGCGCCAAAGGAAGAAAACCGCACAACCGATCAGCGCCAGAGCGCCCCAAAAGTCGCGGGCGCGGAGCATCTCTAAATCTTTGTCGAGCTCCGCCTGCAGTTTTTCGATATCCATTTCGCTCCCCCAATCGGCAAAGCGGGGCGCAGATGCGCGCCCCGTTTACTTTTGTTATGAGTGGCCTTTAAGGCTTTTCGATGCCAAGGCTTTCCGGGTCGACCGTGGTCGAGCCAAGCTCTTTCAGCGTATAGGCAAAGGTGCTCTCCAGCTTGGAGAAAATTTCCTGTGCTTCCTCGCCGGATTGGCCGCCGATGTCATAGTAGTTTACAGCGGCCCATTCAGCCACGGTATCCGACGCCATCGCTTTGTCGAACGCTTCGGTCAAGGTGGCTTTCACCTCGTCAGAGGCCGAATTGGCGACGCCGAAACCAATGGATTGCTTGAGCGGAAGGTAGGCTTCGAGCCCGTCATACATGTCGAATGCGGATGGGATCGTGGTTTCTCCCAACTTGCCCTCTTCGGGGGTCAGCATCGCCAGCGGGCGCAGCTTACCACCTTCGATCAAAGGCGCCTGCTCAGCCAATGATGTTACGACCAAAGCTACTTCGCCCGCCATCGCCGCTTCTTGCCCCGCGGCGGAACCTTCATAGGGGATGAACTTGAACGAGACATCCGCACCTTTCTCAATGGCGAGCAGGTTTAGGTGGTGGATCGACCCCGCCCCGGATGCCGCAGCAGGGATTGAGCCAGGCTTTTCGTTTGCGGCGTCAACAAGCTCTTGCAGTGTGTCATAGGGGCTATCCACGGGAACTGAGATCAGATCGGGCGAACCGCCGATGATGAAGGGGTACCAGAAATCAAACTTCTGATCCCAGCCTCCTTGAACGGCAGCCGTCACATTGGATTCAGAGATGCCTGCCAGCGTATAACCGTCGTCGGCTTGGTTCTGGACAAAGACCATACCATTGGATCCGGCTACGCCACCTGTTTGGTTGGTGACGTTGATCGACACCGGAAGATGTTTCTCCATCTCGGCCATGATCATCCGGTTGATGCTGTCGGTACCGCCGCCCGCGCCCCAGACGACAACATCTGTGATATCGCGGAATGGGTATTCTTGCGCCTGCGCCGGAACGGTCAGTCCGGCGCCCAGCGTCGCGGCAAGCGCGGCTAATGCAAATTTGGTTTTCATCTCATCCTCCCAATGGATATGGTGCCTATTGCATTTATCTGCGTATGCATTAACAAATGTGTTGTCAACTCACACGTCGGTTTAGAGGGGCGTTTCTATCCGCCCCCTGCCCTAGACAGGCGGCAGGAGCTGCCGGAGAACAGGGCTGTTGATGCAACAGAGGGTATAGGGCAAGCGGTACCCGCAGGGCGCGCGAGAAAAGAAAAAAGGAACGAAGATATGACTTTACGGATCGCCTGCTTGGGAGCTGGCTATTTCAGCCAGTTTCACATCGATGGATGGCAACGCATAGAGGAGGTGAGCCTTGTTGGTGTTGCAGATCGTTCCTTGGAGAAAGCAGAAGCTTTCGGCGCCCCTGCCTTCGACAATATCGATGCCCTCTTGGCGACCAACCCCGATATCGTCGATATCATCTTGCCGCCTGTTGGTCACGCGGAAGCCATTCGCAAGGCGCTTCGCCAAAGCCCGCAAGCGATCATCTGTCAAAAGCCCTTCTGCACTTCATCGCAAGAAGCCCGCGAAATCACCCAACTGGCCGAGGATGCCGGTGTGCCGCTCATCGTGCATGAGAACTTTCGCTTCCAACCTTGGTACCGCAAGATCAAGGCCGCGCTTCAAGCTGGCCAGATCGGCACCACGCTACAGGCCAGCTTTCGACTGCGCCCGGGCGATGGTCAGGGGCCGGACGCCTATCTTGCCCGCCAGCCCTATTTCCAGAAGATGGAGCGCTTCCTAATCCATGAGACCGGCGTTCATTGGGTCGATACCTTCCGCTACCTCTTTGGCGAGCCGAGCCACGTCTACGCCGATCTGCGACGGGTGAACTCTGTCATCGCAGGTGAAGATGCAGGCTATGTCACTTTTGACCACCCGGGTGGAGTAAGGGCTTTGTTTGACGCCAACCGCAGCCTGGACCACGCCGCTGATAACACCCGCCGCACGATGGGCGAGGCGTTGATTGAAGGAACCGATGGCACGCTCACGCTCTATGGAGACGGCTCAATATGGCTTCGCCCCTTCGGGGCGCTTGAGGCAGAAGAGATTGCGCCCCCCGACCAGCATGAGGGCTTCGGCGGGGATTGTACCAAAGCCTTGCAAGAACATGTCGTGTCGGCCCTGCTGAATGGCTCCGCATTGGAGAATGAGGCGCGCGATTATCTCCGCGTGATCGAGATCGAGCATGCAATCTATCGCTCTGCCGACGAAGGCCGCAAACTAGCGGTCTAGGCGCGCCACCGCTCAGGCGATACGCCTCTACGGCGTAACGCCTCTTTCAAAACCGCGAGAGGTTGTTCTGCTCCAACAAGGAGATCAGGAGGGCTTTGGCCTCCACCCGATGTTCATGGTGCAGTTCACGGGCGCGCTCTGGCTCAGCGTTTCGGATCGCATCATAAAGCGCGCGGTGGTTTTCGTTCGATGCATGGGGCAATGGGCGCATGTAGAGGGTCAGCAACCGCACGCGATGCACCTGAGTGCTGTACATCGCAATCACCTCTTCCAAACGCCGACTTCCCGACAGGGACACCAGACCCTGATGGAACCGGTCATCCGCCGCCGCCCATTCTTTGCGATCCTCGCGCTTCAGCGCAGATTCCATCTGGATGAGGCTCTCATCCAACCCACTTAAGTCCTTTTCTGGATACGCCCGCTCCGCAGCCTTAAAGGCGGCCAAAGGTTCAAGCTCAATCAGGATATCATAGATCTCAACCATATCAGCGATGGTCAGCGGCAGAACGCGAATACCATGCCGGGGCCGAATTTCGACCAAGCCACGAGAGGCTAAAATTACCGCAGCTTCTCGAATGGGCGTGCGCGAAACACCCAGCATCTCTCCGAGTTCGGCTTCAAGGTAGTTAGAACCCGGCGGCAGTTCGTTGTTGGTAATCATCCCCTGAAGGATACCGGCAACACGAGCAGCTTGAGAGACCGGCTTCTCGACCTCCGCCAACTTTACCTTGCCAGCATTCATTCCAACGGCTCCCTCTCGTTCTGCTCCCAGAAAAGATAGCCTGAAAGTCATTGACTATCAATGCATCAACGCATACGCAGTTAAATACGTGGAGGAGCAGGCCATGCCGGCCGGAAGCTGTAAGGGAGCATTGCCGCTAGCCCTTCGCCCCACTGTGATGGGCGAAGTTGCATGGTGACCCAGCAGAGGTGGCAATCGTCAGCAGAGAAAACGGGCGCGGGCCTGTTCCCCCCAAGAAAGTATTGAGACCAAGGAAAATGACATGGCTTCTGGTTTGAAAATCGCCCTTATCCGTGGGGATGGGATCGGTATCGATGTGGCAGACGCGACCATCGAAGTCGTCAACGCAGCCTGCGAGATTTGCAATGCTCCTGCCCTAACCTATGACGAGATCAACGCGGGCGCGGGCTACTATGCTGAAACCGGGCAAGATATTGAACCGGGGGGCGAAGAACGTGCAGGCACGGCTGATGCGATTTTCTTAGGCGCGATCGGGCTCCCTTCAATCCGCCATGAGGACGGCACCGAAATCTCACCTCACCTACGCCTGCGCGACCGCTTTGGCCTTTACGCTGGCATTCGCCCGATCAAGGCCTATCCCAACGCGCCGCAACGTTTGGCGGACCCTCGCGCCGCCCAGATCGATATGGTTATCTTGCGTGAGTCCACCGAGGGGCTGTTCTATTCCGCCGCTGCCCATAAACGCAGCGAAGTGATCGGTGACACCGAGGTGCGCGACACCCTTCGCATTACCCGCGCGACCACGGAGAAGCTTCATGATTTCGCGTTTGAACTGGCTCAGAAACGCAAAGAGCGCGGAAAGCCCGGTCGCGTGACATGTGTCGACAAGGCCAATGTTTTCACATCGATGGCTTTCTTCCGCAAGATTTTCGACGAGATCAGACCGAACTACCCCGACATCGAGGCGAACTATAACTACGTCGATGCCCAAGCGCTCGATCTGGTGCGGCGCCCTTGGGATTTCGATGTCATGGTAATGGAGAACATGTTCGGCGATATCCTGTCTGATCTGGGCGGTGGTCTGGTCGGCGGCATGGGCATGGCTGCTTGCGCCGAAATTGGCGATGAGAACGGTCTTTTTCAGCCCGCCCATGGCAGCGCCCCTGATATCATGGGGCAGGACAAGGCGAACCCTCTTGCCGCAATCCTGAGCGGAGCACTGATGCTGGACTACCTTGGCGAACGCTCAGGCGACAGTCGGTATACCGACGCGGCCGCTTTGATCGAAGCTTCCGTCGATAAGGGTTTTTCCGCCAATGCGCTGCGCCCGATGGAATTTGGCGGCGATATGGGCACCCTTGCAACAACACGCGAAGTCGTGGCCGGCCTTAAGGGGTAACCGATGCGGATTGCGCTGGTCGCTCATGATTGCTGCAAGGACGCTTTAATTGCGTGGTCTACCCGCCATAAGGCGGTATTGGCGCAGCAAACACTCTATGCCACCGGCACGACGGGCAAACGTATCGCTCTGGAAACGAAGCTCAAGATCACCCGGCTGCTAAGCGGACCGCTTGGGGGCGACCAACAGCTTGGCGCGATGATCGCAGAGGGCCGAATTGATGCCTTGGTCTTTTTCTTCGATCCGCTTTCAGCGGTACCCCACGATGTGGACGTTAAAGCCCTGCTGCGGGTCTCAGCGTTGTATCAAGCGATTGTCGCAACCAACCGTGCAACCGCAAATCTACTTATCGCGGCTCTCGAACGCGATATCGATCTGAAAGGATACTGAAATGCCCATCGTTCTTGGCGCTATCGCCGATGATTTCACCGGCGCCACAGATCTTGCCAATACATTAGTCGGTGAAGGGATGCGGGTCGTTCAGGTCATCGGCGTCCCCGGCCCCGAAGCGACCTATGGCGATGCGGATGCGGTTGTTGTGGCGCTGAAATCACGAACGGCGCCAGTAGAGGATGCAATTGCCGAGTCCTTGGCCGCATTGGAGTGGCTCCAGTCGGAGGGCGCTGAACAAATCCTATTCAAATACTGCTCAACATTCGATTCAACACCGAAAGGAAACATCGGGCCAGTCGCTGATGCGCTGCGCGAAGCGCTGAGTTGCGAACTCACATTGATCTGCCCTGCTTTTCCTAAGAATGGCCGGACAATCTACAACGGCGTACTCTTCGTCGGAGAGTTGCCCTTGGCAGAAAGCTCGATGAAGGATCACCCGCTAACGCCAATGCGCGATTCAAACCTTATGCGTCTGATGGAGGCGCAATCCACCGGCAAGGTAGGACTCATTCCCGCATCAATCGTTCAACAAGGTGTGCCAGCCATCCGCGCAAGAATGGAAGCCCTGATAGCCGAAGGCGTTTCATACGCCGTCATCGACGCGCTCAACGAAGCCGACCTACGAACCATCGGCAAAGCTGCGACAGATCACAAGCTGATCACCGGCGGCTCGGGTATCGCGCTTGGTTTGCCAGCCAATTTCCGCGGACGGGGCAAAATAGCCCCGAAGCAAGATACCGATTTTCTGCCAAACGAAGGCCGCGCGCTGATTTTGGCGGGCAGTTGCTCGGCCGCCACGCGCGCGCAGCTTGCACAGGCCAAGGCACTATGGCCTCATGCAAAGGTCGACATCGATAAAATCGCAGCTGGTAAGGAGATGGTGACTGAATTGGCGGAATGGGCAAAAGCCCAGCCTACCGACAGCCCAGTAATCATCTACGGGTCGGCAGATCCAGAAGAAGTGGCCGGTATCCAGAAACGCTACGGCGTGGCCGCCTCTGGGCAAATGATGGAAGACACTCTAAGCGCCCTTGCTCAGCGCCTTACCGAGGCGGGCTTTCATCGAGTGGTGGTCGCAGGAGGAGAAACTTCCGGCGCAGTTGTCTCGGCCCTTCAGATCAAAACGCTCGAAATTGGTCCCGAGATCGCGCCGGGCGTGCCGTGGACCCGAGCATTGGACCGGCCCTTAACATTGGCGCTGAAGTCTGGAAATTTTGGTCAACCCAGCTTTTTCGAAGATGCCCTAAAGGTGCTGCCATGAGTGATGCAAAAATCCGCGAAGACATCGTGCGCCGTGCAGCGTCGCTCTATAACCGAGGGCTGAGCTTTGGCTCCTCCGGGAACATCAGTGTACGGGTCGACGACGGTTGGCTGATGACCCCAACAGGCTCCTCCATGGGAGACCTCGATCCAGCGCGCCTGTCATTGTTAGACCCCGAAGGCCGCCACATTTCAGGTGACGCCCCCACCAAAGAAGCGTTCTTACATATGGCAATGTATGCAAAACGCTCCGGCGCATCGGCCATCGTGCATCTACACTCGACCCATTCTGTCGCCGTAAGCTGCCTGAAATGCATTGACCATAAGGATGTTCTGCCGCCGCTGACGGCCTATTACGTCATGCGTGTCGGCAAGCTCCCCCTCATTCCCTATTTCGCTCCGGGGGATATCGAACTGGCAAAAGCAGTCGGCGAAATGGCTTCGGACCATCATGCTGTTCTGCTGGCGAACCACGGACCAGTTGTATCGGCGAAATCGCTGTCCGACGCGGTCTATGCAACCGAGGAGTTGGAGGAGACCGCAAAACTATTCCTCGCACTCCAAGCGATGGAAACGCGGCCCCTCACAGCTGAACAGGTTGCGGATTTAGAGCGGCGGTTTCCCACGCAAACCTGATGCCGCAATCGAGCAGTGCTCCGAACGCATCTTTTGCGAACTTAAGTACAATATACGGGGGCGCAGAGCATGCCCCCCCGCAAAACGACTACTCTGCAGCGGAGAAACTTTGAACGCCGTTCTTGTCGCGAATGGCGTCACGGATGACCGCCTTAACTAGCGCGATGCACATCAAGAACATAACAAAGCTGAAGGGCAACGCCCCGATCACCATCGCTGTCTTGATGGCATTGAGCCCTCCAACCAGTAGCAAGCCGCCTACGACAAGGCTGAGCGCCACGCCCCAAAAGACGATGTGCGCACGACCCTTTGGGTTTTCCTCCCCCGCCGCGTTGATCGTGTTCACGATCAAGATCGCCGAGTCTGCTGTTGTAACTAAATAGGTCAGCAACAAAACTACAACAATCGCGGTCATCCCCCATGCCAGTCCATCTGCCAGAATGAGGTCAAGCACTACGAAGAGTTGGCTTTCCTGACCAGCACCTGAAATCGCATCTCCTGCTGTGGCATTTAGGGTAAGATCGATCGCTGTGCCGCCGACAATTGTGAACCAAACGAAACACATCAACGAAGGGATAACGATTGCCCCCAATACATACTCACGAATGCTCCGCCCCCGTGAAATACGCGCCAAGAACACACCGACGAAGGGGGCGAAGGCGATCCACCATGCCCAATAGAAAAGGGACCACCCCCCCTGCCACGCGGCCAACGCGTCACCCGTCTCAGTTCCATCCGCATGCCAAACAGTGAACAGCATTCCGGGCAGTTCTACCAAATAAGCAAAAAGCCCAGTTACCAACGATCCGAGGCCAAAGAAGGTGGACCCGAAGAGGAAAAAGAATGCCAATAGGAAAAAGCTCAGCCCCATATTCAAGTTAGACAGCCACTTGATCCCTTTCCCGACCCCTGAAAGGGCCGAGAGCGTGGAGGCTCCGAGGATAACAATCAGTGCGACCACGATCCCCATAGCCGATGGTTTGCCATCCTCAGATATAATCCAATCGCCAAAGCCGATACGACTAAGCCCCGCAACAAACTGCTCAACGCCAAAGCCCAAGGTCTGGGCTACGCCGAGGATCGTGGCGACCACGGCGACAATATCGACGACATGCCCGCCAATGCCGGACAAGCGTTTTCCGAAAAGGGGCGTGAGCCCTGAACGGACTGTAAGCGGCAAGCTGCGGCGATAGGAGAAATAGGCCTAGGACAGCCCAACCAGCGCATAGCAGGCCCAAGCCGAAAAACCCCAATGTAGGAAAGACCATACATAGGCCGCCGTCACATTGCTGCTTGCCGAACCCGTCGTCTCGCCCATGATAACATTGGGATTGTTTGCGAAGTGGTGCATTGGCTTAGCAGTTGCGAAGGTCAGCATACCAAAGCCAATCCCCGCGCCAAACATCATAGAGAACCACGAAAACCGCGAAAATTCAGGCTTGTCATCAGGCAGCCCGAGCACCAGGCGGCCGGTTGAGGGCACAACCGCCAAACCGATGCAAAGCAGTAAAAAGAGCGCGACCACCCAAATGTACCAACTGGCAAAACTGCTCAGCATTGCGCCATTGAGCGCGTTCAGTACAGAAGCAGCATTCGCTGGGACGGTTATCGCCCAGACGATAAGGGCGCTCACCAGAATTTTCGATGGAATAGCGACACTGCGGGTAAAGCCGGAGTAGAATCCCCGGCGTGTGGTTGCGATGTGCAAATCCATTAAGGGTGGTTTGTAGGCCATATATCCTCCATCATGGCAATAAGATCCAGACAGCATCCTCCACTTGCCGTACACCGATGCACGACATGACTGGTCCGAACCATTCGGGTAACGCAGCACCTTGGTTGTCCGAGTACGCTGCAAAGGAAGGGCAGCCCGTTCGGCGCCGCCCTAATTTTTTGCTAGCTAGGCAGGTATTCTCCGCTCCAGCTTTCGCTGATCTGCCCCGATTTCAACATCCGCTCGATCGCGCCATCGGAATAGCCTAGCTCGGCCAGAACCATGCGCGTGGAGGCTCCGAACTTCTCGGTTGGCGGCAACGCAAAGACCCGCCCTCGTTCCGGACGCACGGCGTAGGGGTCAAGTTGAATGACCTCATGGCCACTCGGATGATCTGCATACTGCGAGAATGAGTAACTGCCCCGTTCGGTGCCCGGCGAGCCATCCGGCTCGCGCATATTCTCTGAGCGTAATTCGTCGATGTTATTGCACAACGCACAGCCGATATCGGCACTACGCAACCGGGCGATCCATTCGGTTGCGGGGTGGGACTGGAAAGCCCCCGCCAGAAAAGCGGCACGCTCTTCCGCAGGCACATTTGGCAGGTCTTCGAGTCCTTCCACAGCACGAAAACGAGGTAGGTCTGCTTCATAGGCGCTGAGCAGGATATAAACCCCCGAAGCGGTACTGTAAAAACGGCTGAGCGGGTCGTAACCATTCACTTCCGGCCCTGAAGGTTCATCGAAGAGGCCCCGCCCCCGGAAATCATAGGCGAAGGGGATTTGCAGCAGGCCGCTGTTTGAACTCAGCGAGGTACGCCCCCGCCCGATCCGACCGAAACGGTGTTTCTGGTAAAGCGACGCCGCCACAGCCAAAGCGCCGCCGAAGCCACACATCACGTCGATGGTGCCCACATGGGCGTGCTCTTCGGGCCGGTCCATCGCACCGCCAAAGCGCAGCATGATCCCCGTTGTAGCCTGTACGAGGTCGTCATAGCCGATGTAATCGGTCCGCACGCCGCGTTGAACGCCGCTGAAGCAGTCAAGTTTACAAAAGATCGCTTCGGGATTCAGCTTACGCAGGCTTTCAGCATCAAGGCCCATCCGGCGGATCTGACTGTCGGGCGCATTCCAAAAGATCACATCAACCGATTTCACAAGGTCTTCAAAAACCTTGCGACCATGCTCAGATTTGATGTCCGCCAGAATGGATTTCTTTCCCCGCCCTTGGCTCATCCCGTAAATCACGGTGTTCCAGCTGTCGTAAAGCGGCGTGGCCGGGTCCAATTTGATCACTTCAGCACCGAACCGCGCCAGATAGCTTGCGGCATGCGGCCCTGCGATCACGTTACACATGTCCAATACTTGAACGCCCGAGCCAGCCCTCCTGATCAATGCCCTCTTCCGGTTCGGGGATATCAGTCCGAAGTTTGCGCAAAGCCTTCAGGGCCACATCGAATTCAACCCATTGGCGCGGTGCGGTGGCCAGCGCCTCTTCGCCGCTTTCTTCCATCCACACCACCGGGCCGGGTTGGGTCATCTCTCCGTAAATCGGATCATCGACGTCGATCATCAGGCCGGAAGCTTCGGCGTATTCGTCATTAATCCACTCTTGCAACCAACGTTGCGGTGCGCCCGGAATTCCAGCCCGCCCGAACATGCGTTTCCACTCGTGAGAGGTCCGGGTCATGAAGACTTCTTTCATCCGAGCCGCGATCTTATCGGCCCAAGGTTTCGGCATCGGATAGACACCAAGTGAGGTATCTGACTCCCATTCCGCCTGCGGCTTATAGGTGTCGTCTTCTTCCCGAAGCCCCCCCTCAACCATTTCGTCATAAAGGCCCAACACCTCAAGACAGCGCCGGGCATGGTGTTTATGGCTGGGGCAAACGACGTAGAACATACGCCCGTCCTTGCACATGTAGCTGCGAAAGAACGGATCCAGTAGTTCTTGCAAATCCTCATATGAAACGTTCATGGGCAGGCCTTCGACACGGCGGCGTTCGATTTCGATCTCGCGCTGCGTCAGATAGCGCTGCGGCATATCTGCGACCTTGATTGAATTGTAGCACAGTCCTTCCATCACAGCGACGGCCAGCGGCACTTCGATATGATCTCCCAATCCGGTCAATTGCCGCGACTGAAGCGCCAGCACAGTGGCCGAGGCTGCAATCTGCGAGGCATAGGCTGACGACAGCGGCAAGGGAGAGAAGGACGGGTTCAACCCCATAAGGACACGATTTAGACCCATGTCCGTAAAGACCCCGGAACTCGCCGCGACGACGCTTTCAAACGCGCGTTGTTCACGCCGTTCGGCATCGTTGGAGGCGAACCCGGGGATAGACACGGTGATCAACTCGGGCCGCGCGGTGCGCATCTCGGTAAAGTCTACTCCGAGTGCGGCCAGCTTGCCGGGGCGGAAGTTTTCAACAATGATGTCAGCCTCGGCGCAAAGCGCCCGTGCCTGCGCCAGCCCTTCTTCTGATTTCAGATCAAGCGTTACAATCATCTTATTGCGCATCAGCGCAGCATTGGCCGGGCTGTCCCACATCGGTCCGTCCGGGGGATCAATATGTACGACAGTAGCGCCCAGATCCTCCAGCAACATCGCCACGGCAGGGCCAGCGATATATTGACCGAAGTCGATGACTTTTACCCCGGTCAAAGGAAGGTTGGATTTAGAGTTTCGCATATTTCCTCCTCGGGAAATGGGGTGTCTACTGGCCGGCAAGAATCCAGCGTGCTGCTTTTTCCGCGACCATCAAAGTGGGCGAATTGGTGTTTCCGCTGACTATTTCCGGCATGACACTGGCATCGACCACCCGCAGCCCTGCTACGCCTTTCACTCGCAGGTGCGGGTCGAGAACGGCGCGATCATCGTCAAGCCTTCCCATTCTGACCGTACCGGCAGGGTGAAAGATCGTATTGGCGATATCTCCCGCGAGTTTGGCGAGATCTGCGTCGCTTTGATATTGGGGTCCGGGCTTGTATTCTTCCGGCTCATAAGGCCGCATCGCAGGCTTCGCCATAATCTCGCGCACTTGGCGTAGGCTGTCGGCGGCAACTTTGCGGTCGTCTTCTGTCGCCAAATAATTTGGCGAGATCATCGGCGCATCGCGGAAATTGGCAGACCGAATCCGGACATGCCCGCGACTGGATGGGTTGAGGTTGCAAACGCTGACCGTAATTGCCGGAAACTTATGAAGGTCGTCACCGAAGGCTTCGAGGCTCAGAGGTTGCACGTGATATTCGAGATTTGCATAAGTCCGTTTCGGGTCCGAGCGCGTGAACGCCCCGAGCTGACTGGGGGACATGCTCATCGGACCGGAACGCTTGAAGAAATATTCTGCCGCAATGGCGGCCTTACCCAAAAGGTTCCCCGTCAATGTGTTCAGTGTTCGTGTCCCCGCCACCTTATAGACCGCACGGATCTGCAGGTGATCCTGAAGATTTTCCCCAACAGGAGCGTCTCGCACCACCTCGATGCCATGCGTCTTTAACAAGTTTGCCGGGCCAATACCCGACAGTTGCAATATCTGTGGGGAGTTGATCGCACCGGCTGATAGTACTGTCTCACGCCGCGCAGTCACCTCAATCGCCTGCCCTTTACGTTGAACCCGCGCGCCGGTGCAGCGTAGCTGTCCTTGCGGATTAGCGCCGAATACCAGCTTTTCTACCTGTGCTTCAGTCCAGATCGTCAGGTTCTGCCGATCCTTGGCGGGCCGCAAAAAAGCTTTGGACGTATTCCACCGCCAACCAGAGCGCTGGTTCACATCAAAGTAGCCAACACCTGCGTTGTCACCAGAATTGAAATCTTCTGTCTTCTCGATTCCTGCCTGTTCTGCCGCATCGGCAAAGCTATCCAAGACGTCCCAGCGCAGCCGCTGCTTTTCAACTCTCCATTCCCCGCCATGGCCATGCATGTCGGAAAATCGGCTGTTGTCGCCCGTGGTCGGGTCGGCGCCATCTTCAAGCTTTTGATGATCCTCATGCGCCATGAAATCGCGCAGAGAGCTTTCCCAGCCCCAGTCCTCGTCCCCGCAAAGGGACGCCCAATTGTCGTAGTCTCTGGCCTGCCCGCGCATATAGATCATGCCGTTGATAGAAGAGCAGCCTCCTAAAGCCTTGCCGCGCGGATAGCGTAAGACCCGGCCGTTCAGCCCGGGATCAGCCTCGGTGTTGTACATCCAATCGGTACGCGGATTGCCTATGCAATAGAGGTACCCGACAGGAATATGGATCCAGTGATAGTTGTCCCGCCGCCCCGCTTCGAGCAGCAGAACCCGGTTGCTCGGATCCGCGCTTAGCCGATTGGCCAAAAGACACCCCGCGGAACCGCCCCCAATGACGATAAAGTCGAATTCACTCTCGGTTTGCGACACCACCCGGCCTCCCCTTTGTTCTTGCTGCAGCATTCGTGCGAGGGGGCTCGCTGCGATCGAACCGCGCAACTCACTACGCCAACGCCCCCACGCCGCTGCAACATCAGCCAAGGTTTAGTTAGCCATGCGCGGCTTTCCTAATGACAAATTCCTTCGCCTGATATTAAAGATTCTAATATGGATAGGCTGACGAACGTGAATGGAATTCTGGCTTTCGCAACCGTCGCGCGTGAGGGCAGCGTCTCGCGTGCAGCCGAGGTGCTTAACCTCACCCAACCCGCGCTCAGCCATCAGATTAAACGACTAAGCACGGACCTAGGTGTCACCCTGTTCACCCGATCGCCGCGCGGCCTGGTGCTCACGCCTGATGGCACGGCACTGTTACCGCTGGCAGAGCAGGTTCTCGCTGCCATGTCCGATTTCCATCGCCGCGCGAGCACGCAGTTTGGTGAGCTGTCAGGCAAACTGAAAATCGGCACGATTGTCGATCCTGAGTTCATCCGTCTTGGACGGTTGCTAAGCCAATTGGGCAAGGCCCATCCCAAAGTGACGACAGAGTTGGTACACGGTATCAGCGGTGACATCCTGCGCATGCTGAAGGGACGCCAGCTTGATGCAGGCTTCTACCTCACCGATCCAGATGAAGCGAATTCAATTCCTTCGACACGGCCTTTGCATACCAAAACGCTAGCTCAATTCTCCTATCGCGTCATTGCACCCGCAGGCTGGGAGGCGCAGCTCTCCACTGATGATTGGGCGCAGCTTGCAACCCTTCCTTGGATCGGCACCTCGCCCGCCTCGGCCCATAATCGCCTTTTAGGAAACATCTTTGCGCGGCATAACTGCCGTCAAAAGGTGGTCGCGCTGGTCGACCATGAAGCCTCTATGCTAGAAATGGTCCGTTCTGGTGTGGGGCTGAGCCTATGCCGCGAGTCCATCGCGCTACATGAACGTCAAAGTTCTGGCCTTACCGTCAGCGAGAGCCTGCACGTGCCCGCCTGCCTTATACTCATTGCGTTCAAGGACAGGATGCAAGACCCGGTGATCGCCGCGCTCTTCGAGCAGTTGCAGAAAGTATGGTGAACGGTCGATCTCTAAACCTTCCAGTTCGCTATCCCCACCATAATCCCCCGTCCGTGCATCCTTAGAGGTGTTCGGGCGGGGCGGCTCTTCCTCACTATTTTTTGCTGTTCTGGGTTAGTCCTTCTGGGAGGCGCTGGGCTCCCATCCTAGGATCAAGATACTGCCTGTCTGTCCTTTTAGCCTCCGAAAAGGGCCACCTACCGAGATGGATATCCTGCCGCCTCTGGGCACCCAAATGCCCCCAAAAGCGCCCCTGATTCTGCTTCTCGTGACGTAAGCCGATGAACGGGATCGACTGACTGGGGTATTCTACCATCCCAGCCAACACTCTCCCTCGATAGACATCCCCCGCACAGCGCCCGGCCTACGACATCGCGTCGCAGATCAAAGCACCCTATAGCCTTGCCGCGACAGCCGGGGTATCAGGGCGCATGTCCGCCGTTTCGCGCATATCCTCGCTTCGGGCCAGCCTGACCCTCTTGCTGCTGCTGGCCCTTGCCAGCTTGCCTTTCGCCCATCGGGCGACCGCGCAGGTGCAGCAGGATCCGGCGTTCATCGCCTTTATCCAAGCGGGCGGCACGTTGAGCGACCTTTGCGATGGGCCGGTCGAAGGGCAGAACCATGCGGCATTGGATTGCGAAGCCTGCCGCATCGTCAACGCACTGATCCTGCTCAACCCGGCGGATGTCTTGCTGCCGCGCGCGGCGCTGCACTTTGCCACGCCCCGCTTGACCCGTGCCTTGGGCGCACCACGCAGCCCCGCCGGGGCGCCACCGCCTGTCCGGGGGCCTCCCTTCGTCTGAGCCACCACTTTTTTTTGCACATCTCAGACAATGGAACATGACAATGAAATCTTTCTATACCGCAGCCTTGGCTGCCCTCCTCGCCCTGCCCGCCGCCGCGCATGAGTACACCGCAGGCGCTTTGACCGTCGATCACCCGATGGCCTATGAGACCCCGAAAACCGCCCGCGTGGGCGGCGGCTATCTGACGATCACCAATGGCGGCGACACTGCCGACCGTCTTGTCAGCATCAGCGCCGAGGGCTTTGACGAAGTCTCTCTCCACGAGACGACCACCGATGACATGGGCGTCGCGCGCATGTCGCATGTGGACGGCATCGACCTGCCCGCGGGCGAGACTGTCACCCTCAAGCCCGGGGGGCTGCATGTGATGTTCATGGGCCTCGACGGTGACCCTTTTGAGGAAGGCGAGAAAATTCCTGCCACCCTGACCTTTGAAAAGGCCGGAACCTTGGATGTGACGTTCAATGTCGAAAGCCGCCGCGGGCATGACGCGGGCGGAATGGATCACTCCTCGCACGAGCATAAACACTAAGCCCAAGCCCATCGCAGGATGCGCCGCAAGGCGTTGACCGGCCCGCTTCAACACCTCTGCCTCTGGGCGGTGGTGTTGTTGTTTGGGGCGTTCTCGGCGCTCGCGCCCGGAACCATGCCAGAGCGCCAGCAAGGCGCGCTGACCATGGTGCTGTGCACGGGCTACGGGGTGGAGACGGTGACCATCGGGCCGGATGGCGAACCGGTGCAGCCCGAGCACAAGCCCTGCGATTGGAACCAGCACTCCCTCGCGGTCCTACGCAGGGGGCTGGCGGTACAGCCCTTGGCCGTCACCTTTCACCCGGCGCCACCGCTGCCCCCTGCCCCTGCCACAGGGCCCAAACCGCGCCGCGCCTCTGTCAAACGCGCAAGGGCGCCGCCACGGGTTCTCTGACCTCCAAACCACATATCAATTCAGTCAGAGGACCAAACACATGGTTTCCATCGATCCTGCAGGCGCGGCAGCCCTGCAAAACGACAACACGCAACGTGCGAACAGCTTTTACCGCGCCGCTTGGCGCTGGCATTTCTATGCCGGGGTCTATGTCATCCCCTTTTTCATCATGCTCGCCCTAACCGGGCTCGTGATGCTTTGGATCGCCTTCATCGGCGGCCGGGACGGAGAGCGGATTGCCGTCACGCCCCAAGACGCGCCCCTTGCCCTCTCCGATCAGGCCGCCGCCGCACAGGCCAGCATCGAAGGCGGCACCCTTGTGCAATATGTCGCCCCCCGCGCCGATGATCTGGCCGCGATCTTTCGGGTGGACGCGCATGACGTGGCGACCATGGTCGCCGTCGATCCCTATACCGCCGAAGTCCTCGCCAGCTTCCCGCGCCGCAGCGGCTGGTACGACATGGCCGACAACATCCACGGCAGCCTGCTATTAGGCGTGACCGGCGACCGCATGATCGAGATCGCGGCCTCGCTTGGCATGGTGCTGATCGCCACGGGGCTCTACCTCTGGTGGCCGCGCGGCACCGGTTTGCGCGCGGCACTGCTTCCGCGATTGGGCCGTGGGCGGGCCTTGTGGAAATCCCTGCACGGGGCGATCGGGCTTTGGGTGTCGGTGGTGCTGTTCTTCTTCCTGATCTCCGGGCTGTCGTGGGCCGGTATCTGGGGCGAGAAGATGGTGCAGGCTTGGAGCCAGTTCCCGGCAGAGAAATGGGAGGCCCCGCTGTCGGATGACCTCCACGCCAGCATGAACCACGGGCCCAAGGAGGTGCCTTGGGCGCTGGAGCAAACCCCGATGCCCGCCTCAGGCAGCGATGCCGGGGTGACGGGATTGGCCGAAGGCACGCCGGCCACGCTTGACACCATCGACGCGCTGGCCCGGCAGATCGGCTTTGACGCGCGCTATCAGATGAACCTGCCGCGCGGCGAGGACGGGGTTTGGACGCTGAGCCGCGATTCGATGAACACCGATGCCGAAGACCCCACCAGTGACCGGACGGTGCATATCGACCGGCACACGGGCAAGATCCTCGCCGATGTGCGCTATGAGGATTATTCGCTGGCCGGCAAGGCGATGGCCGTGGGCATCGCGCTGCATATGGGCACCCTGGGTTGGCCGAGCGTTTTGGCCAATACGCTGTTTTGCCTGTCGGTGATCTTTCTTTGCGTCTCGGGCGTGGTGATGTGGTGGAAACGCCGCCCGGCAAATCCTGCCGGTTGGCTTTCGGCCCCGCCGGCGCCGCGCAATATGACGCTGTGGAAAGGCGCGGTTGTGGTCGGTCTGGTGGTGGCGCTGGCCTTTCCGATGGCGGGGGTCACCCTGCTGGTCGTGGGGCTGCTGGATTGGCTCCTGCTGCGCCGCGTGCCCGCGCTCAAGCGCATGGTCTCCTAAGATGCCGCCCGCCCCTTTGCGGGGGCGGGCACCCTCGCGGCGTTCAGGCCGTGTGCTGTTTGATCAGCTCTTTGTACAGCGCTTGGATGCGTTTGGTGACAGGCCGCTCGCCCGCGCCGATAGGTTTGCCGTCAATCTCGGCCACCGGGGTTTGCGCGCCAAAGGTGCCGGTGAGGAAAGCCTCATCCGCGCCGTAAGCCTCGTAGAGCGAGAAGTTCTTTTCCTTCATCGGGATGCCATTCGCGTGGCAGAGGTCGATGACCTTCTGCCGCGTCACCCCGTTCATGCAATAGTCCCCGGTCGAGGTCCAAACCTCGCCCCGGCGCACGATGAAGAAGTTACAGGCATTGGTGGTGTTCACGAAGCCCTGCGGGTCGAGCATCAGCGCCTCATCCGCGCCCGCTTCTTCGGCCTGAAGGCAGGCGATGATGCAGTTGAGCTTGGAATGGCTGTTAAGCTTCGGGTCTTGGCTGTGCGGTAGGCCGCGCACCTGCGGGACCGAGGCCAGACGGATGCCCTTGGACTGCAGCCGGTCCACGGGTTTGGAATGCTCCATGATGATCACCAGCGTCGGCCCAGTGGTGCTAAGCGACGGGTGCTGGAAGGGTTTGTCCTTGATCCCGCGCGTCAGCATCAGGCGGCAGTGCACGTCATCGTGCATGTCATTCGCCTCGGCCGTGCGGCGCAGGGCGTCGGCGATGCCGGCCTTGTCCATCCCCACATCGAGCGAGATCGCTTTGCAGGAGTTGAAGAAGCGGTCCATATGCTCATCGAAGAAGGCCCATGTGCCGTTATAGAGGCGCATGCCTTCCCAGATGCCATCGCCCAGCATGAAGCCCGCGTCATAGACCGAGACTTTGGCCTCGTCGCGGTGCAGGATGTCGCCGTTGACGTAGATCTTGATGTCGCGGTTGCGCGCGTCTTCGTCGGCGGCGTGGGTGGTGGTGTGTTCGGTCATGGTGAGGGTCCGTTGGTGAAGGCGGTTGGCGCTATTGATAGCAAAGCCGTTCAGGACTACCACCCCAGCCCGGAATCAAGCCGCAGGCGCCGGGCCATCGCCTGCCCGCCCGGACGGGTAGGCGATTTGGTGAGGCTGAGCGTGACCTCGCGGGACGCACATCACGGTTGAACCATAAAGTGGCACGAGGGACCGTCAGATCGCCCACCCGCGGGCAGGCGCTGGCCCTTGTGTTAGACCCGCCAGCGCAACACGCGCCGCTCCACAAAGGCCACAGCCGCAGAGACCGCCACGCCCAGCAACGACAGGATCACCACGCCCGCGAAAAGCCGCTCCAGATCATACAAGCTCCCCGCCTGCAGGATATACGCCCCAATCCCATATTCCGCGCCCAGCATCTCTGCCGCCACCAGCAGGATAATCGCGATCGTCAGCGAAATCCGCAGCCCAGAAAGGATCCCCGGCATCGCGCCGGGCACCACGATCTTGGACACGATCGACCACCAGCCAAGCCCGAAACTCTGCCCCATGCGGATCAGCACCCGGTCAACGTTGTCGACCGCCGCATAGGTCGCCACCACCGTGGGCGTGAAGGTGCCAAAGGCGATCAGCGCGTATTTGCTGGCCTCGTCGATGCCGAACCAGATGACAAAGAGCGGCAGCAGCGCGATCTTGGGGATCGGGAAGATCGCCGCCACCAGCGGCACCAACCCCGCGCGGACCAGAGAGAACAACCCGATCAACACGCCAATGCCGATGCCCAATGAGGCACCGATCAGCGCGCCCACCGCCAGACGGGTCAGCGAGGGGCCGAGGTGTTTGAACAGCATCCCCGACTGATAAAGCTCTTGAAAGGTCAGCAAGACATCGCTGGGCCGCGGCAGGGTCAGGGGTGAGATGAAACCGCTGCGCGTGCCCCATTCCGCCAGCAGGATCAGCACCACAAAGACCGCAAGCCCCACGCCGCGCCGCGTGCCGGGCTGGAAGCCGCCGCCGCGAAAGATGACCTCGCGGGCATTCACATCCGTCATTTCAGCCATCGATCAACTCCGCATCCGCCGCCGCGGCCTCATCACGCATCAAGCCCCAAAGGTGCTGTTGCTGCGCCTCCAATACCGGATCGCCGTGGCGCCGCTCGGCCAGCGGCATGTCCAACTCCACCACCTCGCGCAGCTCGCCCGGACGGCGCGACAGGACGACGATCTTATGCCCCAGCCGCACGGCCTCGGCGAGGTTGTGGGTCACATAGACCGCCGTGAAAGGCTGGCGCGTCCAGAGCGCCACGAGGTCATCCATCAGCAATTCGCGGGTCTGGCTGTCGAGCGCGCTCAGCGGCTCATCCATCAGCATCACGGCAGGGTTCACAGCCAGCGCTCGGGCAATCGCCACCCGCTGTTTCATCCCGCCCGACAACTGCTTGGGCAGCGCATCGGCGAAATCGGTCAACTTGGTCCGCGCCAAGACATCGGCGATGATCGCCTCGCGCCGCGCCTTGCCCAGCCCATGCCCCTCCAGCACCAGCGCCACATTGCCGCGCACGCTGCGCCAAGGCAGCAGGGCGAAGTCCTGAAAAATATAGGTCAGCGGGTTCAGACAGCCCGCCGGCGCATCGCCCATTTGCAACACCCGGCCTTCGCTGGGGCGTTCCAACCCGCCCAGCATCCGCAGCAAAGTGGACTTGCCACAACCCGACGGGCCGACGATGCAGACGATCTGGCCGGAGGGAATGTCGAGCGTGATGTCACGCAACACTTGGGTTTCGCCATAGTAATGGCTGACGGAGGAAAGCTTGAGATCCATGCCGCCCTTTTTCAGCAAAAACGCCCCGCGCGCAATGTGCGATCCGCATGCGGGCGCGACCGCCCTGCCACGCGGGGTCGGTTAGGAGGGCGGCTCCCCCTTGCCGCGCAGCCCGTCCACCGCGATCCCGGCGGTGAACCCATGCACCAAGGTCGACAGAAGGATGGCAAAACCCACCATCGCCCACAGCGGCTCCTCGTCCAGAAACTCGACCTTCCCCGCCGCATAGGCGAGGTAATAGATCGACCCGATCCCCCGTATCCCATAGAGCGCGATAACCCAGCGGGGGCGCGTCTCAAGCGGCGTGCCCATAAGCGACAGCCACCCCGCCAAGGGGCGCACGACAAAGATCAGCGCCAGCACGATCACCGCGCCTGCAAGGGTCAGATCGCTCAGCAAGGCAGGCATCACCGCGCCGATCGCCACCAGCAAAAGCGCCGTCAGCGCGTGTTCGACAGCGGCGGTGAAGTCATGCAAACGGCGGTGGAATGCGTGATCCGCCTCGACCCGCCGGATCACCAGACCGGCCATTGCCACGGCGATAAAGCCATAGCCCTCGGCCAATTCGGTGGTGCCATAGCACAACAGCACCCCCGCCAAGGCCACCACCCCTGAAGAGGTTTCGGCCAGCACCGCATTACGAGGCACTGCAAACAGAACCTGCCCCAAGGCCCAGCCCCCCGCAGCCCCCATGGCGGCCCCCACGGCGATGCGCCAAAAGACATCGCGCGCCAGCCATTCCACGCCCCAAGAGGCCGGGGCCAACCCCTCGGCCGCGACCAGAATACCAAGGTAGACGAAAGGAAAAGCCAAACCGTCATTCAGCGCCGCCTCGGTGGTCAGGGCGAAACGCACCGGATGCTCGCCGCCCTCATGCGGTGGACCAACCTGCACATCGGCGGCCAAAACCGGATCAGTGGGCGCCATCACCGCCCCCAAGAGGATCGCGCCCGCCGCAGTCATCCCCGCAAAGGCCCAGCCCATCAGCGCGACCGACAGGATCGTCAACGGCATGGTCAGCGCCAGCAACCGCGCCGTCGGCCCCCAGCGGGACCAATCCGAAAGCCGGTCAATCCTTAGCCCCGTCGCGAAAAGCGCGACGATGACGCAAAGCTCCGAGACGACCTCCCATGGGAAGGGCATCGCGCGGGGGTCGGGGAATGTCGGCATGCCGGGGACAAGGGCGAAAACCCCCATGCCCAAAAGGATCAACAACCCCGAGGCCGCAGGCTCACGACGGCTGAAAAAACGGGGCAGCCAATGGGCAAGGATGACCACCGCCCCCACGGCCCCCAATGCGAAATGATAGCCGTTCAGGGCGAAAAAACTGCCGTCGCTCACTGCCGATTCCCGTTTTCTGCTCAGGGGCTTGGCCCCGTCTCAGCATCATAGGTATCTTGGCGCGGCGGCATTGCCAGTCATGCGGGGCGGAAATCCCCTTGCAAGCCCGAAAGCAAAAGGCGCGCCCCTGGCGAGCGCGCCTTGCACAGTGTAGCTATTAAAGGAGAGGGCGTTCAGCTGCCCGCCGTTTCGACATAAGAGGTGTCGATCAGCGTCTCCAAAGTGATGTCGGCATCGACCAACCCTTCGGATTGGAACCACTCCAACTGATCGCGGACCGAGGCGACGTTCAGCTTGGCCCCTTCGTTCAGGCGCATGGTGCCGTTGATGATCGAAGGCGCGGCTTTGTCGCGCGGGCGGTCGGTGTAGACATATTTGTGGATCAGATCGACCATCTCATCCACGCCCGCATCGCCGCCTTCCTTGGCGATCATCGCCGCGTTGTAATCGGCGACACCTTTGGAATAACCGGCGAGGAAATTCTTGGTCATCTCCTGCTCATCCGTGGCGTTTTTGGTCGAGGTGAAGACCGTGGTCACCTGATAATCCGGCAGATAGGTCGCCACATCGCCGATGATATGCACGGCACCCGACCCGGCCAGCGGCTTGGCGATATGCGGCACGATCGACCATGCGTCGATCTGGCCCGACTTCAGCGCGCCGATCACCGCGCCGACCTTTTGCAGCGGCTTGAACTTGAGGTCGATCCCCTCAGCCGCGGCCATTTTGGAACCCATGTAGTGGAAGGACGACCCCGCCTGCGTCATGCCAAAGCTCTTGCCGTCCAACATGCCCGGCGCAGTGATGCCCGCCTGATAGGCCGCGTCGGAGACGAGGAACTTTTGCCCGTCGATGCCCTGCTCTTCTTGCAGGCCGCCGCCGATCACCTTGACCGCGCCCTTTTGCGCCAGCGACACCAGCCCGCCGGAAATCGCGGTGATCGCATAGTCCACATCGCCGCTGGCAATCGCCACAGCCATCGGCTGCGCGGCCTCGAAAAAGCGCAGTTCGACATCCAGACCGGCCTCTTTGAAATAGTCCCGTTCAAAGCCGACAAAGCTGCCCGCGTGGCTGGTGAAACGCAGCGCGCCCAGGGTGATCTTGCGGTTCTGCGCCAGTGCCGGTGCCGCCAGCCCCACAGCCGTTGCGGCGCCCAAAGTTGCGATGGCCTGACGGCGGGTGAACAGGGTCATGGTCTTACTCCTCCAATTTTGCCGCAGCATGGTCGGCGGCTGCGCAAAAAGTCAAGCGAGAGCAGTGTTTACCGATACAACCAAGGCTAGCATATCATCCCAAAGCGTGGCATCGATTTGCCCATGAAGCTCTTTTCGTCCAAGACCCGCCCCATGCATCTCGGCCCCTTTCCGCTGGAACGGCTGCGCCGGTTACAGGCACCGCATGACCGGCTGCCCAAGACGCCCGAGCCGGAACTGCGGTTCGAGCGGCCCGAGACGCCGCAGAGCATCTGCAACGCCATGGCCCCCTTTCAGGCGATGATGGACGTGCTGCGCGACGGGCCGGTCAACAGGGCGGGCGCGGTGATCCCCGACAGCCCGCAGGAGCGGGCCAACCATCTGAAATCCTTTGGCTATTACAACGATGCCTCGATGATGGGCGTCTGCGCCCTGCCGCGCGAGGCGCGGCTGCCCCACCCGCGCCGCAGCCAAGGCACCGCCCAATTGGCCGAAGGTCTGCGCAGCCGACAGACCAAGACGCTGGCCGCGGGCGTCGATGTGATCATGGCCAACCTGCGCGACGCCGTGGATGCGCCAGAAACCCCGATCGACGGCCACAGTCATGCGCTGGTGATCCTCACCGCCTACCCCCGCGACCCGCGCGCGGGCGAGCCGGGCAGCGACTGGATCATGGACGCGCAAGCCGAGCGCGCCTGCCTGCGCGGCACCGAGAACGCCACCGTGCTTGCCGAATACATCCGGCAACTGGGCTTTGCGGCCAAGGTGCATTCGGCCACCACCTCCGACGTGAACCTCGGCCAACTGGCCGTGGCGGCGGGGCTGGCTGTGATGGAGGACGGCAGCCTGCAAGCGCCATGGATCGGCCCGCGCTTCGGCCTCGCGGTGGTGACGACCGACATGGCCCTCGCGCCCGACATGCCGCTCGCCCCGCTGGCCGAACAGCCGTGGTCGGTGCTGAAGGGGCCGCATTGGCAGTTGGGCACCCACGGCGGCGTCAGCGCCCGCGACGTCGACCCTTACGCCCGGCGCGATTATGCCATGGGGCCGCATCCTTTCGAGACGTTGAAGAGGGTCGAGGAGCCCACGACCTATATCGACGCCGCCAATGTCCCGCGTGTGCCGAAACGCGGTGACCTTTTTGCGCGCGGGCAGTTCGGCGACATGGGGCCGAAGGTGCAAAACGCCATGAAGGGCGGGCATCACGTGATCAAATCCGCCCCCTCCGCCGCGCAACGCCGCCTGCTGGGCGCGCTGATCCTGCTGCAGGACGGGCCGGTGAACGAAGGCGCCCCCGAGGCCGGGGATGCCGCCCGCAATGCGGCGAACCTCAAGGCGGCGAGCTATTTCCTCGGCGCCGATGCCGCGGGCCTCTCGGCCTGCCCGGACTGGACATGGTACAGCCACGATGCCACCGGCACCCCGATCACCCCGCCGCATGACCAGGCGCTGAGCCTGATCATCGACCAGGGGTATGACACGATGGAAGGCTCCTCGGGCGACGATTGGATCGCCGTGTCGCAATCCATGCGCGCCTATCTGCGGTTCTCGATGCTCGGTGGCGTGCTGGCGCAGCACCTGCGCAACCTCGGCCATGCCGCCAAGGCCCATACGGTGATGGACGGCGACGTGCTGCAACCGCCGCTTCTGTTATTGGCGGGCTTGGGGGAGGTCAGCCGCATCGGGGAGGTGATCCTGAACCCCTTCCTCGGCCCGCGGCTGAAATCCGGCGTGGTCACCACCACCCTGCCCGTCGCCCACGACAAGCCCATCGACTTCGGCCTGCAGAAATTCTGCGAGGCCTGCAACAAATGCGCCCGCGAATGCCCCTCCGGCGCGATCACCGCGGGGCCGAAGAAGATGTTCAACGGCTACGAGATTTGGAAATCCGACAGCCAGAAATGCGCCACCTACCGGATCACCAACCAAGGCGGCGCCATGTGCGGGCGCTGCATGAAGACCTGCCCGTGGAACCTCGAAGGGCTCTTTGCCGAAGCGCCCTTCCGCTGGGCCGCCTCGAACATCCCCGCCGCCGCACCGCTCTTGGCCAAGCTCGACGACAAGGTCGGCAAAGGACGTCTGAACCCGGTGAAGAAATGGTGGTGGGACATCGAACGCAAGCCGTCGGGCCAGTTCGATACCCCCGCGCAACCCGTGAACGCGCGCGACCTGCAACCGGAACTGGACCTCAAGTTCGAGGACCAGACGCTGGCCGTCTACCCCGCCCCGCTGGCCCCGCATCCCTGGCCCTATCCCGACCCGATGAACCGCGAAGCCGGGATCAAGGCCCATGCCGCGCTGATCAGCGCCGACGAACATCGCCGCAAGACCGCCGCCGGAGAGACCGATCACCTGCATCTTTACGCGGTCGGCAGCGACACGCCGGTGCTCGACCTGCGCATCACCGCCGTTGAGGAATTGAACGCCACTACCCGGCTCTACGACATCGCCCATCCCGAAGGCCACGGTTTACCCGCATGGACCGCAGGCGCGCATCTCGACCTCGTGGTGGCGCCGGAATACCTGCGCCCCTATTCGCTCTTGGGCGACCCCAAAGACCGTAGCCGCTACCGTATCGCGGTGCTGCGCGAGGACGAAGGCCGCGGCGGCTCGGCGCTGTTGCACCGAGTCTTTACCCAAGGGCGGCGCATCTTCGTGGGCAAGCCGGTGAACCATTTCGAACTGGTCGAAGGCGCGTCGCACAGCCTGCTAATGGGCGGCGGCATCGGCATCACGCCAATGATCGCCTTCGCCCACCGGCTGCATGCGCTCGGGCGGCCTTTCGACCTGCATTACTCCGCCTCCACCCGCGAGGCCGCAGCCTTTGCCGGGGAGCTCGCTCAGGCCGCTTGGGCCGACCGTGTGCATCTGCACATCAGCGCCGAGGACACCCGCGCCGACCTGCCCGCGATCATGGCCCGCGCGCCCGAGGGCACCCATGTCTACACCTGCGGGGCGGACGCCTATATGCAATCGGTCATGGCCGCTGCCGAGGGCGCAGGCATCCCCGAAGAGGCGCGGCATCTTGAATACTTCTCGACCCCCGAGGTGCCGGATTACGAGAACCACCCCTTCACGCTGAAGCTCTCCTCGGGCCGCGAGATCGACGTCGGGGCCGAGGAGACCGCCGCCGAGGCGCTGATCGCGGCGGGGGTGCCGGTGGACCTGAAATGCTCCGACGGCATCTGTGGCGTCTGCAAATGCGGGTTGCGCGGCGGCGAGGTGGAGCACCGCGACTTCGTGCTCTCGGCCAAGCAACGCGAGGGGGCGATCATCCTCTGCCAGTCCCGCGCAGCGCAGCCCGGCGGGGTGCTGGAGCTCGACCTCTAGCCCTCTTTCCCCGGGGGCGGTCAGCCGCTATGAGGGGCCAACCCTGGTAACAAAGGCCTGCCCCCATGACTTTCGACCGTTCGATCAAGATCGCCCCCTCCATCCTCGCCGCCGATTTCGCCAATTTCGGCGCCGAATGCGAAGCCATCGAAGCCCAAGGCGCCGACTGGGTGCATGTGGATGTGATGGACGGGCATTTCGTGCCCAACATCACCTTCGGCCCCGCCACCTGCGCGGCGATCCGGCCCCATATCAAGGGCGTGATGGACGTGCATCTGATGATCGCCCCGGTCGACTCCTATATCGAAGCCTTCGCCAAGGCGGGCGCCGATTTCATTACCGCCCATGTGGAGGCCACGCCCCATATCCACCGCACCCTGCAAGCGATCCGCGGCGCGGGTGCCAAGGCGGGCGTGGCGCTGAACCCCGGCACGCCGGCGAGCGCGGTGGCCGAGATCCTCGACATGGTCGATCTGGTCTGCGTGATGACCGTGAACCCCGGTTTCGGCGGGCAGAAGTTCATCGACATGACCGCCAAGATCCGCGAGTTGCGCAGCATGATCGGCGACCGGCCCGTGCATATCGAGATCGACGGCGGCGTCGATCCCAAGACCGCGCCGCTGGTGGCCGAGGCCGGGGCCGATGTGCTGGTGGCGGGTTCCGCCGTCTTCAAGGGCGGCTCGGTCAGCGATCCGGCACCCTACGGCGAGAACATCCGCGCGATCCGCGCCGCTGCCGAAGGCACCTACGTCTGATGGAGATGCGGGGCGCTTCTGCGCCCCGCCCTGTCACGCCAGTTGATCGGCAAAGGCCGTCAGCAAGCGGTGCTTCAGGATCTTGCCCGTGGGTGCGGCGGGCAAATCGGTCGCCACGATGATCTGCGCGGGGCGTTTGTAGCCGGTGAGCCGTTCCTTGACGAAACCGCGCAACTCCTCTGCCGTGACATGGTCGCCCGCTGCGACCTGCACGAAGGCCAACACCTCTTCATCGCCCTCGCGCCGCCGTCCGACCACCGCCGATTGCACCACGCGCGGGTGATCGTTCAACGCGGCTTCCACCTCGGGCGGGTAGACGTTGAAACCGCCGTGGATGATCAACTCTTTTGAGCGTCCGAGGATGTGCAGCCGCCCCTCCTCATCGAGCTTGCCCAAATCGCCGGTGTGCAGCCAGCCTTCGGCGTCGATGGCTTTGTCGGTCTCGGTCGGGTTGCGGTAATAGCCCTTCATCACATGCGGGCCGCGCACCAGCACCTCGCCCTCTCCCGCGCCATTGCCGCCGGGGGCTTGGTCGTCGATCTTGCACTCGGTGCCCGGCGTCACCGGCCCGACGGATGTATCGGGGGAGCCAAGCGCATTGGTCGTGGCCGAGGCGCCCGAGCAGGTCTCGGTCATGCCGAAACCGTTTTGCAGGGGCAGTTCGTAGAAAGCCTCGGCCTTGCGCTTCCACGCCGGGTCGAGCGGCGCACCGCCGGAGGAGACATAGCGCAGGGTCGGGCTTTCCAGTTTCGGCATCCCGCGCTCGCGCGAGTATTGCATGACCAGCGCGTGCATCTGCGGCACCGCAGGCAGGATCGTGACGTCCTCATGGGTCGCAGCATGAAGTTTCGCGGCGGAAAAGCGGCTCTCCTGCCGCACCTTCGCGCCCGCGCTGACGGCGGCCATCAGGACCGAGACGAGGCCGAAGACATGGGTCATCGGCAAGACGCCATAGACCACATCCCCCGGCACCATCTGCCGCAAATCGGCAGAGGCACGGGCGCCGAAGCGCAGGTTGGAATGGGTCAGCATCACGCCCTTGGGATCGCCCGTGGTGCCGGTGGTATAAAGCAACACCGCCACGTCATGCAGATCGGCATCCGGGCTGCTGGGCTGTGGCGTGGCCAGATGCAAGCTGCCGAAATCGCCCGCAATCTCGCGTGCGTCCAGCCGCGCTGCATGGGCCGCCGCCTCGGGCGAGACCTCGCAGGTCAGCAGAACCGCCGCCGGGGTGGCGTGGTTGATGATGCGGGTGACCTCGGCCTCGCTCTGGCGGGCGTTGATGGGGATCGCCACGGCGTCCAACTCCCACGCGGCATAGAGCCCGGCCACAGCGGAAACGCAGTTTTCCACCATCAACAGCACGCGGTCGCCCGCCTGCACCCCCGCGGCCCGCAACTCCGCCGCCAAAGCCCGACGCGCGCGGTCCAGATCGGCAAAGCTCCAAGCCGCGCCGCTGGCGTCGCTCAGCGCTGGTGCCTCTGGGCGGGTCGCCAATTGCTCAGCTAGAAAATCCTGTACCCTGGCATTCATGGGTGTCTCCTCCTGCCTAATAGCGGCCCCCTCCTCCGGCAGCCGCCGCCCGGCTAGAACCGGGGCTTTCGTTTCTCCAAAAAGGCCGCGATGCCCTCGGCGGCTTCGTCGCCGCCCGCGGCGCGGGCCATGGCGTTGCGCTCGGCGTCGAGCTGCGCGGCCTCGTCGGTCTCATAGGCCTGCCCGACCAAGGCCCGGATCGTGCCCTGCGCCGCGCGCGGGCCCGCGGCCAGCGTGTCGGCCAGCATCAGCGCCTCGTCGAGCGCGCGACCGTTGGGGCAGATGCGGTTCACCGCGCCCAGTTCGGCAAAGCGCATGGCCATGACCGGGCGGCCCAGCAGGCACATCTCCATCGCCAAGGGGCGCGGCAGGAGCCGTGCGAGTGACGCCGTCAGCCCCGCATCGGGCACAAGCCCGGCCTTGACGTAGGCGGCGGTGAACTGCGCGTCCTCGCAGGCCACGATCATGTCGCAGGCCAGTGCCAGCGACAGGCCCGCGCCCGCGGCACCGCCTTCGACGGCGGCGAGGACGGGCACCGGGCAGGCGCGGATCGACCGCACCAGATCATGCAGCGCATCGACCCGCTCGCGGCGGACCTCCTCGGTCAGCTTGCGGCGTTCGATGAGCACGTTGAGGTCGCCCCCGGCGCAGAAGAACCGCCCCTCGGAGGTCAGGATCACCGCGCGGATGCGCGGCTCCTCGGCCAGTCGCATCGCCTCGGCAATCGCGTCGTAAAGCGCGGGCGTGAGCGCGCCGCGTTTTTCGGCGTTGCCGTTCCAGACGATCAACCGGTCGCCCCGGTCCTCGACGCGTGCAGTCATGTCTTGGCCCTCTTGAATACGCCGGTGGCGCGCGACAGCAGGCGGCCTTCGGCATCGTGCAACTGCGCCTCGGCGTAGAGAATCTTGAAGCCCCCGCCGGTGACGCGCCCCGTGGCGACAATCTGCCCCTCGCGGACCGCGCCGATGTAGTCGGTGGTCAGCGAGAGCGTCAGCATCGGCACGAAAGGCCCGCTCATCGCGCAGTGCCGCGCGCAGGCGAAACCGGCGGCAACGTCAAGCATCAGCGTATGCAGCCCGCCGTGCAGCACGCCCGAAACATTCAGGTGCTGCGGGCCGAGGTCGAGCGTCACGCGGGTGCTGCCATCGGGGTTCGACAGGTCGGGGGTAAACCCGATCAGCTGCTGAACCCCGCTGGTCGGTGCATCATGCGGCGGATAGTGCAATGAACCGCTCCAGATGATGGTCGACGTCACCAAAGCGGTGGTCCGCCATGGTGATGCGCTTGGCGATATGCGCCAGTTCGTACTCCTGCGTCATGGCGATGCCGCCATGCATCTGGATCGTGTCCTCCGAGACCAGACGGCCAACGCGGCCCATCAGGTTCTTCGCCGCCGAGACGTGACGCTCGCGGCTGGCGCGGTCGTCTTCCAGATGGCCCGCCGCGTTGATCACCGCCGAGCGCGCCTGTTCGAGGTCGATGAGCAGGTCCGCCATGCGGTGCGCCAGCGCCTGAAAGCTGCCGATCGGGCGGCCGAACTGCTTGCGGGTGCCGAGGTATTCGCGCGTGAGGGTGCAGGCGGTCTCCATCGCGCCGAGTGTCTCGGCACAAAGCGCAGCGGTGGCCTTGGCGGTGCGGGTCTCGATCGCCTCAAATGCCTTGCCCGCCGCGCCCAGACGGGCGCTTTCCGGCAGGGTCACGTCATCCAGCGTTACCTCGGCGGCGCGGCCACCGGCCAAGAGCGCGTAGCCGGTCACGGTCAGCCCCTTGGCATCGGCGGGCACGAGGAACAGCGAGATGCCGTCGCGGTCCCCTGCCTCCCCGCTTTCGCGGGCGGAGACGACGAGCATGTCGGCGGCCTCGGCATTCGCCACCACGGCCTTGCGACCGCTGAGCACGATCTGGTCGCCGTTTTGCGTGGCCGAAGTGGTGACGCGCTCGAGGTCATAGCGGCTGCCCGGTTCGCCATGGGCGAAGGCGAGTTGCAGCGCGCCGCCGATCAGCTGCTCAATATGCTCTTGCTGTTCTTCGGTGCCGAGATCGGCGATCAGCCCGCCGGCCAGCACGGCGCTGTCCAGAAGCGGCTCGACCACGCCAGCGCGGCCCAACTCCTCGAAAACCACGGCGAGGTCGAAACCGGCACCGCCGAAACCGCCCTGCTCTTCTGTGAAGAGCGCACCGATCACGCCCAGTTCGGCCAGACCTTCCCAGATCTCGGTCGAATAGCCGGTCTCGCTTTCAAGGATGCGGTTGCGTGTTTCGGTGTCGTATTTGTCGCGCAGGAACCGCCGCAGGCTGTCCTGCAACATCTGGCGTTCTTCGGTCAGGTCGAAATTCATTTGCCACCTCCCAGCATGGTCTTGGCGATGATCCCACGCTGGATCTCGTTGGAGCCGCCGAAGATCGACAGCTTGCGGTTGTTGAAATATTGCGCGGCCACGGGGCCCGCGTCATTGGGATCGGGCAGCGCGTCGTTGCTGCCTGCCACCGCTTCGGAGGCAAAGGGCATAGCGTAGACCCCGGCGGCGCGACGCGCCAGATCGTTGATCTCCTGCCGGATGATCGTGCCTTTGACCTTCAGCATGGAGCTTTCCACGCCCGGCGCCTGCCCTGCGGCGGCTTTCGAGATGATCCGCAGGTTGGTCGTCGCCATCGCCATCAGGTCGATCTCGGCCTGTGCCACGCGGGCGGCGAAATGCGGGTTCTCGATCAGCGGACGGCCCCCGGCCATCTCGGAGCGGGCGATGCGTTTGACGGCCTGAAGACCGGCTTGGGAGAAGCCCACGCCCGCAATGTTGGTGCGCTCATGGGTAAGAAGGTACTTGGCGTAGGTCCAGCCCTTGTTCTCCTCGCCCACGAGGTTTTCGGCGGGCACTTTCACGTTGTCGAAGAAGACCTCGTTCACCTCGGCGCCGCCATCCAGCAGGATGATCGGGCGCACGGTGATGCCGGGGGTTTCCATGTCGATCAGCAGGAAGGAGATGCCCTCTTGCTGCTTCACCTCCTTGTTCGTCCGCACGAGGCAGAAGATCATGTTGGCGTGCTGGCCCAGCGTGGTCCATGTCTTCTGACCGTTGACGATGTAGTGGTCACCGTCCTTCACCGCGGTGGTCTTCAGCGAGGCGAGGTCGGACCCGGCGCCCGGCTCGGAATAGCCCTGACACCACCAGTCCTCACCCGAAAGAATCCGCGGCAGCCAGTAGTCCTGCTGCTCTTTCGAGCCGAATTTCTGCAGCACCGGGGCCAGCATCGACAGGCCAAAAGGCACGATGCGCGGCGCGTGGTGCGCGGCGGCCTCTTCCTCGAAGATATGGCGCTGCACGGCGTTCCACGCGGCCCCGCCGAACTCTTTCGGCCAGTTGGTGGCAAGCCAGCCCTGCTCGTTCAGGATCGCGTGCCAGCGTTCGTGGTCGTCCTTGGTCAGCTCCTGCCCACGGCGCACCTTTTCGGAGAGTTCCTTGGGCAGTTTCTCGGCGAGGAATTGACGCACCTCCTCGCGGAAGGCGCGTTCTTCGTCTGTATAGCTCAGGTCCATGTCGGCCCCCTTTAGTAAATTTCGAAGAGGCCAGCCGCCCCCATGCCGCCGCCGATGCACATCGTCACGACGCCCAGTTTCGCGCCGCGGCGGTGGCCTTCGCGCAGGATGTGGCCGGTCATCCGCGCCCCGGTCATGCCGAAGGGGTGACCGATAGCGATGGAGCCGCCGTTCACGTTGCACTTGTCCGGGTCGATGCCCAGACGGTCGCGGCAGTAAAGCGCTTGGCTCGCGAAAGCCTCGTTCAACTCCCAGATGTCGATGTCGTCGACGCTGAGGCCGTGGCGTTCCAAGAGGCGCGGCACGGCAAAGACCGGGCCGATGCCCATCTCGTCGGGCTCGCAGCCCGCGACGGCGAAGCCGCGGAAGGCGCCCATGGCCTCTAGCCCCTGCTGCTCCGCCTCTTTGCTGTCCATCAGCACCAATGCGGCGGCGCCATCCGACAGTTGGCTGGCGTTGCCGGCGGTGATGAAGGCCCCCTCGCCGCGCACCGGGGTGAGGCCCGCAAGCCCCTCCATCGTGGTGGTGGGGCGGTTGCATTCGTCGCGGTCCACGGTGACCTCGCGGGTGGAGATCTCCTTGGTTTCCTTGTCCTGCACGCCCATGGTGGTCTGCATCGGCACGATCTCATCGTCGAAGAGACCGGCCTCCTGCGCCTTGGCAATGAGTTGCTGGCTGCGCAGACCGTAGGCGTCCTGATCCTCGCGGGAGATGTTATAGCGTTTGGCCACGATGTCGGCAGTGTCGATCATCGCCATGTAGACCTCGGGCTTGTGCTCCTTCAGCCAGGCTTCCTTTACGGATTTGGCATCGGGCTGGACCATCGAGATGCTCTCGACCCCGCCCGCGACCATCGGGCCCGCGCCTTCCATGCAGATCGCGTTGGCGGCCATGGCCACGGTTTGCAGACCCGAGGAGCAGAAGCGGTTCACGGTGACGCCCGAAGCGGTCACCGGCAGGCCCGCACGCAGGGCGATCTGGCGCGCGATGTTCGAGCCCGTGGCGCCTTCGGGGTAGCCGCAGCCGATCATCACGTCCTCAATGGCCGACGGGTCGACGCCCGCGCGTTTCACGGCTTCGGCGACGACATGGCCGCCCATGGTGGCCCCATGGGTCATGTTGAATGACCCGCGGAAGGATTTGGCCAACCCGGTGCGGGCGGCGGAGACAATAACGGCCTGTTTCATTTGGCAGCTTCCTTGTTCAGATCATCAAAAGTGCGGTTGGTCTTGACCAATTCGGCCAGCAGGGGCGCGGGCTTCCAGAACCACGGGTCCTGCTCGGCGAAACCTTCGATTGCGGCCAGCACATTGGGCAGGCCTTGGATGTCGGCCCATTTCATCGGGCCGCCCCAGTAGCGCGGGAAACCGTAGCCGAAGAGCAGCGTCATATCGATGTCGAGCGGGCGTTGAGCGATGCCCTCTTCCAGCACCTTGGCAGCCTCGTTGACCATGGCGCACATGTAGCGGCGCACGATCTCGGCGTCGGTGAAGTCGCGCGGGGTGATGCCGCGCTCCTTCTGCTCTTCTTCGATCAGACGGGTGATTTCAGGGTTCGGCGTGCCGCCGCGTTTGCCCTTTTCGTAGATGTAATAGCCCTGCCCGGTCTTCTGGCCGAAGTGGCCCTGTTCACACAGGCGGTCGATATAGGTCGGTACCCGCTCCTCGGGGTGGCGCGTCGCGGCCTTGCGCTTGCGCGTAGCCCAGCCGATGTCGAGACCGGCGAGGTCGGCCACGGCGAAGGGGCCCATGGCGAAGCCGAATTTCTCAAGCGCTGCGTCGATCTTGTAGGGGCTTGCCCCGTCGAGTACCATGTGGTCCGCCGCCGTGCGGTAGGTGGCGAGGATGCGGTTGCCGATGAAGCCGTCGCAGACACCTGCGCGGACAGAGACCTTGCCCAGTGCCTTGCCGAGCGCAAAGCCCGTGGCGACCACATCTTTCGCGGTCTTGTCGGCGACGACGACCTCGAGCAGTTTCATCACATGCGCGGGCGAGAAGAAGTGCAGCCCGATCACGTCCTCGGGGCGCTTGGTGCTGGCGGCGATCTCGTTCACGTCCAGATAGGAGGTGTTGGAGGCCAGCACGCAGCCCGGTTTGCAGACCGCGTCGAGCTTGCCGAAGACCTGCTTTTTGACGTCCATGTCTTCGAAGACCGCTTCGACCACCAGATCGACGTCCTTGAGGCTGTCATACTCGGTGGAGACCGTGAGCGCCTCGCCGGTCAGGTGATCGAACTTCGCCTGATCGATCTTGCCGCGCTTCAACGCGCCCTGCAGGTTGCCGGAGATACGGTCATGCGCGGCCTTGGCGGCCTCGTCCTTCATCTCGATCAGCACGACCGAGAAACCCGAAAGCAGCGCCGCCGTGGCGATGCCTGCACCCATGGTACCGCCGCCAATCACACCGATGGCTTTCAACTCCCGCGGCTCGACGCCCCTGAGTTCCGGCAGGTTGCTGACCGCCCGCTCGGAGAAGAACGCGTGGATCATGCCCTGGCGCTGGTCGGTGTTCATCAGTTCCGAGAAGATGCGGCGCTCGGCCTTCATGCCCTCCTCGAAGGGTTTCTCGACGCCCGCCTGCACGGCACGCACCGCCTCAGCGGGGGAAATCTGGCCACGCCCCTTTTTCAGCGTCGCCTCATAGGCTGCATCCCAGTCGATGGGTGCAGGCGCGGGCATGTCGCAGATCGGACGGCGCTCGGCCCCGCTGTCGAGCAATTCACGGACATAGGCGAGCCCCACTTCCTGCGGATCGCCCTCTTCCACGCGGTCGACGATGCCCATTTCCAGCGCCTGCGGTGCCTTGATGTGGCGGCCCGTGGTGATCGCATCGAGGGCGGGTTCCACGCCGATGAGGCGCGGCAGACGTTGGGTGCCGCCTGCGCCGGGGATCAGGCCAAGGTGTACTTCGGGCAAACCGACACGCGCCGAAGGCTGGGCAATGCGGTAATGCGCCGAGAGCGCGACCTCGAGACCGCCACCAAGGCTCACGCCATGCATGGAGGCGACGACCAGCAGCGGCGAGGCTTCGATCCGGTTGCACAGGTTGGGCAGATGCGGCTCCATCGGCGGCTTGCCGAACTCGGTGATATCGGCCCCCGCGATGAAGGCGCGGCCCTCGCCCACGATCATCACGGCGCGCACGCCGTCCTCGGCCTCGGCGCGGTCCATGCCATCGGCCAGCCCTTGGCGTACGGCTTGGCTCAGCGCGTTGACGGGCGGGTTCTGGATGCGCAGCACGACGATGTCGTCATGGCGGGAATAGGCGATCTTGTCGGTCATGATGATGTCTCCTTGTTCTTTATCCGCGCCGTGACAGGGCGGGTGCCCGTCCGGTGCGTTGTTCGATGCCGCTGACCACGTCACGCAGGGCTGGCCCCACTTGTGACAGAATGCGGTCGTCGGGCAAGTCCGCCGGCAGCGCACCGCAGCTAAAGGACACCGGCTCTCCGAACTCACCGGCGTAATAGGGCACGCTGACCGCGTTTACATTGCGGGCATAGCGGGTGTCGGGCGGGGCCAGCACGAAGCCCTGCGCCAGCAGTTGCTCATAGCCCTCACGGCGGAAATCGCGCAGCCGGTCGTCGGGTTCCAACGCTTCGAAACGGTCTTCGTCAAGGCTGGCCAGCGTGGCCAGACCCGAGGAGGAGCCATAGACCGGAATGCGGTGCCCCGGCTCCAGCCAGATCGTCGAGGCCGTGCGCGGCCGCCAAGTGCGTACCAGCATCATCCGGTCGCCATCGCGCACGGCGATCAACGCCAGCGTGCGGGTCTCATCCGCCAGTTCCTGCATCGCATCCGACGCCATATCCACGAAGCTCACCGCGACAGAGGCGACGGAGCCGAGCGCAATCGCCGCAGGCCCAAGTCGAAACTTGTCGTTGCGCCCGCCATGGGCCAGATACCCCAACTCGCAAAGCGTATAGGTCAGCCGCGACACCGTGGGTTTCGGCAGCCCCGTCCGCTCGGCAATCTGGGCGTGGCTCAGCCCGCTGTCGCTGGCGCGAAAGGCCCGCAGAATGCCAAGCCCCCGCGCTAGCGTATTGGCGAACTTGCGGTCCGTGACGGTATCGGAAGCCGCCTGGTTCATCGCGCCGCCATCGGGATCAGGAGCGAGATCATCGGGAAGGACATGATCAGGATCAGCACGATCACGTCGACGCTGAGAAAGCGCGTGATCCCGGCAAAGATTTTGTCGATCGGCGCTTCACGCCCCACCACGTTGGCGATGACGAAGACGTTCAGACCCACCGGCGGGGTGATCAGGCCGATCTCCAACAGCTTGATGACCACGACGCCGAACCAGATGAGGTTCAGGTCATAGCTTTCTACCAGCGGGATCATCAGCGGCAGAGTCAGCACCATGATGCCGATGGGATCAAGGAACATGCCCAAAAGCAGGTAGATCAGCGCGATGCAGAGCATCAGGACCACCAGCGACATCTGCGCGTCAGAGACGAAGCCCACGATGGTGCCAGCGACGCCAGTCAGCGCGACGAAGGCCACGAAGATCTTGGCCGAGGCGGCGATGAGGAAGATGGCGGAGGTCTGCACGCAGGTCTCTTTCACCGCAGCCCAGAGGCCCGCCCAGTCGAGCTTCTTCTGCGCAAAACCGATCAGCGTGGCCGAGACGACGCAGACAGCTGCGGCCTCGGTCGCGGTGAAGATGCCGCCGTAGATGCCGCCGATGATGAGCACGAAGAGCAGCAGCGCGGGCCAGCTTTCGAGCGCTGCGGTCCAACGCTCCCCCGCGCTGTAGCGCTGGTCGGTCGAGGGGGCGACCGATGGATCGCGCCAGACCCAAACGGCGATGACCAGCACGAAGCCCATCAGCGTCAGCAGCCCCGGCAGAACACCGGCGAGGAAGAGCGAGGAGATCGAGGTCTCGGTGAAGATGCCGTAGATGATGAAGAGCACCGAAGGCGGAATGAGCGAGCCCAGCGTGCCCCCCGCCGCGACCGAGGCGGTGGCGAGGCGCGGGTCATAGCCCATGCGCAGCATCTCGGGCGTGCAGATCTTGCCCATGGTCGAGGCGCAGGCGATGGACGAGCCGGTGATCGCGGAAAACCCGCCGCAGCCCATGACAGAGGCCATGGCGACCCCACCCGGCAGCTTGGTCAGCCAGACCTTGGCGGCGTGGTAGATTTTCGTCGTGATATCCGCGCGGTAAGCGATATGTCCAAGCGCCACGAAGAGCGGGATCATTGACAGATCGTAGGAATGGATAAGGTCGAAGGAGTTCGAGAACACCATCGAGGTGGTCGCCTTGATCGCGCGCTCGGGCATGAAAGTCCCGGTGCGGAAGGCGAAGATAAAGAAGGTGGCGACGGTCGCGACCGAGGCCAGCGTAAAGGCGATCGGCACCCGCAGGGCCAACATGATCAGTACCGCGGCAAAGGCGATCATTCCGATGGTCGAAGCATCCATTAGCGCAGGTCCTCTTCAACCATAAGGTCAGCCGCATGATGTTGCTCATCCGAGACGACGCCGCCTGCAAGCACCGTGCGCCCGTCGCGCCATGTCAGCTCGGCCAGCCGCAAGAAAGTGGCGATCATCCCGATCAGGAACAACAACCGCCCCGGCCACTTGGGCAGGTTCAGGTCGCCATAGAAAAAGCTCCCCTTCTCCACCACGGAGAGGAATTCGCGCCCGCCGGAATAGATCAGCGGCGCCAGCGCCAGCATCCCGATGGCAGAGCCTGCCACGATCAGCACCGAACGCGCGCGTTCGGGAAAACGGTCGGTCACGAAGGCGACCGAGACATGCGCACGGGCCGCGGTGGCGGCGGCGAGGGGCAGCAGGATGGCGGCGACCATGAGCTCTCGCACCATGGTCACGCTATCGGGCACCTGACTGGCAAAGAGCGCGCGGGCGATCACGTTGGAGGTGATCAACACCCCCAAGGCGATCACCGCCAAGGCCCCCAGTCCCAACAGGATTTTCTCCAGATTTACCAACATATGCTGCCCCTCCCCAGTGTCAGCGATCAGTTACCAGCGGCGTCCCATGGGTAGCCGTTGGCGTCACGCTCTTCGGTGTATTTGGCGATGAGCGCCTTATACTCTTCGAGCAGTTCCTCACCGGGCAGACCGGCGGAGCTTGCCGTTTGCACCCATTCGTCAAGGAACTTCTCACCGGCCTTGACCAGTTTCGCGCGGTCTTCTTCGGGCAGGGTGATGACTTCGACGCCCTGCTCTTTCATGGAGGCGATGGCCTTTTCGTTGGCGGTGGTGATCAGACGACCGAATTCATCGGCCATGTCCGCGCCAACCTCGGCCAGCGTTTCCTGCTGCTCTTCCGTCAGGCTGTCGTGCATGTCCTTGTTCATAAAGATGCCAAGGCCGCCGACCTGACCCCAATCGAGGATCGTATAGCTGTCCATCACCTCGGCCTGCTTCAGCGCCGCGACGGCATAGCTGTAGCCCTGCGAACAGTCGATCAGACCGGTGTCGAGCCCTTGGTAGGCGTCGTAGATCGACATGTTGACCATATTCGCGCCCTGCTCGCCGAAGACCTTGCCATAGGCGCCGACGCCGCGGACCTTCTTGCCCGAGATATCGTCGACGGATTTGATCGCGCCGCCCTTGCAGCCGATGTTCACCTGAGAGGTGGTCCAAGTGCCGATGTAGACGAGGTTCTTGTCGGCGAGGTCTTCTTGAATGGCTTCGTTGCTGCGCATCAGCTCATCGGTGGCGCGCATGCCGACCCAAGCGTCGGGGTTGTTCACCGGCAGGTCGGCGATGCCGTAGCCCGCCATCTCTTGCGGGTAGTAAACCGCGATGACCGAGCCGGTGTCGGCCACGCCATCGGCCAGCGATTGCACGGCGGCATTGGCTTTGAACAGCGCCCCGCCCCACTGGATGTCGAGGCGCATATCGCCGTCGGACCGTTCGGCGACCTGATCGGCGAACCACTGCAATGCCTGCGCGCGCGCACCGCGGTTCGGCCCGGCTTCCCCATGAATCAACACGGTCTCAGCGCTTACCGCGCCACCAGCCAGCGCCAGAGCTGCGGCGCAGCTCAGGTGTTTGAAAATTGTCATGTCGGCTCCTCCCAGAGACTTGTTTCGCAATGCGAACCGTTGTTTCGCATTTGTCGCAGGTCACGCTAGTCCGCGGACCGAAGGCGATCAAGCGAAACTTCGGCCATCGGCAGGAGGATCGGTTAGGCTATTGAATTTGTTAAGGGAAAATTTCCCGAAGGTTGGTGCAGGCGTGGAACAGCCCCACCAGACCCCGGAATCGGCTGTTCGGATCGAACGGCCCGTATAGAAGGCGGCCACGCCCGCTTAGGACGTGGCCGCCGAATTTTAATACCAGTCGCCGAATTTGACCTCGACATCGGTGCCGACGCGTTTGGCGAACTCTTGCGGGTCTTGGGTGCCGCCGTCTTTGCCCCGGAAGTGATAGGGGTAAACGTAAGCGGGCTTGAACTCGGCCACCGCCGAGGCGGCGGCGTTGGAATCCATGGTGAAGGGCAGGTTCATGCAGACGAAAGCCAGCGAGATATCGGTCAGCCCGCGCATCTCGGGCGTGTCTTCGGTATCGCCCGAGATATAGACGCGGAAGCCGTCGAAGCCGAGGATATAGCCGTTGTCGCGCCCCTCTGGGTGGAACTTCTTGCGCTCTTCGGTGGTGTTATAGGCCGGGATCGCGTTGATCGGCAGGCCGTTGAACTCGGTATTCTCGCCATTGGCGATCTTGTTGGCCTTGGCGGCAAGCGCTTCGGGCAGCATGTCGAAAACGGCGGGGTTGGTGATGATCTGCACGTCATCGCCCGCCAGCGCGGCAAGCGTATCGGTGTTGTAGTGATCGCCGTGCTCATGGGTGATGAGGATTAGGTCCGCCGCCGGGAAATCGCTGTATTGCGCGGGCTCGCCTACCGGATCGACATAGATCACGCCCTTTGGCGTCTCCAACACGATGGAGGCGTGATCGACGGGGTGCACGGTGATCGGCCCTGCGTCGGTGTCGAAGGTATCACCGCTCTGCGTGGCGGCGCGGGCGGCGAAGGGCAGCAGGGTCACGACGCCAGCGGCAGCGGCGGAGGTGGCAAGGAAATGGCGGCGGGTCTGGGACATTTCAGGCTCCTGTTGGTTGCTGGAACGGGACATAGCGGCCCCGCCCCGCATTTCAACGCGGCACCCGTTTCGCGGCAAGCCTATGAGGGGCGCAGGCCGAGAATCTCACGCGCTTGTGCAGCCGTGGCGACGGGGCGCTCATATTTCGCGCAGAGATCCGCCGCGCGCTGGATCAGCGCCGCGTTGGAGGGCGCCAGCGTCTCGCGGTCCAGCCGCACGTTGTCCTCCAGCCCGGCCCGCGTGTGCCCACCCGCCGCAATGGCCCATTCGTTCAGCACGATCTGGTTCGGCCCGATCCCGGCGGCACACCACTGCGCATTGGGCGCAAGGCGGTTCAGCGTCTGGATGTAGAAATCAAAGGTCTCACGGTCCACCGGCATGGCGTTTTTCACGCCCATGACGAATTGCACATAGAGCTGGCCGGGGATGCGCCCGTCACGGTTCATCTCGGCGGCCTTGTGGATGTGGCTGAGATCGAAGGCTTCGATCTCGGGCTTGATCTCATGGGCTTTCATCTCCGAGGCCAGCCAATCGACCAATTCCGGCGGGTTCTCGTAAACCCGCGTCGGGAAGTTGTTGGACCCGACCGAGAGCGAGGCCATGTCGGGCCTGAGCGAGAGCATCCCGCCCCGCTCCCGCCCCGCGCCCGAACGCCCGCCGGTGGAGAACTGGATGATCATGCCGGGGCAATGTTTTTGCACGCCTTCCATCAGTCGCGCGAATTTTTCGGGATCGGAGGACGGAGTTTCATCATCGTTGCGCACATGGGCGTGGCAGATGGAGGCCCCGGCCTCGAAGGCCGCATGAGTCGACTCGACCTGCTCGGCGATCGAGATCGGCACGGCGGGGTTGGCGGCCTTGGTGGGGACGGAGCCGGTGATGGCGACGCAGAGGATGCAGGGGGTGGTCATGGGTGGGGGTCCTGTAGTGTTTGGTGCAGAAGGTCGCATATGGCGGGGGCGGTGTACACTGGTTGGGAAGGTTCAGGCGCAGCCAAATCCCCAGGGGTTTGGCACGAGGTTTACCATTCCTTTACCACCTCGCAGCAACCTCCACGGATGTCCTCCTATCGCCGTCCCCGCATCGCCGGTGCGACCATCTTCTCCACCGTCAACTTAGCCGACCGCCTGTCGGACATTCTGGTCCGGCATGTAGATTTTCTGCGCACTGCGATACGCCAAACCAAGGCAGAACGGCCGTTCCGGATCGACGCCTTCGTGGTGCTGCCGGATCATCTACATTGCGTTTGGACCCTGCCTCCCGGCGACTGCGATTACTCGCTGCGCTGGCGATTGATCAAGGCGCGGTTTTCAAGGGTCTTGCCAAAAGGCGCAACGCGGTCGAGCCATGACAGGCGCGGCGAACGCGGCCTTTGGCAGCGCCGCTTCTGGGAGCACCACATTCGGGATCGACGCGACTTCGACGCGCATGTCGGCTATTGTTGGAACAATCCCGTCAAGCACGGGTACGTCGAAAACCCGGAAGATTGGCCTCTGTCGTCCATCCACCGAAATGCGGCCCCGTAGGGTGCGTGGTCCCCACGCACCTTTGTATGCGAGGCGGCGCGGGCGTTGACGGTGTTCTTTGCGGGCGGTGACATGGTTTGAAAGGTGCGTGCGGAGCACGCACCCTACGGGTGGTTTTGGGGGCCGCGCACCGAAAAATGGACAGCCTCAGCTGTCCATCTTCAGCGCCGAAATAAACGCTTCCTGCGGGATATCCACTTTCCCGAACTGGCGCATCTTCTTCTTACCGGCCTTCTGCTTCTCCAGCAGCTTCTTCTTCCGCGTGGCGTCGCCGCCATAACACTTCGCCGTCACGTCCTTGCGCATCGCCGAGAGCGTCTCGCGCGCGATCACCTTGCCGCCGATGGCCGCCTGGATCGGGATCTTAAACATGTGGCGCGGGATCAGGTCTTTCAGCTTTTCAACCATCGCCCGGCCGCGCATCTCGGCGCGGTCGCGGTGCACCATGGTTGAGAGCGCATCCACCGGCTCGTCGTTCACGAGGATCTGCATCTTGACCAGATTGTCCTGCCGGTAGCCGATCATCTGGTAGTCGAAGCTGGCGTAGCCCTTGGTGACCGACTTCAGCCGGTCGTAGAAATCAAACACCACCTCATTGAGCGGCAGGTCATAGACCACCATGGCGCGGGAGCCGGCATAGGTCAGGTCTTCCTGAATGCCGCGGCGGTCTTGGCAGAGCTTCAGCACGTCGCCGAGGTAGTCGTCGGGCACGAGGATCGTGGCCTTGATCCGCGGCTCCTCCATGTGATCGACCAGCGTCATGTCGGGCATGTCGGCGGGGTTGTGCAGCTCCTGCATCTCCCCGTCCTTCATGTGGACGTGGTAGATCACCGAAGGCGCGGTGGTGATGAGGTCGATGTCATACTCGCGCTCAAGCCGGTCGCGGATCACCTCAAGGTGCAAAAGGCCAAGGAAGCCGCAGCGGAAGCCGAAGCCAAGCGCGGCGGAAGTCTCCATCTCATAGGTGAAGGAGGCGTCGTTCAGGGCGAGTTTCTCGATCGCCTCGCGCATGTCCTCGAAATCATTAGCGTCAACCGGGAAGAGGCCGCAGAAGACCACCGGCACCGAGGGTTTGAAGCCCGGCAGCGCGGTTTCGCATTTGCGTTTCTCATGGGTGATCGTGTCGCCGACGCGGGTGTCGCGGACCTGTTTGATCGAGGCGTTGAGATAGCCGATCTCGCCGGGGCCGAGACTGTCGACGCCGACCATCTTGGGCCGGTAGACCCCCACGTCGTCCACATCATAAGTGCCGCCGGTTTTCATCATGCGGATGCGGTCGCCCTTCTTCAGGGTGCCCTCCACGATGCGCACGATACAAATGACGCCAAGGTATTGGTCGTATTTACTGTCTACCAGCATCGCCTTGAGCGGCGCGTCGGGGTCGCCGCCCGTGGGCGCGGGCAGCTTGTTGACGATGGCTTCCAGAACGTCCGGGATGCCGACGCCGGTTTTGGCCGAGATCAGGCAGGCCTCGGAGGCGTCGATGCCGATCACATCCTCGATCTGCTCGCGCACGCGGTCGGGGTCGGAGGCGGGCAGGTCGACCTTGTTCAGCACCGGCACGATCTCATGATCCGCGTCGATGGCGGTATAGACATTGGCCAGCGTCTGCGCCTCGACACCCTGCGTGGCGTCCACGACAAGCAGCGAGCCCTCGACCGCCTGCATGGAGCGCGCGACCTCATAGGCAAAATCGACGTGTCCGGGCGTGTCGATCAGATTCAACACATAGGTCTTGCCGTCCTTGGCCGGGTATTCGATGCGGACGGTGTTCGCCTTGATGGTGATGCCCCGCTCCCGCTCGATATCCATGTTGTCCAGAAGCTGGCTTTGCATGTCGCGTTCGGCGACCGTGCCGGTGAGTTGGATCAACCGGTCGGCCAGCGTGGATTTGCCGTGGTCGATATGCGCCACGATGGAGAAGTTGCGGATGTTTTCAAGCGGTGTCATGCAAGGGGATATGGCGCAGAGCCGCGCCTGCGTCAATTGGCCATGAACGCGCCCATGCCCCCTGCCCGCACGTCACGGCGCTTTATCGCGGGTCGAAGGGCGCAGCCCCCCAAAGGAGAATTGCGCGAAGCCCCGTTTTGCGGCATAGTGACGGGCAGAGCAGACCGGGCCGACAAGGGGAAAACCCCATGGTCCAGAACAATAGGGCAAATCAATGCGGACAGTTGCAAGTTTGATGGCGCTCGCCATCTTGGCGGGTTGTGGCGGCACACGTTATTCCAGCGATGCCGCCGTCGGACGTTTCTCCCCCACACCGGTTCTTTTCGCCACGGGGCCGATCCAAAAGGCCTGTCTGGCCGATGGGCGCCGCGGCTCCAGTCATGCACGCTGCGGCTGTGTGCAGGCGGTGGCGGATCAGACGCTGTCGCGCTCGGACCAGCGCCAAGGCGCCAAGATTTTCCGCGACCCGCACCGTTTGCAGGAAATGCGCCAATCCGACAACAAAAGCGACAATGCTTTCTGGAGCACATGGAAAGCCTTTGGCCAAAGCGCCGCGGCGGCCTGTTCCAACACCTGATTGCTCAGTCTTGGCTGAGCGGTTGGCCAAAACGGTTAATCAGCCGTCCGACGATTTGATCGCGGGCGGCGCGAAACTGCGTGAGCTTGGCCTCGCGCCCCTCGCCCAGCCCCGTGGGGTCAAGGATCGGCCAATATTCCACGTCGAGATGATAGAACCGCGTCAGTTCCAGCGCCCGGCGCTGGCTGGCAGGGCTAAGCGCGATCACAAGGTCAAATGACCCCAGATCGTCGCCCCATTCCTCCATCTCGTCGAAACTGCGGCTGCGGTGGCGGTCGAGTTCCACATCCAACTCTCTGCAGACGGCGATGGAGAAGCCGTCAATCTCCGTATCGTTCTTGACGCCGACGGATTGGACATAGGTGCCGGTGCCGTAGAACTTCTTCATCAACCCCTCGGCCATGGGGGAGCGGACGGCGTTGTGATCGCAGCAGAAGAGAACGGATTGAGGCAGCGGCTGCGTCATTTATCCGCCGAAATGCAGAACGCAAATCAGGGTAAATAGCCGCCGGGCGGTGTCGGTGTCGATCTCAGCCTTGCCCGAGAGCCGCTCTTGCAGCACGCGGGAGCCTTCGTTGTGGATGCCGCGCCGGGCCATGTCGATCGTCTCGATCTGGCTGGGGGGCAGCTTCTTGACCGCTTCGAAATAGCTTTCGCAGATTTGGAAGTAATCCTTCACCACCTGCCGGAAGGGGCCGAGGGAGAGGTGAAATTCCGCTGCCTTTTCAGCCGCTTCGGTCTGCACGTCAAAGACCAGCCGTTTGTCGCGGATCGAGAGCGACAGATGGTAAGGCCCTTCGGGCACCGGCCCCTTTTCGCGTTCGGGCAGGATGAAACTGTTCTCTTCCAGCAGGTCGAACATGGCCACCTTGCGCTCCTGATCGATCTCGGGCGTGGGCGGCGGCATGTTCGCGTCATCAAGCGCGATATGGGTGATGCGGGTCATCGGCGCATCCTTTTTGCTGGCGATACCCTTTCGTGGATAGCGCAGCGGTGGGGAGGGGGCAATGCGCGAGAACACGCGCGCCCGCGATTGCGCCCCGCCAGCGCATTTGACGATACGTCAGAAGCATCGGCAACACCGAGAGCGCGCAGGCGGGGGCAGCGCTGCCCCTGCCCTAGTCGTTGAGTTTGCGCAGACGCGCGGTGACCGACAGGCCATGCGCCTCAAGACTTTCGGACTGGGCCAGCCGCTCTGCCGCGGGGCCGATGGCCTTGAGCGCCTCGGGCGACATCTGCGCCAGGGTCGTCCGCTTCATGAAATCCAGCACAGACAGGCCAGAGGAGAAACGCGCCGAGCGCGCCGTGGGCAGCACGTGGTTCGGCCCGCCGACGTAATCGCCGATCGCCTCGGGCGTCCATTGGCCAAGGAAGATCGCCCCGGCGTGGGTGATCTTGTCCGACAGCGCCTTCGGGTCCGCCACGCAAAGCTCAAGGTGCTCCGGCGCGATGCGGTTGCTGAGGGCGGCGGCGGCGTCGAGGTCCGGCACGGTGATGATCGCCCCATTGTCGCGCCAGCTTGCGCCCGCGATGGCGCGGCGTTCGAGGGTGAGCAGACGTTTCTCAACCGCCTCTTCCACCGCGCGGGCAAAGGCAGGGTCGGTGGTGATCAGAATGCTCTGCGCGCTCTCGTCATGTTCGGCTTGGCTGAGCAGATCAAGGGCGATGAAATCTGGATCGTTCTCTCCATCAGCGATGACAAGGATCTCGGATGGCCCCGCGATCATGTCGATGCCGACCTTGCCGAAAACGCGGCGTTTGGCGGCGGCGACGAAAGCGTTGCCGGGGCCGGTGATCTTGTCCACCGGGGGGATCGTTTCGGTGCCATAGGCCAGCGCCGCCACGGCCTGCGCGCCGCCGATGCGGTAAATCTCATCCACCCCGGCGATGCGGGCGGCCAGCAGTACAAGCGGGTTCAGCACGCCATCGGGCGTCGGTACGACCATGGCCAGACGGGCCACTCCCGCCACTTTGGCCGGGACCGCGTTCATCAACACCGAGGACGGGTAGCTCGCCAATCCGCCGGGCACATAGAGGCCCGCGGCGGAAACCGGCGTCCAGCGCCAGCCCAGCGTGGCGCCATCGGGGTCGGTCCATTCCGCATCCTCGGGCAATTGCCGGGCGTGATAGGCGCGGATGCGGTCGGCGGCGAGTTCCAGCGCCTTGCGGTCTTCGGGAGAGACTTCGGCCACGGCGGCGTCGACCTCTTCCGCGCGGATGCGCAGGGTTTCGGCGGTCAGGGTCACGCGGTCGAATTTCTGCGACAGGTCGATCACGGCGGCATCGCCACGGGCGCGCACATCGGCGATGATCTCGGCCACCACGGCATCGACATCGGGGCTGTCCTCGCGCTTGGCGTTCAGCAGTTTGTCAAAGGCCGCTTCGAAATCGGCGGCGGAGGCATCGAGCGTGACGGGCATGGGTTCAAGCTTTCGTAGAGGGGCCGCCGCGCAGGGCTGGCCCGAAAAAGTTAAGACGCCTGCGGGCGGCGCAGGCTGGGCTCGGCCCGCAGGCCCGCGGTTTTAGAGGTGGCAGCGGGGGCGGAGCGCTGCGCCAGTCGCATGGCGCGGGTGTCTTGGGCATTGTCGAAAATCGCACGCGCCACCTGCGCCACCAAAATGGCGGAGAGACCGCCAGAGACCAGCGCGAGCGGCACCACCAAGGTCGCGACCGAGAGCGACGCGATGAGTTGCACCGCGCCCAAGACGCAGCCCAAGAGGATCAGCGCCCAACCGGACACTTCGGTCAGCAGCGCGGTGATCCGGCCCCGGGTAAATCTATTCTGTTTCAGTTCAGGCATCTTGCGATCCTTGCCCGCCATGCGGCGGCGTCACTCAGGGTGAACGGGCCGTTTCTTGGACGGGGCGACATAGGGGCGGGTCACGTCCTTGAGCGTCACCTCAAGCGCTTCGACCTCTAGCCGGATCGCGCCGTCTCCGGCCAATGTCAGCGTCACATGGCCCGAGGGCGCGTCGCCCTCTTCAAACGCGATGTCGAGCAGCGACAGGATCGTATCGGCATCGCCCTGCGGCACACCTTGGCTGGCGACACGTTGTACGTTGTTGAACATCAGCACCGATTGCACCCGCTCGGGCGCGTGACGCGCCGCCCCCGTATCCTCATGCCGCAAACGGTTCAGCAGCAGCGCAAAGCGCGCGCCCGCGCGGTGCCAGCGCATTTCGGAGGCGGGAAAGACCGCGTCTTGGGTCAGCGAGGCGATCACCGTCAGATCCTCGGCATCCAATGCTCCAAGGTTCAGCGGCGCTTCGCGGCCATCTTCGAAACGTGCATCTTCGGTCATTTGTCGCTGATCCTTTCGATATCCGCCCCAACGCCGCGCAGTTTGGAGACCACATGCTCATAGCCGCGATCAAGGTGGTAGACCCGGCTGACCGTGGTCTCTCCAGTGGCGGCCAACCCGGCGAGGATGAGCGAAATCGACGCCCGCAGATCGGTCGCCATAACCGGCGCCCCTTTGAGCTTTTCGACCCCGGTGACCTTGGCCGTACCACCCTGCACATCAATCCGCGCTCCCATGCGGATCAGCTCCGGCGCGTGCATGAAGCGATTCTCGAAAATCTTCTCTTCCAGAACCGATGTGCCTTCAGCCGTGCAGAGCAGCGCCATCATCTGCGCCTGAAGATCGGTCGGGAAGCCGGGGAACGGCTCGGTGGTGACATCCACTGCCGAAATCCGCCCGTTGCGCCGTGCGACCTTGAGGCCCGCATCAGTCTCACTCACGTCGATGCCCGCCGCGTCGAGCTTTTCGCAAAACGCCTCCAGCAGATCGATTCGCCCGCCCAGAAGCTCAACCTCACCGCCGCAGAAGGCGGGGGCCAGCATATATGTGCCAAGCTCGATCCGGTCGGTCACGACCTTATGGGTGGCGCCATGCAGGCTGTCGACTCCCTGAATGGTGATGCTGGACGTGCCATCGCCTTCGATCTGCGCGCCCATGGCCCGCAGACAATCCGCCAGATCGACGATCTCAGGCTCCCGCGCGGCGTTGTTGATGACGGTGGTGCCCTTGGCAAGGGTCGCTGCCATGAGGATATTCTCGGTCGCCCCGACAGAGGCAAAGGGGAAGTCGATCACCGCCCCCTTCAGTTTACCGCCCGCGGCCTTGGCGTAAAGGTAGCCGTCGCGAAGGTCGATCTCCGCGCCCATCTTGGCCAGACCGTCGGTGTGAATGTCCATCGGGCGCGCACCAATCGCGCAGCCGCCGGGGAGCGAAACTTCGGCATGACCTTCCCGCGCCAAAAGCGGCCCCAAGACCAGATTCGACGCGCGCATCTTGCGCACGATGTCATATTCGGCCCGTGTATTGATCTCCCCATGGCTTGCCATGGTGATGACCTTACCGTCCTGCATCGCGGCCACTTCGGCGCCGAGAGACTGCAAAAGCTGCGTCATCGTGCGAATATCGCTCAGACGCGGCGCATTGGTCAGCGTCAGCGGCTCTTCGCTCAGCAATGTGGCGGGCATCAGCGCCAGACAGGCGTTTTTAGCACCCGCGATGGGAATTTGCCCGTTGAGCGCACCGCCGCCCCTGACCAGAATGGAATCCATCGTTCAGCTGTCCTTTTCCGGCCCCTCGGGGCCATTGCCTGTATCCTGCGCCACATCCTCGGCCCGCGCGCGCGCCTGCGCCTTGCGCCGCGCCATATTTGCCTTGAGCGCAGCCTTCAGCCGCGCCTCCCGCGCAGAGGGTGTTTTCGCGTTCTTTTCCGGGGCGTTTTGCTTTGCCATGCCGCCTATCTAGCGCAGGGGGCAAGAAGGGTCCAGATCAGGGGTTGCGCCCCCTTTCGATTGCGGCTAATCACCCGCCCACGGCGCTGCTGTAGCTCAGAGGTAGAGCACTCCCTTGGTAAGGGAGAGGTCGAGAGTTCAATTCTCTCCAGCAGCACCATTAATCTTCCTTGTTTCCAACTATGCCTCGCAAGAGCGATGGTCCCTCGACACCTCAAGCACCCTTACAGATCGAATCGACACCCCCGCTCCGACAACCCGGGACGGAGGTGCCAAAAATTCACATTAAATCACGACGCCTCAAACACGCCACAAGCGATACGCGAACCCGCGTCGCCCGATGGCTGCGATTCGTAGTCGTCTGCGCCGCTGTGGATGATGAAGGCCGCACCATCATCATCTTTGATCATGGTCTCAATATCGAGCAGGTCGAGGAAGACTTCGGCTTCCAGCACCCCATCTTCACCCACGACCATATTGGGCATATCACCGGGATGCGGCCCACCTTCGACGAGCACACCGTGCTTGCGGTCCCCCGCGATATGGCCACCGGCGGATTTGAAATCCTCGGCCGAACAATCACCGGTCTCATGCAGGTGCACGCCGTGGGTACCCGCAGGCACGCCGGTCACGTCGATCTGAACCAAGGTGCGGCCCGATGCGGTCGTGTTCAGCGAAACATTGCCCGAAATTCCGTTCGAATTGCCCGCGACCTGGGCCGTCGCCGCCGTTTGCATATGGCTTTCGGCCTGCGCCGCCACGGCGCCTGTTGTGGCCAAAGCGGCCCCGAGTAGGATATTGCGCAGATACATGGCTTCCTCCTTTGGGTTATATGTCCGATGACGGCTCAACCCACCCGGACCGCGTCGGGTTCCTCTTGATGCAGGGCGAGGCTTGCCCCTATAAGCGGCCGAGTGCTCCCTTAGCTCAGCTGGATAGAGCAGCCGACTTCTAATCGGCAGGCCGAGGGTTCGAATCCTTCAGGGAGCGCCACTTTCCTCCACACTTGGGCCCTCTACACCTACGCGCGCGAAAAATCCTCGATCGCCGCGGCGATTAGGTGCGGGAAGGTCGGTTTGCCAAGCATGGCGACAGGCTCAAGCGCGCTTAGCCGTTGCTGGGTGAGATCGTCCAGATTGCCGCTCATGAAGACGCAGCGGATGTTGTGTTCTGCCAGCAGCCACTGCGCCACCTCTTCACCGGAATCGCCATTGGCGAGCCGCAGGTCCATGAAGGCCAGATCGGGCCGGGTCTGCGTCACCACCTCCCGGCAGGTCGCGAAATCCTTGACCGGGCCAAGGACGGAATGTTGAAGCTGTTCGAGCTGCATCTGAAGGTCCAAGGCAATCAAAAATTCGTCTTCGACAATCAGAATATTCACCGGGCATCACCCGGCGGGCATGGGAACCTCAATCTCAACGCAATAACCATGCTCTGTTGTCCTCTTATCCATCGCCGCCCCAAGCTGGCCGACAATGCCCGCCACGATCTTCGAACCGAGACCGACCCTACCTACACTCTCCGCGTTGCCGATCCCATCGTCCGACACCGTTAACGTCAAAAGGTCTCCCTCTTGATGCAAACGAACATCAACCCTGCCCTGTTCCCGCGCGACGAAGGCATGTTTATGCGCGTTGGTCACAAGCTCATTGATCAGCAGCGCAAGGTTGATGGCCAAATCGGTCGGCACGGTGACCGACGGCGCGTCGACGATTGTGTCGATCTGCTTGCTGTCGGTCTCGGTGCTGGCTGAAAGGAAATCGACAAGCTGCGGGATGTATTCACCGACATCCACATGGGTAACGTTATGAGATTTATAGATAAGTTCATGGACGGAGCTTACCGCATGCACCCGAAGCGAGGCCTGTTGCAGGCTGTGTTTGACAGACGCATCATCCACCGACGCGGCTTCGAGACGCAGAATGCTCGACACCAGATGCAAGCTGTTCTTGATCCGGTGGTTCACGTCGCCAAGCAGTGTTTCCTTCTGCTCAAGAAGCTTGTCACGCTCGGTCAGGGTCTTCTGCAAGACCTCTTCGCGCTTCTTGGAATGGGTCAGATCGAGGGTGGCACCGATGAACCGCGCGGGCTTGTCATGTTCGAAAAGAACTTCACCACGCGTGTTCAGCCACCGGGTTTCCCCATTGGGCAAGACGATCCGATAATCGGCGTTCACCGTGGCATCATTGGCCATCGTTTCGCCCAAGCTTTGGTTCACATGCGCCAGATCATCGGGATGGATACGCCGGAACAGCTTGGCCATGGGGATTGTCCCCTCGGTATCGGCATAGCCGAACAGATTGGCCAATTCCTGCGAGATATTCGCGGTCCCCGTCTGAAGGTCCAACTCGCCATAGCCGATCCCCGACACCTGCTTGGCCAGATTGAGCCGTATCGCCTGATCACGGCGACCGATAAATTCCGAGGTGACATCCTCGACATGGTGGATCAGCGCGACCAGCTTGCCATCTTCGAACACGGGCGTGTTCAACGGTTGCCAATATTTCTCTTCAAAGGCTCCGTCGGCGCTGTCGCGAATGGGAATATTGTACTTCTGCACGGCCATGCGGTGCTGTTTTCCCGTGGCGGCGACGATCTCAAGCGACTTGCCCAGATTATTGGTGCCATCTGCCGTCGCGTCGGAAGGGTCATCCGGGAAAGCGTCGAACAGATGTTTCCCTACGAGGTCCTCCGCTTCTGACCCGGTGATGAATAGGTACCGGTCATTCACGTCGATAATCTTCAAATCGGTATCTAGAACGAGATACCCGTGGGGGGATGCCGCAAAAATTGCAGATCTCGACACGCTACCGTTCGCCGATCTTTCACCACCCATATTCTTCCCTATAAACTTCCTTCAATCTCTCTGGCCACCATATCCCCCTAACTTTGAACAGAAAAGCTCAGCCTCCTTGATATAAGTTAAGCAGCGATATGGCGGCGCGCCGCAGCAAATGATGACCCGCTCAATTATTCGGCAAGCTAAGAACTCAGGTAATGAATGACGCGCATAAATGGCGCGTCTTTTTACGATTGGCGCTTTTGCGCCTCTATTCAAGCCGCAGCACCCTGAGGCGTGCCAATTGAATTAAGACTGCGCGCATTCGCTTACTCGACGGGCGTATTCAGAGGCCCCGCCCCGAATTGGGAAAGGGCCGATCACGCGGCCACAAGCGCTTCCTCTGCCGCGATCTCCGAGGCGCAGAGGGGCAGATCGACGGTGAACTTCGTCCCAATGCCAACGGTGCTCTCTACCCTGATGTCCCCCTCATGTGCAGCGGCGAGTTTTTTGCTGATCGCAAGGCCAAGACCAGTGCCGCCATCAGCGCTTTTGCTGGCTGTTTCCGCTTGAATGAAGGCTTGGAAAATCCGCTGCAAATCCTCTGCCGGCATCCCGCAACCGTTGTCTTCGACCTCAAGTCGGCATGTATCGCCGACCTGCTTGGCGCGCATGCGAATGCTGGAGGCCGAAGAGAACTTCAGCGCGTTGCCCAAGAGATTGATCAGGATCTGTTTGCAGCGCCCGCGGTCGGCGAAAACGTCGAATTCATCATATTCGATTTCCAGCATCGCCTGTTTTTCCTTGGCCAGCCCCTGAAATTGCTCTGCCAATTCGGCCAGCAAATCGCCCGCCGCGAAAGAGGTTCTGTTGAGCTTCACGGAATTCAATTCAATGCTCGTATAGTCAAGCAGCTCATTAATGATGGTCAGCAGATGGTCGCCCGCCGATTTGATACGCCCGCCGTAGCGCTCTGTCTGGTCGCCCAACTCATCGAAATGCACCTTTGAGATCGGCTCGTTCGGTTTCAGCTTGGCCATGGTATGGCCTTTGAGGTTGGTCAGGAAGCTGGCGTAGCCGTTGATGATGGTCAGCGGCGTGCGCAGCTCATGGCTCAGAACGCTCATGAACTCCGACTTGGCGCGGCTGGCATCGCGAGCCTCATCCCGCGCTTGGCGCAGCTCCACGATGTTCTCCATCCGAGTGCGGTTTTCGATGAAATAGGTGAAAAGCCCGCCCAGCACGATCATCGCAGCCGTCCCGGCGATGACCATCGCCAGCAATCTGAATTCATCCGGGTTGCTATGGCCGGTCAAACAGGTCGGCGTTACATGAAAGGCGGCCATGCCGGTGAAATGCAGCCCGATAATCGCCAGCGCAAAGCTGGCCGTCATCTTGCCCGTGGCGTATTTCCCGTTTTGCGCGCCAAAGAACAAAGCCACGGTCGACAACACCATGGCCAGCAGAACCGAGGCGACGAGATAGGTCTTGTCCCAAAAGATGACCCCCTCGATCCGATAGGCGACCATCCCGGTGTAATGCATGGCCGAGATCGACAGCCCCAAGATCACCCCGCCAATCACGGTGGTGACCCGCCTGCGGAACATCCCGGCGATCAGAATGCCCACCGTAGACCCGATAATCGCGATCAGTAGCGAGGCGAAGGTCAGCCCGAAATCAAAGCTGACCGGCGCGTCGGGCTGATAGGCCAGCATGGCGATGAAATGCGTGCACCAGATGGCGATGCCCGAGGTCACGGCGGTCAGAAAATACCACAACAACGCCTGTCGCGGCGTTTGTTTAAGCGCGTGCCGGTAAAGGTTTGCGATCACCCAGCTGCCGAATGCGCACAAAAGCGCGGCAAGCAAGACCAGCGTCATATCGTGGTCCGAGTGCATAGAATGAGCCACAGTCAGCATTTTTAAACCTCAAGATAATGAGGCCAGTGTTGCGCAAGGATTGCGTCGAAACATTGTTCGAGTGCGTTCTTTTTGGCGGTAATTCCATCTGGCAAAACCGCGGGCGGGGCCTGATTGCGCCGGATGCCCCCCATACCGTCTTTGAACAAGCATCCGGCGAAATGCCGCTACGCGCTGCTGCCTTCGACTGTACCTTGAACCCCGTTCTCAGCGCCCTTCGCCCCCTCTTTCGCAGAGGCAACCGGCCCGCCTGCACGCATGACGAACGGTACTTGCGGCCCCAAATCACATCCAAGGGTTGCACTTGCTGGCCATAATACGCCACTACAGCGCCAAACTTGCGCCGCATTTTAATGCTGGTCTGCGCACATTCATTTTGGTTCATAGGTATTTCCGCCATGCTAACGTGTTTCCAAGGGCTGATGCTCGACCCGGTCTATTGGACCGTGCTCGCCGTCAGCACGATCGCCGCAGCTGTCGCCTTTTGGACGCTCAAGTTCCAAGAGTTCCATGGCAAAATTTACTATGCGCTCACCTTCTTGGGGATGATCTGGACCCTGATGATGGTCGGGGCCGAAGCTGCAACGCCCGCCTACGCCTGCCAGATGCAACAGGCGCAGCTTGCGTGGCTGGGGCATGGGATGGTGCCGGTGGCGTGGTCCTTCTTTATCTTCGAATATGTCGGTCCCTCCAGCCGGTCGCGCGGGTGGGTGAGCCTTCTGGCCCTGATCGCCGTGCCGCTTGCAGCCTTCGGCCTTGCCGCGACGAACGATTGGCACCACCTGATCTATACCGCCGAGACCGCGCTTCAGCCGGGCGACGATCAGATCACCTTTGAACATGGGCCGGGGTATTTCCTCGTTCTTGCCGGGCTCTATTGCTTCGTGATGGCGACGCTCATCTGGCTGGGCCGGGCGTTCTTTCGCGCGAAACGGGCCGCTTGGCCGCTGCTGACGATGCTGGTGGTGATCACGCTGATCCCCTTGGGCGCGAACGCGGCCTATGCGCTGCTTGGGTTTACTGTCGTCGGCCTTGATCCGACCGCCTTCATGTTCACCTTGGGCATCTTCGCCTTTTCGTGGTTGCTGGTCACGAACAAGACGATGGACATGCCCTCGGTCGGGCAATCGACCCTGTTTGACACGATGAGCGAACCGCTGATCCTTTTGGACGCGCGGCGCCGCGTCATCCGCTCGAACGCCGCGGCCAAGCGCAGCGGGCTTCTGTCCGATCCAACATTGAGCCACGATCTGATCGCGGGGATCGAAGCACAAATGGCGCAGAACGGCTCGGCCCATATCACCTGTAACGAACGGCTTTATGAGCCGCGCGTTCAACCCATCGAAAACCCCCTCGCCCCCGCTGGCCCCGCCATCGGATGGAGCGTTACTTTCGTCGATGTCACCGAGCGGATCGCCACCACCACGGCCCTAGAGCGGGCGCTGAGAGAGGCGGATGAGGCGAACCGCGCCAAGGATGAATTCATCTCGGTCGTCAGCCATGAGCTGCGCACGCCGCTGACCTCATTGAAAGGCGGCCTGGCTCTGGCTCTCAGCGGTAAGCTGGGTGAGATCAAAGGCCCGCTGCGCTCCTCGCTCGACATTGCCCATCGCAACGGGGTGCGCCTGTCGCGGTTGGTCGATAATATCCTGCTGGTGCAAAAGCTTGAGGTGCAGGCGCTCTCGCTCGAATGGCTGCCGGTCGACCTGCCCGCCCTGCTGCGCGAAAGCATCGAGGAAAACCGCATGTATGCCCATGAGCGCGGCGTGCGGCTGGATATCGGCAGCGTGGGCCAGCCCGCCGTGGTCTTGGGCGATGCCTTTGCCATCCGGCAGGTGGTCGACAACCTCATTTCGAACGCGGTGAAATTCTCGAATGTGGGGGATACTGTGGAGGGCACGCTGACCACCAACAACGGCCGCGTGCGGGTCTCGATCCGCGATCATGGGCGCGGCATTCCTGAGGGGATGGAGGAAAAGGTCTTTGGCCGTTTCGGGCAGCTTGACGACGATGGGCAGAAATCGACCCAAGGCTCCGGCCTCGGCCTGCATATCTCCCGCCAACTGGCGCGGCAGATGGCGGGGGATCTGTTTTACGAAAGCGAAGTCGGCGTCGGATCGACCTTCCATGTCGAGTTCGGCATCGGCGCCGGGGCAGAGACCACCCCGCAAGCCGCCCCAAGCGCGTTGCAAAGCACCGACTGAGCGCCGCGCCCGCGCTTAAAGTTCGATACGGATATCGTGAATCCATAGCTTCGGCGGGCGGGACAGGACAAAGACCACCACATCGGCCAGATCATCCGGCTCGGTGAAAATATGGTTCGGCACGTCCTCTCCGGCCTTGGCGAACATGCCGGTGTTGGTGCCAGACTGATACAGCCCGCCAACCCGCACGCCGGTGCTCTCCTCATCCGCCTTCAGCACCTCCGTAAAGCCGCGCACGCCGTACTTCGTGGCCGTATAGACCGACTGCCCCGCCTGCGCCACGACACCGGATTTTGAGACGACATTGAGGATGATCGCCTCGTCATTGTCGCGCAGCGCGGGCAGCGTGGCCTGTGTCATCTGCATCAGGCCGGTCAGATTGGTCTGCACCGTAGCCTGCACCATCTCAGGCGCGATCGTGTCGAGCGGCCCTGCCTTGTGCCAAATCCCTGCGTTGTTGATCAGGATATCCAAGCCACCAAAGCGTTCCACCACGTGCGCGGCGGTCTGGTCGATTGCCGAAGAGTCTTGCAGATCGCAGGTCAGCCCCACCGCCTCTGCCGCGCCAGCGGCTCGGCAGGCTTCGGCCACGGCCTGAAGACGTGTCTCATCCCGGCCCAGAATGGCCAGCCGCGCACCCGCCTCCGCCAATTTCAAACAGATGTGGCGCCCGATCCCGTCGCTGCCGCCGGTGACCAAAATACGTTTGTCGCGCAGTTCCATATCGCTCTCCTATGTTGCAGGCGGCTTACCGCGCGGCGAAGCCGCCGCCAAGCCCTGCCCGCCCGATCAGATCGTGATGATCTGCGCCCGGATCGCCTTGGCCACCGCATGGGTCTTGTTGGTCACGTCCAGCTTGGCACAGGCATTATACAGATGATGGTTCACCGTGCTGGCCGCCACCGTCATGATCTGCGCCGTCTCCCATGCCGTTTTGCCCACCGCGGCCCATTTCAGCACTTCCTTTTCACGGTTGCTCAGCCGTGGCCCCGGCGCGGCGGGGGCGATATCCGCTACCATATCGCTTTGGATCAGACAGCCCAGATAGATCGCATCGGCGATGATCCCGCGCTTGTACTTGCGCCATTCGTGAATGCGCAGGTCAGAGTTCAGCGTCAGCACCGCCTTGCCATGCGCGTGGTCCCGAATGGGGATCGACACACCGTTCTGGCGCACGCCGAACTCCATCGCCTCGCCAAAGAAATTGCGCGTGGTCCGGTCGACCTTGGGCAGCTCGCTCCAATCCACCGGCAGGGTGCCTTCGAGGGATTTGTCGACCGCCGGGTCGATCAGATGGTAGTTTTCCTCTTGGTAGCGTTTCAGCCAAGCGGGATCATAGGTCGAGTGAATGACCGGATCGCTGCCGCTGGCGCCGGTCTTGTGAAATCCCAGATAGGACAGGTTGTTCAGCCCCATATCCTGCGCCAAGACCTGCAACATCTCGGCGGGTTTGATGTCGGGGCGTTGTTCTTTCAATAGGAGGTAGCGGTCGGAAAGCGGTGTCACCATAGGGCGGCGTTCAAAAGCTCATGTGATTAAAAACTGAGCATTCAGTTAGGGCACCTCAACCAGTGAGGGAACATGCCCGCCGTCGAATGATTTCTCGGAATAAGGGAAACCGGCCAAAACGTTGCAATTTTGCCCCGATGACCAAGGGTCAAGCGAAAGAGCCGCCCGACGAAAGGTCGGCACGTCCGCCTGCCCGCGAAGCGGTGCAGAGCATAAAGCGGCCCCCGCCCGAAAACCAATGCGCCCCTTACAAAAACACGGTCGTCCAACACAGCGGACAGGGGCGCAGCTTCCGAAAGCGGGGACCGAAACAGAGCCAAATGGCAGGCCCTGTCAAAAGGTCGCGTCAGCCTGAGCGCGCATCTTATGTCTGACGGCCATTCAGCACAGCCGCAAACTCGGATAGCAAGATTCGCCCCGTCGTTCTTCAAGCATTTGTTATAGTTTGATTAAATTTCCGGCGCATCTTGACTGCGCGCGCCGGGGCGCATCTGTAAAGCTGGTAATATTTATAGGTTTCGATGAATCGCGGTGGATAGGGGCGATACGGGCGCAGGCGATTTGACGCTGTTACAAAAACTTCACTGGCGCAAAGCTCATTAATTCTGCAATTCATGAATTATGGAACAAGTGATCCCCAACCGCCTTGCCACCCTCGGCCATCCGCAGCGCCTCGCGCTGTTTCGGCTGCTCATGCGCCGCTACCCAGACAGGGTTCCCGCGACCGAACTGGCGCAGGCGCTCGGCCTCAAGCCCAACACCCTGTCGACCTATATCGGCGCGCTGATGCAGGCGGGGTTGGTGAGCCAAGAACGGCAGGGCACATCCCTGCGCTATGCGATCGATATCGAGGCGGCGCGGGACACCATCGGCTACCTGCTGAACGACTGCTGCCGTGGCCGGCCCGAAATTTGCCTCCCCCTCACCTCTTCAGATGGAAACGCACCCATGACCGATGACAAGTTCGACGTCCTGTTCATCTGCACCGGCAACTCCGCCCGGTCGATCTTTGCCGAAAGCATCCTGCGCGACCTCGCAGGGGACCGGTTCAACGTCTACTCCGCAGGCACCCGGCCACAGTCTAAGCTGAACCCTTTCGCCGTCGAAGTGCTCAAGCAAAAGGGCCATGACGTGACCCACCTCAGGTCAAAACATATCTCTGAGTTTCAGGCCGCGGATGCGCCGGCCTTCGACTTCGTCTTTACCGTCTGAAATCAGGCCGCCAATGAGGAATGCCCCACATGGCCGGGCCAGCCGATCACCGCCCATTGGGGGCTGCCCGACCCGGTCAAGGTCGAAGGCTCCGACGCAGAAAAGAGCCTCGCTTTCCAGCAGGCCTATGGCACCCTGCGCAACCGGATGCTGGGTTTTACCAGCCTGCCGCTTACCTCGCTCGACCGTATCTCGCTGCAAAAGGCGCTGGATGACGCTGGCCAAACCGACAAAGAAGGATCTCCCGCATGACCACCTACGCGATCAACGGCCTTGGCCGTATTGGCAAGCTCGCCCTGAAACCGCTGCTGGACCAAGGGGCCGAGATTGCATGGATCAACGATGCGGTGGATGACCCGGAAATGCACGCGCATCTGCTGGAATTCGACACGGTGCACGGGCGCTGGCAGGCCGATTTCGCCCATGACGCCGACAGCGTGACGATCAACGGCACCCGCCTGCCCTTCATCGGCACGCGTGACCTCAGCGCGCTGCCGCTTGACGGGGTGGATGTGGTGATCGATTGCACCGGCGTCTTCAAGACCGAGGCGAAACTCGCCCCCTATTTCGAAGCCGGGGTGAAGAAGGTGGTGATCTCGGCCCCCGTAAAAGACGGGGATGCGGCCAATATCGTCTATGGCGTCAATGACGGCGTCTATGATCCCGCCCGGCACCGGATCGTCACGGCGGCAAGCTGCACGACCAACTGCCTCGCCCCGGTGGTGAAGGTCATCCATGAGGCGCTGCGGATCAAACACGGCTCCATCACCACGATCCATGATGTGACCAACACACAAACCATCGTCGACCGCCCCGCCAAGGACCTGCGCCGCGCCCGTTCGGCCCTGAACTCCCTGATCCCGACGACCACGGGCAGCGCCACGGCGATCACCCTGATCTACCCCGAACTCAAAGGCCGGCTGAACGGCCATGCGGTGCGGGTGCCGCTGCTGAACGCCTCGCTGACCGACTGTGTCTTTGAGGTGGAGCGGGAGACGACCGTGGAAGAGGTGAACGCCCTGTTCAAGGCCGCGGCCGAAGGAGAGTTAAAAGACATCCTTGGCTATGAGGAGCGCCCGCTGGTCTCGACCGATTACACCAATGATACGCGGTCCAGCATCGTCGATGCGCCCTCCACCATGGTGGTGAACGGGACGCAGGTGAAAATCTATGCGTGGTACGACAATGAGATGGGCTATGCCCACCGTCTGGTCGATGTGGCGCTGATGGTCGGGGCAAGCCTGTGAGCCAGAGCGCGACCCGCCCCGAGGGGCTTTCGGCCTATATCGCGGTCACGGCGGCCTATTGGGCCTTCATGCTGACTGATGGCGCGTTGCGCATGCTGGTGTTGCTGCATTTCCACCGGCTTGGCTTTTCGCCGGTGCAACTGGCCTATCTCTTTGTGTTGTATGAGATCGCGGGCGTTGTCACCAACCTCTGCGCGGGCTGGATCGCGGCGCGCTTCGGGCTGGCCTCGACGCTCTATGCCGGGCTTGGGTTGCAGATCGTGGCGCTGCTGGCGCTGGCACAGCTTGACCCCACCTGGGCGGTTGGTGCCTCGGTGGTGTTCGTCATGCTAGTGCAGGGTGCAAGCGGGGTGGCCAAGGATTTGGCCAAAATGTCGTCGAAATCCGCCGTGAAGCTGCTGGCCCCGGCTGAAGATGGCGGGTTGTTCCGCTGGGTGGCGCTGCTGACCGGGTCCAAGAACATGGTCAAAGGCTTGGGCTTTCTGCTTGGCGCGGCTTTGCTGGCGACGCTTGGCTTTGTCTGGGCGGTGCTCGGGATGGCCGCGATCCTTGCGCTGATCCTGATTGCCGTGCTGACCGCCATGCCGCCCGGCCTGCCCAAGGGCCGCAAGGGGGCGAAGTTCTCGGAAGTCTTCTCAAAATCCGCCAATGTGAACTGGCTCAGCGCGGCGCGGGTGTTTCTCTTCGGCGCGCGGGATGTGTGGTTCGTGGTGGGCATCCCGATCTATTTCTACGCGGTCCTCTCGGATGGCACGGAGGAAAGCAACCGCGCGGCCTTTTTCATGATCGGCACCTTTATGGCGGTCTGGGTGATCCTCTACGGGCTGGTGCAAATCTACGCCCCACGCCTGCTCCGCGCGAAATCCCGCCCTGCAGAAGACCTGATCTCAGCCGCGAAGGGCTGGGCATGGTCGCTGGCCGCCGTGCCCGCGGCGCTCACGCTGGCGGCGCTGTTCAGCGACGGGCCGCAGGGCTGGCTTACCGTGACGCTTGTGATCGGCCTCTTGGCCTTTGGCGCGGTCTTTGCGATAAACTCATCGCTGCATTCCTACCTCATCCTCTCTTTCACCAAAGCTGAGCGGGTGACGATGGATGTGGGGTTTTACTACATGGCCAATGCCGCCGGGCGGCTCTTGGGCACGCTGATGTCGGGGCTGAGCTATCAGATCGGCGGCCTGCCCCTGATGCTGGGCGCGGCGGCGATCATGGTGGCCCTGTCGGCGCTGCTGGTCGGGTTCTTGAAACCCGACCAGAGTTAGCCCTCAGCCCACCTTGCTGGCGCGACCGTTGCTTTCATCGGCCTGCGTATAGACGTTCATCGCCGCGACTGCGCCTGCGTTCCAGATGAGCGAGAGCCAAGCGACAAAGGCATCGCGGAACGCCTCGGCCTGCGCCAGATCACCGTAGAGGCGCTCTTGCTCAAGCCAGGCTTCGGGCCGTTCCCGCGCGGCCTGCGCCACGGCTTTCAGCGCGTCCCAGATCGGATCGTTGGCCACGATTTCGCTACCATCTTCGCGCGTGCCCGCACACATCCGGGCCCAGAGCGCTTCGACCAAGGCCAGACCGCTGACCGAACGCCCCGCCGCCAGTTGATCCCGCAAAATCGGCAGGACAAAGCCGGTGTGCCGGGCCGAACCGTCAAAGGCCACGCGGCGGGTGGTGTCGACGATGCGCGGGTTCGAGAACCGCTGTTCGATCAGATCGAGATAGGCCAGCGGTGTCATGCCGGGCACCGGGGCGACCGTCTGGGTGATCTCTTCGGCCTGCACGCGGTGGAACATCGCACGGATCGCCGGATGCGCCATGGTGCCGGAAATCGTCTTGATCCCCAGCACCTCACCGACATTGGCCAAGACCTGATGGCCCGCGTTGAGGATGCGGATCTTCATCTTCTCATAGGCGTACACCTCGTCCGAGAAGGTGGCCCCCACCTGATCCCAATCCGGGCGGCCCGCGCAGAAATCGTCTTCGATCACCCATTGGCGGAAGGCTTCATGGGTGACGGGGGCGGCGTCGTTCACGCCGAACTCCCGCGCCTGTGCGATCTCGGCGGGGCCGGTGGCCGGGGCGATGCAATCGACCATGGAGTTGGGGAAACTGGCGTTTGCCTCGATCCAATCGGCCAGCGCCGGGTCGGACATGCGCGCCAGCGACACGACCGCTTGGCGCAGGATATCGCCATTGCCTTGCAGGTTATCACAGCTCAGCCCGGTGAACGGCCCCTGCCCCGCATCACGGCGCAGCCGCAGGGCCGCGACCATGGCCCCAAAGGCGGTGCGCGGAGTGTCAGGGTTCGCCGCGTCATGGACGATATCGGCATGGGTCGCGTCGAACCCCTTGCTCACCGGGTCGATGTAATAGCCGCTCTCGGTAACGGTCAGCCCGACGATGCGAATGGCCGGATCGGCCATGGCGCGGATCAGGGCACCGTTGCCCTCTTCGATTGGCAAGTAGTCGATCATCGAGCCCACAACCTCGGCCGAGGTCTGCGCGGGGTCGAGTTCGATCAGCGTTGTCAGACAATCCTGCGCCAAGAGCTTCTCGCGCATGGCCGCATCATAGGGGCGCACGCCCGCGCCGAGGATCGCCCAGTCATGCGCTTGGCCGTTCTGCATCAAACGATGCAGATACCACGCCTGATGCGCGCGGTGGAAATTGCCCACGCCGATATGCACGATGCCGGGGGTCAGGGCGCTGCGGTCATAGCTGGGGTGGGCGATGTCGAGATCACCCAGCGTCGCGTTCGAGAGGTCTACCAGTTTATCCATGATCCACATCCTTAAAGGGCCGCGCACCGGGGAAAGGGTGCGGGGGTCGGCCTGTCATTCCTGCCGCTTGCATTACTCGACCCGAAGGCCCTGCGCGTCGAACCGGTGCAGCTTGTCCGCCTGTGGGGTCAGGAAAATCCGGTCTCCATGTCGGACCGATAATTCGCCATCCACGCGCACGGTCATCGGGTCGCAGCCCGCTACGCCATGGACGTGCAAGAAGGTGTCGGAGCCCAGATGCTCGGCCACGCCGATGGTACCCTCCCATGCGCCTTCGGTGGTGGAGACGTCGAAATGCTCGGGCCGGATGCCGATGGTCGGCGCGCCGCGCGCTTCGGCTTCGGCGCCCTTGATCAGGTTCATCTTGGGCGAGCCGATGAAGCCCGCGACAAATTCGTTGCGCGGCTTGTAGTAAAGCTCAAGCGGGGAGCCGACCTGTTCGATATGGCCCGCCCGCAGCACGACGATCTTGTCGGCCATGGTCATCGCTTCGACCTGATCGTGGGTGACGTAGATCATCGTCGTGGCCAGCCGCTTGTGCAGCTCGCTGATCTCAAGACGCATACCCACCCGCAGCGCGGCGTCGAGGTTCGACAGCGGCTCGTCGAAAAGGAAAGCCGAAGGTTCGCGCACGATGGCACGGCCAATGGCAACCCGCTGGCGCTGACCGCCCGAGAGTTGGCCCGGACGCCGGTCAAGGTAGTCGGTCAGGTTCAGCGCTTTGGCAGCCGCTTCAATCCGGCGGTTCTGCTCATCCACGGGCAGCCCGGCCATCTTCATCGGAAAGGCGATGTTTTTGCGCACCGACATATGCGGATAAAGCGCGTAGGATTGGAACACCATCGCCAGACCCCGTTTCGCGGGCGGCACATGGGTCGCATCGGTGCCGTCGATCTCGATATGGCCCGAGGTGATGTCCTCCAGGCCCGCGATCAGCCGCAACAGGGTTGATTTACCGCAGCCCGAAGGGCCGACGAAGACCGTGAACTCGCCATCTTCGATGGTCAGATCAAGGGGCGGAATGACTTCCACATCGCCGAAGCTTTTGGAAACCTGATTGAGTTTGATTTGTCCCATGTGACTGTCCCTTGCTTACTTGACCGCGCCGAAAGTCAGGCCGCTGACGAGTTGTTTCTGGCTGAACCAGCCGAGGATGAGGATTGGCGCGATGGCCATGGTGGAGGCCGCGCTGAGCTTGGCGTAGAAGAGGCCCTCGGGGCTGGAATAGCTCGCGATGAAGGCGGTGAGCGGTGCGGCCTTGGCCGCGGTGAGGTTGAGCGTCCAGAAGGCTTCGTTCCATGCGAGGATGAAGTTCAACAGCAGGGTGGAGGCAATGCCCGGCACCGCCATGGGGGTGAGGACGTAAAGCACCTCTTCGCGCAGGCTTGCCCCGTCCATCCGTGCCGCTTCCAAAATCTCACCGGGGATTTCGCGGAAGTAGGTGTAGAGCATCCAGACGATGATCGGCAGGTTGATGAGCATCAGGATGATGACCAAGGCGATCTTGCTGTCGAGCACGCCGAACTGGATGCAGAGCAGATAGATCGGGTAGAGCACGCCCACCGCGGGGAGCATCTTGGTCGAGAGCATCCAGAGCAGGATATCCTTAGTCCGCTTGCCGGGGACGAAGGCCATCGACCATGCGGCAGGCACCGCGATCATGATGCCAAGGATGGTCGAGCCACCCGCGATGACGATGGAGTTCCACAGGAAGCGCCCGTAGTTCGACCGTTCCAGAACCGCCTCGTAATTCGCCAGTGTCCAATCGAAGCCGAGGAAGATCGGCGGATCGGCGATGGCCTGTGCTTCGGTCTTGAAGCTGGTAAGGATGGTCCAAAGGATGGGGAAGAAGATCAGGAAACCAATGCCCCAAGCGAGGGCCGTGTTGACGATCTTGCGTTGCCTTGTGACTGCGCGTGCCATGATGTCTCCTCCTCAGGCGTCCAGGTTCTTGCCGACGATGCGCATCAGGAAGATGGCGACGATATTGGCGAGAATGATTGCATAGACACCGCCCGCCGATCCGAGGCCGATGTTCTGGCTCTCCAGCACGCGCTGGAAGATGAGATAGGTCAGTGTTTTGGTTCCAAAGGCCCCGCCCGTGGTCACGAAAATCTCCGCGAAAATCGACAAGAGAAAGATCGTCTGGATCAGGATCACCACGGTGATCGCGCGGCCCAGATGCGGCAGGGTGATATAGGCGAAACGTTTGGTCACCGGCGCGCCGTCCATCTCGGCGGCGTCCAGCTGCTCGCGGTCAAGCGACTGGATCGCGGTGAGCAGGATCAGCGTCGCGAAGGGCAGCCATTGCCAGGATACGATGATGATGATCGACGACAGCGAGGCTTGGCTCATCCATTGCACCGGGGTGGCGCCAAAGAACTCCCACAGATGCGCGAAGAGACCATAGTTCGGGTCCATGAACATGTTCTTCCACACCAGCGCCGACACGGTGGGCATGACGAAGAAGGGCGCGATGACAAGGATGCGGACAAAGCCCTGCCCCCACATCGGCTGGTTCAACAGAAGGGCAAGTAGGATGCCAAGGCAGACCGTGATCGCCAGCACACCGCCGACGATGATCAGCGTGGTCATCACCGAGGGCCAGAAAGAGCTGGAGGTGACGAAGCGCACATAGTTGTCGAAGCCGACCCAACCCAGATCACCGCCGCGCATCGGCAGGTATTTCTTGAAAGAGAAGTAGAGCGTCATGGTCAGCGGGATGAGCATCCATCCAAGCAGCAAGACCACCGCCGGGGCCATCATCAGGCGTGCCGCTGATCGGGAATGTTGGGTAGCCATCGGGCACATCTCCTCTGCCGGCGGCGGATGCCGCTGTTAGGTGAAGGGTATCATATCGGGTGGTGGGGCGGAAAAGGGCGGCGGTGTTCGCCGCCCTTTGAGCCGTGGAAGCGGCGGCTTAACGGTAGCCAGCAGCTTCCATTGCGTCGTTGGTCAGGTCCTGTGCCTTCTCAAGTGCCTCTTCGACGGTCTGCTGACCGGCATAGGCGGCAGAGAACTCTTGGCTCACGTCGGTCGCGATGCCTGCAAACTCGGGGATCGCGGCGAATTGCACACCGACGTAAGGAGTCGGATCGACGGTGGAGTTCTCAGGATCGGCCGAGAGGATCGAGTCGAGCGTCATCTGCGCGAAGGGCACTTTCTGGTACTCGGGGTTCTCGTAAAGCGACTTGCGCGCGCCGGGAGGAACGTTTGCCCAGCCTTCGTTCTCGGCAACCATCTCGATATAGTCTTTCGAGGTGGCCCATTCGATGAACTCTTTCGCGGCATCTTCTTTCTGAGTGCCCGCCGGGATTGCCAGCGCCCATGCCCAGAGCCAGTTGGAGCGTTTGCCAAGGCCCGTGTCCGGTGCCAGCGCAAAGCCAACCTTGTCGGCCACCGTGGAATCCTCGGGGTTGGTCACGAAGGAGGCCGCCACGGTGGCGTCGATCCACATGCCGCATTTGCCTTGCTGGAACAGCGAGAGGTTCTCGTTGAAGCCGTTGGAGGCATAGCCCGCCGGGCCGCTTTCATCCATCAGGTCTTTGTAGAAGTTGATCGTGTTGGCCCATGCCTCGGTGTCGAACTGGGCATTCCAGTCTTCATCGAACCAGCGCGCGCCAAAGGAGTTGGACATCGCCGTGATCAGCGCACCGCCCTCGCCCCAACCGGCCTTGCCGCGCAGGCAGATGCCGTTGATGTCGTTTTCACGATCGGTCATCGCGGCGGCGGCTTCGCGGATGAATTCCCATGTCGGGTCTTTCGGCATTTCCATGCCGGCTTTTTCCATCAGATCAGTGCGGTACATGATCATGGAGCTTTCGCCGTAGAACGGTGCCGCATAAAGCGTGCCGTCGTGGCTCAGGCCACCGGCCATGGCGGGCAGGATATCGTCTGCGTCGTATTCTTCGCTGAGGTCATCCAGCGGCACCAGCCAGCCGTTCGCGCCCCAGATCGGCGTCTCATACATGCCGATGGTCATGATGTCGAAAGAGCCACCCTTGGTCGAGATGTCGGTGGTGACGCGCTGGCGCAGGACGTTCTCTTCCAAGGTGACCCACTCCACTTCGTGGCCGGTCTCTTCGGTGAATTTGTCGGTGTAGCCTTGCATGCGGATCATGTCGCCGTTGTTGACGGTGGCGATGGTGATCGTCTCGGCAACCGCGCCGCCCGCCATGATCAGGCCCAAGGCCGTCGCGGCGTAAAGTGATTTATCGCAGAACATCGATAGTTCCTCCCTCTATAGATGATGCACCGAGACTAACGACCCACGCAACGCGCAGTCAAATTAAATTTTACGCGCGATAACTATTTTCTGAGCAACTTGCGAACTCAATGGCTTAGGCAGAGGCACGCATCACCAGCTTGCCGTCAAATAGCGTCTCTTCGCGCTCGGCCAGCCGGGTTTCGCTTTCGATGATGCGAAACAGGGTACTGGCGGCACGATTCGCGATGGCCCCGTAATCCTGCGCGATGGTGGTCAGCGGTGGGCAGGTGTAGCGCGAGAACGGGTGGTCATCCTGCCCCGCGATCCGCATGGCGCAATCCTTGCCGTGGCCTACCCGCAGACCCAGCTCATAAGCCGCCGATAGCATCCCGATGGCCAGACGGTCGTTTGAGCACAGCACTGTATCCGTCTCAAACGCCCCTGCCGAAATCAGCTTCCCGCCCTCGGTCGCCCCGATCTCTTCAAAGTTCCACCCCTCACCCGGCACCTGATGGATATGCGGCGCAAAGCCGTGCCGCTCCATCGCTTCCAGATAGGCTTGGCGGCGCTTGTTGGCGTTGGGGTTGCTGGGGGTCTTCATCTCGAAAAAACAGGGCGGCTCACCGCTGCGACAAAGGTATTCGACGATCAAATCAACGCTTTGGAAGTTGTCCGTGCCGACGAAAGCCTCGCAAACCCCTTCGACATTGGCGTCAAAGGCCACCACTGGCACGTCCTTGCAAAAGCGCGCGATCTCGTCGCGGTCCGAGGCTTTGCCGAAGGGCGCCAGCAGCACGCCCGCCGGTTTCAGCGCCCGAAGCGAGTCGAGATTGGCCCGCTCCTGCGCCGGATTGCCGTGAGAGCTGAGCAAGATCGGGCTATAGCCCTCGGCCAGACAGGCCAGTTCCACCTCGCGGCCAATCTCGGAAAAGAACGGGTCGGCAAGGTTGGGCACGACCACGCCGATGTTGCGGGTTTTGCGGCGGTTCTGGTTCACCGCATAGACGTTCGGGCGATAGTCATACTGGCTCAGCGCCGCTTCGATCCGCTCCCGGGTCGAGCGCCGCACGCTGTCGGCATCGTTAAAGTATTTCGACAGAGTGGGCCGCGAAATGCCGCTCACGGCGGCAAACTCCTCCATATTGCGGATCTTCTGCTGGCCCATCTTAACCCTCCCTTGACGAAACGCTGCGCGCGTAAACTAAAGTCAATATAGAGATGAGTTCGGCCGGCCAGCAAGGGTCTGGTGGCGTCAGGCTTTCCGCGGCCCTTCGGGGGGCAACGGAAAGCCCGCGCCCGGCCTTCTTTCGGGGTTAGCCGGCCTTGCCCAATTGTGCCGCGGCGCGGGCCAGCGCTTCGATCCCGGCCCAGTCCCCGGCATCGATCAGCTTTTTCGGCGCGACCCAGCTGCCGCCCGCGCAAAGCACATTTGGCAGGCTTAGGTAGCTTTCCGCATTGTCGGGGCTGACACCGCCCGTCGGGCAGAAGGTGATCTGCGGCAGGGGCGCGCCGATGGCCTTGAGCGCGGGCGCGCCACCCGAGGCTTCGGCGGGGAAGAACTTCAGCATGTCATAGCCGCGCTCCAACAGCCGCATCGCCTCGCTCGCCGTGGCGGCACCGGCCAACAGGGGAAGCTCTTCCTCCTCGCAGGCCGCGATCAGCGCGTCGGTGGCACCGGGCGAGACACCAAAGGTCGCCCCCGCCCGTTTCGCCGCGCGGACGTCTTCGGGGGTGACCAGCGTGCCCGCCCCCACATGTCCGCCCGCGACCTCCGCCATGGCGGCAATCGCGTCGAGTGCGGCAGGCGTGCGCAGGGTCACCTCCAAAGCAGGAAGCCCCCCGGCGATCAGTGCTTCGGCCAAGGGCCGGGCGTCGGCGACATCTTCGATCACCAGCACGGGCACGATCGGGGCAAGCGCGCAGATTTCGCGGGTGCGACGGCTGGCGTCTTTTGCAGTAAGGGTCATGGATCAGCCTCCAAAAATCGTTGCGCCGGTGGTAGCAGAACCGACTGTGTCGCGGAACATAGCGAACAACTCGCGCCCCGTCCCGGCATGATAAGCAGAAAGATCAACGGTGACGTTGGGACGGTCGTCGAATCCTTCGGCCAGCACGTCGAGCGTCCCTGCCACGGCATCAACCCGCAGCAAATCGCCATCCTGCACCCGCGCGATGGGGCCGCCGTCGACCGCCTCGGGGCTGACGTGGATCGCCGCAGGCACCTTGCCCGACGCGCCCGACATGCGCCCATCGGTGACCAGCGCCACCTTCTGCCCGCGCCCCTGAAGGATCGACAGAAGCGGCGTCAGGCTGTGCAACTCAGGCATGCCATTGGCCTTTGGCCCTTGGAAGCGGACCACGACGATCACGTCGTCGGTCAGCTCGCCTGCCTTGAAAGCGGCCTTCACCTCGTTCTGATCTGCAAAGACCCGCGCCGGGGCTTCGATGATGTGGTGTTCGGGTGCCACGGCAGAGACCTTCATACAGGCGGTGCCGAGTGATCCGGCCATGCGGCGCAGCCCGCCGGTGGGCTGGAAAGGATCGCTGGCAGGGCGCAGGATTTTCTCGTTCAGGCTCTCGCCCGCGCCCTTCTCCCAGACCAGACCCTCGGCCTTCAGCTTCGGCTCGGCGGTGTAATGCTCCAGCCCCTGCCCCGCGACGGTATGGGTGTCGGGGTGCAGATGGCCGGAGTTGAGCAATTCGCCGATCATATAGCCCAAGCCCCCGGCGGCGTGGAAATGGTTCACATCCGCCAGACCGTTGGGATAGACCCGCGCCAGCAGTGGCGTGACGTCGGAAATATCCGAGAAATCCTCCCAATCCAGAATGATCCCCCCGGCCCGCGCCATGGCGATGAGGTGGATCAGCAGGTTGGTCGACCCACCCGTAGCATTGAGCCCAACGATCCCGTTCACGAAGGCCTTTTCATCCAGAACCGAGGCGAGGGGGGTATAATCATTGCCCAAAGCGCTCAGCGCTAGCGCGCGTTTCGCGCCTTCTTGGGTCAGCGCATCGCGCAAAGACCCGTTCGGCGGCACAAAACTCGCCCCCGGCAGGTGCAGTCCCATGAACTCCATCAGCATCTGATTGGTGTTGGCGGTGCCGTAGAAGGTGCAGGTGCCCGGCCCGTGATAGGCTGCCATCTCGGCGGCCATCAGCGCGTCGCGCCCGACTTCGCCCGCGGCGAACTGCTGGCGTACCTTGGCCTTCTCATCATTCGACAGCCCGCTTTCCATCGGCCCGGCAGGCAGGAAGACGGCGGGCAGATGGCCGAAAGCCTGCGCCGCGATCACCAGCCCGGGCACGATCTTGTCACAGACCCCAAGAAAGACCGCCGCGTCAAAGGTGTTGTGGCTGAGCGCCACGGAGGCCGCCAAGGCGATCACATCGCGCGAGAAAAGCGACAGTTCCATCCCCGCTTCGCCTTGAGTAACGCCATCACACATGGCGGGCACCCCGCCCGCGACCTGCGCGGTGCCCCCCGCCGCACGCACGGCCTCGCGGATCAGATCGGGGTAGCGCTCAAACGGCTGATGCGCCGAAAGCATGTCGTTATAGGTCGTCACGATCCCGAGGTTGCCCGCGCTGGTGGTCGCCAGCCGGTCCTTATCCGCGCCAGAGGCGGCATAGGCATGGGCCTGCCCGCTACAAGACAGATGCGCGCGGGCCGGTCCCTTGGCGCGGGCGGTCTCCATCCGGTCGAGGTAGGGCCGCCGGGTCGCCTCGCTGCGGGCGATGATACGGTCGGTGACGCGGTCAATCGTGGAATGCAGGGTCATGTCTCGTCCTTTCGTGTGATCTCGCGCCAGCGGCGGCCGTCGCGGTGCATCAGCATCAGCGCCTCTTCGGGGCCGGAGCTGCCGGGGTCATAGGGATACGGAGGTTGCCGGGTCTCTTCCCAGCCATGAATGATCGGATCGGCCCAAGCCCAAGCGGCTTCGACCTCGTCCCCGCGCATGAAGAGCGTTTGATCGCCGCGGATCACATCCATGATCAGCCGCTCATAGGCGTCCTGCGGGGTGCCCTGCTCGCCCAAGGCATCGGCAAAGGTCATATCCAGCGCCACTTCGGCCAGACGCATGCCGCCGGGGCCGGGGTCTTTGATGGTGTTGCGCAGGGTGATGCCCTCATCCGGTTGCAACCGGATGATCAGCGCATTGCCCTTATGGCCCTCCATCGCGGGGAAGATCATATGCGGCGGGTCGCGGAAGATCACCGCGATCTCGGAACTGCGCCCGCGCAGCTTTTTGCCCGTGCGCAGGTAGAACGGCGTGCCCGCCCATCGCCAATTGGCGATCTTGACCTTCATCGCGACAAAGCTTTCGGTGCGGCTGTCGGGGTCGCCCGCATGGTCGCGGTAGCTGCCCGCGCCATTGGCGGCGCGGTACTGGCCGCGGGCGATGTCCTTCTGTGCCACAGGCTCAAGCGCCTCGATCACCTTCACCTTCTCATCCCGCACCGCGTTGGGGTCAAAGCGCGAAGGCGGCTCCATCGCCGTCAGACACAAAAGCTGCATCAGGTGGTTCTGCACCATGTCGCGCATGGCGCCCGATTTATCGTAGTATTCGCCCCGCCCTTCGACACCGAGGCTTTCGGACACGGTGATCTGCACATGGTCGATATGGGTGGAATTCCACAGCGGCTCCCAAAGCGCATTGGCGAAACGCAGCGCCATGAGGTTCTGCACCGTCTCTTTGCCAAGGTAATGGTCGATCCGGTAAATCTGGCTTTCGTCGAAGTTGGCACGCAAGTCGGCGTTCAGCGCCTGCGCGGTTTCCAAATCATGGCCAAAGGGCTTTTCGACGACGATGCGGCTCTCGGCTGTGGCGATGCCGTGATCATGCAGTTTGCCACCAATCGTGCCGAACAGCGACGGCGAAACCGAGAGGTAGAAGGCCCGCACGACATCATCGCGCATCACGTCTTTGAGATCCGCCCAGCCCGCATCGCCAGAGGCATCCACGCGCACGTAATGCACCATGACAAGGAACCGCTCCAAGGCGGCACTCTCTTGGGCCAGCTTGGGGGCGAACTCCAGCAGGCTGTCGCGGATCATCTTGCGAAAGGCCTCGGCGTCAAGCTCGGAACGGGCCGCGCCGACGATCCGCGCGGCCTCCGGCATCTGGCCGACGGTAAAGCGGTGAAACAGACCGGGCAGAATCTTGCGCCGGGCAAGATCGCCGGTCGCGCCGAAAATGACGAGGTCGAAAGGATCAACGGGGATTACGCGCGATACCATGGGGTCAGCCCTCCTGCCTGCGCAGGTGCGCTATGGCACCCTGTTTTCGATTGCCCAAAGCCATCACCACCCCCTTCGCGCCCTCCTCCGGGCGGCTACTGGTAGCGCTAACATATTTGAGCGAAAAAGATAAGCGGTTCTTCAACATTTCATATTTCCTCGACCCAAGGCGGGTTCGCCCCGGCCCGCGAAACGGTCACGGCGGCAACCCGCGCGCCATAGGCCAGCGCTTCGGACAGCACCTCTGGCGCGAGGGTGACAAGCGCAGATTTATGCAACTGCCCAAGCTCCGACATCTTGGCCAGAACGCCTGCATTGAACGTGTCGCCCGCGCCGACCGTATCGACGATTTCGGCTTTCACGGCGGGCACTTGCACCTCTTCGCCATTCGCCAGATAGCCGGTCGCCCCCTCGCCCCCGCGGGTCAGGATGACAACCGATGGGCCCTTCTTTAGCAACTCGGCCACCTTGTCGCGCAGCGACAGCGGCGCGGGGTTGATCCAGTTCAGATCCTCATCCGACACCTTCACGATATCAGACAGCGCCAGCATCCGGTCGAGCCTTTGGCGATAGCGTTCGATATCCTTGATAAAACCGGGGCGGATGTTGGGGTCGATCATTACCGCGCGCCCCTCGGCGTTGCGCGCCAATAGCTCGGCATAGGCATCCGCCCCCGGCTCGCAGGCCAGACTGATCCCGCCAAAATAAAGCGCCGAAACCTCGCTGGACAAGGCGGGCATATCCTCGGGCGTGATCATCCGCCCGGCGGAGTTTTCGTCATAGAAATCATAGGTCGCATGGCCGCCCACCAGCCGCACGAAGGCCAGCGTCGTCGGACGGTCGGACAGGACAACATGCGACACATCCACATGGCTTGCCTTCAACCCGTCGACCAACTGCCGCCCGAACATGTCCGACGACAGGCCCGAGAGCATCCCCACCTGCGCGCCGAGCCGCCCCAATGCGATGGCCGTGTTGAACACCGCCCCGCCCGCATGGGGCACAAAGCCATCGGGGCCTGCCTTGGTCGGGGTCGGGATCATATCGATCAGGGCTTCTCCGCAGCAAAGGATCATCTGTCAGCCTTTCAAGAATGCGTCACGGTCGACGAGGAAACGGTCCGAAAGCGGCAGGCTCGCCGCGCCGAGCGCACGGGCATCGCTGCCGACGGTGCCTTCGCGCAATTCGGGAAGGGTGACGCCCGGCAAGGGCCGGGCGGCGAGGTGGCGGCGGGTGCGGGTGACCAATTCGGCGCGAACCTCTGCGGGTACCGACCCGTCGATCATCACCGCGTCGAAATCAATCAAACATGTCGCGGCGCGGATCGCCTGCGCCAAGGCCTCGGTCGTGCTGTCGAGCCATGGGTGCAAAATGTCGCCGCCAAAGCCCCAGGCCGCCGGATCGCTCCACGGGGCGCGGCGGGTCTCTCCGGCCTTTTGCAATGCGCCTTCCAAAGTCGCCAAAGAGGCCACATCGACCAATTGCCGCGCCGCATCCCCGGCCAACGGCATAGAGCCGAGCGCCCCGGCATTGCCGCTTTTGCCGGTGTAGAGCTTGCTGTCCAGCACCAGCCCGCCGCCGACGAAATAGCCGATGTAGAAATAGAGGAAATCGCGCGGCTTGTCCTGCGCGCCAAAGACCAGTTCCGCCCCACAAGCGGCAGAGGTGTCATTGCAGATATAGATCGGCAGATCGACCATCTCCGCCAAAGCGGCTTCGATATCAAAAGTTTGCCACGCGCTTAGATCGCCGCCGGCGACCTCCCATTCCCACATGCCGAACGGCAGGGCGACCCCCAGACCGGCCATCCGCGCCTGCTGCTCGGCGGAAAGCGAGGCAAGTGCATCTTGCAAAGCACGCGCGGCAAAGGTCATCACCGCATCGGGCGTGGGATGGGCATAGGTCTCACTGCTATGCCGGGTCACTTGCCCCTCGAAATCGGTGAGGATCAATTCCACACTGCGGCGCCCGACCTTCAGGCCCAGAAAAAACGCGCCCTCCGCGTTCAGGCTGATCGGCACTGATGGCTGGCCCACACGGCCCCGCACCCGCGCGCCCTTTTTCAGCAGACCTTCGGCTTCGAGGGCGCGCATGATGACGGATACGGTCTGCGCCGAAAGGCCCGTAAGCCGGGCAATCTCGGCCTTCGAAGTGGGGCCACTGCGGCGGATCAGCGACAGGACGAGCCGTTCGTTATAGGCCCGCATCCCGCTTTGGTTCGACCCGCGCGCGGCCCGGTCGGCGATAGTCTGTAGCTGCTGCAAACTGGCCTCCCCTCCGGTTCATCCGCACTTCAACGGACAAATCCCAAATGGGAGGGGTTAAGTCAACGACTAAATCAATCTAATTTACTTATTGGCGATGAAAGGCCGCTCATCCTGATATGAGCGGCCCTTCTTCGCGTTTAACCGACCACCGCAATGCCGATTTTCCCCATATGAGATTTCTCAAGAAAGGCTTCCTGCGCCTGTTTCAGATCGCGCAGCGCATAGCTTTCCGCCACGACAGGCCGAATTTCCCCGCGTTCGATATAGCCCACCAGATCGGCAAAAACGCTTGGCTCTTGCCGGGTGCTGCCCATCAGGGTCAGGTCCTTGAGGTAGAGCGTGCGCAGGTCCAACTCCACGATCGGCCCGGCAATCGCGCCCGAGGTCACATAGCGCCCACGCGTCACCAGCGCGTCAAGCAATTTGGGCCAACCCGCCCCGCCGACGAGGTCGAGCACCACGTCATAGCTGTCCTCCGGCAGGGCCGCATCCCGGTCGAAGGTCTCATCCGCGCCAAGCGCCCTCAGCGCCTCCATCTTGCCGGGGCTGGTCACCGCCGTCACATGCGCGCCGCGCCGTTTCGCCAGTTGCACCGCCGCCGAGCCGACCCCGCCCGAGGCGCCGGTGATCAACACACGTTCGGCCCCCAAGGCGGCCCGCTGGATCATCCCCTCGGCCGTCGAAAAGGCGCAGGGAAAGGAGGCGAGTTCAACATCCGTGAGCGCGCTATCGACCCGCAGCGCATTGCTGGCCTCGGCGGTGGCATATTCCGCAAAACCGCCGTCCCGCTCCGATCCGAAGGTGACGAGATCATCCGGCCCCGCGGCCGCAGGGCTGTACATGGGCCGGATCAAAACCCTCTCGCCGATGCGGCCTTGATCGACACCCGCGCCCACGGCCACGACCTCTCCGCAGCAATCGGCCCCTTGGATGCGCGGAAAACTCAGTGCGCCAGACCATCCGCCATCGGCGTCCGACGCGCCGCCGTAGCCCTCGCTCGCCGCCGAGCCGGTGTCGCCGCGCACCGCTTTGGAATACCAGCCCGTGCGCGTGTTCACATCCGTGTTGTTCACCGCCGCCGCGCCGACGCGAACCAGAACCTCACCGGCGGCGGGCTTTGGCAGCGCGACATCCTCGCGCCACTCCAGCTTGTCCAAGCCGCCATGGCCGGTCAGCAGCATCGCTTTCATGGTCTTCGGTAGGGTCATCGCTCGGGCTCCTTCAGCGGCAGAATGGCAAAGTGTAGAATGATTACTCTACTTGCGTAGGTAGAGCGCCCCCTCTACATCGTCAAGCATGACAGATACCAAAAGCAAGATCGCCGCCGGGCTGGAACGTGCCTTTGCCACCCGCGGCTTTGCCGACCCCAGCGTCGAAGACCTGCGCGATGCGGCCGGGGTGAGCCTGCGCACGCTCTACAAATACACCCCCTCCCGCGCCGAAATGGTACTGGCCGCGCTGGAGAACCGGCAGCAACGCTATCTGGCGCTGGTCTTCGGCGATCTGCCCGAGACCCCGACCGAGGCGCTTGAGGCAATTCTGACCCGCGTCGGGCAGTGGATGGCGACGGAAACCTCTCACGGCTGCCTGTTCCACGCCGCCGTCGCCGCCGACCCCGGCAGCGAAAAACTGCACGCCTTGCTCTCACGCCATAAGGCCGAGGTCGCGGCCAAAGCCGCCGCAGCCGCCGATCTGCCGGGTGCGGAGACCGAGTTGCTGTTGATCCTCGAAGGGCTCACACAGACTTGGCCGCTGCACGGGGCGCAGGCGGTGACCGCCGCGCAGCATTTGGCCCAAACGCTGCTGCGCGATGCGCGCCAGCACCAATGACATGCTAGGGACGTTTTCATGATGCAGGGCCACCGATGGGGCGTGATCGCCATCCTTTTCGCTGCCGTGGTCTGGGGCACGACCGGCACCGCCGCCACCTTCGCCCCCGAGGTCAGCGCCGCCGCCATCGGTGCCGCTGCCATGGGGCTAGGCGGGATCGCGCAGGCCCTCTGGGCCGGTCGGGGCATTCTGAACCAGCGCGCGCGGCTCTGGCAACAGCGCCGCCTGCTGATCATCGGCGCGCTGGCCGTGGCGGTCTATCCGCTGGCCTTTTACGGCGCGATGCGGCTGGCGGGGGTGACGGTGGGGACGGTCATCACCATCGGCTCCGCCCCGCTGCTCTCGGCGCTGATCGAATACCTGTTGGATGGCCGCCGCCTGACCCTGCGCTGGTCCTTTGGCGCGGCGGTGGGGCTGATCGGCATGGGGTTGATTTGCCTAGCCGAAGGCGATGCCCATGGCAGCGCGGCAAGCGCGCCTTCCGTCCCTTTGGGCGTTTTGCTGGGGCTGATCGGCGGCTTCACCTACGCACTTTATTCGTGGAGCGCGCGCCGGATGATGCTGCAAGGCACCCGCTCTGCCGTGGCCATGGGGGCGACCTTTGGGCTGGGCGGGCTGTTGCTGATGCCGGTGCTGGCGGTCTCGGGCGGGGCGTTTCTGGCCTCTTGGACCAACGCCGGGGTGGGGCTCTACATGGCCGCTGTGCCGATGTTTCTGGGCTATATCGCCTTCGGCTACGGCCTTGCCCGGGTGGAGGCGAGCACGGCCACCGTGATCACCTTGTTCGAGCCGGTCGTCGCGGCGGTGCTGGCCGTGGTCATCGTGGACGAACGCCTGCCCCCGCAGGGCTGGGTCGGCGTCGCGCTGGTGATCGGCTGTTTGGCCATCATCACCCTGCCCGCCCCGCGACGGCTGCGGCGGCACACCCCTGCTCCGCCGCCACCCGCCACCTAGAGGGCCGCTGCCGCTAAAGCTGATCCGGCGGCGTCTCGCCCCGGAAGAAATGGTCGAGATTGTCCAGCGCCTTGAAGCCCATCGCATCACGGGTCGCCACGGTGGCGCTGCCGACATGGGGCATCATCATCACGTTATCATGGGCCGCAAAGGCCGGGTTGCCGCCCGGCTCGGTCACGAAGCAATCCAACCCCGCCGCCCCGACATGGCCCGAGGTGAGCGCGTCGAGCAGCGCCGCCTCCTCCACCAGATTCCCCCGCGCGGTGTTCACGATCACGCAGCCCTTGGGCAGCCGCGCCAAACGCGCGGCGTTCATGAGGCCCACCGTCTCGGGCGTGGCAGGGCAGTGAAGCGAGAGGAAGTCCGAGACCGCCAGCAGGTCGTCCAATTCGGCGTGATAAGTCGCCCCCGCCTCCGCTTCCGGGTCCAGACGGCGGCGGTTGTGGTAATGCACTTCCATATCCAGCCCCCGCGCCTTGCGGGCAAAGGCCCGGCCCACGCCACCCATCCCGATGATGCCAAGCCGCGCGCCGGAAAGCTGTTTGCCCACAAGCATCGCAGGCGACCACGACTGCCACTGCCCGCTGCGCACCAGCCGGTCCCCGGCAACCGCGTGACGGGCCGCCCCCAGCATCAACATCAGCGCCAGTTCCGCCGTGGCATCCGACAGAACACCGGGCGTGTTCGTCACCACGATCCCCCGCGCCTTGAGGCTGGGCAGATCGCAGTGATCGACGCCCACGGAATGGTTCGCGATGATCTTGAGCCGAGGGTCGAGCCGGGCCACAACCTCGGCGCTGAAATGTTCGGAATGACAGGGGATCATCCCATCGACCCGCGCGCTCATCGCGATGATGTCCTCAGCGCTGCCGGGCTTGTCGGCGGGGTCCCAGATCACCTCGTAATCCCGCCTCGCGCGGTCGAGTGTGGCGTCAGAGAGCTGCCGGGTGATCCAAATGACAGGTTTGCCCATGGCTCAGTCCCGATCTTTCCGACTGGAGGTGAAAAAGTCATAGGCCACAAAAGCCAGCGTCACCGCGACGATGATGATCAGGTCGATGCTGGGCACCTCCACGGCGAGGATCAGCAAAAACACCGCAATCGCGGCAAAGGCGAGCAGGGCAAGTAGGCGGTTCATGGTCTCATCCTCATTCAGTTGCACCATCGGCCCAGTCGAAAAGCCACTGGGCGCTGCGCATCAAACGCCCGTCTTGACCGTGACCGCCGACCAGTTGCACCCCCATCGGCAAGCCCTCTTCCGAGGTCATCAACGGCAGCGACACACAGGGGCTGCCGCAGAGCGTCCAAAGACCGTTGAAAATCGGATCGCCGGTGGTCTCCAACCCACGCGGCGCGGGGCCGGTGGCTGCGGGGCAGAGCAGCACGTCGCAACGGGTCAGCAGTTCTTCCAGCGCGGCGGTCAGCACCTTGGGCAGGTCGCGGGCCGATTGGTAATCGCGGGCCAGCACCTTATTGCCCGCCTCCATCGCCTCCCGTGCCACGGGTGAGAGCAGCTCGGCCCCGTCGCGCAGATAGGGGTAGAAATGATAGGCCATCTCGGCAAAGTTGATGCGTTTGCGCGCCTCGGCAGCCTCGTTAAAGACCGGCGGCAGGGGCATCTCAAAAGCCTGATCGCCAAGGGCCGCGACCAATTCCTCGAAAGCGGCGTGCAACTGCGGATCGGCATCCTCCCATCCCGGCGGGCGGACAAAGCCGAAAACCGGCGGGATCGGCGGCGCGCTGGTCGCCTCGGCCAAGAGCGCGGGGGTTGGGGCAAGCTCGGTCGCGCTGTCTTCGGGATCATGGCCAAACAGCACCTCGGCCAGCAGCGCGGCCCCAGCGGGATCGCTGGCAAAGACGCCAATGGTGTCGAGCGAGGGCGATTGCGTCAGCACCCCCCGGCGTGGGATCGCGCCGAAGGTTGGTTTGAACCCGGTAACCCCGCAAAAGGACGCAGGCCGGATCACCGACCCGCCGGTCTGCGTGCCGATGGCCAAGGGCACCATCCCGTCTGCCACCGCCGCCGCCGACCCTTGGGACGAGCCGCCGGGGCTATGCGCCGGATTATGCGGATTGGTGGTCTTGTTCGGATGCATGAAGGCCAGTTCGGTCGTGACCGTCTTGCCCATGATGATCGCGCCTTCGGCCTTGAGCCGCTCCACGATGAAAGCATCGCGCAGCGGCACGCGCCCCTTGTCCTGCGCCGCGCCGTTTTCGGTGGGAATGCTGCGCGTGTCGATCACGTCTTTCAGCCCCACCGGCAGCCCGTGCAGCCGCCCCAGCGGCCTGCCCGCCCGGCGATGATTGTCGAGCGTTCGGGTCTGCGCGCGGGCAAACTCGGGGTCGAACCACGCCCAAGCGCCCACCACCTCCTCGCGCGCTTCGATCCGCGCGATGTAGCTTTCCACCAGCGCCAGCGCATCCAATGCGCCGGTCGCCAAACGGTCCCGCAGTTCGACCACGCCAAGGGCTGCCGGGGCGGTCATCCGTGCCTCAGCGCCCATAGAACACCTCCGGCAGGTAGAAGACGATCTGCGGGAAGACATACATCAAGATCATCGACAGGATCACGCAGAACAGGAAGGGCATGACACCCGCGAAGATCTGCGTCAGGCGCAGTTCGGGCGGGGCGATTCCCTTGAGGTAATAGGCCGACATCGCCATCGGTGGCGTCAGGAACGAGGTCTGCAGGTTCAGCGCCACGAGGATGCCGAAGAACAGCGGGTCGATCTCGAAGACGGCCAGCAGCGGCAGGAAGATCGGCACGAAGATGATGATGATCTCGGACCATTCCAGCGGCCAGCCGAGCAGGAAGATGATGAGCTGCGCGAGGATCAGGAACATAATCGGCGACAGGTTCAGCGACTGCACGAACTCCGAGATCACATGCTCCCCGCCGAGGTAGGAGAACACCGCCGAGAAGGTGTAGGAGCCGACGAAAAGCCAGCAGACCATCGCCGTGGTGCGCACCGTGAGATACACGCTCTCGCGCATCCGCTGCCATGTCATCGCACGGTAAATGAAGGCGAGGAAGATGCCGCCGAGCGCCCCGATCGAGGCCGCCTCCGTCGGGGTGGCGAGGCCGAAGAGGATTGAGCCCAGCACCGCGAAAATGAGGAAGGCCAGCGGCAGGAAGGAGGTGGCGATCATCAGCAACAGCTTGCCCATCGGCATGTCTGGCACCTCATCCGCCGTGGGGCGCGGGGCCGAGGAGGGCTGCAACAGCGAGCGCCCGATGATGTAGATCAGGTAGAGCCCCACCAGCGTCAGCCCCGGCAGCAGTGCGGCCGCGTAAAGCCGCACGATGGAGACATTCGTCGCCGCCGCATAGACGATCAGCATGATCGAGGGCGGGATCAGGATGCCCAAGGTGCCGCCGGCGCAGATGATGCCTGCCGCAAAGGACGGGTTGTAGCGCGCCTTCAGCATCGCGGGCAGCGCTAGCAGCCCCATCAGCGTCACCACCGCGCCGACGATGCCCGTGGCGGTGGCGAACAGCGCGCAGGTGATCAGCGCGGCCACGCCCATGGAGCCGGGGATGTTCTTGGAAGCGATGTTGAGCGTAGTGAACAGCCGGTCGACGATATTCGACCGCTCCACGATATAGCCCATGAAGAGGAACAGCGGCACCGCCGTCAGCACTTCGTTCGACATCACCGTGAAGGTCTGGTTCACGAAAAGGTCGAATATTCGGTTGTTGAAGAACCCGTCGAGCCAGGTCGACCATTGCTCCCATTGGCCGGCCCCCTCGTCCAGCCGGTCGAAACTGCGCCACATGCGGCGCGCGTCGAAATAGGCGTAATAGCCAAAGCCGATGCCCATCGCCATCAGCGTGAAAGCAATCGGAAAGCCCAGGAAAACAAAGACGATGAACAGCCCAAGCATCATCAGGGCGATTTGCGGATCGGTCATGTGAGATGGCCCTTTTCGGCCTTGTTGGCTTCGCGCATCATGAGGTCTTCGGTCTCAAAGACGTCTTCCTCGGCTTCGAGCCAGTAGTTGGAACGTATGGCGATGAGACAGCGGCAGACCTGCGCGATGCCTTGGATGAACAGCAGTATCCCCGCCGCCACGATGATCGCCTTGAATTGATAGATCGGAACCCCCGCCGGGCTGTTGACCGACACTTCGCCATATGACCACGACCGTGCGGCGTATTTCCACCCCGCGAGGATCAGCGCGGTGACGCCGGGGAAAAAGAAGATGATATAGAGCACGAGGTCGATCATGCCTTGGGTGCGCGGCTGGAACAGCCGGTAGAGGAAATCCCCCCGCACATGGCCGCCCCGCGACAGCGTATAGGCCCCGCCCATCATAAAGAGCGTGCCATACATGATGAAGGACACATCCAGCGCCCAAGCCGTGGGATTGTTCAGCACATAGCGCACAAAAACTTCGTAGCCCGTGCCGATGGACATCAGCAAAATGAGCCACGCAAAAGCCTTGCCGAACCATGCGGAAAGGTTATCGGCGAACCGAATGAAAGATATCATGATGCCCTCGGTATCTCGCACGAACCCCGGCACGCCATGCGCCGGAGTTCGCGGTGATGTTATGGGTTTGCGGGATCAGAGTTTGATCTTGCCGGGGAAGTAATGCTCATAGGCAAGCCCGTAATCCGGCGAGTTCATCAACTCGTAATAGGCCACGCGGTCGACCCATTCGCGCTGGCTGTCGAGGGTCTTTTTCATGAAGGGATCGGATTCCAGCTCGGGGATCAGTTCATCCCATGCTTTAAGCTGCGCATCCAAGATTTCCTTGGACGTGCGCCGCACGGTCACGCCAGCCTCGTTTTGCAGGAACTGAAGGTCCGCCGAATAGCGGTCCATCGCCTTGGCCGTGTTCGCGGTCGAGGCCGCCTCGACCGCGTATTTCAAGATTGCCTGAAGATCGGGGTCGAGGTCTTCGAGGAACATCTTGGAGAACAGGAACTCAAAGCTCTCGGAGGCTTGGTGATAGGACGACAGGTAGTAGTTCTTGGCCACGTCCTGCGCGCCGAAATCCTTGTCCGACGAAGGGTTGTTGAACTCGAAGGCGTCGATCACGCCGCGCTCCATCGCGGGCACGATCTCCCCGCCCGGCAATTGCGCCACCGACATGCCCAGCTTGGCCATCAGATCGGCGGCCAGACCCACGGTGCGGTATTTGAAGCCTTGCAGGTCGTCGACGGTATTGACCTCATTCTTGAACCAGCCGAAGGGCTGGGCGAACATCGGGAAGCCCATGTAGCCCACAACGTCGAGGCCCATGATATCCTGCGTCAGCTCGTTATAGAGTTCCTGACCGCCGCCCTGATAGAACCACGACAGCATCGTGGTGGCAGAGCCGCCGAAAACCGGGCCGGTGCCAAAGAGCGATGCGGCCTTGTTCTTGCCGTACCAATAGACGGGCACCGAATGCGCCGCGTCGATCAGACCGTCGTTCACCGCATCGAGCACCTGAAACGCCGCGACGACCGCGCCCGCGGGCAGCACGTCGACCTTCAGACGCCCGCCCGACATCTCCTCGACCCGTGTCGCGTAGTCGCGGGCAAAGTCTTGCCAGATGTTCGCGTCGTTCCACGACGTCTGCATCTTGATGACGATCGGCGCTTGAGCCAGCACCGCCGGTGCGGCCAGCATGCTCCCCGTCGCCGCCCCCCCAGCAAGTGCGGACTTCGTCAGGAACGAACGTCGATTGAACTTTTTAGTCTCAGTCATGTTTCCTCCTCCCAGAGTAGCCGCCCCTTTGCTTACTTGAAATACGCTATTGGTCGGGCGACCCGAGATCAGAGACTAACCAAATGATCTCATTTGGCAAGAATTGTCCGCAAGGGACTCTTCAAGTGCAACTTTATTGTGCAAAAGCTGCAAAAATCGACACTCTCCTTCGGCGCGGATGGCCTGCGGATATCGCGCGTTCTGAGCAGGGCGGAGACAGGCCCCGCCCGCCCCTCAAACCGCCCATCGAAAGCCTGTTTCCACCTCGGACCGCTCCCAGAGGCTGACCATCGTCTCCTTGTCATAGGCATAGGGTTCCAACCTGCCGCGCCCAACGGGGCCGACCATCTCCATCCGGCCTGTGGGGCCGTAAAGCGCGCGCTGCTCTAGCCCATCCTCGGTGGCGCACATGACCTCGGGATAGGCGCCGCGCTCCGCCGTTTGAACGATCGGCAATTTCGACATCAGCCACCAAGTGAACCGGGTCATCAGCCCGCCACTGGTGCTGATCAAAGAGGTGGCCGAGGCGCCGGGATGGCAGACATAGACCGCCACGTTCCTCCCCGCCCGCGCGACGCGGTCCTGCAACTCATAGGCAAACATCATCTGCGCCAGCTTGCTTTGGCTATAGGCCGGGTTGGCGCGGTAATTCTTGTCCCAGTTCATGTCGTCGAACTGGATGGTGCGCAGGCCCATCTTGTAGCCAAGGCTGGCCACCACCACGATCCGCCCATTGCTTTCGTCGATCCGGTCGAAGAGCAAACCGCAGAGCAGGAAGTGGCCGTAGTGATTGGTGCCGAGCTGGCTTTCGTGGCCGGCCTTGGTCAACTGGCGGTTTGGCACCTGCGCGATGGCGGCGTTGCAGATCAGCGCATCAATGCGGGGAATGTCGCGCAGAACCTCTGCCGCCGCGCGGCGCACCGACTGCAAATCGGCGAGGTCCATCTGCATGAAACGCACCTGCGCCGCTGCGCCAAATTCGTCTTTCAGCTTGGCCACCGCCTCTGCCGACCGTTCCGCGCTGCGGTTCAGCATCACCACCGCGGCACCTTTACTCAGCAAGGTCCGCGCTGCCTGAAACCCGGCCCCGGCATTGGCCCCGGTGATCACAAAGGTCTTCCCCTCTACCCCGTCAATCTGCTCAGGGGTCCAGCCGTGCGCGCCGAAAGTCTTATCTGTCATGGTCTCGTTCCTTAGCTTTGCTGAGGCATCGCGCCCCGTTGACCCTGCAGATAAATCTCAGCCCCCTACGGAAATAGACCGGATCGTCGCGATTACTTGCCTGATCCTCTCACAGCCATTGCATGAAACACTCATGCGGTCCTAATCTGCACGCATGAGCAAAGACCAAATCCGCCATATCATCGAACGGCACAGCCATACCGACGGGCTGACCGAGACCGGCATCAAGGGCGTTCAGTATTTCCGGGCGACCAGCGCGATCCCATGCGCGCCCGCGGTCTATGAACCCTCTGTCATCGCCATCGTCAGCGGCGCGAAAGAGGCCGTGCTCGACGGTCAGCGCTATGTCTATGACGACAGCCGCTATATGTGCTGCCCCATGTCGATGCCGGTCAAAGCGGGCACGCCAAGCGCCTCGCCCCAGACCCCTCTATTCGGCGTCTACATCGCTCTGGACGCGCGACTTATGGCGGAGCTTTCGCTTGAAATGGAAAGCGCGGGGAGCCTGCTGCCCCCTGCCCCCGCCGACCTGCGCGCCGAGGGGATCAAACTCGCGGCATGGGACGGGGCCTTCTCCGACGCACTGCTGCGTCTGCTGCAATTGAGCGAAAGCGAAACCGACCGCGCCGTGCTGGCCGAAGCGCGCCTGCGCGAACTTTACTACGCCATCCTGAAAGGAGAGGCAGGGCTCTTCGCGCGGCGGGCCTTCGGGGCAGGCAATGCCGTGGCGCGGGCCATCTCGCATGTCGCGGCCCATCTCGACGCGCCCATCTCTATCGACGCGATGGCCCAACGCGCGGGCATGAGCCGCGCGGTATTTCACCGCAAGTTCAAACAGGTCACGACGATGTCGCCGATACAATTCGTCAAATCCATGCGCCTGAACAATGCCGCCGTCAAAATCGCAGGCGGCGCCACGGTCGGCGAAGCGGCAATGGCGGTGGGCTATGTCAGTGCCTCGCAATTCAGCCGAGAGTTCAAACGCATGTACGGCCAATCCCCCCGCGAATGGGGCGACGCGCAGCAGATAGCAGCGGGGGTGATTTAGAGGGGGTCTCCGCCCCTCCCCCCCCCCCCCCTTAAGCCGTCAGCCGACAGAACAACCCCGCCGCCAGCTTGGCGCGTTCGGTGAGGCTGTCGACATAGATATGCTCCTGCAACGTATGCAGACCCTTGCCGCGCACGCCGATGGAATCCAGCGTCGGCAGGCCAAGAAAGCCGGTGAAATTGCCGTCCGATCCGCCCCCGGCAGAGCTTCCGGTGATCTCGATCCCCAGTTCGCCCCCAATCTCCTGCGCGAGCTTCAGCATCGCCATCGTGCCGGGCTGGTCGGGCTCCCAAACCGGGCGGGTGACGCCGCGGCGGATTTCCATGATCACGTCGCCTTCGTCCGAGTTCAGCGCCATCATCTTTTCCACGCCTGCGTCGAGCTGCTCTTGCGTTTTTGCCATGGTGAGCACTTCGGCATCGCAGACCGAGGACACGCAGTTGACCCATTGGCCCGCGTGAAAGACCCCGAGCGAGAAGGTGCAATCCTCGGTGGTCATGCCCTCGATCGTGCCCACGGCCTTGGCCATCTCCGCGATGGCCGAGCGGCCTTCGGCGAGCGCCCAGCCCGCGTGGCTGGGGCGCCCCCGGGTCTGGAGGTTGAACCGCGCGATGGCGTAGCGCCCGATCACCGCGCCGCCGTCGGGGCGGGCAGGTTCGGGGACGAGGATGTATTTGTGGCGCTTCGCCTCCTCTTCGATCAGACGGCGTGTGGCGGGGGTGCCGATCTCCTCATCCGGGGTGAAAAGCACCGTCACCGGCAGCGGCGTCTCGACCCCGGCGGCCTGTAGCTTGCGCAGCGCATCGAGGTAGACGTAGTTGCCGCCCTTCATGTCCATCAGACCGGGGCCGTAGCAGATATCGCCTTCGCGTTTGTAAGGCAGGCTCGCCAAGGTGCCGAGCGGGTGAACCGTGTCCATATGACCCAAAAGCAGAATGCCCCCCTCGCCCGCGCGGGGATGGGGCATCTCAGCGCGCAGGCTGTCGCCCAGCCCCATCGGGCTTGGAATACGCTCTGTCCGCGCGCCCAAGACCGCCAGATCGTGCTGCGCCACATCCATCATCCGGTTCACCGCCGCCCCGTCGAATGTGGGGCTTTCGGTTTCGATCCATGGGCGCAGCCCGGTGAGCATCTCTTCGGTATCAAAAGGCAGATCGAGCGGGTTGGGCATGTTCAATATCCTTTCCTCCGCCGCGCGACAGCGGGCGGTTGGCTTAAATTAAAAGAATGGCGCAAGGGCCTAGCCGCCGACCTTTGGCAGGCGCGTCTCGACAATCCGCGCATAGATCGAGGCACCGACAGGCAGAATGGCGTCGTCCAGCACGAAGCCGGGGTTGTGCAAAGGCACGCTGCCCGCATGGCCCACGCGGCAATAGGCCCCCGGCACCACCTTCAGCATATCGGCGAAATCCTCGGACCCGCTGGCCTGTTCGGTCGAGACATGGGCATTCTCGCCCCCCACCACGCTGGCCGCCGCTTCGACATAGGCGGTGGTCAGTTCGGGGTCGTTCATCAACACGTCAAAGACGTTACGGATGTCGACTTCGATCTCGATCCCATAGGCGCTGGCCATACCGGCGCAGAGTTCGCGCATCCGGGCCTCGGCCATTTCGATCACATCCTCATGGAAATAACGGATTGTGCCCGCAATACTGGCCGCATCCGGCACCACGTTATAGGCCGAGCCTGCGTTGAATTTGGTGACCGACAGCACGATCGGCTTGGTCGGCGGCGTGTTGCGGCTGACGACGGATTGCAACTGCTGCACCAGCGCCGTGCCGATGACGATGGGATCGCGCGACTGATGCGGCATGGCGGCGTGGCTGCCAGTGCCTTTGACGGTGATGTCAAAGAAGGCCGCCCCGGCCATGGCCGCACCGGGGGTGACATTGACCACGCCCGGCTCGGAGTTTGGATCGTTGTGCATGCCGTAAATCTCGTCGCAGGGGAATTTCTCGAAGAGCCCCTCTTCCAGCATCCGGCGCGCGCCGCCCAAACCTTCCTCGGCAGGTTGAAAGATCAGCACCACGGTGCCGTCGAAATCGCGCGTCTCCGCCAGATAGCGTGCAGCCCCCAAAAGCATGGTGGTGTGGCCGTCATGACCGCAGGCATGCATCCGCCCGGGGTTGGTCGAGGCATAGGGCACGCCGGAATCCTCCACAATCGGCAGCGCGTCCATATCTGCGCGCAGCCCGACACGGCGGTTGCCACCGCCCGCGCCCTTGATGATGCCGACAACCCCGGTGCCACCCAGCCCTTCGTGCACCTCATCCACACCGTAGGCGCGGAGCTTTTCGGCCACGATGCCCGCGGTGCGGACCTCTTCGAACCCCAGTTCGGGATGGGCGTGGATGTCTTGACGGATGGCGGTGAGATCGGCGGCGAAGGCTTCGATCTTGGGAAGGACGGTCATGCGGTGGCTCCTGTCGTCATGGTGGCGCTGCCGAGCGCGCGGTAGTTGGCAAAATCCCAATGGCGGCCCGGCGCCGCTTCGATCAGGTTGCGTGTGTAGTCGTGATGCGGGTTGGCCAACACATCGCCCGCGGGGCCGTATTCGACGACCTGCCCGCGCTGCATGACCAAGACCTCGTCACAAATCTGCGCGGCGACGCGCAGGTCATGGGTGATGAACAGCATGGCCACGCCGAACTTCTCTTGAATGTCATCCAAAAGATCGAGCACCTGCGCCTGCACGCTCACATCAAGGGCCGAGACAGCCTCATCCGCGACCAGCAGATCGGGCTTCATCGCCACCGCCCGCGCGATGGCGATACGCTGGCGTTGCCCGCCTGAGAATTGATGAGGGTAGCGGTCGAGTGCGTCGCGCGGCAGGTCCACCAGCTCCATCAGCTCAGCGGCATGGCGCATCGCCTCTTCGCGCGGGGTGCCGAAGTTGATCGGCCCTTCGCAAAGGCTGCGCGCCACGGTCCAACGCGGGTTGAGCGAGCGGTAAGGGTCTTGGAACACGATTTGCAGATGTTTGCGGTGATCGCGCAGCTGACGGCGCGAGAGTTTGGCGATCTCGGTCCCCGCGACATTCACGCTCCCCGCTGTCGGGTCGATCAGCCGCATGATGGCCCGCGCCACGGTGGATTTGCCCGAACCGGACTCCCCAACGATGCCCAGCGTCCGCCCCGGTTTGATGGTAAAGCTGACATCCTGCGCGGCTTTCACACCCTCGCTGCGGCGCAGGAAACCGCCGCCGCCATAGGTCATGTCGAGCCCGGCCACACGCACCACTTCGCTTTGCGATGCCGCCGCCCTTGCGGGGCGCGGGGTGAGGTTGGGCACGGCGGTCAGCAGGGTGCGGGTATATTCCTTCTCCGGCTTGGTCAGCAGCTTTTCAATCGGCGCGCGTTCGACGATCTTGCCCTGCTGCATCACCGTCACGGTATCCGCGATCTCGGCCACCACGCCCATGTCATGGGTGATGAAGAGCACGGCGGTGCCGTGGCGCTCTTGCATCTCGGCGATGAGCTTGAGGATCTGCAACTGCGTGGTCACATCGAGCGCCGTCGTCGGCTCATCCGCAATCAGCAGATCGGGGTCGAGGATCAGCGCCATGGCGATCATGATGCGCTGGCGCTGCCCGCCGGAAAGCTGGTGCGGGAAGGCGCTGAAGATGCGGTTCACATCCGGCAGATGCACCTGATCCATCATGTCGAGCGTGCGTTTCTTGGCCTCGGATTGGCTCAGATCGCTGTGCATGTTGAGCACTTCCATGATCTGCTCGCCCACCCGCAGCACCGGGTTCAGCGCGGTCATCGGCTCTTGGAAGATCATCGCGATCCGCCGCGCGCGCAGCTGGCGCATTTGCGCGTGGCTGGCGCTGGTGATCTCGAAATCGTCCAGCGTGATGCTGCCGCTTTGCACCTCCAGCGCCGATTTCGGCAGAAGCCCCATAGCCGCCAGCGAGGTCACGGATTTGCCTGAGCCAGATTCACCCACCAAGCAATGCGTCTCGCCCGCGCGGATGGTCAGGTCGATGCCGTCAATCACCGGTTTGGCCTGTGGACGCCCGCTCAACCCGATGCGCAGATCGCGCACTTTGAGCACCTCACGCGCCTCCGAGAAGTCTTTGGTCTTGAACTGCATCTCTCAGCCCTCCCGTTTCTTCATGCGCGGGTCGAGCAGATCGCGCGCGGTATCGCCCAAAAGGTTGATCGACAGGATGCAAAGCGACAGCAGCAGCCCCGGCCAGAAGATCAGCCCCGGCTTGATCTGGAAATAAGTCCGCCCCTCGGCCATGATATTGCCCCATGTGGGGATCTCCGTGCTGACGCCCGCGCCGAGGAAGCTCAGGATCGCCTCGATCAGGATCGCCGAGGCGCAGATATAAGTGCCTTGGACGATAAGCGGCGCCATGGTATTGGGCATCAGGTGCTGGATCAGGATCTTGGGCATCGACGAGCCGAGCGCGATGGCTGCCTCCACATAGGGTTCCTCCCGTGCCGACAGCACGACCGAGCGCACCAGCCGCACCACGCGGGGCACCTCCGGCACCGTGATTGCGATGATAACCGAGCCGAGCGATGGCCCGTTCAGCGCCACCAGCGCAATCGCCAGCAGGATCGCGGGGATCGCCATCAGGCTGTCCATGATCCGCATGATGATGCCATCCGCCACCCGAAAGAAACCGGCGACAAGGCCGATGGCCAAGCCGATGGCGACGCTGACCAAGGCCGCCCCAACCCCGATCAGCAGCGACACGCGCCCGCCGGTCATCACCCGCGAAAACGTGTCGCGGCCATAGGGGTCGGTGCCCAAAAGATACTCTTCGGAAGGCGGCTTGAGCCGCGCGGCAGAGTTCATCGCCAGCGGGTCATATGGCACGTAAAGCGGTGCCAAGATCGACGCCAGCACGATGGCCAGGAGGATAAGCGCCGCCAGCAGCGGGCCGATACCGACCCTTGCGCCCGCAGGCAGGGAAAGCAGTCCGGTCAGCACCTGAAAGGCGCTGTGACGGGATTGGTGTTGCTCGATCATGTCAGTACCGGATCCTTGGGTCGAAGAATGAATAGGAGACGTCAACCAAGAGGTTCACGAAGACGTAGATGCCCGCCGTCAGCAGGATCATCGCCTGAATGACGGGGTAGTCGCGCGCGAGGATTGCATCGACCGTAAGCCGCCCGATGCCGGGGATGTTAAAGACGCTTTCCGTCACCACCACGCCCGAGATCAGCAGCGCGAAACCGGTGCCGATGATGGTCAGGATCGGCACGGCGGCATTGCGCAGCGCATGGCGAAACAGCACGACATTCTCGCGCACGCCCTTGGCCCGCGCGGTGCGGATGTAATCTTCGCCCAGCACTTCGAGCATGGAGGCCCGCGTCATCCGCGCGATGAGCGCCACATAGATGGTGGCCAGCGTGAGCGAGGGCAGAATGGCGCGCGAGAAGAACGGCCCGATGCCCTCCGAAGGCGCCTTGTAGCCCTGCACCGGCACCCAACGCAGTTCGATGGCGAAGATTTGGATCAGGATATAGCCGATCACGAAGACCGGCACCGAAAAGCCCAGCACCGAGAAGGACATCACCAGAAAGTCGACCCATGTGCGGTGACGCCATGCGGCGATCACGCCCATCGGCACAGCCAGCAGGACAGAGATGGTGATGGTCATCAGCGCGATGTTGATGGTCGGCCCCAGCCGGTCGCCCAACATGCCCGCCACTGAGGTGTTCGACAAAAGCGATACGCCCAGATCGCCGCGCAGCAATTGCCCAATCCATGTGAAGAACTGTGTCAGCAGCGGATCGTTCAGACCCAGACGGTCACGAATCCGTTCAAGCTGTGCGGGGGTGGCGGCATCGCCGGCGAGAATGGCTGCCGGATCACCGGGGGTGAGACGCAGCAGGAGGAAGACGAAGATGGCGACGATCAGCATGACCGGGATCGTGGCCAAGACGCGCTTCAGGATATAGACGAGCATTTTCCGGAAGGTCCCTTTCGGCGGAAAGAAGGCAGGCCCGGAAGCGGGGGCGCTGCCTGCGGGCAGAGATGACGGTGGAGAGCGCGGCGGCCGCGCCCTCCGAAAGGCTGGATTACTCCGCCTCTTTGGTTATGTTCCAAAACACCGGCACGGGCGATGGCAGCATGTTCTGGATCGTGTTGCGACGCGCCTGCGGGATCAGATATTCACCCATCATGATGTAGTTGACGTTATCCATGACGTGTTTCTGGATCTCGACGGCCACTTCCTTTTGCGCCTCGGGCCCTTCGGCCTTCATGAACTTCGCGCGCAGTTCTTCGACCTTGGGGTCATCGGGCCAGCCGAACCACGCCTCGTCGCCACGGCCACTGACCATCACATTGGTCAGCGGGTCCGAAATCTCGGGCACCATCCAGTTGGTGAAGAACATGTTCCAGCCGCCCTCAGAGACCGGGCTTTGCTGGGCGCGGCGCTGCACGACCGACTGCCAGTCCATCGACTGCATGTCGACTTCGAAACCCGCCTCGCGCAGGGCTTGGGCCGCCACCACCGGCTGGTTGATCAGGCTGATCACATCCGTTGGCGCCATCAGCACGATGGGCGTGCCGTCATATCCCGCCTCTTCGAGCAAGGCCTTCGCCTTTTCCGGATCCGCGCCGCCGGTCACGATCTCAGCATCCGCTTCGTCGCCCAGAGGGGTCGAACAGCCAAAGATCGCGCCGCAGACATTGTAATAGGCCGGGTCGCCCTGCATCGTTTGCAGCATGGATTCTTGGTCCAGCGCCGCCATCGCCGCCTGACGCACGAGCTTGTTGTCAAAGGGCGGGTGCAGGTGGTTGGGCCGACCGATGGTGACATAGCCAAGGTCATCGCGGGTCTCGACCGTGACCTCGGGGCTGGCGTCGAGGATCGGCAGCAGGTCAATTTGCACCTGCTCTAGGTAGTCGATCTCGCCTGCCGAAAGCGCGTTGATCGCGGTCAGCGCGTCGGGCATCGTGGTCCAGACCACACGGTCGACATTGACCACCTTGCCACCCGCCATCCACGAGGCTTCCTCGTCGCGCGGGACGTAGTCGTCGAACTTCTCGTAGGTGACGTTCACGCCGGGTTCGTATTCATCTTGGTTAAAGACGAAGGGGCCGGAGCCGATATATTCCGTGATCGTCTCATCCGCCGAAGTTTCGGCCACGCGCTTGGGCATGATGAAAGGCGGCACGGCCGATTGTTTGGAGATCACCGACAAAAGCGGGCCGAAAGGCTCGGTCAGGGTCCAGACGACGGTCTTTTCGTCGCTGGCCTCAAGGCTCTCGGTCACGTCAAAGATCAACTGCCCGCCGCCGTCACGCTTGCCCCAGCGCTTAAGCGAGGCCACGACATCTTCGCCAGTCACCGGCGCGCCGTCATGGAACATCAGCCCATCGCGCAGGGTGAAAGTATAGACGAGCCCGTCATCCGAGACCTCCCAGCTGGCCATCTGGGGCTGCGGCTCAAAGTTTTCGTCCACGGCAGTCAGGACGTCATAGACCATATAACCGTGGTTGCGGGTGATATGCGCGGTGGTGATGACCGGATCGAGAACCCGCAGGCCCGAGTGCATGACCGCGGTGATGGTCGTTTCGCCATCCTGCGCCGCCAGAGAGCCGGGTGCCAAAAGCGCCGTGGTCGCGGCAAAGGCGGCGGCAAGCCCGCGCGACTGTTTCAGTGCCGATCGTAGAGGTATCATGTGGTTTTCCCTTGTTGAGTGATCTTTTGGTTTTTATTGGGCCAAGGCGGTCTTGCCGCCCTGGTCGGGTGGTGCGCTTTGGGCACCCTTGGCCCCGAAACGGGGGCCATTCGGAGACAGCCGAAGTCCTGCGCGCAGGCGCGTGAAGGGCAAATCGGCTGGATTGAGGGGCATCGGCCCCGGCGCACAGGCGACAAGGATGTCGCGCGCGATGGGGGCAAAGTCTGCCCGGAAATGGGTGGAGCTTTTGACCACCAAAAGATCCATCTCTTCAGGTTGGATGCCGACAAAGCGGAACATCTCGCGGTCGGCCATCTGGGCGATGCGGCTGGTCACGACGACATGGACCCCGCCGATGCGCAGACAGGCCGAAGGGCCGAGGTCCAGCGCCGTGCCGCCGTAATAGGGGCCGGTCGCGCGCAGCGTTCCGTCAGACAGATGCTGCACGGTCGCCGCCGTTTCAAATGGCGCGTCATCCGCGATGTCGGCATGGCCGCCAAGGCGCAGGTTAACCTCGGCTCCGACCCCGGCTTGATGCGCCGCCTCGGCGGCGGCGGGGTCAACGATCAACCCGATGGCCGCGTTCTGGGCCTCGGCCTTGACGAGCGCGCGCAACATGCCCGTGGTGGCCGAAACGCCGCCCGCGCCGGGGTTGTCTTGGGTGTCGGCGATGACCACAGGCCCACGCCCCGGCCCGGCGGCACGCGACAGCGCTTCGGCCACCGCCCTGTCGGGATCATAGGCCTCATTTTCCAAGAAGGCGGGCGCGGCCGCCTCATAGGCCGCGGCAAGCCTGTCGGCGGCGGCGTCTGCTGCGGTCTGCGTCTCGCCATAGGCCACAGCCACGGGGCCGCAATCGGGAATATCCGTCGCCGGGAAGCCCATGAACAGGCTGGCCGAGAGCGCCCCCGCGGCTTCACAGGCGGCGACCCCTTCATAAAGCTCACGCCCCGGCGACATTTCGGTCGATTGAAACGGGATCGGCACCAGATATGACATCTGGCGGAAGGCTTTGGCCGGGCGCTGGCCGGTGGTCATGATCCGGTCGAGCTGGCGGGCCGCGGCAGCGCCGGTATCGGCCATGTCCACATGCGGATAGGTGCGAAATCCGACAAGCACATCGACATTCGCAACGAAATCTTCAGAGATATTGCCGTGCAGATCCAGCGCCGTGGCGATGGGCACCTCCGGCCCCACGACCGCACGCAGACGGCGGACAAGCTCCCCTTCCCCGTCATCGAGATGCTCCGCCACCATGGCGCCGTGCAGGTCCAGAAAGACCCCGTCGAGCGGCCCGGCGTCCTGAATGCCTTCGATGATCTCACCCGCAATCGTCTCATAGGCGTCGCGGCTGACATGGGCCGAAGGGATCGCCCCCGCCCAGAGGATCGGCACGATGTCCCAGCCCTGCCCTTGGCCCACCCGCAGCGCGCCCGCCATGCCGAGGTTGACCTCTTCGAAGGCGGGCAACATCGCCGCGCCGCGCACCATGGGGACATAGCCACCGCCCAGTTGGAAAGCCTGCATATCCGCCGGATTGGGGGCGAATGTGTTCGTCTCGTGCAGAAAGCCCGCAACAGCCACGCGCATTCCAGAACCACTTTCCAAACCCGTCTCCTTCGCCTTCTCGGCCCCGTCATCCGCGGGCCACGCCCATTGTGTATCGCATTGCAATACAGCTATAGTGCACAGCAAGCGTAAGCGGCGCTTTAACGATTCGTCAACTACAGGACATTTATGAGTAGATTTTTCCGTGAAGATGCCCCGCAGGCGGCGCAGAATCAGGCAGAGGACGACCGTTTGTTCGTCCGGGCGGCAGATCGCGCAATGCAGGTGCTGGGCGCCTTTCACAACGCGACCGGGCCGATGACCCTTTCCGACATCGCCAAGACCGCAGGCATCGACCGATCCGCAGCCCAACGGCTTGTGCATACGCTCACGAAGAGCGGGTATATACGGCGTAGCGGGGATGATCGCGGATACCTGCCCGGCATCCGACTGTTGGATCACACGCTTGATCTGCTGCGGCTCGACCCCGTGGTGCAGAAAGCCACGCCAGTCCTGCTGGAACTGCGCAAATCCCTGCGCGAGCGGGTCGATCTCAGCCTCTATGACGAAACGCGCCTGATCTATGCCCTGCGCATGCAAAGCAAACGCGAGACCTTTTTCGCCACCCTCGTGGGCCATAGCGTGCCGACCTTCTGCACCGCTGGCGGGCGTGCCGCGCTGGCGCAGCTTCCCGATGACGCGGCGCGCGAAATCCTCACCCGCGCGCCCTTGCACCCCTTCACCGCCAGCACCAAGACCGACCCCGAAGCGATCATAGCCGAGCTTAGCATCGCCCGCGAAAACCGCTTTGCCGTGGTCTGTGATGAATATGCCTTGGGCGAGGTCGCGGTGGGCGTCGCCATCACCGACCGGAACGGCGCGCCGCTCAGCGCGATACATCTCGCAGGCTCCCTTTCGGAATACACGCCGGAGGAATTTGTCGCCAAGGCTGCCCCCCTCGCCATAGAGGCCGCCAGCGCCATCATGGCCGGGTGATCGCTGAAAGCCTCGAATGTAGCCAGCCGCACCGCCGACAACGCATTTCGCCGCGAATTTACTTGCGTTGCTAAATTCTTTCTCCGAAGTTCGCGCCATCAGGGTGCGGATGCCGCTTTGAAAACGACTGAACGAAAGGAACCGGAATGACCGACAGTAAACCGCTTTGGCAATGGGACGCGCAGGAAATCGCAAGCGCGACCCGCGCAGGAAAACTCTCGGCGGTTGAAGCGACCGAGGCGGCGATTGCCCGCATGGAGGAGGTCAATCCGGCTTTGAACGCGGTGGTCGAGACCCTCGCCGATGAGGCCCGCGCCAAGGCTGCCGCCCTCGACAAAAGCGACGCGCCCAAAGGGCCGCTGCATGGTGTTCCGGTCACGATCAAGATCAACGTCGACCAAAAGGGCCATGCCACAAGCAACGGCGTCCCCGCCTTCAAAGACATCATCGCGCCCGAGGATGCGCCGGTGGTGCGCAACCTCAAACAGGCGGGTGCCATCGTCATCGGGCGCACCAACACGCCGGAGTTTTCCTTTCGCGCCGATACCGACAACCCGCTTTATGGGCGCACCTACAACCCTTGGGGGCGGCATCTGTCGGCAGGCGGCTCCTCCGGCGGCGCGGGCGCGGCTGTCATGGCCGGGATCGGCGCGCTGGCTCATGGCAACGACATCGGCGGCTCCTTGCGTTTCCCCGCCTCGGCCAATGGCGCGGTGACGGTCAAGCCGGGCCTAGGCCGGGTGCCCGCCTACAACCCCAGCCAAAAGGCCGAGCGCGGTCTCTTGGCGCAATCCATGTCGGTGCAGGGGCTGATCGTGCGCAAGGCGGCTGACCTGCATCTATCGATGCCAAGCCTGATCGCCGCAGATGCGCGCGACCCCTTCCATGTGCCTCTGCCCTGGCGCGGCGCGCCGATCGAAGGCCCGATCCGCGTGGCCTTCACCCGCGATGATTTCGGCTTTGGCCTGCATCCGGATGTGGCCACCGCACTCGACAAAGCCGCCTCTGCCCTGTCCAACGCAGGCTACGCCGTCGAAGAGGTGGAACCGCCCCTTGCCTATGAAGCCGGCAAAAACGGCTATCGCGCCCTGATGGGCGAAGTCGAAGCGCTGATGGGCGAGGACATCCGAACCCACGGCTCCGACGATCTGAAGGCGATTTTTGAGGATTACTACGCCGAATACCCGCCCTTCAAAGGCACCGAACAGCTTGCCATGCTGGCCAAACGCACCCATTACGCGCGCGAATGGTCGCTGTTTCTTGAGGACTACCCCCTCGTGCTGACCCCCTTCATGTTCGCCCCCTTCTTCACCGCCGGGCGCGACACCGAAGGCCCGGAGGGCGTGCGCGAAGTCTTGGGGAAGGGGCTTTGGTCCTTCGTCATGAACTTCACCGGCCTGCCCGCGGGCAACATCCCCACGCATATCGCGGAACTGCCCCAAGGCCCGCAGCCCATCGGCGTGCAAATCGCAGGCCGCCGCTGGCGCGAGGACCTGATCGTTGACGCGATGGCCGCGATCGAAGGTGAGATTGCCCCGGTTTGCACGCGGTTGTGGGGGGCGTGAAGTAGCCTCAAAGCGTGACGCCGATGGCCCGCATCTACTGTGAGGCGGGCCAACGGCTAGCGGTAACTCAGGCGGTCGCAGGCTTCGTCCACAGCGGCTATGGGCCTTTGACCCCGTAGCTGCCCGTGAAAATTTCCTCCACCGGGGGATGGAACAACGTCCTGTCAGGATATTGCGCGACCATCCGGTCGAACTGCGCCTGCGCTTTGGCGTGATAGGCCATGTCGTCGACGCCGGGGATGACACCATCGCGCATGACGAACCGCCCCGCGATCATCACATCCGATACGTCGCGGCCTGAGCCGTTAAGCAGGATCGTCTGAATGGGGTCGATGCGCTGCCCGATGTCGGGGCTGTCCAGCCGGATGACGTTCAGGTCGGCAGCGGCTCCCGGGGCCAGCCGGCCCAGATCCGGACGGTTCAGGGCCGCTGCGCCGCCGAGGGTGGCGGCATCGTAGAAATCGGCGGCGCGGACGGTGGTCGGATCACCCTCCGCGATACGGGCGGTCATCACACCCAGGGCCATGTTCTGGATCATATCGGCGGGATGCGTGTCGGTGCCCATACCGATGGGGACGCCAAGGTCGCGAAACCGTGCGAAGGACTGCATGATCTTGCCACTCCGGGCCATCACCAGCGGGCAATGGGCAAGGGCGGCACCGGAGGCCCTCAGGATTTCGAGATCGGGCGCGGCATGGGTGATGCCGTTGAGGCCCGACAGGAACAGCCCATGCGGCAGGATTGTGGACGGAGCAAAAAAACCGGTATCGCGCAGCAGTTCCAACGGGCTTTTGCCATGCTGTTGCAGCACCAGATCATATTCCAGCCGCGACTGGCAGCAATGCAGGCGGATCGGCACGCCGAGGGCGCGGGCAGCCGCACCGCTGCGGCGCAGAAGCTCGGGGGTGCAAGTCTCGATCCGGTCGGGGGCCAGCATGGTGCGGATCAGCCCGCCGTGGGTGTTTTCGTGCCGCGCGATAAAGGCTTCGGCCTCGGCCAGCCCCGCAAAGCCGCGCGGTTCATCATAGTGAAAACCGATTTGCCGATCTTCATTCACCACCAGATTGCCGCTGCGATAGGCGGGGCCAAGGTAGACCCGCAGCCCGAGGTCCGCCGCCGCCTCTGCTGCGGCATCGAATTCCTCTGTCGTCTCGCCCCAAGCGCGGTAGAAGAGCGAGGCAATGGGCAGCGCCGTGGTGATGCCGTTGCGGATCAGCCGAGTGAAGGCATAGCGTTTCTGAAAGGCCAGTTCCTCGGGCGTGTACATCTCACGCGGGCCAGCGGCCATGTAACTCTCGGGCCAAACCCGGCCCTTTAACTCAGGCGGATGGTTGTCATAGCCAAGTACAGTGGTGTCGAGATCGGCCAGCGCGTCGAGGTCGATGAACCCCGGCCCGATCAGCGCCTCGCCAAAGTCGATTGTCTCGGCCACGTCGCCCGCGAAGTCATGGCCGACGTGCAGCACCTTTTCGCCTTCCACGACCACGGTGCCATTGCGGTAGAGGCAGTGTTGCCCGTCCTCATGCCCCACGACCCAAGCGGCGGTCAGGGCGCTGCGTTTCAAGCGCTCTGCCATGTCGCCTCCGTCTCGCCATTGCGGGCCACGATCTGGCCGCCCGACAGGACCAAGCGGCGCGGCGGGCGTAGGGTGATGGCCTCCGAGACCGCCTCGACATCGACCAACACCAGATCCGCGCGGCAGCCTTCGGCGAGGCCGTAGCCCTCAAGCCCCATCACCTTCGCGCCTTCGGTGGTGCAGGTGTCGAGCGCCCAGCCAACCTCAACATCCGCGCGAAAATTGTTGCGCAGGCCGACGAGCATGGCACGCTCTAACATGCAGGCGTTGCCGTATGGGGTCCAAGTGTCGCGGATGCCGTCGTTGCCCGCGCAGATCGCGATGCCGCGCTCGCGGCAGGCGGCGACCGAGGGCACCGGGCGCGCAGCGGGGGCAGTGGTGGCCAGCGAGACCTCCAGCGCCGCGATCCGGTCGAGCAGCCCCGCCACCCGCGCCTGATCCCCCATGCCGAGGCAGAAGGCGTGGCTGACCGTCACCCTGCCCTGCATCGCCAGCGCCTCGGTCCGATCGAGGATCATCTCAAGGCTAAACGCCCCCATCTCCCCCGGCTCATGCAGATGAATGTCGATCGGCTTGCCGTGTCTCTCTGCCAGCCCGAAGACCGCGTCGAGCTGCCCCTTGGGGTCACGGTCAATGCCGCAGGGGTCGAGCCCGCCGACGATATCGGCGCCCTCGCGCAGGGCTTCGTCCATCAATTCCAGCGTGCCGGGGCGGATCATCAGGCCCGATTGCGGAAAGGCGACCGTCTCGATCTGCATGACATCCGCATAGCGCGCCCGGGTGGCGGCCACGCCCCGGTGCAGGCTCAACCCATGTTCGGTGTCGATATCGACATGGCTGCGGATCGCCGTGGTGCCCTTGGATAGCGCCAGCGCCACCTGCCGTGCCGATTGCCGCTCTGCGTCCATGTCCAACTCGTGACGCAGCTTGCGCTCGGTGTCGATCATCTGTTGCAGGCTTTTGCCCTGCTGATGCGGATGCCAGGGCATGCCCCAGAGCGTCTTGTCGAGATGTGCATGCGCATCGACGAGGCCCGGCAGCGCCAGCGCGCCGCCGCAATCCTCAACGGAGACCTCCCCGGTCGGCGTGATCTTAGGCGCGATCTGCGCGATGCGCCCGCCTTCGATTAGCACATCGGCGGCATCCGCCCCCATGAGGCGGAGGTTCTTGAGCAGCAAAGGCTTGGTCATGTCTTGTCCTGTCTATCGTGTCAGAGGGGCGACACGCGCTTGCGGTGCGGCGACTTGCTTGACCCGCGGGAGGGCATAGGCGCCGGTCTTGGCGGTCACCAGCCCGGTCGCGGCAAGGCCAGCGGCCATGCGGATGGCAAAGCCCACACCGTCGATCACCGGCACGCCCGCGTCGCGGCCCAATTGCTCCAAATGCGCGCTCATGCCCGCGCAGCCCAGCACCACGGCCTCGGCCCGGTCTTCCTCGACCGTCTGGCGGATCTTGCGGGCGATCAGCGGCAGGGTCTGCACCGGCGCATATTCGAGGTCGAGCACCGGGATGTCGGCGGCATGTACGGCGCAAAGCGCACGGCCACAGCCGTAACGGTCGCCAAGGTCTTCGATGATCGGCACGGCCCGGGGCAAGGTGGTGACGACCGAAAAGCGTTTGGCGATCCGCCCGGCTGCAATGAGCGCGGCTTCGCACAGACCAATCACCGGCCCCTTGGCCACGGCCCGGGCAGCATCAAGACCGGGATCATCGAAACAGGCGATCACATGGGCCGCAGCCCCTGCCGCTTCGGCCTCAAGAATGGCGTCGAGCATGGCGGGCACGGCGCGCGCCTCATCGGCATAGCCTTCGATGCTGGGCGGTGTCGCCCGCGCGGTGGCGGCAACAACCTCGACCCCCGGCCCGGCTTGGGCGCGGGCGGTGCGGGCGATGGCCTCGGTCATGCCCGCGGTCGAGTTTGGATTGATCAGGTGAATTTTCATCAATTGGCTTTCTGTGTCACGCCAACCGGCGGCGTCTCGGGAACCTTGAGTTCGAACTGCCGGTCGGAGGTGATGTAATTGTCGGCATGCAGCCGCGCGATGGGCTGATAATTTTCGGGCCGGACATAGCGGCCCGCCTCGTCAAGGCAGTTGTCGCGCACATGCATCTGCACGACACGGCCCAGAATGATCTCGCGCCGGGCATAGCGGATGGTCTCTTCGACCACGCATTCCATTGCGCAGGGGCTTTCCGCGATCCAGCCACCGTCGATCTGGCTGGCGGGGGTCATGGTCAGCCCGGCGGTCGCGATCTCATCCACGTCCGGCTCATAGCTGATCCCGCAGGTAATCATCGCCTCGGCCAGCGCCATGTCGACCATATTGACGCAGAAGCTCTGACGCCGGTCGATGTTGGTGACCGTGTCTTTGATGCTGCCATCGGGACGGCACTGGATGCCGAGAATCACGATCGGCGGCTCCTGCGAGAAGACGTTGAAAAAGCTCATCGGCGCGGCATTGGGCACACCATCGGCGCTCAACGTGGTGACCAGCGCGATGGGGCGCGGCGCCACGAAGCTCGACAGCAGCCGGTAGCGGTCGCGTTCTGGCAGGGTGGTGAAATCGAACTCCATCCCCCCTACTCCGCCGCCAAACGAAGCCACGGCTTCAGCCGCCCCTCGTCCGCCGCGTGACAAGCCGACTTCTGCCCGCCCTCGCGCAGGTTGAGCGCGGGGGCCACGCTCCGGCAGGTATCATTCGCCATCGGGCAACGCGGGTGAAAGGCGCAACCGGGCGGCGGCGAGATCGGGTTCGGCACCTCCCCTGCCACGGGCGCGCGTTCGGCGCCGCCCACGGTCAGCTTGGGCACCGTCTCCATCAGCAGGCGCGTGTAGGGATGCTGCGGGTTGCCGAAGATCTCCTCTTTCGGGCCGACCTCTACGATCTTGCCCAGATACATCACCGCCAGCACATCCGCCATGTACCAGACGACCGCGAGATCGTGGCTGATGAAGATGTAGCTCATGTTGAACTCGTCTTGCAGGTCCTTCATCAGGTTGAGGATCTGGCTTTGCACACTCACATCCAACGCCGAGGTCGGCTCGTCGCAGATCAGCAGTTCGGGGCGTGTCGTAAGCGCCCGCGCGATGGACAGGCGCTGGCGTTGGCCGCCGGAGAACTCATGCGGGAATTTCTTGGCATCGGCGGGGTTCAGACCGACCTGGCTCAGCAGTTTCTCGACCTCGCGGGTGACCTCGGCCCGGGTCTTGCAGATGCCGAAGTTCTTAAGCGGCTCGCCGATGATGTCGCGCACCCGCCAGCGCGGGTTGAGCGAGGCATAGGGATCTTGAAAGATCATCTGCATTCGACGGCGCAGGGCGGCGGGTTTGCCGGGAGGCATATGGGTGATGTCGTCCCCCTCAAAGCGGATCGTGCCGCCGCTCGGGCTGTGCAATCCCATCAACAGCCGCGCCACGGTGGATTTGCCGCAGCCCGACTCGCCCACCACGGCAAAGGTCTTGCCGCGCGGCACCTCAAAGCTGATGTCGTTCACCGCCGTCAGGATACGGCGCGGGCGGCGTTCCAGCAGCCGGTTGAGGAAGGGTTCGGACACGTCGAAGCGTTTCGAGATGTTCTGCACGCTGAGGATGTCGTCGGGGGTGATCTGCGGGGTCATGACGTCTCTCCGTAAAGGTGACAGGCGACTTGGCCGGTGCCGGCGTCCTGCGGCGCGGGGCGGATGCTGTGGCAGTGGTCCATCGCCCGGGGGCAGCGCGGTGCAAAGGCGCAGCCGGGCGCGGGGTTGCGCAACCCGGGCATGGCGCCTTCGATCTGCGTGAGGCGCCGGTCGCGAATGCCGATCTGCGGGATAGAGGCCATGAGGCCGCGGGTATAGGGGTGCAGCGGCTCTTCGATGACCTGTTTCACATCGCCGATCTCGACCAGCCGCCCGGCATACATCACCGCGACGCGGTCCGCCGTCTCGGCGATCACGCCCATGTCGTGGGTCACCAGCACCACCGCCGTGCCGTTCTCGCGGCAGAGCCGCTTCAGCAGGGAAAGGATCTGCGCCTGCACGCTGACGTCGAGCGCCGTGGTCGGCTCATCCGCGATGATCAGCTTGGGCTCGGCGCAGAGCGCCAGCGCGATCACCACCCGCTGCCGCATCCCGCCCGAGAACTGGTGCGGATATTGGTCAAGCCGCGCCTCGGGGGCCGGGATGCCGACTTCGGCCAGCCAGTCAATGGCCCGCTGGCGGGCGGTCTTCTGGTCGAGGCCGAGATGCACGCGCATCGTGTCGACAAGTTGCTCGCCCACGGTATAGACCGGGTTCAGGCTGGTCAGCGGGTCTTGAAAGATCGCGCCGATCTCCTTACCGCGAATGCGGCGCATCTTGTCGGCGGGCAGATTGTCGATCCGCGCGCCGCGCAGCCGCACCTCGCCCGAGCGGATCAGGCCGGGCGGTTCGATCAACCCGGTGATCGCGGCCCCCGTGATCGACTTGCCAGCGCCGGATTCACCCACCAGCCCAAGGATCTCGCCTTCGTCGAGGTCGAGGCTCAGCCCCTTGACGGCCTCCAGCGGGCCGCGCCGGGTGGGGAATTCGACAACGATGTTGTCCAGTTCGAGAAGTGACATGGGATTACCTCAGCGCAGTTTGGGGTTGAGCGCATCGCGCAGCCAGTCGCCCAGCAAGTTGACCGCCAGCACAAGGATCGCCAGCGCCGCGGCGGGAAAGACGACGACCCACCAGATGCCCGAGAACAGAAATTCGTTGCCGATCTGGATCAGCGTGCCGAGCGAGGGCTGGGTGGGCGGCATGCCGACACCGAGAAAGCTCAGCGTCGCCTCGGTCAGCACCGCCATGCCGAGGTTGATCGTCGCGATGACCAGCACGGGGCCGAGCACATTGGGCAGGATATGTTTGATCATGATTGCCAGCTTGCCGGTGCCCAAGGTGCGCGCCGCCTCGATATACTCCTTCCGGCGCTCCACCATGGTCGAGCCGCGCACGGTGCGGGCGTATTGCACCCAGTTGGTCAGCCCGATCGACAGGATCAGCACAATGAGCGCCGACTCGGCCTGCGCCGAACTGGGCAGCGCACCGCGCAGAATGCCGTTGATCAAAAGCGCCACGAGGATCGGCGGAAAGCTTAGCAGCACATCGGCGATCCGCATCAGCACCGCATCGACGATCCCGCCGAGAAAGCCGCCCAAAAGGCCAAGCGCCACGCCCATCACGGCGGCAAGGATCACGCTGGCGAAACCGACCAGCAGGGAAATCCGCATCCCGTACATGATCGACGAGAGCACATCGCGGGCCTGCGTGTCGGTGCCAAGCAGGTAGGCGGCGCTGCCGCCCTCGGCCCAGGCCGGGGGCAACTCACTGTCGAAGAGGTCCAGCTCGGCGATGTTGAACGGGTCCTGCGGGGCAAGGCTGGGGGCGAAGATCGCCGTGAGGAACATCGCCAGCAGCACCAGCGCCGAGATCACCGCCACGCGCGACTTGCGGAAGCTGTAGGTGATATCGCTGTCCCAGAAGGCATAGAGCATGGGCATGAAGTTTGACATAGGGAAACCTCCTCAGACGCCGCGCGCGGGCGTTCTTTCGGCCCGCAGGCGCGGGTCGGCGACATTGTACAAAAGGTCGACCAGCGTGTTGATGACGACGAAGATGAAGGACACCAGCACCAGATAGGCGGCCATCACGGGGACATCGGTGAAGTTCACCGCCTGAATGAACAAGAAGCCCATCCCCGGCCATTGAAAGACCGTCTCGGTGATGATGGCAAAGGCGATGAGCCCCCCCAGTTGCAGACCAAAGATCGTCATCACCGGGATGAGCGTGTTCTTCAGCGCATATTTGAAATGCAGCATGCGGTTCGGGATGCCGCGGGCCTTGGCGAACTTGATGTAATCCGCGCGCAGCACCTCCAGCATCTCGGCCCGCACCAGCCGCATGATCAGCGTCATCTGGAACAGCGCCAGCATGATCGCGGGCAGGATCAGCGCCTTGAGGCCCGATACCGTCAGGAATCCCGTGGTCCACCAGCCGAGATCGACCACCTTGCCGCGCCCGAAGCTTGGCAGCCATCCCAGCGAGACCGAGAAGACGAGGATCAGCAGAATGCCGGTGACGAAGGTCGGCACCGAGATCCCCAGGAGCGAGATCACCTGCAACCCTTGGCTCAGCCAGCCGCGCGGGTTGAGGGCGGTATAGATGCCCAAGGGCACCCCAAGTGCCAGCGCCAGACCGGCGGCGACCAAGACCAGTTCGGCGGTGGCGGGAAAGCGTTCGGCCAGAAGGTCCGAGACGGGGCGGTTGTTGCGATAGGACTGACCAAAGTCGCCCTGCGCCGCATCTGCGATGAAACGCCCGTATTGCACCAGAACGGGGTCGTTGAGCCCCAGCTTCTCGCGCATTTCGGCGCGGTCCTGCACGGTGGCATCTTCGGGCAGAAGGTTGGAAATCGGGTCACCCAGAAAGCGGAACATCAGAAAGGCGATCGAGGCGACGACGAGCATCACCAGCGCGGCCTGTATGATGCGGCGGATAAGAAAGGCGAACATGCTGGCCTCCGGCTGGCAAGGTTATCGGTGGGCGGGCGTGAGGAGGGGCGCCCGCCCGGGGGCAGGTTACTCGATCCGGGCAAGCCAGAGGCGCGGCTTGTCGTCTGCGGTCTGAGGGATCTTCACGGCATCGCGCGCGGCCCAGGACAGGGGCTGGGCGTGCAGCGGCAACCATGCCACCTCTTGATCGGCGATGCGGAAGGCTTCGACCATCATCTCCATCCGCTTTTCGGCATCCAGCTCGGTCGCCACGGCCTTGGTCAGACGGTCAACCTCGGGGTTGGAGTAGCCGCCGGGGTTCCATGTGCCCATCTGCCCTTCGGGCGTGTGCAGCATCGCCGAGAGCACCGAGAAGCCGTCGAGCATCGGCAGCGTGGCCCAGCCCAGCATGAACATGTCGGTCTCATTGGCGCGGGCGCGCTCGAAATGGATCGCCTTGGTCTCTGCCGTGAGGTCTGCCTTGACGCCGACGCGGGCAAACATCGCCGCCAGCGCCTGACAGATCGCCGCGTCGTTGACGTAGCGATCATTGGGGCAGTTCATGTTCAGGCTGAAGCCTTCGGGGTATCCGGCATCGGCCAGCATCTGCTTGGCCTTTTCGGGATCATAGGCGGGGATTTCATCGACCCCTTCGTCAAAGCCCGGCACCTGCGGGGCCAGCAAACCGCCGAGGTTGCGGGATTTGCCGCGCATGATCTTCTCGCGCAGCAGGTCATAGCTGATCGCATGAACCAGCGCCTGACGAACCTCGACCTTTTGCAGCGGGTTGTCGTCTTGGTTGGGGTTGTTCGACGTGTCGGACATATTGATGCCCATCATGATCGCGCGCAGGCCCGGCGCTTCGAGCACATGCATGCCCTCGGTGGCCTCGATCCGCTTGGCGTCTTGCAAGGGCGAGGGCACGATCATGTCCAGCTCCCCCGAGAGCATTGCCGCGACACGGGTCGCGTCCGAATTGATCGGGTTCAGCTCGATCCGGGTCAGATTGTGCTGCGGCTCGTCCCACCAATCGTCGTTCACGGTCAGCACGGTCTGCGCGTCCGGGGTACGGGATTCAAAGCGGAAGGGGCCGGTGCCATTGGCGTTGGAGGTGGTGTAGCCCTCTTCGCCTTTCTGCGCGTCGATCGGGTCAAGCGCGTCATGTTCTTCAAGCCAGCCGCTGTCGAAGATCAGCACATTGGTCAGGAAGTTGTTCAAAAGCGGGTTCGGGCCGTCGAGCATCAGATCGACAGTCATCTCATCGACCATCTTGGCATCGACCAGACCGGCGATATTGCCGCGAATGGGGGAATCTTCATGTGCGGCCCGTTTGACCGATGCCACCACGTCTTCGGCTGAGAAATCCTGCCCGTCGTGGAACTTGATCCCCTCGCGCAGTTTGTAGCGCACCGTGGTCTCGTCGATCTGTTCCCAACTGGTGGCGAGCGCCGGTTCGATCTTGAGATCGGCGTCGTAGCGGACCAGCGCCTCATAGACGTGGTTCAAGAATGAGACGGTGAAACTGTCGGTCATCGAATGCGGGTCGAGACCGTAAAGGTCGCCATTGGTGCCAAGACGGAAGGTCTCGCCCTGCGCCATGCTGGCACAGCTGAGCGCCAGAGCCGAGGTGAATAGAAATTTGCGCGGTGTCATTGTTATCTCCCTGTTCGTGCCGCCCTGCGAGCACAGCGGACCTGCATCACAGCGACTAAAGCTAGGCTGGCACGATTCCATTTTTCTGTCTACAATTATTGTTAACAATCTGTGCTGACATAAATTGCTTGCACTTTATCGGGCGTTTCGACGACTATTGAGGCAAATTCAGTAAATAAAGATTTGAGGGGGGCCGATAGGTGACAGGAGCAAAGCTCACGGAGAAGCAGATCTATGAACGGATCTGGAAATCCATCGCCGAACGTCGCCTGCCGCCCGGCACGCGATTGAAAGAGGAACGGCTGTGCGAAATCTTTGGCGCCAGCCGTCCGCGCATTCGCCGGGCATTGGACCAACTGACCCATGACGGGTTGGTCAGCCACATCCCGAACCGCGGCGCCTTTGTCACCACACCATCGGTCGACGAAGCCCGCGATGTCTTTTTCACCCGCCGCGTCGTGGAACGCGGCGTGATCGAAGCGCTGAAGAAACACGGCGCGCAAGAGAAACTGGCCGCCTTGGAAGCCCATATCGCCGAAGAACGCGAAGCGCTGGCAGCAGGAGACACGGCGCGCATCATCCGGCTCTCGGGCGCCTTTCATATGCTGCTGGCCGAACTCGCCGCCTCTCCCCTCTTGGCCGATATCCTGCGCGACCTCGTTTCAAAAAGCACCTTGGTCACGGCTGTGTTCAAACCGAAATGCGATACGCAATGCGGCCCGGACGAACATGCCGCCATTGTCGCGGCCCTCGCAGCAGGGGATTTCGAAACCGCGATGATGGAGATGGAAGCCCACCTTCTGGAAGCGGAGCGCACTTTGAAACTTGAAGCCTCGCAAGACGGCGCTGCGGCGCAGGACGATGTCCTCGGGGCCGCGTTGAGCGAGGACCTGTAATGACCAGCCATGCGATCATCCACACCACCGCGATCACGATGGACGCGGAGCGACGTATCATCGACGATGCCACCGTGCTGTTCGAAAACGACCGTATCACCGCCGTCGGCCCCGCGGGCGATGTGCCCCTCCCCGAGACCGCCGAGGTGATCGACGGGCGCGATATGATCACCCTTCCGGGGCTGATCGACAGCCATGCCCATGCGGGCCACGGGCTGACGCGCAACCTGGGCAGCGGCGATGGCGATGCGTGGTTTCAGGCCTGCGAGACGATCTACACCCGCGGCTCCACCCCCGCGTTCTGGCAGGCCGAAGCCCGGCTTTCGGGGCTTGAGCGGCTGAAGGCGGGGATCACCACCTGCACGATGCTGCTCGGCGGCGGGGCGGATCATTACCGCACCGATACGGCCGAAGCGGGCAATCTGCATTGCGATGCCACGCGTGAGATCGGCATCCGAACGATGCTGGCCGCGGGCCTGAACCGCCGCCCCTTCCCCAAGCCCTACCGCAGTCTGGACCTTGACCGGGAGGTCAGCCTGTCCTTCGAGGATCAGTTAGAGGTCTGCGGTGAACTCGCGCAAACCAACGGGGATTTCTTGAACGATGGCGCGGGGGTCTGCCTCATCATGCCGGTCTATTCGCCCGAGGACTTTGCGCAGGCCCCGGAGGACATCCGCGCGATGTGCCGCGCCGCGATGGACCTGCGTGAAAAACATGGGCTGCTGTTCACTCAGGATGGGCACCGGTCCGGCTCCATCGCGCTGGCCGAAGACCTCGGCATCCTCGGCCCATGGGCCTATCTGTCCCATTCGGTCGACCTCACCCCCGAGGATATGGACGCGGCCAAACGCAGCGGCGCGTCGATCGTTCACAACCCCTCGGCCATCATGTCGGTTCTGGGCCGCTGCCCCGCGCCCGAACTGCGCGAGATGGGGGTGAACGTCGCCCTCGGCTCGGACGCCGCAGCGCCGGACCGGGGCTATGACATGTTCCGCCACATGGCCCAATGCCTGCACTACCACCGCCGCCACTTCCGCGACCCGGAGGTGATGATGCCGCGTGACGTGCTGGAAATGTGCACCATCGACGCCGCCAAGGCGATTGGGATGGATGCGGACCTCGGCTCACTCGAACCGGGCAAGAAGGCGGATATCGTCATGCTCGACCGCCGCAAACCGCATCTCTACCCGCCGATGATGCCCCTGACCACGGTCGCGCAATTCGCCAATGCCGCGGATGTACATACGGTCATCGTCAATGGGGAAGTCCGCATGAGAGACCGCAAAACGGCACTGGACGAAGCCGGCATACTCGATGCCGCTGCGGGGGAACTGAACGCGGCCCTCGCCCGCTGCGACCTGTCGCATCTTTTCACAGAATAACGGAAATCACGCGCGAAAGGGGAAAGGCGAGGGGTCACCCCCTCGCCTTCCCTTGCGTTCAGTCGGGCTTGGCGCCTTCCGTTTCACGGGCAACATTGCTGTTCCAGATCGTATGGTCGACGCCATCGCCAAGCTCGGCATATTCGGCGATCCTGAACATCGGCTCCTTCCCCGCCTTGCGCTGCGCGAAATAATCCCGCGTGAGTTTGGCAACGGTCTTGGACAGGATCAGGATAGCGATCAGGTTGACCGTCGCCATCAGCGCCATGGAGGCATCGGCGAAGTTAAACACGGTCGTGACCGCCTGCAACGAGCCCCAGACCACCATCGCGATCACCAGCGCCTTCAGCACGAGAAGCGGGATCCGCTTGCCCATCCCAAGGAACTCCATCGCGTTCTCGGCATAGGAATAATTCCCGATGATCGAGGTAAAGGCGAAGAACAAGATGGCGATCCCGATGAAGATCGGGCCGAATGCGCCGATATGCTGCTCCAGAGCGATCTGGGTCAGCGCCATGCCGGTCGCCGCACCTTCGGAATGGTCGACCACGCCCGAGAGCAGGATCATCAGCGCTGTGGCCGTGCAGATCACCAGCGTATCTATAAAGACGCCAAGCCCCTGCACCAGCCCTTGACTGGACGGATGGTGCGGATCGGGCACCGCGACGGCGGCGATGTTCGGGGCCGAGCCCATGCCCGCCTCATTCGAGAACAGACCGCGCTTCACACCGTTGAGCAGGGCCACCATGAAGCCCCCCGTAAAGCCGCCTGCCGCCGCTTCGAAACCAAAGGCCGATTTGACGATCAGGGCCAGCATGGCGGGCACATCGGCGATGTTCAGAACCACGACGAGCAACGCCACGACGATATAGAGCCCGGCCATAGCGGGAACGATCTTTTCCGCGACCCGCGCGATGGATTTGATCCCGCCGAAGATGACGATGCCCGCAAAACCGCCGACGACAAGGCCGGTGACGAGTTTGGGAATGGCAAAGGCTTCCTCCATCGCGACGGAGATCGAGTTTGCCTGCACCGCCGAGAAGATCAGGCCGAAGCTGATGATGAGGCAGACCGAAAAGACATAGCCCATGGCGTTCGACCCGATGCCCCGGGACATGTAGAAGGCCGGCCCGCCACGGTATTGCCCATCCGCGTTCCGAACCTTGTAAAGCTGCGCCAAGGTCGATTCCGCATAGGCCGTCGCCATGCCGACGAACGCCACAACCCACATCCAGAACACAGCCCCCGGCCCGCCGAGATAGATCGCCACGGCCACCCCGGCGAGGTTGCCCGTACCGACCCGGCTGGCGAGAGAGATCGTCAGCGCCTGAAATGGTGAAATGCCCGCGGCGGAAGTGTCACGCGAGGATCTGACCACGCGAAAGAATTCGGCGAAATGCCGGAATTGCAAGAAACCAGTGCGCCAGGTGAAGTAAAGCCCGACAGCCAGCAGGCCATATACGAGGACGTAGCCCCATAAGACGGTGTTCAGGAAATCGACGATTGCGGTCATATTCTTGTCCCCCTCGTTTGCATGTTCAACAACTAACGCGTCGGCAGACAAGGGAAAGCTTTAAACCGAAATGAAAACGCCCGGCGGGCGTCAGTATCGATCGCCGCAGGGCTGCACGCCACCGCGCGAAAATGTGGTGCTACCTGCTACGCGGTCAGATGAATACTGGCGCGGGCCGAAGGGCGGGCGCATGGCCCGCGCAAGCAAGCGACCACCTTCACACCCCCAGTCTTCACACCCTCAGTGCGTCCACGCCCCACGGCGGCCGGTCGCGAAATTCTCGCCATAGCCGCCGGGGCGGACGTTGGGCTTGCGCTTGTTGGGCAGTTGCACCTGCGCGTCGATGCCATGATCGCGGGCGTATTCTTCGGCGGCTTCGCGGGTGTCGAACTGCAAGCGCACTTGGCTTTGCGTATCATCGGAAGATGTCCAGCCCATCAGCGGATCGACCCTGCGCGCTTCCGCGGGCGAAAACTCAAGCAGCCAGACACGGGTCTTGGCCGTGCCGGAGGACATCGCTGTACGGGCGGGTTGATAGATACGTGCGCGCATTTCGGGACTCTCGCTTCAATAACCTCGGGCTTTATCTAATATTCCGTGCCAAGGGGCAAGGGAATGCAGGCCCGCGCAAATAAACCCTACCATGCTGCGGTGCAGAGACTACATCAGGACCACCCCGTTGGAGTATTCCATATGACCCCCTTCGCCCTCTTCGCCCTGCAAAGCCAGATCGCCGCCCTTGCGGTGGAAACCCAGATCGTAATGTCGCTGCGCCTCTTGGGCATGGCAGGCGCGCTGCCCGCCCGCCCCGGTGAGAACAACCGCATGGTGGCCGAGAAAGGCCCGGCCATATTCAAAGCCTTCACCGCCGGGACGCAGGCCATGATGCTGGGCAAACGCCCCGATCAGATCATGGACGCCTCGCTCGCCCCTCTAGCCCGCAAGGTGCGACAGAATCGCAAACGGCTGATGAAGTAGCGGCAAATGCGCCCTTCGCGGCCCCCTGCCCCTTGAACCCCGCGTGAAAGAGGGCACCTATGGGAAGCTTGACGAAGGATACCCGCGATGCCCTATGCCCATTCCGACAAGACCGAGGGGATGCCGATGCTGGCAAACCCCGCCCCAGACGTGCGCAACCGCCCCAAACTGGAGGGCGGCCATAAGTTCAAACTGGTCACCGAATTCGACCCGGCGGGCGACCAGCCCACGGCGATCAAGGAACTGACCGAAGGGGTGAACTCGGGCGAGCGCGATCAGGTGCTTCTGGGCGCCACCGGGACGGGCAAGACCTTCACCATGGCCAAGGTCATCGAAGAGACGCAGCGCCCCGCCATCATCCTTGCCCCCAACAAGACGCTGGCGGCGCAGCTTTACGGCGAGTTCAAGGGCTTCTTCCCGGACAACGCCGTGGAATATTTCGTCTCTTACTACGACTACTACCAGCCAGAGGCCTATGTCGCGCGCTCCGACACCTTCATCGAGAAGGAGAGCCAGATCAACGAGCAGATCGACCGGATGCGCCACTCCGCCACCCGCGCGCTTTTGGAGCGTGACGACGTGATTATCGTGGCCTCGGTCTCCTGCATCTACGGCATCGGTAGCGTCGAGACCTATGGCGCGATGACCCAAGACCTGAAAGCGGGCAGCATGTACGACCAGCGCAAGGTCATCGCCGATCTGGTGGCCCAGCAGTACAAGCGCAACGACGCGGCCTTTCAGCGCGGCTCTTTCCGAGTGCGCGGCGACAGTCTGGAGATCTTCCCCGCCCACCTTGATGACCGCGCTTGGCGGCTGTCGTTCTTTGGCGAGGAGTTGGAGAGCATCACCGAGTTCGACCCGCTCACCGGCGAGAAGACCGACACATTCGACCAGATCCGCGTCTACGCCAACAGCCACTATGTGACGCCGAAGCCGACGATGCAGCAGGCCATTCAGGGCATCAAGAAAGAGCTGCGCACCCGGCTTGACCAGCTTGTCGCCGACGGCAAGCTGCTGGAGGCGCAGCGGCTGGAGCAGCGCACCAACTTCGACATCGAGATGCTGGAGGCCACCGGCGTCTGCAACGGGATCGAGAACTACTCGCGCTATCTGACGGGGCGCGCCCCGGGCGAGCCGCCCCCCACTCTCTTCGAGTTCATCCCCGACAACGCTATTGTCTTCGCGGATGAAAGCCACGTCTCGGTCCCGCAGATCGGCGGCATGTACAAGGGCGACTACCGGCGCAAGTTCACGCTGGCCGAACACGGCTTCCGCCTGCCCTCCTGCATGGACAACCGACCCCTCAAGTTCGAGGAATGGGACGCCATGCGCCCGCAATCGGTCTTTGTCTCCGCCACCCCGGCGGCATGGGAGATCGAGCAATCGGGCGGCGTCTTCACCGAACAGGTCATCCGTCCCACCGGCCTCTTGGATCCCAAGGTCGAGATCCGGCCCGTGGAGATGCAGGTCGACGATCTGCTCGATGAGGTGCGCAAAGTGGCCGCCGACGGTTACCGCACGCTCTGCACCGTGCTGACCAAGCGCATGGCCGAAGACCTCACCGAATATATGCACGAACAGGGCATCCGCGTGCGCTACATGCACTCCGACATCGACACAATCGAGCGGATCGAGATCCTGCGCGACTTGCGGCTAGGCGCCTTCGACGTGCTGATCGGGATCAACCTGCTGCGCGAGGGGCTCGACATCCCCGAATGCGGGTTGGTCGCCATTCTGGACGCGGACAAGGAAGGCTTCCTGCGCTCGGAGACCTCGCTGATCCAGACCATCGGCCGCGCCGCGCGCAACGCCGAAGGCCGGGTGATCATGTATGCCGACCGCATCACCGGCTCGATGGAGCGCGCAATGGGCGAGACCGAGCGCCGCCGCGCCAAGCAGATCGCCTATAACGAGGAACACGGCATCACCCCCGCCACGGTGAAAAAGAACGTCGAGGACATCCTCGCCGGGCTCTACAAGGGCGACGTGGACATGAACCGCGTCACCGCCAAGGTCGACAAGCCGATGGCGGGCGGCAACCTGCAAGCCGTGCTCGACGGGCTGCGCGCCGATATGCGCAAGGCCGCCGAGAACCTAGAGTTCGAAGAGGCTGCGCGCCTGCGTGACGAGGTCAAACGGCTGGAGGCTGTGGACCTTGCCGTCGCCGACGATCCGATGGCGCGCCAGCAGGCAGTCGACCGCGCCGTCGATGCCGCGCAGCAAGCCTCGGGCCGCAGCACCTCAGGCCGCGGCGGGATGCGCGGCGGCAATGTAAAACGCCGTAAACGCTAAAGAAAAAGGGCCGCCCTGCTCAGGGTGGCCCCTACACAATCCAGCACCGAAACGCCGCAGCTACCGTCGCAGCGCCGCCACCAAGGCCAACACCAGCGCCGCACCGATTGCGGCGACGACCAGCAGCAACAGCAAGCCCCCCGCGGCCACCACTGTCACGCCCAGCGCGGCAAGGATGAAGGGCAGCGCCACGGCGCCGACGACCCCCAGACCAAGGTAAAGAACTCGGTTCCGGCCCGCCACGGCCCCGGCAATGGCCCCGGCGGCAAGCCCGACCACCACGAGCGCGATCAGCGCCACCGCGCCAAGCGTATCAAGAAAGGCTTCCATCGAAGGGTTCTCCTAAATCAAATGAAGGGTACGAATGGCACGCCGCATGCTCCAAGGGTCAGCAGCAGGCCGAGAGCGATCATTCGGCGCATCGGGGTTCCTTTCCAATCACGGCCAAACCAGCCGCACTCTCATCAGACCCGATCCGCTGCGCGAAAACAATGGGCTGCGCAGACTATCGCCACAGCTAAAGGGAGGCGTCATCGCCTCCCTTAACCATCTAGAGCGCCTATCAAATCCAGTAATAAGGCACGCCGTAGTGATCGAACGTCCGCTCTTGCCACGCGCGGTCGCTGTGCCACTGCTCGGTCCGCTCCGGCGCGCCTTTGACTGTGGCCTCGTCGATGTTGGTCATGAAACCATCGCGCGAGGGGTCATAGTTCAGCGCGTTCCACGGCACCGGATAATGCTCTTCCCCGAGCCCCAGAAAGCCGCCGAAGCCCATAACGGCATAGGCGACCTTGCCGGATTTCTTGTCGATCATCAGGTGGTCGATATGGCCGATTTCGGTCCCATCTGCGCCGAAAACGGCGGTGCCGTTCACGTTGTCCGAAGAAACCAGCGATGCGGGTGCTGTCGTGTCAGTCATGGCTTGTTCCTCTCATGATTGCTGTACCAACAAAACCCAAGGCAGGCGGCACCGGTTCCCGCAATACGGGCAGACCGGCGGGGATCGGCTTAGGCCCAGCGCGGCGCGGTCCGGGAACAATTGGGCGCGCGCTTGGGTTGATCACTCAATAGACACGCACCCATTCGAGAGGGATCAAACAATGGAATATGGACTTTTAGGGCTCATCATCCTCATCGCCGACATCTACGCCATCTATCAGGTCGTCACCTCCAGCGCCTCGGGCGCGGCCAAGATCGCATGGGTCTTGGGCATCATCATCCTGCCGGTGCTGGGCTTCATCGTCTGGCTCATCGCAGGCCCCCGCGGCAACAAGGCCCACGTCTGAGCCCACGCCGGGCGACCCTGACATAGCAACTGCGAAACCCGGTGCCCTCGGCGCCGGGTTTTCACCTTCCTCCCGGCAAGCAACGATTTGTTAACCGCTATTAACCAAGATCGCAGCAGGAGCCTGCCATGCGATCTGCCCTTTGCCTTACCCTGCTGGCCTGCCAGTTCAGCCCCACCGCCGCCCACGCCGGGCCGTGGCTGCGCGAGGAAGGCACGACCTTCATCTCAAGCTCCTTCTCGGCGACTTACTTCTACGACCTCTCCCAAAGCACCTATATCGAATACGGGCTGCGCGAGCGGCTCACACTCGGCTTCGACCTCAACACCGCACAAAGCCGTTTTGGCCTGCAAAGCGGCCATGCCACCGTCTTCCTGCGCTTCCCCTTGGGAGAGCCGAGTGACACGGGCCGCTGGGCCTATGACATTGGCGCCGGGGCAAGCTGGTCGGGGGAGTTCATCTCGCCCCACCTCAGGGCCGGGCTGTCTTGGGGCCGCGGCTTCACCTTGGGCGAACGGAATGGCTGGCTTACCGTCGATGCCTCCGCAAGGTGGGAGTTCGGCTTTTCGCAAGAGGTCATTAAGATCGACAGCACCGTGGGGCTCGACTTCACCCCCGTGACCACCGGAATGGCGCAGGTCTTTCTCACCTACACCGGGGGTGAGACCTATGCCAAATTCGCCCCCTCCATCGTCCTGTCGCCCAGCTTCACCAAATACCGTCTGCAATTGGGCAGCGAAATCCCCTTCGACGCGCCAGAGAATTCGGCCCTCACCCTCAGCCTCTGGCGGGAGTTCTAAAACAAATGGCCCCGCCGATCTCCGGCAGGGCCTCTTCACACCTCAGCGCAGCGCCACGGTCAGCGGTTGTCCATCCGCACCATGACAGAGACCTTGCCCTTCACCGGCGTCGGCCAAACCACGTGCAACTGATCCCGGTCTGGCCCTTCCGCGTGTTTCACATAAGGCATGTCGAACTGCGCCACGTTGTTGCCGTTGCGGATCGCCCCATGGGCCACCACCGCATCGCTGTTGAGCGCTTGCCCCTCGAACGGCAGATGCCCAGCGGTATCAATCACCCAAGTCTCTGACGGGGTCGACTGGGTGAACTCGATCTCGGCCATATTCTCAACCTGCGTGGTCACCGCATGGAAGGAATTGCCCTTCATCACCACGTTCTTGCACCGCGACAGGTTAAGATCGGCAAAGGTCGTATCCACCCGCTCGGCCCGGTCGATGCTGCCGTTAAGGCTGCGGAACCGGTTGCCGGTGATGGTCACCCCGCTCAGGAAATGCCCCGCACCATGCGGTTTAACCACGATATAGCTGAACCACGGGGCCACCTCCCCGGACAGAAAGATATTGTCGCTGATGCTGAGCGCGCTGAACGAATAGCCCGTGGTGAAGGCCGGGGTCGGGTCCTGCTCATTCGTCCATTCGATAAAGCAGTTATCGACGTAATTGCCAGTCACCACCGCGCTGGTATGGGCCGAAGCAAGGATCAGCCCCGCCGAGCGCACACCGTTGTCGACCGCATCCCCCTGAAAGAAGTGATTGCCCGTCACGATGCTGTTGCCCCCCGCCAGCAGCGCGAAATGACGGAACTTGGTGGCGCGGCAGTCGCGCAGCTTCACGTCGTTGGCGTTGGTGTTAAGCGCGATGGAGGTCCGGTTCGGCACCGTCAGCGCATCCTCCGCCGACAGGAACTGGCAGCGGTCAATCAACATGCCCTGACAGCCGCCCCCGATCGAGGTGACGCCACGGTCTTTCGGGCGGCTGACAAAACAGTCCCGCAGGTGAAAGATCAGCCCCGAGGGCGCGAGGTTGATCGCACTGCACCGGTTGTTGCACTGGAACTCGATATCATCGAGCACGAATTTCGACAGCGAGGCGAAGCCGCTGAAATCCACCATGTATTGGAACTTGCGGAAGGTGAAATTCTGCGTCCCTTCCGCGTCGTAAAGCGGCGCGTTGAGCGTGATCTCCTGCGTGGCGACATTCTTGGACCGCACATAAATCTCGCGCCCCACCCCGGCCCCTTCAACCAGTGCGCCCACCGGCACATTGGCGATATTGGTCACATTGGTCAGCTTGCGCGCGTCCGCGGCCGCATAGCGCGCCTGCGAGGTCACCACCACCGTGTCCCAAGCGCTGCTCGACGCGGCCTCAAGCTGGCCGTTGCGGATCACCCGACGGGTGGCATAGCTGGTCTTGTCCGGCACCGCCGCCTGCATGTCGAGCGGCCCGGTCACATTCACCTTGCGCCCCCCCATATCGAGCGAGTCGTGATCCGCGTTGTTCAAAAGCGCCTGAAAGGCTTTCAGAAAAGCGGTCTCTTCATTCTCGAAGGCTTCGATATAGCTAGGCAGATCGAAATTGCGGCGCAGCAATAGCACCGCCCCCACCGGCATGGTCACATGGCCCTCGAATTTGACCGGCGTGTCAAAGGTCACATCCCCGTTCAGCAGGTAGTTCCCCGCAGGCACCAGCACCGTGCGCCCCGCCGCGGCGGCATTTGCCGCCTCGAAGGCGGCGGTATCGTCGCTCACCCCGTTGCCCACCGCACCAAAGTCGCGCACATCGACCTGCGCCAGCATGTCCCGCAGAAAGACCGAGGTGACATCCTCGATCACGATATCGTCGATCCGCACCACGCCGCCCGTCGGCCCGGTCAGGTCCAGCCCGAAATGCCCATAGACGGCCCCGGTGCCCCAGACCATATCGACCCCGCCGCGGTCGCCGCTGCCGATGATCGCGCTGACCTCGACCACCTCGCCATAGGCCGTCAGCGTGACCGCCGGCCCGGCCTCTGTCACGCCGCTCACCCGGCCCCCGCCCGCCTGCGCCGGATAGCCTGCGATCCGCACCGTCGGCAGGTTGCCACTCACCGCCTTCACCCGCGCCGTGACCCGCAGATAGCAGCCCGGCAGCAGCGGGGTCTGCCCCATGTAGCGCAGCCGCTGCGTGGCCTGCGTCTTTAGCAGTTCCAGCGCCCCGCCAAAATCCTGATCCGCGGGGACAAAGGCGGCATTGGCCGCGTTCTCATAGGTGTCCGACCCCGGCGTGCCGTCGCCGCTCGACCAGACATTTAGCCCCGCCGCAAAGGGGGTGGGCATCAACACCACGCCATCGGTAATCGCCTTGTTCATCGCTTTTCCTTTCCCCGGTCCGCACCTCCCACCGGGGCGCGCCGCTCAACTGCTCAGGCTCGGCGAGGGCCGAACCGCGAGGTCAGGGAAGTATCAACGATGCATTAACCCACACTTGGCCCGCCGCGCGGAGGCGGCGCAACAATGGTCAGACATTGGCCCCCGGCGCGTCGAGGATTTGCACCCCGCCGATGCGCCAGCCTGCCTCTGTCCGTTCCATCAGATAGCCCAGCAAATGCGTGAACCCCTGAGGATCGACCACCTGCACCACCTGATAAAAACGCGCCCCATCCGCGCGCCGGTCGAGGAACCGCACCTCCGCCGGGTTCTGCACCATCGGGTAGCCATTGCTCACCATGCTGCGAAAGTTCTCAGGGGTCTGGAAATAGCGCTGCAAATTCGGCGTGGCGAATTCTAATGCGGCGGCGAAATCATTCGCGCGAAAAGCGTCGAACTGGCGGTTGATCGTCTCTTCGATCTCAGCCTGCTGCGCCATCGCGCCAAAGCTCAGGAGGGCCGATAACACCAGCCCTCCGAAAAACGTGAACATCCCTTTGCGCATTGCCTTTCCCCCTTGCCCTTGCTGAATGATCTAAGTCACGCAAGGGCAGAGGCAAAAGTTTCACGCGCTGGTCAGCTTGCCCGCCAGCGCATCGTCGATCAGCGCGACGGTCTCTTCCACGCCATAAAGCGCGATGAAGCCGCCAAACCGCGGCCCCTGATCGGCGCCCAGAAGCACTTGGTACAGCGCCTTGAACCAGTCGCGCAGCGGGTCGAAACGCTCCTTGCCGACGGCAAAGACCATGCTTTGCAGCGCCTCGGCATCCAGCCCGCCGTCCCAAACCTTGAGCCGGTCGCGCAGGTCTTCCAGCGCCTCGCGCTCAAGCTCGGTGGGCGCGCGGAACACCTTCGTGGGCTTCACGAAGTCGTTGAAATAGCGCACCGCGTGGCCCGCCGCGGCATCCATGCCCGGGTTGGTCTCGGGCGTGGCCTCGGGCGCGTAGCGCTGGATGAAACCCCAAAGCTGCGACTTGTCCTCGGCGCTCGACACGGAGGCGAGGTTCAAGAGCATCGAGAAGGGCACCACCATGTCCGACTTCGGCACATCACCGCCATGGATGTGCCAGACGGGGTTATTCAGCCGCGCCTTCACGTCCTGCGTCTCATAGGCACGCAGCTGCTGGTGATACTCGTCGACCGCCTTGGGGATCACGTCGAAATACATGCGCTTGGCCGTCTTCGGCTTGAGGAACATGAAATACGACAGGCTCTCGGTGCTGGCATAGGTCAGCCACTGGTCGATCGAAATGCCATTGCCCGAGGATTTGGAGATTTTCTGCCCGTTCTCGTCGAGGAACAACTCATAGCTGAAATGCTCGGGCTTCTTGCCACCCAAGATCTCGCAGATGCGGTCGTAGATCGCCGTGTTGGTGGCGTGCTCCTTGCCGTACATCTCGAAATCCACGTCGAGCGCGGCCCAGCGGGCGCCGAAGTCAGGCTTCCACTGCAGCTTCACGTTGCCACCGGTGACCGGCAGCGTCATTTCGTTGCCGTCCTCGTCGTCAAAGGTGATCGTGCCGTCCTTGGCGTTGACCTCCTTCATCGGCACATACATCACGCGCCCCGTCTCGGGGTGGATCGGCAGGAAGATCGAATAGGTTTGCGCGCGGTCTTCGCGCAGGGACTTCAGCATCACCGCCATGATTTCGTCGTACTTCTCGCAAGCGCGCAGCAGCACCTCGTCGAACTGGCCCGAGCGGTAGAATTCGCGCGCGGAATAGAACTCGTACTCAAAACCGAAGGTGTCGAGGAAGCGGCGCAGCATGGCGTTGTTGTGATGGCCAAAGCTCTCATGCGTGCCGAAAGGGTCTGGCACGGAGGTCAGCGGCTTGTGCATATGCTCGGCCAGCATCTCTTGCTGCGGCACGTTGCCCGGCACCTTGCGCATACCGTCAAGGTCATCCGAGAAACACACCAGCTTGGTCGGGATGTCGCTGATCTCTTCAAAGGCGCGCTTGATCATCGTGGTGCGCAGCACTTCGCCGAAGGTGCCGATATGCGGCAGGCCCGAGGGGCCATAGCCCGTCTCGAACAGGACGTAACCCTTCTCTGGCGGCTTCTTGGCATAGCGTTTGAGCACCCGGCGCGCTTCTTCAAAGGGCCATGCTTTGCTGCTGAGTGCCGCGGCTCGGGTCTCGGACATGTCAGATCATCCATCTTTTGGCGTCCCTGCGCCCAATGCGCACGGGGTCGCCCGTTCCTATTGCTTCACTTCCTGAGGGTCAATATTCTGCACCGCAACATACCTGTGCAAAGGATACCGCGATGCCCGACACATCTTCCCTCTCGCTCAGCGCCCAAGACAGCCTTGTCGCGCTGATGATCGCGGTCTCGGCCTCGGATGAGGACATCCGCACCGCCGAACTGGTCAAAATCGAATCCGCGCTGAACCTGCTGCCGGTCTTCTCGGGCTATGACAATGATCGCGTCTCGACGATTGGCAAAACGGTCTTTGACCTGTTCGAACAGGAGGACGGATTGGATGCCCTCTTTGGCTTGATCCGCGAGGCCCTGCCGGAGCGTTTGCATGAAACGGCCTATGCGCTGGCCTGCGATGTGGCCGCCGCCGATGGCACGCTGGACGAGGCCGAGCTGCGCCTGCTCGAAGAAATCCGTTATGAGCTTAACATCGACCGGCTCCACGCCGCCGCGATCGAACGCGGCGCGCGGGCGCGGCACCTGACCTGAGCGCGGGTTAGGACTCTTCCAGCGCGACTGCCGGCTCGGCCCCGACCTCGGCTTCGGCATCAGGGTCGGGCGCAGCTGGCGTCTTAGGCGCGGCTTCGCCCTCCGGCTCGGGCTTCACGGCGACGTTATACAACAGGCCCCACCGCTCCAGCAGCCCACGTTGCACACGTTTGGCCCGCGCGTTCCAAGCCCGCGCCCCCGGCGGACGCTCTCGCTCGGCCCGACTGATCTTGGCCCGTTCCTCGATATTCGCGGTCAGGATCGTAAAGGCCAGCACCCGGTCCTCGGGTGTGGTCAGGAACCCGGCCAGCGCCGAGACGAAGTTCAGCGTGCCGGTCTTCGCGTCGATCTCAATCGGATTATCCCGTTCAGGACGACCGCGATCATCGCGCAGATAGACCGGTTTGAGAATAGGCCGCAGCCCCGTGCCGTGGATGCGCGCCAGCCCCCCGGCCATGTCATGCACGGTCATCTTGCTGTCATCGCCAAGGCCGGAATGGTCGATCATCGCCGGGTTTTCCATGCCCAGTTCCTCAATCGCCCATTTGTTCATCTCGGCAGCAGAGGCGCGCAGGCTGGGCACCGCGCCCAACCGTTTGGCGCTGGCGGCCATGCCGACCATCTCGGCGGTGAGGTTGGTGGAGTATTTCAGCATGTCCTTGAGGATGGGCCGCAGCTTGGTGCTGCGGTGGGTAACGAGGGTCTCGCCCTCTGGCAGCGTCTCGATCAGCTCCGCATCGCCCAGTTTGATGCCATGGCTCCGGGCGATGGTGGCAAAGATATCGCCCGCATAGACACCGGGCCGCCGGATCGGCAGCCAACGCGCCCCGCCAGAGCCCAAGGCCCCTTCCGCGACCGTCCAAACATCGCGCTCAGGCCGGTTTTCGTAGGTATAAACCGGCCCACTACGGTCCACGACTTCCATCGTGGCGACGCGCACGGCGGGGGCATAGCGCGCCGCGCGGCCCTCCATCGTCACGTCATAGCCGTCGCCGCTGCGCTTCCACTCGAAATGCACGCGGTTGTAGTTCAGCGCGATGCCTGAGACGCCGGGGTTGTAGCCGACATGGTCAGGCTGTTCGGGGTCAATCGCAAAGGTCGCGGGCAGCGCGCCCTCATAGACCTTGAAACCGCCCTTCACGCCGATGATGCCCGCTTCTTTCAGGTCTTCGGCCATCTGCCCCAGATTGTCACTGTCGAGGGTCGGATCCCCCCCACCGACGAGGATCAGATCGCCCTGCACCTCACCATCGACGACACCGCCGGTCGCCAAAAGGCGCGTCTCGAACACATGATCCGGCCCCAGTTGATCCAGCGCATAAAGCGCGGTGATCGCCTTGATGCTGCTGGCGGGCGGGATGCCATCGGTGGCGTTGGACGCCTCCAGCCAGATGCCGGTGTCGACGTCGACCACGGCAAAGGCCACCGTGCCGGTGATCCCGCTGTCGGCGATGATCTCGGACACATTGGGAATGGCCTGTTTATACAGGTCGGCATCGCGCCCCACGGGGCGCAACGAAGTGGTCGGCGGCTCGGCCCAAGCAGAGGCCGCCGCCAGCGCAGCGGCAGCCGTCCCAAGGAAAATGCGGCGTGTGAAACGTCGTGAAAAACTCTGGCTCATGGGCTTGATATAAACCCCAAGCGGCGTTCGGCCACAACCGGTCTGACAAGGGTGGAGCTTTCGCGGTTGCACAAAACCGCCGACCTGCTAGCCCAACGTCATGCAACGCGCTATTCCGATCATGTTCATCGCCATGTCACTGATCCCCGCAGGGGACAGCGCGGGTAAAATCCTGACCTCTGGCATGGGGGTGGCACCGGTCTTTGTAGCATGGTCGCGCTTTGCCATCGGGGCGCTGATGGTGCTGCCGTTCCTGCCCCGTGGCACATGGGGGCTGATGCGCGATTGGCGGCTCTGGCTGCGGGCCGGCACCTTGGCCTTGGGGATCACCTGCATTCAAACCGCGCTCAGGACCGAGGCGATCGCCAATGTCTTCGCCGCCTTCTTTATCGGGCCAATGATCAGCTACCTGCTGGCCGCGATCTTTCTGCGCGAGCGCATCAGCCTGCTGCGCAGCGCGTTGATCCTGCTGGGTTTTTGCGGCGTGCTGCTGGTGGTGCGCCCGGGGCTGGGCGGTGGCACGGGCGGGCCGGGGCTGCTCTTTGCCGTGGCCGCGGGGCTGTTCTACGGCGTCTTTCTCACCATGTCGCGCTGGCTGTCTGACCTCGCCCCGCCGCTGGCGCTGACTTTCACCCAACTGGCGATGAGCGCGATGATGCTGCTGCCTTTGGGGTTGATGAACCTGCCCGAAGCCACCCTGCCCGTCGCGGGGCTGGCCACCGCGAGCGCGCTGTTTTCGATGCTGGGCAATCTGCTGCTACTCTATGCCTACCGCCGAGCCCCCGCCACGCGGCTGGCGCCGTTGGTCTATTTCCAACTGATCGCGGCGGTGCTGCTGGGGCTGTTCTTGTTCAGCACCCTGCCCGATGCGCTGACATGGGCGGGGCTGGCAGTAATCATCACGGCGGGCATCACCTCGGCCCGGCTACGCTGAGCGCCAGCCGCCCGCGGCCCGCAATGCGGTGGAAGAGACATCGACCATCGGCACATTGACGAAACACCACGCCGGCGCCATGGCCCGGCCCAGCAACTGGCTGTTCCGCCCCGCGATCCGGTAGGGCGCATAAAGCGCCGCCGCCCGGCTCATCCGGGCCGAGATACGCTGCCCAGGCCGCGCCAGCACGCCCACCGGCACCGTCTCCATGATCTGCCGCCAGTCTTGCCAGAGGTGGAACTGCGCAAGGTTGTCGGCCCCCATCAGCCAGACGAACCGCACCCCGGGATAGTGCCGCCGCAGCGCGGCCAGCGTCTCAGCTGTGTAACGGGTGCCTAACTGTGCTTCGATCCCCGTGATCTCGACCCGCGGGTGATCCATCACCGCCCGCGCCCGCGCCATGCGCTGCGCCATGGGGGCCGGGCCATGCTTTTTCAACGGATTGCCGGGGCTCAGAAGCCACCAGACCCGATCCAGCCCGAACCGTTTCAACGCCTCACGGGTGATATGCGCATGCCCCTCATGCGCCGGGTCAAACGACCCGCCCAACAGGCCCACGACCTGCCCTTTGGTGGCGAATGGCATGGTATTACGCAAGAAAATGGCCCCCGATCCGAAATCAGGGGCCAAAGGAGGGGCATTGCAGCCCTTTGTCAATGCGAAGCCCTTACTTGTGCTTCACGATCTCGCCCGAACGCAGCCGCGCGACATAGCTGTTCAACTCGCGCTTCACGATCGGCATCAGGAAGTAGAGCGCGATGATGTTCACGATCGCCATGGAGAAGAGCATCGCATCGCTGAAGTCGATCACCGGCCCAAGGCTCGCCGCCGCGCCGATCACGATGAAGAGGCAGAAGATCACCTTGAAGGTCAGCTCCTTCGCCGCCCCCTCGCCAAAGAGATAGGTCCATGCCTTGAGGCCATAGTAGGACCAGCTGATCATGGTCGAGAAGGCAAAGAGCACCACCGCCACCATCAAGAGCACCGGGAACCACGAGAAGGCCCGCGCATAGGCCGCCGAGGTCAGCGCCACGCCGCTCACGTCGCCCTCGGTCGCGATCCGGCCCGCCTCGGCGTTCCAGATGTAGAGACCGGTTTCAGGGTCTTGGTTGAGTACACCGCTGATTACGATGACCAGCGCGGTCATGGTGCAGATCACCACCGTGTCGATGAAGGGCTCCAAAAGGGCCACGTAACCTTCGGTCACCGGCTCCTTGGTGCGCACCGCCGAGTGGGCGATGGCCGCCGAACCGATGCCCGCTTCGTTGGAAAACGCCGCGCGGCGGAAACCTTGGATCAGCGCGCCGGTAAAGCCGCCGACCACGCCAAGGCCGGTAAAGGCGCCCATGAAGATCTGGCCAAAGGCCCAGCCGATCATATCCCAGTTAATGATCAGGATCAGGATCGAGACCAGCACATAGAAGATGCCCATGAAAGGCACGATCTTTTCAGTCACCCGCGCGATGGATTTCAAACCGCCCGCGATCACCGCAAAGGTCACGCCCGCAAGGACAACCCCGGTGATCCAGCCCGGATAGTCACCCAAGACACCGGCAAGCTGGGCATGGGCTTGGTTGGCTTGGAACATATTGCCGCCGCCAAGCGCGCCGAGGATGGTGAAGATCGAAAAGAGCACCGCCATGAAGCCACCCAGTGGCAAGCCCCTCTCGGAAAAGCCTTTGACGATGTAATACATCGGCCCGCCCGAGACATGGCCGTCGGGGAATTCGTTACGGTATTTCACCCCGAGCGTACATTCGGTGAACTTGGTCGCCATGCCGAACAGGCCCGCGATCACCATCCAGAAGGTCGCCCCCGGCCCGCCGATGCTGACCGCCACCGCGACGCCCGCGATGTTGCCCAGACCCACAGTGCCCGACAGCGCCGTCGCCAGCGCCTGAAAATGGCTCACCTCGCCCGCGTCGTCGGGATCGGAGTAATCCCCCTTCACAAGCTGGATCGAATGCCAGAACCCTTTGAGCTGGATGGCCCCGAAATAGACGGTGAAGACCACGGCCCCTACGACCAGCCAAAGCGCGATCCAAGAGAAATTCGTCCCCGGCAGCGGGGCAAAGATGAATGACACATACCAGCCGGTGTAATCGGCAAAGATCTGGTTGATACGTTGGTCGATGCCCGCAGCCTCTTGCGCGGCGGCAAGGCTCGGCAGCAATGACGCAAAGGCCGCCATCGCAAAGGTCAGTAACTTGTTCATGGCGTTTCCTTTCAGGGAATGATCGTGACCGGCACGCTGGAGCCCGCGACCAACCGGCCCGTCACCCCTCCAAAGAGCCGCTTGAGGCCCCGCTCTCCAACCCGCCCGACGACGATCTGAACCGCGCCGCGCTTCTTGGCCACCGCTTCGAGGATATCGGCCACGTCGCCGTGTCGCACGATCCCCTCAACCTCGACACCGGCAGCCTTTGCCTCGGCCACGGCAGGGTCGAGCACCACGTCATGGGCGCGCTGCAACTCCTGCTCGCGCCGTTTGTGACGCTGCTCGTTCTCTTCCTTGGTCTGAAAGGTGAAAGGCGACCATTCGATCACAAAGCAAACCGTGATCGAACAATCCCCGATCTGTTTGGCCTGTGACTGGGCAAACGCCAAGGCTCGCGCGCCGGCCTCCGACCCGTCCAGACCCACAACGATGGTGGATTTTGTCATGAGTATTTCCCTGTTGTTGCGCTGAAACCGGCGCACCGCGAACGGTGAGAACCGCCTTCAACCTCCCTACTCTGCGGTAGGCGGTTTTTACCGTCCAACCGCAGATTGAATAAATTCTAGCGCGAAAACGGCAGAAAAGTCGACCGAATTTCACTGATCGACTACGCGGATCGCCTGCCAAACCCTTGCAAAACCATCCAATAGCCTGCCCAGCCATGCCGCCTGCGCGCGCCACGGGCGCGCCACGCAAACCGCCGCCGGGCAAGGTGCCTGTGCGGTACAGAGTGTTTGATATTGCGCCGTCCGGGCGATATTGCACTGCAAACCCCAAAACGCGTTGCAAGGATTCTCCAATGGCCGCCTATCAATACGTCTATCACATGTCCGGCGTCTCCAAGACCTATCCCGGGGGCAAAAAGACATTCGAAAACATCCACCTAAACTTCCTGCCCGGCGTGAAGATCGGTGTTGTCGGCGTCAACGGCGCGGGTAAGTCCACCCTGCTCAAGATCATGGCCGGGCTCGACAAGGATTTCTCGGGCGAGGCATGGGCTGCCGAGGGTGCCAAGGTCGGCTACCTGCCGCAGGAACCCAAGCTCGACCCGACCAAGACCGTGCGCGAAAACGTCATGGAAGGTGTGGCCGAGAAGAAGGCGATCCTCGACCGCTACAACGAACTGGCGATGAACTACTCGGATGAGACCGCCGAGGAGATGGCCAAGCTGCAAGACGACATCGACGCGCAGAACCTCTGGGACCTCGACAGCCAGATCGACGTCTCGATGGAAGCGCTGCGCTGCCCGCCGGACGACGCGATGCCGGAAAACCTCTCGGGCGGTGAGGCGCGCCGCGTGGCGCTCTGTAAGCTGCTTCTCGAAGCACCCGACATGCTGCTGCTCGATGAGCCGACCAACCACCTCGACGCCGAGACCATCGCTTGGCTGCAGCAGCACCTGATCGACTACAAGGGCACCATCCTCTGCGTCACCCATGACCGCTACTTCCTCGACGACATCACCGGCTGGATCCTCGAACTCGACCGTGGCCGCGGTATTCCCTACGAGGGCAACTACTCCGACTGGCTGGAGCAGAAGGCCAAGCGGCTGGCGCAGGAAGCGCGCGAGGACAAGTCCAAGCAAAAGACGCTGGAGCGCGAGCTTGAATGGATGCGCCAAGGCGCCAAGGCACGTCAGGCGAAATCCAAGGCCCGTATCGCGGCCTATAACGAGATGGCCGAACAATCCGAACGCGAAAAGCTTTCCCGCGCCCAGATCGTCATCCCCAACGGTCCGCGCCTCGGCAACAAGGTGATCGAGGTCGAAGGTCTGAAGAAGCACATGGGCGACAAGCAGCTGATCGACGGGCTCGACTTCTCCCTGCCGCCCGGTGGCATCGTCGGCGTGATCGGCCCCAACGGCGCCGGTAAATCGACGCTGTTCAAGATGCTCACCGGCCATGAGAAACCCGACGAGGGCACCATCGAATACGGCGACACGGTTGAGCTGTCCTACGTCGACCAGAGCCGCGACGACCTGAACCCCGAAGACACCGTCTGGCAGGCGATCTCAGGCGGGGCGGAACTGATCAAGCTCGGCGACGCCGAGGTGAATTCCCGCGCCTATTGCTCGTCCTTCAACTTCAAGGGCGGCGACCAGCAGAAAAAAGTGGGCCTCCTGTCGGGCGGTGAGCGCAACCGCGTGCACATGGCGCGGCTGCTGAAAGAGGGCGGCAACGTGCTGCTGCTCGACGAGCCGACCAACGATCTGGATGTCGAAACCCTCCGCGCGCTCGAAGATGCGCTGGTAGATTTCGCTGGCTGCGCCGTGGTCATCTCGCACGATCGTTTCTTCCTTGACCGTATCTGTACCCACATCCTCGCCTTCGAGGGCGAAGCGCATGTGGAATGGTTCGAGGGCAACTTCGAGGACTACGAAGAAGACAAGAAGCGCCGTCTGGGTGCCGATGCGCTGGAGCCCAAGCGCCTGAAGCACAAGAAGTTCGCGCGGTAACCCTTGCGACTTAGCAATTTGGAGGGCGTCGGATTTCCGGCGCCCTTTTTCGTGCGCTACTTTGCCACTGGGCCGCCCGGTGACACACCGGGCATCGCCCTCCCTCCCCCCGGAGGACGATTTTGCAACGCTACAACAGCTTGCCAGACCTCCACATCTTGCAGCGCCCTGCCAAACAGCGCGGTAGCGGATCGCCCCCCAGGGAGGGCGATGCCCTTACCGCTTACCTTCAACGCAAAAACCCGCCCGCAATGCGGACGGGTCTATCCCTTCAAAGGCTCCTGCCCTCAGCGTTCGTCGTCGATCGCCGTTTCCAGCTGGGCAAAGAGGTTATCCTCATCATGCCGCACCAAACCATGCAGCGGATCCCAGCTTTGCAGATATTCGCGCAGCTTATTGCTTGCCGACAGACCCGACCAGAGGCGCTGTTCGGTCACCGAATGCACCTGCAAGGACGGGGGCAGCCCGCCGTTCATGCCCTTGCCATCCCAGTTCTTCTCCAGATGCTCGCGCATCCGCTCGGCCATAGAGGCGGTGTTCAACCGCGCGCGACTCATCACCACGCCGATGAAACGCCCGCTGCCCGCATAGGCCAGATGAAAACGCATGCCCTCCAGCGAATGTACCGAAGCGCGGGCCACCTGCTCCATCTGGCGGCGGAAGGCCGGCGCCTTGACCGCGCGGTAGATGCCGCGCGCCCCCTCGACCGAGATCGAAAACAGGCTCATCGAGAAACAGCCGCTCGGCAGGCGCAGCAGGTAATTCTCAAGCGCGGAGACATTGCTACAGGCCGAGACATCGAGGTCGAAATCCTCGTCAAAGCGGATCTGCATCATCTGCGTCAACTCGGCCAGCGTATGCTGCGCCTCACGCTCACGCAGCAATGACGCGTTGAGCATGCTGGCGGCATTGATCCGCGCGCTGAGTTCGACACCATCCAACGGTTTGCAAAGGAAATCCGTGGCACCCGCGTCAAAGGCCCGCTGCATCATCGCAGGCTCTTTGCTGGCGGTGATCATGATGATCGGCACGGCGCGGTAAAACGGCACATCGCGGATCATCTCACACAGGCTGATCCCATTGATGCCCGGCATCATGATATCAAGCAGGAAGGAATCGAAGGGCCGGTTCGACTCCTGCATGATCTCCAGCGCTTCTTCCGAGCTTTCGCAGCAGGTCAGCTCGTAATTGTCATTCTCGGTCAGGCAACCTGTGAGCAGATCAAGGATGACCGGGTCATCGTCTACGGCAAGGATACGCATCATGTCTCGTTACTCCACATGGGGGGCGCTGGCAGGCGCACTTGGGGCTTTCTGGCAAAAAACCACCTACGCCGGGCAGTAATGAGACCGGTTTGCGGCAAACTCGGGACGGTGAAATTTGGCGCGTTTCCCGTAAAATATGGGGATCACGAAACTTCGTGGCGGGAATTTGCCGAAATTCGCGCTGCCGGACCCGCCGAAACCCGCCAAAATGCGATGCCCCTTGAACGAATCCCCCCCGAGTGCAATATAGACGGTGCAGACGTTATCTTTTTCGACCCACTGTCTCCCTCATACGGCGCTCAGTCTATCGATCCAGACCAACCACGCCGGGCCATCGCACCAACGCGGATGGCATCAATATGGAGACTACGGATATGGCCACTGGCACCGTAAAATGGTTCAACACAACTAAAGGCTTCGGCTTCATCGCACCCGACGGCGGCAGCAAAGACGTTTTCGTGCACATTTCCGCTGTTGAGCGCGCTGGCCTGACCGGCCTGGCCGACAACCAGAAAGTGACCTTCGACATCGAAGCTGGCCGTGACGGCCGTGAATCCGCGACCAACCTCGCGCTGGCCTAAGGCCCGGGGGCTTCGGCCCTGATGCAAGAATTCGAACCGACCTGCTGACACCGGCAGGTCGGTTTTTTTATGTCCAGCCTTGCTAAAATGGCCTCCCATGGCAAAATGCGGGCGAAACGCATTATTTTGATGGAGCCTGCCATGCGCCGCCGTACCTTTTTGACCAGCACCGTGGCCGCAGCCGCCCTTCCCTTGATGGCGCAGGCGCGCACCGCCGCCTATGACCCCGCCCCGCAGATGGTCCCGGTCAAGGCGCAATATGCGCCCGGGCAATTGCTGATCCTGCCGCGGAGCCATTACCTCTATTTCGTGACGTCGCCGGGCCAAGCGATGCGTTATGGCGTGGGCGTCGGCAAAGCGGGGCTGGAGTTCACCGGCACCGCGACCATCGACGTGAAAAAGGAATGGCCCACGTGGCGGCCAACCAATGAGATGATCGAACGCGATCCGCAGGCCTACAAACGTTTCATCGGCAACACCGACGCCCAGCCCGGCGGCCCCGGCAACCCCTTGGGCGCGCGGGCGCTCTACCTGTTCCAGAACGGGCGGGACACTTATTTCCGCATCCACGGCACCACGCAGCCGAACTCCATCGGGCGGTCCGTGTCGAACGGCTGTATCCGGATGCTGAACGAGCATGTGATCGACCTGTACCAGCGGGTGCCGATTGGGACAAAGGTCACGGTGCTCTAAGGCCCCTTTCGACAACACCCAGCCCGGAATCAAGCCGCAGGCGCCGGGCCATCGCCTGCCCGCCCGGACGGGTAGGCGATTTAGTGAATTCGGGTGCGCCATTGCGAAGGCGCATCACGGCTGAACCATAAAGTGGCACGAGGCTCCGTCGTATCGCCGACCCGCGTGCAGGCGCTGACCCTTCCCACCAAGAAAAAGGGCCAGCGCAGCGCCGGCCCCTCCCCTCATCATATACGCCAAAGCTTATTGAAGCGCCTTATCCGTCACATCATGTGTCCAAGCGCCCTCAGGCGCCTTGGTGATCATGCCACCTTCCATGGTGATCGCCGCACTGCGATCAAAGGCCGCCTCGTCCAGCCGCCCGTCGCTGCCCTCGGTCAGCTTGGCGATCTCGCCCATCATGCGGGTCTGGTGCTTCTCGGTCTGGGCGCCGGTCTGGTCATTTTCCAGCACGATCTCAGCGGCTTCTTCGACGTTCTCCTCGGCGTATTTCCAGCCTTTCATGGAGGCCCGGACGAAACGCGCCAGCTTGTCGACCATCTCGGGGTCTTCGAGGTTCTCCTCGGTGGTATAAAGACCGTCCTCCAGCGTGGAGATGCCCTCATCCTCATATTTGAAGACCACCAGATCCTCGGGCGTCAGCCCTGCGTCAATCACCTGCCAATATTCGTTGTAGGTCATGGTGGTGGCGCATTCGACCTGCTTTTGCAGCAAGGGGTCGACGTTGAAGTTGATCTTCTGGATCGTCACCCCACCGTCGGAGCCATCGGTGGGATAGCCCAGCTTGCCCATCCAACTCATTAGCGGGATCTCATTGCCGAAGAACCATGTGCCCAGCGTGTTGCCGGGGAAATCCTCGGGGCTTTCGATGCCATGTTCCTTGAGGCAGGTCAGCATCAGGCCGGATTTCGCGAAAGGCTGTGCGATGTTCACGATCGGCGCACCCTTCTCGCGCGCAGCCAGCGCCGAAGGCAACCAGTCCACCATCACGTCGGCCCCACCGCCCAAAAGCACCTGCACCGGCGCGATATCCGGCCCGCCGGGCTTGATCGTGACATCCAGCCCCTCTTCTTCGTAGAACCCCTTGTCCTTGGCCACGTAATAGCCCGCGAACTGGGCCTGCGTGACCCATTTGAGTTGTAGCGTCAGGTCGTCGGCGGCCTGCGCCACGCCCCCCCAGAGGGCCAAGGCCGCCCCGGCAGCGATCTTCGTGATGGTTTTCATTTTTATCTCCCTGTTGGTTGGTCGTCTCTAGTTCCTTTGGCTGGGGTGCCAGAAGGTCACCCGTCCTTCGATAAGGGCCATGATACCATAGAACGCCGATCCGGCTATTGCCGCGACAACAATCTCGGCCCAGACCAGATCAAGCGCAAGCTGACCCACCGAGGTGGAGATGCGAAAGCCCATCCCCAGCACCGGAGAGCCGAAGAATTCAGCAACGATGGCGCCAATGAGGGCAAGGGTGGTGCCGATCTTCAACCCGTTGAAGACAAAGGGCATCGCCGCGGGCAGCCGCAGCTTCAGAAGCGTGCGCCAGTAACCCGCCGCATAGGTGCGCATCAGGTCGCGCTGCATCGCGTCGCTGGCCTGCAGCCCCTGCACCGTGTTCACCAGCATCGGGAAGAACACCATGACCACGACAATCGCCGCCTTGGACTGCCAGCCGAAGCCGAACCACATCACCATGATCGGCGCCATGCCGATGATCGGCAGCGCGGCCACGAAGTTGCCCACCGGCAAAAGGCCGCGTTGCAAGAAGGGAAAGCGGTCAATCGCCAGCGCCGTCAGGAAGGCCGCGCCGCAGCCGATGATGTAGCCGCTCAGCGCCCCCTTGATGACGGTCTGCACAAAGTCGATCCACAGGATATCGAGCGACGTGGCCATGCGCGCCGCGATCACCGAAGGCGCGGGCAGAAGCACTTGGTTAATCTCGAACCCGCGCACCACGCCTTCCCAAACGGCAATGAGCGTGACTCCGAAGACCAGCGGTGCCGCCAGTGACGCCCCCCGCGAGGGCCGCTGCCGCGCCAGCCAGACGTTGAGCGACAGGCCCGCGACCCATGCGACGATGGCAAAAAGAACCCAGCCCATCATGCCATCCCCATCCGTTTCAAGGTCAGCCGCTGCACCAACCCGATAAGCCCCACCATGGCCGCCGCAAGCGCCGCCGCCATCAGAAGCGCGCTCCAGATCTGAACGGTCTGGCCGTAGTAGCTGCCCGCCAGCAAGCGCGCGCCGAGGCCCGCGACAGCCCCCGTCGGCATCTCGCCCACGATGGCCCCCACCAGCGAGGCCGCGACGCCGACCTTCAGCGAGGTGAAGAAATAGGGCATCGAGGACGGCAGCCGCAGTTTCCAGAAGGTCTGCCAGCCGCTCGCGTTCCATGTCCGCATCTGGTCAAGCTGCATCTGGTCGGGGCTGCGCAGCCCCTTCACCATGCCCACGACCACCGGGAAGAACGACAGATACATGCTGATGATCGCCTTGGGCAGCAGGCCCGACAGGCCCACGGCATTCAAGACCACGATGATCATCGGTGCGATGGCGAGGATCGGAATCGTCTGGCTGGCGATCACCCAAGGCATCACGCTCATGTCCATCGTGCGGTTGAACACGATGCCGACGGCGAGAAGCGTGCCGAGCGCGGTGCCCATGACGAAGCCCAAAAAGGTCGCGCTGAAGGTGACCCATGTGTGATAAATCAGCGAGCGTTTCGAGGTGACCTTCTTCTCCACCGTGGTCTTCCACAGTTCCGCGCCGACCTGATGCGGCGCGGGAAGTTTCGGTTTCTCCTGCGACCAGGTGTCGGCCACCAATTCCGAGAATGTCAGCGTTTTGTCGGCCCGTGCCGCCACATCCCGCGCCCATTGCGCGTTGAGCGCGACAGCCGCGCCATACCAGACGACGATCAACAGACCCACGACCGTGAGAACGGGGATAATGTTACGCATCAATCGTCCCCATGCCCGGCGCGCAGCCCCTCGCGCACCCGGTGTGCGATCTCGAGGAATTCCGGCGTCTCGCGAATCTCCAAAGGCCGTTCGCGCGGCAGCGGACTTTCGATCACGTCGGCGATCCGTCCAGGGCGCGGGCTCATCACCACGATCTTGGTGGAAAGATACACCGCCTCGGGGATCGAATGGGTGACGAAGGCAATGGTCTTTTCGGTGCGCGCCCAGAGCTTCAAGAGCTGCTCGTTGAGGTGGTCACGCACGATCTCGTCGAGCGCGCCGAAGGGTTCGTCCATCAGCAGGATGTCGGCATCGAAGGACAGCGCCCGCGCGATGGAGGCGCGCTGCTGCATCCCGCCCGACAATTGCCAGGGAAACTTCTTCTCGAACCCCGATAGCTCCACGAGGTCGAGCACCCGTTTCACCCGCTCGGCCTGCTCGGCCCGGGGCACGCCCATGATCTCCAGCGGCAAGCGGATGTTGCCGCCGATGGTGCGCCACGGATACAGTCCCGCCGCCTGGAAAACATAGCCATAGGCCCGCGATTTACGCGCCTCCTCGGGCGAGACGCCGTTGATGGTCACGCTGCCGCCCGTGGGCTGCTCAAGGTCGGCCATGACCCTCAGAAAGGTCGTCTTGCCGCAGCCCGAGGGGCCGATGAAGCTGACGAAATCCCCTTTGTGGATCTCGAGGTTCACGTCTTTCAACGCATGGACCGGCCCGTCATTGGTTTGAAAGGTCAGGTCAAGATTGCTGGCGCTGATCACGCTCTGGCTGTCATTCACGTATTTTACTTCCCTGTTGGTCGGCCGCTTTTAGCGCGGCACTTTACCTGGTTGTCGTGGCGGCTCTACATGGCTCAGATCCCCGCCGGGATGTTCAGCGGGTCGCGCTTGATCATCTTGGGGCTGTTGAGTTCCTTCCATTTGCTGAGGGCGACATTGGCGCTCGGGAAGGCCGGGCGCGGCACGAAACGGCCCCGGCCGGGCTGCGGCTGGCTGTTCTGACCCCAGGCCCAAATCACCTCGCCGCGGCTCAGGGTATAGCGGCTCTGCGCCTTGACCTCGAAGCCCTCGAAGACGTTGTAATCCAGCACCGAATGGTGGTTCGCGGGGCTGATCGTCTTGGTGATCTTCGGATCCCATACCACGATATCGGCGTCCGCCCCTTCAACGATCGCGCCCTTCTGCGGGTAGATGTTGAGGATCTTGGCGATATTGGTCGAGGTCGCGGCGACGAACTCGTTTGGTGTCAGGCGGCCCGTCTCCACCCCTTCGGTCCAGAGCACCGCCAGACGCTCCTCCAGCCCGTTCGAGCCGTTGGGAATGATCCGGAAATCATCGCGGCCCGCGCGTTTCTGCTCGGTCGAGAAGGCGGCGTGGTCGGTCGCCACCACCTGTAGGCTGCCCGATTGCAGGCCGGCCCAAAGGCTGTCCTGATGGTCCTTCGAGCGGAAGGGCGGCGACATGACGCGGCGCGCGGCATGGTCCCAATCCTTGTTGAAATACTCAGACTCGTCCAGCGTCAGGAACTGGATCAACGGCTCGCCATAAACCCGCATCCCCTTTTGCCGCGCACGCCGGATCGCCTCGTGGGTCTGTTCGCAAGAGACATGCACGATATAAAGCGGCACGCCCGCCGTGTCGGCGATGGTGATGGCGCGGTTCGCGGCCTCGCCCTCAAGCTCGGGCGGGCGGGAATAGGCGTGGCCCTCCGGCCCGGTGATGCCTTGATCGAAATATTTCTGCTGCAACTCCGCCACCAGATCGCCGTTCTCGGCATGGACCATCGGCAGCGCGCCTAACTCGGCACAGCGCTTGAAGGAGGCGAACATCTCGTCGTCCTCGATCATCAAGGCGCCTTTGTAGGCCATGAAGTGCTTGAAGCTGTTCACCCCCATGTCGACCGCGTCCTTCATCTCGTTAAAGACGGTCTCGTCCCAGCCGGTGACGGCCATGTGATAGCCGATGTCCGAACAAATCTGCGGCGCCGACTTGCGGTGCCATTCGTTGATCGCGTTCTTGATACTGCCATCGGCGCCGGGCAGGCAGAAGTCGACCACCATCGTGGTGCCGCCCACCGCCGCGGCCCATGTGCCGGACTCAAAAGTCTCTGCCGCAGTGGTGCCCATGAAGGGCATCTCCAGATGCGTATGCGGATCGATCCCGCCGGGGATCACATAGGCGCCTTCCGCGTCGATGTATTCGTCACCCGTGAGGTCCTCGCCGATGCGCTTGATCTTCTCTCCCTCGATCAGCACGTCGGCCTTCCACGTCCGGTCCGCCGTGCAGACCATGCCACCCTTGATTACCTTGCTCATCTTTCTCTCCCCATCTTTCTGGCTGTTTACATCGGGGGGCCGGGGCAGCACCCCCGACCTCCGCCCGAGTGTTCAGCCCTCTATTTCCGCTGTCTCCAGCACCGCATGGAGCAGCACATCCGCCCCCGCCTTGGCCCAATCCTTGGTGATCTCCTCGGCCTCGTTATGGCTCAGACCATCGACGCAGGGGCACATCACCATCGCCGTGGGGGCCACGCGGTTGATCCAGCAGGCATCATGGCCCGCGCCAGAGATCAGGTTCATATGGCTGTAGCCCAGCCGTTCGGCAGCGTTGCGCACAGCCGTCACGCAACCCTCGTCAAAGGCCACGGGATCAAAGCCGCCGACCTTTTCAAATTCGATCTGCACATCCATATCGTCGGCGATCTTTTGACCCTCTTCGCGCAGACGGGCCTCCATATCCTCGATGACCGACAGTTCGGGCGACCGGAAATCGACGGTAAAGACCGTCTTGCCGGGGATCACATTGCGCGAGTTCGGATAGACCTCGATATGGCCCGCCGCGCCGACCGCATGGGGCGCGTGGCTGAGCGCGATCTCGTTCACCTTCTCCAATACCCGCGCCATGCCCAGCCCCGCGTCCCGGCGCATCGGCATGGGGGTGGAGCCTGTGTGGCTGTCCTTGCCGGTGATCGTCACCTGCGTCCAGCTCAGCCCCTGCCCGTGGGTCACGACGCCGATGTCCTTGCCCTCGGCCTCGAGGATCGGGCCCTGTTCAATGTGCAACTCGAAGAAGGCATGCATCTTGCGCGCGCCGACTTCCTCGTCGCCCTTCCAGCCGATGCGCTGCAATTCGTCGCCAAAGCTTTTGCCCTCAGCATCGGTGCGCGCATAAGCCCAGTCTTGGGTGTGGATGCCAGCAAAAACCCCCGACGACAGCATCGCGGGGGCGTAACGGGTGCCTTCTTCGTTGGTGAAGTTGGTCACAACGATCGGGTGTTTGGTCTTGATGCCCAGATCGTTCATCGTGCGGATGATCTCCAACCCGCCGAGCACGCCAAGGATGCCATCGTATTTCCCGCCCGTCGGCTGGGTGTCGAGGTGGCTGCCTACATAGACCGGCAGCGCATCGGGGTCGGTGCCCTCCCGCTGGGCGAACATATTGCCCATCTGGTCGAGCCCCATGGTACAGCCCGCCGCTTCGCACCACTTTTGGAACAGCGCGCGGCCCTCGGCGTCTTCGTCCGTCAGCGTCTGGCGGTTGTTGCCCCCCGCCACGCCGGGGCCGATCTTGGCCATTTCCATCAAGGAATCCCACAGACGGTCGGGATCAATCTTGAGGTTCTCTCCGGGCGCGGGCATAGGTCACTCCTCTGTCATCGGCTTGGGCCGTGTTGTTTTTTTACCATTTGGTAAATCCACGATTGCGATTAGGTTAGGCTCTGTCAAGAACTGGTTTGAAACAACCCGCCGCCGATCCGGCAAACGCCTTTTTTAGCAGCACCAAGGATCATTGCCTTGCCCGAAAGCACCGCCAAGAAACCCAGCCGCATCCAGCAGCGCAACCGCCGGGTGATTCTGGATGCCGCGCTCGAAGTCTTTTCCAAACACGGCTACCGGGGCGCCACGCTGGATCAGATCGCCGCCGAAGCTGGGCTGAGCAAACCGAATATTCTCTATTACTTCAATGGCAAAGAAGACATTCATGTCACTTTGCTGTCGCAACTGATGGAAACATGGCTCGACCCGTTGGTGGAGCTAGACCCCGACGGCGACCCCCGGCGCGAGATTTTGGACTATGTCGAACGCAAGTTGACCATGTCGCGCGAATTGCCGCGCGAGAGCCGCCTTTTTGCCAATGAAATCCTGCAAGGTGCCCCGCGGATCGAGCCGGAATTGCATAGCCATCTCAAACCCCTGTTCGATGAGAAATGCGCCGTGATCGCGGGCTGGGTGGCGGCGGGAAAACTGCCCGCGCTGGACCCGCAGCACCTGATCTTCTCAATCTGGGCGACGACCCAGCACTACGCGGATTTCGAGGCGCAGGCGCAGATCCTGCTCGGTCCCGAGACCGACCCCCGCCCCCGCGCGCAGGCCCATCTTCAGGCGATGTTCGGCGCGCTTTTGGACCAGCCCGCGCCAACGCCAAACGGTTAACCATAACGGCCAGTGGCGCCCAGCGTTTAATCCCCCGTTAACACATGACACCCAGTCTGACTGGCGGGTGCGGGCTCCTTCCAAGGTAAAGGGGCAGTGATGAATGTAGGCGATATAAAGGGCGCAGGGGCTGCGCGGGATGCGAAGGGCGCAAATCCGAAAGCGTCCGATGAACCAGCGGGCGCACCGCCCGTCACCCGCGAAGAGATGGCCCGGGATGCGGCAATGGCGCTGATCGTGGCGCGGCGGGAGATGTCAGAGATACCGCCCCCCGCTGCCGATACCGCCACCCCGCCCCGCAGAAAGTCCTGAACCCGGGGCGCGGTGGCACTTGTCTTACTCCGCCGGTTCGACCGCGTGGACGGAGGGGTTATTGGGGTGCGTGGTCCAATTGGCATAGTCCGGCGTCACCGTCTTGCCCGTGCGCAGGTCGGTGGTGCCCGCTGCCAGTTCCTCCATCGAGATGCAGTCTTCGACCGGACAGACATTGACGCAGAGGTTGCAGGCGACGCATTCCTCTTCGATCACGGTAAAGGTGCGGTCTTCGGACATGGCGATGGCTTGGTGGCTGGTGTCCTCGCAAGCCGCAAAGCAACGCCCACAGGAGATGCACAGGTCTTGGTCGATCTTCGCCTTGGCGACGTAGTTCAGGTTCAACTGGTTCCAGTCAGTGACATTCGGCACCGCGCGCCCCACCAGTTGGTCGACCGAGGTCAGCCCCTTCTCGTCCATATATTCCGACAGGCCCGAGATCATCTCTTGGACAACCTTGAAGCCATAGGTCATCGCCGCCGTACAGACCTGCACATTGCCCGCGCCAAGGGCGAGAAACTCCGCCGCGTCGCGCCATGTGGTGACGCCGCCGATGCCGCTGATCGGCAGACCGTGGGTCTCGGGGTTGCGGGCGATCTCGGCCACCATGTTGAGCGCGATGGGTTTGACCGCCGGGCCGCAATAGCCGCCGTGGGTGCCCTTGCCGTCGATCGTGGGCTCAGGCGCGAAGAGGTCGAGATCGACCGAGGTGATCGAGTTGATCGTGTTGATCAGGCTCACCGCATCCGCGCCGCCGCGCTTGGCGGCCTCGGCAGGGTAAACCACGTTGGTAATGTTCGGCGTCAGCTTCACGATCACCGGCATGCGGGTGTACATCTTGCACCAGCGGGTGACCATCTCGATGTATTCCGGCACCTGCCCCACGGCAGAGCCCATGCCCCGCTCGGCCATGCCATGCGGGCAGCCGAAGTTCAGCTCGATCCCGTCGGCGCCGGTCTCCTCCACATGCGGCAGAATGGCTTTCCACGCCTCCTCCTCACAAGGCACCATGATCGAGGCGATGAGCGCGCGGTCGGGGTAGTCGCGCTTCACCGACTTCATCTCGCGCAGGTTCACCTCTAGCGGGCGGTCGGTGATCAACTCGATGTTGTTGAGCCCCAACAGCCGCCGATCCGCGCCCCAGATCGCGCCGTAGCGTGGGCCGTTGACGTTGACCACCGGCGGCCCTTCGGAGCCGAGGGTCTTCCATACCACCCCGCCCCAGCCCGCCTCATAGGCGCGGCGCACATTGTATTCCTTGTCCGTCGGCGGGGCGGAGGCCAGCCAGAACGGATTGGGGGATTTGATCCCGATGAAGTCGCTTCTCAGATCAGCCATGTTATGTCTCCCTCTCGGCGCGGCCTCAGCCCGCCGCCCCCATCAATGTGGTGTGAATGTCCATCGCCGCATCGCGGCCCTCGGCCACGGCGGTCACAGTGAGGTCATCACCACCGCTGGCGCAATCGCCCCCGGCCCAAACGCCTTCCAGACTGGTACGTCCGGTGCCGTCGACCTTGATCTTGCGCCCGTCGAGTTCGGGCAGGCCCTCGCCCAACAGCGTCTGACCGATGGCCTTGAACACCTGATCCGCTTGCAGGCGCAGGGTTTGGCCGGTGCCCTTCATCGCTTCATCGACATATTCGAACTCGATCTCGCGCACCGACCCGTTGCCATGCACGGCAATCGGCACCGCATGGGTCACGATCCGCACGCCCTTGGAGGCGGCGAGGTCTTGCTCAAACACACTTGCGTTCATCCGGTCGCGCCCGCGGCGATAGACCAGCGTCACATTGAGCGCGCCCAGCAGTTTCGCCTGCACCGCCGCGTCCACCGCCGTCATCCCGCCGCCGATCACCACCACATCGCGGCCAATCGGCACGCCGGAGATATCGCTGGCCTGCCGCAGTTCGGCGATGAAATCGACCGCATTGGCAACCCCTGCCTTATCCTCGCCCTCGGCCCCAAGGGCATTAACGCCGACCAGCCCCATCCCGAGGAAAACCGCGTCGTAATCGGCCTTCAGTTCATCGAGAGTGACATCCCGGCCCACGGCAACCTCATGCCGGAAGGTGATCCCGCCGATCTGCATCAGCCAATCCACCTCGGCCTGCGCGAAGCCGTTCGGGGTCTTATAGGCCGCGATGCCATATTCGTTCAGCCCGCCGGGCTTGGGCCGCGCGTCGATGATCTCAACATCATGGCCCAGCATCGCCAGACGGTGCGCGCAGGACAGACCCGCCGGCCCCGCGCCCACCACTGCGATGCGCTTGCCCGTGGCTGCGGCCCGCTCGAAGGGATGCACGCCCTGCGCCATCAAATGATCCGTCGCATAGCGCTGCAACTGGCCGATCAACACCGGCTTGCCCTCGGCCACCTCGCGCACACAAACCTCTTCGCAAAGCGTCTCTGTTGGGCAGACCCGGGCGCACATGCCGCCGAGGATGTTCTGGCTCAGGATCGTCTTGGCCGCCGCATCGGGCGTGCCAGTGGCGATCTGCCGAATGAACAGCGGAATGTCGATGTCGGTCGGACAGGCCGTCATGCAGGGCGCGTCGTGGCAAAAGTAACAGCGGTCCGCCGCGACCAGCGCCTCATGTTCATCCAAGGGCGGATGAAGATCCGAAAACCCCTCGGCATAGCTCTGCGGTTCTAACCGCCCCGGAACGATCCCCGGCTCAAACACATCTCGTGCCATATCAAAATCCCTGTCGTTTTCTTGGTGTTTTGAAAACGCTCTCATGGAATCATTTTTTTATCAACTGGTAAATTTTTGAAAAACGCGCCTTCCGAAAAATCCCGAGATGCCTGCCAGTTTTGTAACAGGCAGGTTATATTTCATGGGCGCTTCCTTGCTTGCGGCCCCTCGCCCCGTAAAAATCCTTGATTTTAAAAATAGAGATTCCAATATCACAACTGCGACGCGAAGACTTTTCGACCCGGCTGCCCTAAGGCTCCAGCGATCACGAATTCGACCGAGCCGCGCTGCCGCATGTTGCGGGCAGATCAAAGAAAGGGAGACACGGGGCATGGCTACTGGCACCGTAAAATGGTTCAACACGACAAAAGGCTACGGCTTCATCGCACCGGATGCGGGCGGCAAAGACATCTTTGTCCATATTTCCGCCGTGGAACGCGCCGGGCTGACCGGGCTTGCCGACAACCAAAAGGTCACTTTTGACGTCGAAGCGGGCCGCGATGGCCGCGAAAGCGCGAGCAACATCGCACTGGCCTGAACGGGCCACATCATGATGATCGAAACGGACGCTGCGGCGTCCGTTTTTTGTTAGCGGCTGTCAGCAGCCCGCGCTGCCAGCTCGGCTACCGCCGGGCCGATGTCTTCCACAATCAGGGCCACGCCTTCGGCATTGGGGTGGATGCCGTCGCCTTGGAAATAGCGCTGCACCGTCTCGCTCCGCGCGCTGGCGGCTTTCTTTTCCTCGGCCAGCAGGCCGGTAAAGAAGTCCGGGTAGAACAGCGTGCCGTAAGCCTCGGCCAGATCGGGGTAGAGCCCTTCGAACTCTGCCTTATAGCCCGCCCCGTAGTTGCCCGGCGCGCTCATGCCGACCAAGAGCACCTCAACCTCCGCCTTCTTTGCAGCCGAAAGGATGCCGTCCATGTTGCCGCGCGCCTGCGCCGGGTCCAGCCCGCGCAGCAGGTCGTTGCCCCCCAGCGTCACGATCATCGCGTCCACCTCGGGCGTCAGGGTCCAGTCGACCCGCGCCAGCCCGCCAGCGGTGGTATCGCCCGACACGCCCGCGTTGAGGATCTTGGCCTCGACCCCCTCGGCATCCAGCCAGCCTTGCAATTGCGGCACGAACCCCTCCTCGGCGGGCAGCCCGTAGCCTTGGGTCAGGCTGTCGCCGAGGGCGGCGATCACCACCTCCTCGGCCCGCGCCGCGCTGCCTAAAATAAAGGCAAAACAGATCAATACCTTGCGCATCCTTCGCGGACCTCCATATCCATCACGTATCCCAAGCCAAAGGCGACCCGATGAGCGACCCTGTCTATGACCTTCAAGATGTCACGCTGAGCCTCAAGGGCAATGCCGGCCCCGTCGATATTCTGCGCGGCATTTCGTTGCAGGTCCAGCAAGGGGAGAGCATCGCGCTGACCGGCGCTTCCGGGTCGGGCAAATCCTCGCTCCTGATGGTCATGGGCGGGCTGGAGCGCGCCACCGGCGGCAAGGTCACCGCCCTCGGCCATGACCTGAGCGCGCTGCGCGAAGACGGGTTGGCACAGTTCCGGCAGGGGCGCATGGGGATTGTTTTTCAGTCTTTCCACCTCATCCCCACCATGACCGCGCTTGAGAATGTCGCCACCCCGCTGGAGCTTTCCGGCGCCGATGACGCCTTTGACCGCGCCCGGGCCGAGCTTGAGGCCGTGGGGCTGGGCCACCGGATCAACCAGTACCCCGCGCAGATGTCGGGCGGCGAGCAACAGCGCGTGGCACTCGCGCGCGCCGCAGCACCCCGCCCCGCGATCCTCTTGGCGGATGAGCCGACGGGCAGTCTCGACAGCCGCAATGGGGCCGCGATCATGGACCTGTTGTTTGAACTGCGCGACCGCCATGGCGCGACGCTGGTGTTGGTCACCCACGCCGATGATCTGGCGCAGCGCTGCGACCGGGTGGTGGAACTCCGCGACGGGCGCCTCGCATGAGCCTGCGCCTTGCCGCCCGTTTCGCCCGTCGGGAAATGCGCGGCGGCCTGCGCGGCTTTCGCCTGCTGCTGGCCTGTCTTGCGCTTGGCGTGGCCGCGCTGGCCGCTGTCGGGACTGTCCGCGCGGCGATCGAAGCCGGGTTGGAGGCCGAGGGCGCGGCCCTTCTTGGCGGCGATGCCGAGCTGGATTTCACCTACCGTTTCGCCACCCCCGAAGAGCGCGACTGGATGGCCGAACGCGCCACGCGCGTCTCCGAGATTGTCGAGTTCCGTTCCATGGCCGTCACCGGCGCGGGCGAGACCTCAGAACGCGCGCTCACGCAGGTCAAGGCGGTCGATGACCTCTATCCGCTGATCGGCGAGATGGTCTTGGACCCCGCCCTGCCGTTGGAAGATGCCCTTTCGCCCGAGGCCACCGCCCTGCCCGGCGCGGTGATGGAACGGGCACTGGCGGATCGGCTGGCCCTCTCCCCCGGTGACACTTTCGCACTTGGCGAGGCGGAGTTCACCCTGACCGCGCTGATCAAACGCGAACCGGATTCCGCCGCCAGCGGCTTTTCCCTTGGGCCCCGCACACTGGTCAAACGCGCGGCGCTCGAAGGCTCAGGCCTGCTTGCCCCCGGCACGCTTTTCAATAGCAAATACCGTCTCGAATTGCCCCAGGGCACCGCCCTCGCCTCGCTCGAAGACGAGGCCAAAGCGCGTTTTGCCGATGCCGGGATGCGCTGGACCGACGCGCGCAACGGCGCGCCAGGCGTGGCGCGTTTCGTCGAACGCCTGAGCGCCTTTCTGGTGCTCGTCGGGCTCTCGGGCCTTGCCGTCGGCGGGGTCGGCGTGGCGGCAGCGGTGCGGGCCTATCTGCAACGCAAGACCGCCGTCATCGCCACTTTCCGCGCCATGGGGGCGTCGAGAGCGACGATCTTTCAGACCTATTTCATACAAGTCGGCATTCTGGCCATGGCTGGCGTCGCTCTTGGTCTGCTGATCGGCGCAGGCCTGCCGCTGCTGCTGTCGCCGCTGATCGAAGCAAGTCTGCCCCTGCCCGCGCGTTTCACCATCTACCCCGCCCCACTGATTGAGGCCGCACTCTACGGGCTGCTAACCGCCGCTCTCTTCACCCTCTGGCCGCTCGCGCGCAGCGCTGATGTCCGCGCCGCGACCCTGTTCCGCGACGATTGGCAACGGCAATCACCTTGGCCCGCCGCGCCCTACCTCGTCGCGATGGCGCTGCTGCTGGCCGCTCTGCTTGCGCTGGCGGGTTGGTTCAACGGCTCGTGGTCGCTCACGCTTTGGACACTGGGCGGATTGGCCGCGACGCTCGCCGTGCTCGCGCTGGCGGCGGCGCTCTTGCGTCTGCTGGCCCGTGCGACGGCCCGCCGGGCGCGGGGCCATCCGCGCCTGCGGTGGGCGCTGGCGGCCATCGGCGGCCCCGGCGAAGGGGCGACGGCGGTGGTGCTGGCGCTTGGCCTCGGCCTCTCGGTGCTGGCTGCCGTGGGTCAGATCGACGGCAACCTGCGCCGCGCGATTTCCGGCAACCTGCCCGACGTCGCACCCTCCTACTTTTTCGTCGATATTCAGAAAGACCAGATGCCCGGCTATACCGCGCGGCTTGAGGGCGATCCGGCCGTGTCGCGCATCGAAAGCGCCCCGATGCTGCGCGGCGTGATCACCCAGATCAACGGACGCCCCGCGCGTGAGGTCGCGGGCGATCACTGGGTCGTGCGCGGCGACCGCGGGGTGACCTATGCCGCGCAGCCGGGCGAAGACACGCGGATCACTGCGGGGGAATGGTGGGCGCAGGATTACAGTGGCGATCCGCAGATCAGCTTTGCCGCCGAAGAGGCCGAAGAGATCGGGCTGGAGCTGGGCGACACGCTCAGCGTCAACATCCTTGGCCGCGACATCACCGGCACGATCACCAGCTTTCGCGAGGTCGATTTCTCGACCGCCGGGATCGGTTTCGTGCTGACGATGAACCCCGCCGCCCTTGCAGGCGCGCCGCATAGTTTCATCTCGACCGTCTATGCCGAACCCGAGGCGGAGGCCGCGATCCTGCGCGATCTTGCCAGCGAATACCCCAACATCACCGCCATCCGCGTGCGCGATGCGATCGACCGGGTCGCCGCGGTGCTGGCTGGGCTCGCCTCTGCCATTTCCTTTGGCGCCTTGGCCACGCTGGCGACGGGGTTCATGGTGCTGATCGGGGCCGCCGCCGCAGGCACCGGCGCGCGCAGCTATGAGGCGGCGCTGCTGAAAACCATGGGGGCCTCGCGCCGCGCCATCGCCACCAGCTTTGTGCTTCGCGCCGCGCTGCTCGGTCTCTTTGCCGGGACGGTGGCGCTGCTGGCCGGGATCACCGGTGGCTGGGCAGTGAGCCATTTTGTTATGGAGACTGATTTCGCCGTGGTCTGGCCCAATGCGCTGCTGATCATCACGGGCGGCGTCTTGGCCACGGTGCTGGCTGGTCTGGGCTTTGCGCTGAAGGCGCTGAACGCCCGGCCCGCGGATATGCTAAGGGCGCAGGAATGATCCCGCGCCCTTAGGTGTTGTCTGGGTCTGAACCTTACTCCGCCGCTTCGGCGTAGTCCTCCAGCGGCGGGCAGGTGCAGATCAGGTTGCGGTCGCCATGCACGTTGTCGACGCGGTTGACCGGCGGCCAGTATTTGTCGACGCGGAAGGCACCGGGCGGGAAGCAGCCCTGCTCACGGCTGTAGGGCCGGTCGCCCCATTCCACCACCAAATCCTCCACCGTGTGCGGCGCGTTCTTGAGCGGGTTGTTGGCGCGGTCCATGCGGCCCTCCTCAATCTCGCGGATCTCCTCGCGGATCGCCAGCATGGCATCGCAGAAACGGTCCAGTTCAGCCTTGGTCTCGGACTCCGTCGGCTCCACCATCAGCGTGCCCGCCACCGGCCAAGACATGGTCGGCGCGTGGAAGCCGCAATCGACGAGGCGCTTGGCAACATCTTCGTTGGTGATGCCCGCCGTTTCCTCATAGGGGCGCACGTCGATGATGCATTCATGCGCCACCCGGCCAGAGGGGCCTTTGTAGAGCACGTCGTAAGCCCCTTCGAGCCGCTTGGCGATGTAGTTGGCGTTGAGGATCGCCGCCCGGGTCGCCTGCGTCAGACCGTCCCCGCCCATCATCAGGCAGTAGGACCAGGAAATCGGCAGCAGCGAGGGCGAACCGTAGGGTGCGGCGGACACAGCGGCGCCTTCCTCGTTCGGGTGGCCCGGCAGATGCGCGATCAGATGCGACTTGACGCCAATGGGTCCCATGCCGGGGCCGCCGCCGCCATGCGGGATGCAGAAGGTCTTGTGTAGGTTCAGGTGGCTGACGTCACCGCCCAGATCGCCGGGGCGGGACAGGCCCACCATGGCGTTCATGTTGGCCCCGTCGATATAGACCTGCCCGCCGTGGTCATGGGTGATCTTGGTCACCTCATGCACGGTCTCCTCGAACACACCATGGGTCGAGGGATAGGTGATCATGCAGCCGGCGAGGTTCTCGCTGTGCTGCTCGGCCTTGGCGCGGAAATCATCGAGGTCGATGTCACCGTTAGAGGCGGTCTTGATCACCACCACCTTCCAGCCGACCATCTGGGCCGAGGCCGGGTTGGTGCCATGCGCACTCATCGGGATGAGGCAGATGTTGCGGTGCCCCTCGCCCTTGGCGCGGTGATAGGCAGCGATGGTCAGAAGACCTGCGTATTCGCCCTGCGCGCCGGAGTTCGGCTGCATGGAAATCGCGTCATAGCCGGTGATTTCGCAGAGTTTGTCCGAGAGATCGTCGATCATCTCGCGGTAGCCAAGCGCCTGATCGGCGGGCACGAAGGGGTGGATGAGCGAGAACTCGCGCCATGTCACCGGCATCATCTCGGCAGCCGAGTTCAGTTTCATGGTGCAGGAGCCGAGCGGAATCATCGCCCGGTCGAGCGCCAGATCACGGTCCGCGAGACGACGCATGTAGCGCATCATCTCGGTCTCGGCCCGGTTCATGTGGAAGATCGGGTGCGTGAGGTAATCGCTTGTCCGCAGCAGACCCTCGGGCAGACGGTACTCGGGCGTGAAGTCGTCATCCGCCTGACGGATGCCGAAGGCGCGCCAGACCGCCTCGATCGTGTCAGGGCGGGTGCGCTCGTCAAACGTGATGCCGACGCGGGTCTCGCCCACGCGGCGCAGGTTAATGCCCTCGTCCACGGCGGATTTCATCACCGCGGCCTGCAGCGGGCCAACCTCGACGGTGATCGTGTCGAAATAGGCATCGGGCTGCACGTCGAAGCCCGCGGCCTCCAGCCCCTTGGCCAGACGCACGGTCTTGCGGTGGATGCGCTGCGCGATGGCTTTCAAGCCTTCCGGCCCGTGGAACACGGCATACATCGAGGCCATGACGGCCAGCAGCGCCTGCGCGGTGCAGACGTTCGACGTGGCCTTCTCACGCCGGATGTGCTGCTCGCGGGTCTGCAAGGAAAGACGGTAGGCGCGGTTGCCATGGGCGTCGATGGAGACACCGACGATCCGGCCGGGCATGGCACGCTTCATGGAATCCTTACAAGCCATATAGGCGGCATGCGGGCCGCCGTAGCCCTCGGGCACGCCGAACCGCTGGGTGCTGCCCACGGCGATGTCGGCGCCCATGGCGCCCGGTTCTTTCAGCAGGGTCAGCGACAGCGGGTCGGCGGTGACGATGCCCACGGCCTTGACCTCGTGCAGCGCCGCCATGTGGTCGGTGAAGTCGCGCACACGGCCATAGGTGCCGGGATACTGGAAGATTGCGCCAAAGACCTTCTCGGCCTCCATCTCCTCGGGTTCGCCGACGATGACCTCGATGCCCAGAGGCTCAGCGCGGGTCTTCATCACCGCGATGTTCTGCGGGTGGCAGTTCACGTCGATGAAGAAACCCTTGGCCTTCGATTTCGAACTGCGCTGCGCCATGGTCATTGCCTCGGCACAGGCCGTGGCCTCGTCGAGCAGCGAGGCATTGGCGATCTCCAGCCCGGTGAGGTCGCTCACCATGGTCTGGAAGTTCAGCAGCGCTTCGAGACGGCCCTGCGAAATCTCGGGCTGATAGGGGGTGTAGGCGGTGTACCACGCCGGGTTCTCGAGGATATTGCGCTGGATCGCCGGGGGCGTGACGGTGCCATGGTAGCCTTGGCCGATCAGGCTGGTGAGCACCTTGTTCTTGCCCGCCACGCGGCGCATGTGCTCAAGCACTTCACGCTCGCTCATCGCCTTGCCGAAATCCAGCGGCTGTTTCGCCCGGATCGCCTTGGGCAGCGTGTCGTCGATCAGCGCATCAAGGCTTTCGGCGCCCACGGTGTCGAGCATCTGCGACATCTCGGAAGGGGACGGGCCAATGTGACGCCGGTTGGCGAAATCATAGGGCAGATAATCGGTGGGCTTGAAGCTCATGTCGGGTTCCTCGTCACGGCGCGGCAGGGCGCCCCCTGTTTGTGGCGCGCCGCCCATGGGGCGACGCAGGTGATCAGCATCGCCGGAGCCCCGGCGCGCGCGGCGGTTTAGCCGATGAATTTCTGATAGGCGGCTTCGTCCATGAAGTCGTCCATCTGGCTGGCGTCAGAGACCTTCATCTTGAAGAACCACGCCTCGCCCTGCGGGTCGTCGTTGACCATGCTGGGGTTGTCGGTCAGCGCGCCGTTCACTTCCGTGATCTCACCGTCGATGGGCACAAGGATGTCCGACGCCGCCTTCACGGATTCGATGACCACGACCTCGTCATCCTTGCTGACGGTGGTGCCTTCGTCGGGCAGTTCCACGAAAACGACATCGCCCAACTGCTCCGCGGCGTGCGTGGTGATGCCCACGACCACTTCGTCACCCTCGACGCGCAGCCATTCATGCTCTTCGGTAAATTTCATAATGGAGTTCCCTGTGTAGATTCAGCGTTTAAAGTTCGCCGCAACGAACGGCATTTTCGTGACAGTCAGTGGCAAGCGCTTGCCGCGCACCTCGCCCCAAAGCGGCGTGTCGACCTTCGCATGCTCGGCGCTGACATATCCCATGGCAACCGGGCCGCCAACCGTCGGACCAAAGCCGCCCGAGGTCACGCGGCCAACCTCATTGCCACCCTCGGCGGCATCATAAATGGCGACCCCCTCGCGCATCGGCGCGCGCCCCTCGGGCAGCAACCCCACGCGCTTGCGCGGCGCGCCGTCGGCCAGTTGTTGCAAGATCACCCCCGCGCCCGGGAAGCCGCCTGCGCGGTCGCCATCCTCGCGCCGCACCTTCTGGATGGCCCAGTTCAGCGCCGCCTCGACCGGCGTGGTGGTGGTGTCGATGTCATGGCCGTAAAGGCAAAGCCCGCCTTCCAGCCTCAGACTGTCCCGCGCCCCAAGGCCGATCGGTTCGACCTCCTCAATCGCCAACAGCTTCTGCGCCAGCGCCACCGCGTCACCATTCGCCACGGAAATCTCGTAGCCATCCTCCCCGGTGTAGCCCGAGCGCGACAGGGTGACGGTGATCCCATCAAGATCGACGTCCCGCGCCACATCCATGAATTTCATATCCGCCACCGAGGGCTGCAACCGCGCCAAGGCAGCCTCGGCCTGCGGCCCCTGCAACGCCAGCAGCGCGCGGTCGTCCAGCACCTCGATCTCGCAACTGTCCGACAGGGCCTCCCGCATCAAGGCGATGTCATCATCCTTGCACCCGGCATTCACCACGACAAACAGATGGTCGCCCAGATTGGCCAACATCAGGTCATCCAGAATACCGCCATTGGGATCGGTAAACATGGCATAGCGCTGGCGCATCTCACCAAGGCCCAGCACATCGACCGGCACAAGCCGCTCCATCGCCAAGGCCGCATCCTCATAGCTGCCAGACTTCGCGCGAACGACGACCTGCCCCATGTGGCCCACATCGAACAACCCGGCGGCGGCACGGGTGTGCAGATGTTCCTTCATCACGCCAAGAGGGTATTGCACGGGCATGGAATAGCCCGCAAAGGGCACCATCTTGGCCCCCAGTTCCACATGCAAATCATGCAATGCCGTCTGCTTGAGATCGCTCATCCGGTTCGCCTTTCCTGTCGCTTCCGGATGACCTTTTGACCATGCCGGCACCTTGGCGCCGCAAATGCTGCGCCTGATGCCCCCTCTGTCCTTCCGCCTGAGATCGTTATCCCTTCGGCGTGCGCATCCGCGCCCCTCTCCAGAGTCTTGGTCACATCACGGTCCTGGGGCCTGAGAGTTTCCGGGGCGGTTGCTCCTTCGGCATCGGTGTTAACCGATTCTCCCGTGACGATTGGGCCTTTCGTATGCTGGGGCATACCTCCGCGTCAAGCATGCTTGTGAGCGGATGCGACACATGTTTTCTTACCGGCAACACGGCAGATGGAAAGCACCCCGCATGACCCCCTATTTCTTTGGCTACGGCAGCCTCGTGAACCGCAACACCCATAGCTACCCCGATGCCCGCACGGCGCAGCTCGACGGTTGGCGCCGCCAATGGGTCCGCACCGAAGGCCGCGATATCGTCTATCTTTCCGTAGTGCAGCACCCCGCCACCCGGATCGACGGGCTGATCGCCGCCGTGCCGGGCGCGGATTGGGCAGCGCTGGACAAACGCGAATACAGCTACGAACGCCACGCCTCAGGCGGCGCGGTGGTGCATGACCTGACCCCCGCCCCCGACATCGCTCATTACGCCATCCCCGCCGACATCGCGGTGACCCACGGCGATCACGTCATCCTGCTCAGCTACCTCGATGTGGTGGTCCAAGGCTTCCTGCGCGAATTCGGCACCGAGGGCGCGGCACGTTTCTTCGACACGACCGACGGTTGGGACACGCCCATCCTCGACGACCGCGCAGCCCCCCTCTACCCGCGCCACCAAACACTGACGGAAGCCGAAACCGCCGTGGTCGACCAGCACATGGATCGCCTGTCAGTGCAGATCAAAGAACGCGCCGAAACAACCTTCGCCGCAAGGAACTTCTAAGGGCCGAAAACACGCCCCCCAAAACTTCCTTCATCCTTTCTCAAATACCCTCGGGGGTCCGGGGGCAGCGCCCCCGGGAGGCTGCCTCAAGCCCCCAAGCCCGCCAATCAGCCGCGCGCCTTCACCACCTGCAACAGCGGCATCACCTGCGCCATCTCCGGCCCATGCTCCTGCCCCGTCAGCGCCAGACGCAAAGGCCGGAACAGCCCGCGCCCCTTGCGGCCCGTGGCTTCCTTGACCGCTGCGGTCCAGTTGGACCAAGTGGTCTCATCGAAGGGCATTTCGGGCAGCAGCAGCATGGCCTGCGCCACGAATTCGCGGTCTTCCTCGGCGATCACCGGCTCCGCCCCGTCGCGGAACATGGCCCACCAGGGGCCGAGGTCTTTCAGGGTCGAGATATTCTCGCGCGTCACGGCCCAGAATTGCGCGGCCTTGTCCTCGGGCACGCCGAGGGCGGTGATGTCGTCTTTCACGGCTTCCAGCGGCAATTGCTGCAAGTAGCGCCCAGTCAGCGGGAAGAGGTCGGCCACGTCGAATTTCGTCGGGGCCGAGCCGAAGCGGTTGATGTCGAAACCGTCGATCAGCTCTGTCATATCCGTGCGCAGTTCCACCGGATCGGAGGACCCGAGCCGCGCCATCAGGCTCAGAAGCGCGAAGGGCTGGACCCCCTGCTCGCGCAGATCGCGCAGCGCCAATGTGCCCAAACGCTTGCTCAACGCCTCGCCCTGCGGGCCGGTCAGCAGCGAGTGATGCGCGAAGGAGGGCACCGCTGCATTGCCAAGCGCCTGCATGATCTGGATTTGCGTGGCGGTGTTGGTCACATGGTCCGAGCCGCGCACCACATGGGTCACGCCCATCTCAGTGTCGTCCACAACGCTCGCCAATGTATAAAGGATCTGCCCGTCGCCGCGGATGAGCACCGGGTCACTGACCGAGGCCGCGTCGATGGAGATATCGCCAAGGATACCGTCATCCCATTCGATCCGCGCGTGATCGAGCTTGAAGCGCCAGACACCATCACCACGTTCGGCCCGCAGGGCGGCTTTCTCTTCGTCCGACAGGTTCAGCGCGGCGCGGTCATAGACCGGCGGCTTGCCCATGTTGAGCTGTTTCTTGCGCTTGAGGTCCAGCTCTGTCGGCGTCTCGAAAGCCTCGTAGAAACGGCCCTTTTCGCGCAGGTCATCGGCGGCGGCGTGGTAGCGATCCAGCCGCTCGGACTGACGCTCGACCCGGTCCCACTCCAGACCCAGCCATTCGAGGTCTTGCTTGATGCCGTCGATATATTCTTCCTTGCTGCGCTCGGGATCGGTGTCATCGATGCGCAGAATGAAAGTGCCGCCCGCCTTGCGCGCGATGAGGTAGTTCATCAGCGCGGTGCGCAGGTTGCCCACATGGATATAGCCAGTGGGGGACGGGGCGAAACGGGTGATTGTGGGGTTGGACATCTGGCGTACTCCTGTTGCGCGCGGGCTTGCCACAGGGCGCGGGCGTTGTCCAGCAAAGGCGGGGCTCAGCCCCCGTCTGCAGCGGTGCCGGTCTGCGCGGGCGTGGCCTCTGACGTATCCGCGTCGGTGCTGTCTTCGGGGGCGGGTGTTTCGGTGGCCGCGTCCTCACCGCCAGCCTCTTCCGAAGCCGCCTCCGCCGCTTCCGAGGCTTCGGCCTCGCCAGCCTCATCACTCAGCGCGCCATTCTCCCATTCGCCCGAGGCTTCCTCGCCGCTGGCATAGCGCATGGTGCCGCTGCCCTGCCGCTTGCCGGCTTTGAAGGTGCCCTCATAGACATCGCCATTGGCATAGGTCGCAACTCCTTGCCCTTCGATCTCGCCCTCGGTCCACTCGCCTTCGTAAACGAAACCGCTGGCCATGGTGATCTTGCCCTGCCCATGACGCTGGCCGTTCCTGAAGGCCCCCTCGTAAACGGTGCCGTCGGGATAGGTCGCCTTGCCCTGCCCGTGACGCTGGCCGTCCTGCCAGCCGCCCTCATAGCGGTAGCCGTCGGCATAGGTCATCACGCCTTGGCCGTGGTTGCGGGCGTCCTTGAACTCGCCCTCATAGACCACGCCGTTGGTATAGGTGGCGACGCCCTCGCCCTCGATCACAGCGGCGACCCATTCGCCTTCATAGGTGGAGCCATCGGGATAGGTGATTTTACCCGTGCCATCGGCCAGATCATTGCGGAAGGTGCCGACATAGACCGACCCGTCGGGATAGGTCACCTGCCCCTCGCCTTCGATCTGCCCCGCAACCCAAGAACCGGTATAGACATAGCCATCGGTGCCGGTGAAGGTGCCCTGCCCATCGCGGCGGTCATCCTTGAAGTCGCCCTCATAGGTGTCACCGTTTTCATAGGTGACCTTGCCCTTGCCCTCACGCCGCCCCGCGACCAGCGTGCCTTCGTAGACATCGCCGTTGGGTTGGGTCAGCGTGCCGGTGCCGTCGATCTGGCCGTCTTTCCATTTGCCCACATAGACCAGCCCGTCGGGCATGGTCAGCGTGCCTTCGCCGCTGCGTTTGCCGGCTTCGATCTCCCCTTCATAGACCGCCCCATCGGGGTAGGTGATCGTGCCCACGCCCTGTTTGACGCCATCGACCCAATCGCCCTTGTATTCATAGCCACCGGGGCTTTGCATCACGCCCTTGCCGTGGTGTTTGGCGTTGCGAAACTCGCCCTCATAGCGCACGCCATTGGCGTAGATCGCCACGCCCTGCCCCATGATCGCGCCCGCTTCCCATTCGCCCTCATAGGTGCCGCCATCGGCAAAGGTGATCTTGCCCAGACCGTCGGGCTTGCCCTTGGCAAAATTGCCCTCATAGACCGATCCATTGGGGAAACGCGCGACACCTTCGCCCTTGATCTCCCCCTCGACCCATTCGCCGGAGTATTCATAGCCATTGGGCAGCTTATAGGTGCCGGTGCCATGCTGAAGACCGCCTTGAAAGGTGCCCTCATAGATGCCGCCGTCGTCATATTCCTTGGTCAGCACCTGCCCGTCCTGCGCCGCAAGCGGCGTGGCCAGAAGGGCGATCAGACAGAGGGGCAGGCTGCGGTGCAACATGGGCGGAAATTCCCGATCTCGTTAAGTGGCATTTGGCCCGAGGTTACGGGTGATAGAGGGCAGAGGCAACGTGTTTGCAAGAGGGGCACGCCGGTTTGGGCGGATCCCGCGCACCCGGTGCTGCGGGTCAGCTCTGCGCACGGGGGTTTCGCCCCCGGTCCGATCTGCTAGACCCACCCCACGCCAGCCAGCCCGGAGCCTTGCCATGCCAGACCGTTTCCGCCTCACCCTCGGGCAGTTGAACCCCACCGCCGGTGATCTGCCCGGAAACGCGGCATTGGCCCGCGACGCATGGCAGGCCGGGCGCGATGCTGGCGCGCAGATGGTCGCCCTGCCCGAACTTTTCCTGACCGGGCATGACGCGCAAGGGCTGTCGCAAAATCCTTCCTCTCAGCGCGAAGTTGTGGCGCAGCTTGAGGCGTTAGCCGCTGACTGCGCCGACGGCCCCGCCTTGGCGCTCGGCGCGCCTTGGGGAGAGGGGGGCAAGCTTCATAACGCCTACCTCATCCTTCAGAACGGAAAGATCGCCCAAAGAGTGCTGCAACACGCCCCAGCCGCCCGCGCGCTTTTCGATCCCGCACCGATCAGCGGCCCCTATGTGGTGGAGGGGCTGCGCATCGGTTCCCCCATTGGCGCCGACGGTTGGGAGGGCGACGTGGCCGAAACGCAGGCCGAGACGGGGGCCGAACTGCTGCTGATCCCCCATGCCACGCCCCATTTGCGCGGCGCGATGGAGCGGCGCCTCAACCACATGGTCGCGCGGGTGATCGAGACGGAACTGCCGGTGATCCACCTCAACATGACCGGCGGCGAGGGTGAGACGGTTTTCGACGGCGCCACATTCGCGCTGAACCCCGGCGGCAAGCTGGCATTGCAGATGCCCGCCTTCGACACAGCGTTTGCCCATGTCGATCTGGAGCGCGGGCCGGAGGGCTGGCGGATCGTGGAAAGCGCCTTGGCGCCGCAGCCGGAGGCGCTGGAACGGGACTACCGCGCCTTGGTCGTGGGGCTGCGGGACTACGCTGCCAAAACCCGCGCTTCCAAGGTGCTGATCGAACAGGCCGAGGGGAACGATACCGCGCTCGCGGCGGCAATCGCGCGGGATGCATTGGGGGCCGAGAATGTCCGCCAAATTGACGTGCCGCTGTCGGACAATCTGCACGCTGCGCTGCGGGATGAACTGGCCGCGCTCGGGGCAGAAGTCAGCGCAGACACGCTCACCCCTCCCCTGCGCGGCCTGATGCTGCGCGCCTTGGCCGATGACGCGGGGGAGATGCTGCTGACGGCACAGAACAAATCCGCCGCCGCCATGGGGACTGTGGCCCTGCCGGGGGAATTTAACGCGGTCAAAGACCTTTACCAAACCGAGGTGCGGGCACTTTGCGACTGGCGCAGCAAGACGGCGCGGGCATGGATGCAGGGACCGGCGCCCAGCCCGGCCTCCGACACAGAAGAGGCCCGCGCAGAGGACGCCATCCTGCGCATCCTGCTGGAGAACGGCGGCAACGCCGATGACTGTGTGGCAGCGGGCCATGCGCCGCAAAGCGCGCAGAGGATTGCAGGGCGCATGGCGGCGGCGAAGGCGCGCAAGGGGCCAACCGTTCCCGGCCCGCGTTTGAAAGCAGAGACGGCCTAGACCGTCTCGCCCGCGTCCAACCGCTGCAACCATCTATCCGCATCGCGCAGAACCGCCGCGCGCCGGTCTGTGTCCATACGGTCCCAAGTGGCATAGATGTTCTTCATCCGCATGTTGCCCTGAAACCGCTCGCGGTGGCGGTCAAGGAAATGCCAGTAGAGCAGGTTGAAGGGGCAGGCCTTCGGCCCCGCCTTGGTGCTGACGCTATAGCTGCACCCTTTGCAGTAATCCGACATGCGGTTGATATAGGCCCCGGAGGAGACATAGGGTTTCGAGGCGACCACACCGCCATCGGCGAATTGGCTCATGCCCACCGTGTTGGGCGCTTCGACCCATTCATAGGCGTCGGCGTAGACCTCCAGATACCACTCATGCACCTGATGCGGGTCGATCCCGGCCAGCAGGGCGAAATTGCCCGTCACCATCAGCCGTTGGATATGGTGGGCATAGGCGTGTTTCTGGGTCTGGCCAATCGCCTGACGCAGGCAATTCATCTGCGTATCCGCACCCCAATAGAAGCCGGGCAAATCCCGCTCGTGGCGCAGCACGTTGCGCTCCACATAGTCCGGCCCTTCGAGGAAATAGATGCCGCGCACATATTCGCGCCAACCGAGGATCTGGCGGATGAACCCTTCGGCGGCGTTGATCGGCACGTCTCTCGCCTGCCACGCTTCCTCGGCGGCGCGGCAGACCTCCAACGGGTCCAGCAGCCCGAGGTTGAGATAGGGTGAGATCAGCGCATGAAAGAGATAGGGCTGCCCCTCCAGCATCGCGTCCTGATAGTCGCCGAAACGCGGCAGGGCGTGGGCGATGAAATGCGCCAGCACCTGCAAGGCTTCCGCGCGCGTCGTGGCAAAGTCAAAGGGGTGCAGATCGCCGAAGTTGTCGCCATAGCGCGCGCCCACAAGGTCCAACACCGCCTCCACCTCGACATCGGGGGCGAAGGTCAGCGGGTCGGGGATATCCAGCCCTTCCTTCGGAGGTTTGCGGTTGTCGTGGTCGAAATTCCACTTTCCGCCTGCGGGGTCGTCGCCCTCCATCAACAACCCCGTCTCGCGGCGCATCTCGCGATAGAAATACTCCATCCTGAGCGCCTTGCGCCCCTCGGCCCAATCCTCAAACCGTTTGCGGCTGGCGATGAAGCGGTCATCCGGCACAAGCCGTGTGGGGATCGGCACGTGGGTCAGCGCGTTGATCAGCCGCCACTCCCCCGGCTCGGTCACGATCACCTCACCCGCGCCCGTCTCTTCCGCACGGCGGAGCAATTCGCCCACGATGGAACCCGCATTCTCGGGATCGTCCAAGGGGGTGTAGCGCAGCGTCCAGCCGTCTTTCTCCAACGCACCCGCGAACTTGCGCATCGCGGCAAAGACCAGCGCGATCTTCTTAGGGTGGTGGCGGACATATTCCGCCTCCTGCGCCACTTCGGCCATGACCACCACATCGCGCGCCTTATCCGCCGCGCGCAGGGACGACAGGTTCAGCGAGAGTTGATCGCCCAAGACCAAGATCAAACGGCTCACCACGGCACCGCCTTTCCGGCCCAGTCAAAGAACCCGCCGCTCTCCTCCGGGGTCAGCCCGTCGATTACCCGCAACAGATTGCCCGCCGCCTCATTTGGTGGGACTGCGGGATGGCGGCCAAGGTATTTTTCGGTAAAGGGCGTCTCGACCGTGCCGGGGTGCAGCGCGACGCAGATGCTCTGCGGATGGGAGCGCGTCAGCTCGATCGCGGCGGTATGCACGATCTGGTTCACCGCCGCCTTGGCGCTGCGATAGCTGATCCACCCGCCCAGACGGTTGTCCCCGATGGAGCCGACCCGCGCCGAAAGCACGGCGAAAACCGCCCGCCTGTCGCGGGGCAAAAGCCTTGCCGCGTGGCGCAGCACCAGCGCCGGGCCGACCGCGTTCAGCGCGAACTGATCCAGCATCGCCTTTTGCGTGACGGCACGCAGCGATTTCTCTGGCGTGGCCCCGTCGATCTCCAAAGCGCCGGTGGCGACGATCACCGCGTCGAAAGGGCCACTCAGCCCCTCCAGCGCGGCATTGACCGATGCCTCATCCGTCAGGTCCAGCCCATCGCCCGTGCGGGACAGGGCCGTCACCGTATCGCCGCGCGCACGCAACGCCGCACTTAGCGCCGCGCCGATCCCGCCGCTGGCCCCAATTACCAGCACCCGTGCGCTCATGCCGCCGCCCATGGTATCGCTTGTCGCTGCATCCTGATCTCCCTTGCTTATAGGCAGATAGGCGGCGCTGACGCAGGGGCAAACAAAAGCCGCAACACCCCCTTTTCATTTGAAAAGACGGGCGTATAACTACTGCCATGACACAGGCCGTCCATATCCCGACCCTGCCGCGCAACTGCGCGGGCCTGCTGCGCGCCAACTTGCTGCACCTAATCCGCCTCTGAGCGTGCCCTTCGGCGCGCCCGCTCAGAGGGATGTGTTGCGCGCCAAGGATACCAGCAAAGAAAGAACCCAGGATGACAGATATGACGAAACAGGACCGTGTGCTGATCTTTGACACCACCTTGCGGGATGGCGAACAATCCCCCGGGGCGACGATGACCCATGCCGAGAAGCTTGAGATCGCCTCGCTCTTGGACGAGATGGGCGTCGACATCATCGAGGCCGGCTTTCCCATCGCCTCAGAGGGCGACTTCAAAGCGGTTTCCGAGATCGCGCGGCAGAGCCAGAATTCCGTGATCTGCGGCCTTGCCCGGGCGCAGTTAGGCGATATCGACCGTTGCTGGGAAGCGGTGAAACACGCAGCCCAGCCGCGCATTCACACCTTCATCGGCACCTCGCCCCTGCACCGCGCCATTCCGAACCTCACCAAGGACGAGATGGCCGACCGCATCAATGAGACGGTGAGCCATGCGCGCAACCTCTGCGACAACGTGCAATGGTCGCCGATGGATGCCACGCGGACCGAGCTTGATTATCTCTACCGGGTTGTGGAGATCGCCATCAAGGCGGGCGCCACGACGATCAACATTCCCGACACCGTGGGCTACACCGCCCCGCGCGAGAGCGCCGATCTGATCGCGAAGCTTCTGGAAAACGTGCCAGGTGCGGACGAGATCGTCTTTGCCACCCATTGCCACAATGATCTGGGCATGGCGACGGCCAACAGCCTCGCTGCCGTCGAGGCTGGCGCGCGGCAGATCGAATGCACCATCAATGGTCTGGGCGAACGCGCGGGCAATACCGCGCTGGAAGAGGTCGTCATGGCGCTGAAAGTGCGCAACGACATCATGCCTTATGAGACCCGCATCGACAGCCGCAAGATCATGAACATCTCGCGCCGGGTCGCCGCCGTCTCGGGCTTTGCCGTGCAGTTCAACAAGGCCATCGTCGGCAAGAACGCCTTTGCGCATGAAAGCGGCATCCATCAGGACGGCATGCTGAAGAACGCCGAGACTTTCGAGATCATGCGCCCCGAGGACGTGGGCCTCACTGAAACCAACATCGTCATGGGCAAGCATTCGGGTCGCGCCGCGTTGCGGTCCAAGCTGGAAGACCTCGGGTTTGAACTGGGCGACAACCAGCTCAAGGATGTCTTTGTGCGGTTCAAGGAATTGGCCGACCGCAAGAAGGAAATCTACGAAGACGACCTCATCGCGCTGATGCGGACCGCGACGGACCCCGAGGAAGACCGCATTCGCCTGAAATCGCTCAAGGTCGTTTGCGGCACCGATGGCCCGCAGACCGCCGACATGGTGCTTGAGATCGACGGTGCGGAGCAGACCACGAACCAAACCGGCGACGGCCCCGTCGATGCGGCGTTCAACTGCATTAAGGCGCTGGTGCCGCATTCCGCGCGTTTGCAGCTTTACCAGGTGCATGCGGTGACCGAGGGCACCGACGCGCAGGCGACGGTTTCCGTGCGGATGGAGGAAGAGGGCCGGATCGTGACCGGCCAGTCGGCGGATACCGATACCGTGGTGGCAAGCGTGCGGGCCTATATCCACGCGCTCAACCGCCTGTTGGTGCGGCGCGAGAAGGGCGGCACGGACAAGCGCGAGATTAATTATAAAGATGTGAGTTGAATTATAGGGCGGGGGTGACCCCGCCTTTTTACGTATACAGTATGGAAGTAGGGCATCGCCTACCCGCGGGGTGGCGAACCGAACCTTAGTTCATACCACTTTCTTGATCTGCCATGGCGCACCCTCAAAATGGCATACCCAGCCTCACTAAATCGCCCCCCGTCCGGGCGGTCAGGCGATGGCCCGGCGCCTGCGGCTTGATCCCGGGCCCGGTGGCAACTTCAATACGGATTCTTCGCCCCGCGATCGTCACTCAGCGACGCCTGCCCCCGCTCTACGATCTTCACCACCGCATCCGCAAGATGCTGGCGCTGGATATGATCATCCCCCGCCGCCACGCGCAGCTTGTGGGCCTCCAGCATCACCTCGGCATGGCTCGACCCGCGCGGTGGGATGAACGTGTAGCAAGCCAGTTCGATCAACAGCCCCAGCGGATCCTTGAAATAGATCGAATGCATGAAGCCGCGGTCCTTCACGCCGGAATGCCCGATGCCCCGCGCATCCAACCGCGCGGGCACCTGATCGAACATCGCGCGGTCCACCTCGAAGGCCAGATGATGCACGCAGCCCGGGTCCATCGGCGTGCGGTTGTGCACCCGCTTGCGGTTCTCATTGGTGAAGATCGTGATCAGCCGACCATCGCCGGGATCGAAATACAAATGCCCCTCGTCCGGATCATCCAGATTGGGCTGGTCAAAGATGAAAGGCATCCCCAACACCCCCTCCCAAAAGTCGATCGAGCTTTGCCGGTCCGCCCCGGTGAGGGTGATGTGATGCACCCCAAGTGTCTGTATCTTCTGCATGGTATCGCCGTCCTCTGCCTGTGCTGCGCCCTAAATATTCCGCTCTATGATAGCGCGGCGGCAATATCGCGCCACCTTTGCGGTCTTGCCCCTTTCACCCTGACCCCGTGCGCCCTATAAGAGCCAATAGCCCGCGCGTGGACCCATGCAGGCGGGCCTGTCCGAATAGTTGCAAGGCTCCGCTACTCTATGTCCATCCTCGATCAATTCCGCGGCCTGTTCTCCTCTGATATGGCGATCGACCTCGGCACCGCGAACACGCTGGTTTACGTCAAGGGCAAGGGCATCGTGCTGAGCGAACCTTCGGTTGTGGCCTATCACGTCAAGGACGGCGTCAAGAAAGTGCTCGCCGTGGGTGAGGATGCGAAACTCATGCTGGGCCGCACCCCGGGCAGCATCGAGGCGATCCGCCCGATGCGCGAAGGGGTCATCGCGGATTTCGACACCGCCGAAGAGATGATCAAGCACTTCATTCGCAAGGTGCACAAGCGCTCGACCTTCTCGAAGCCCAAGATCATCGTCTGCGTCCCCCATGGCGCCACCCCGGTTGAGAAACGCGCGATCCGCCAGTCGGTGCTCTCGGCAGGCGCGCGCCGCGCCGGGCTAATCGCCGAGCCCATCGCCGCGGCCATCGGCGCGGGCATGCCGATCACCGACCCAACCGGCAACATGGTCGTCGACATCGGCGGCGGTACCACCGAAGTGGCTGTGCTGTCGCTGGGCGACATCGTTTATGCCCGCTCGGTCCGCGTCGGCGGTGACCGGATGGACGAGGGCATCATTAGCTACCTGCGCCGCCAGCAGAACTTGTTGATCGGGGAGACCACGGCCGAACGGGTTAAGACCTCCATCGGCACGGCGCGGATGCCCGACGACGGGCGCGGCACCTCGATGCAGATCCGCGGCCGCGACCTGTTGAACGGCGTGCCGAAAGAGATCGAAGTGACCCAAGCCCAGATCGCCGAGGCGCTGGCCGAGCCAGTGCAGCAGATCTGCGAGGCGGTGATGACCGCGCTGGAGACCACCCCGCCCGACCTGGCCGCCGACATCGTTGACCGCGGCGTGATGCTCACGGGCGGCGGCGCGCTTTTGGGCGACCTCGATCTGGCGCTGCGCGAGCAGACGGGCCTCGCGATCTCGGTCGCGGATGAGCCGCTGAACTGTGTGGCCCTCGGCACCGGCAAAGCGCTGGAATACGAGAAACAGCTGCGCCACGCGATCGACTACGACAGTTAACCCTGGCAAGTTAGCCAGACCCGGCACGCGGCGAAGACGCCCCGCCTGACCGGGTGGGAGTTTCGGCACAGATGGCCAAGGACCGTTCCAGTTCCAGCGATTTCACCGGCCCGCTGCGGCGGCTGCTGCTGGTCGTGTTGGTATTGGCGCTGACCGGCATATTCCTGCTTTGGCGCATCGACAGCCCCCGCGTTGAACGCTTTCGCGCGCAGGTGACGGATCGTTTCGTGCCCAATCTCGACTGGGCCATGGCCCCGGTCACCGGCACCATTAACCTCTTGCGCGATTTCCAAAGCTACCAGCGCCTGAGCGAGCAGAACCGCGAGCTGCGCTCGGAACTGCGGCAGATGCAGGCCTGGAAAGAGGCGGCGCTTCAGCTTGAGCAAGAGAACGCCCGGCTGCTGGACCTCAACAACGTGCGGCTCGACCCGCGGCTGACCTTCATCACCGGCACGGTGCTGGCCGACAGCGGCTCGCCCTATCGCCAGTCGGTGCTGCTCAACGTCGGCGCGCGCGACGGGCTGGTCGAAGGCTGGGCCACGATGGACGGCATCGGCCTTGTGGGCCGCATCGCGGGCGTGGGCAAGAACACCGCGCGGGTGATCCTGCTGACCGATGCCTCAAGCCGCATCCCGGCGACGATCCAGCCTTCGGGCCAGCGGGCCATCGTGGCGGGCGACAACAGCGCCGCGCCGCCCTTGGACTTCATCGAGAACCGCGAGCTGGTCCGCCCCGGTGACCGGGTGGTCAGCTCGGGCGATGGCGGCGTGTTCCCGGCGGGCATCCTGATCGGTCAGGTCGCCGCCGATCCGGGCGGGCGGCTGCGCGTGCGGCTGGCGGCGGATTACGAGCGGTTGGAATTCCTGCGCGTGCTGCGCCATCACGGCAATGAAACCGTGCCGGACACCGCCCATGTCATCACCTCCGACGGCCCCTTGGCCGATCCGGCAGCGCCGGTCGGGGTGCAGCCATGACCGACCTGTCGCGCAGCCGCCTTTGGGTCATGCGCCTTAGCTTTGTCGCGCTGGCGCTGGTGATCCTGTTCTTCCACCTCCTTCCGCTTGAGACGACCCCGCGCGCTTGGGCCGGGCCGGACCTGCTGCTGGGCTTTGCCTGCGCTTGGGGGCTTAGACGGCCCGAATACGTGCCCTCGCTTTTTCTGGCGCTGGTCTTTCTGCTGGCGGACCTGTTGCTGCAACGCCCGCCCGGCCTTTGGGCGGTGCTGGCCCTGATCGGGGTCGAGAACCTCAAATCGCGGGGGCGGCACCTGCGGGATGCGAGCTTTGCCGCCGAATGGCTGACCGTGGCGGTGATCTTGACCATGGTGATCTTTGCCAACCGGATTTTGCTGAGCCTTGCGCTGGTGCCGACGCCTTCGCTGACGCTGAACCTCACGGAATTGGCACTGACAACGCTCGCTTATCCGCTGATCGTGGCGGTGACCCATGGTATCATGGGCGTGCGCAAGACCGCGCCGGGCGATCTGGATGCGCTTGGCAAACGGGTGTGATCGGGGAGCGATGAGATGAGACGAAGCCGCGCCGACAATGATGCAACCCACACGCGCCTGACGCGTCGCGCCGCCCTTTTGGGCGGGGCGCAGCTGCTGTTCATGGGCGGGCTGGCCGCGCGCATGCGCTATCTACAGGTCGATCAGGCCGACCAGTTCCGCCTGCTGGCCGAAGAGAACCGCATCAACATCCGCCTGATCCCCCCCGCCCGGGGTGAGATTTTCGACCGCAACGGCATACAGCTTGCCGATAACGTGCCCTCCTACCGGATCGTCATGGTCCGCGAGGATGCGGGCGACGTGGAAGCCGTAATGGAGCGGCTCGCCCAAGTCATCGAGATCGACGAGGAGACCCGCGAACGCGCCATGACCGAAATGTCGCGCTCTGCCCCCTTCCTGCCCGTCACCATCGTTGATGACGTGAGTTGGGAAGTCGTGAGCAAGGTCAGCGTCAACGCCCCCGCCCTGCCCGGCGTCACGCCCGAAGTGGGCCTGACCCGCGTCTACCCGCGCGGCGCGGATTTCGCCCATGTGGTGGGCCGTGTAGGCCGGGTGAGCCAAGCCGACCTCGACGCGCTGGAGAACCCCGATCAGGTGCTGCGCATCCCGCGCTTTCAAATCGGCAAGATCAACGTCGAAGCCCGCGCCGAGAACCTGCTGCGCGGTGCGGCGGGCACCAAACATGTGGAGGTCAACGCCACGGGCCGCGTGATGCGCGAGTTGGAGCGGCGCGAAGGGCAGGCCGGGGCCGATCTGCAACTGACCGTGGACGCCAATCTGCAACGCTATGTGCAGGCCCGTCTGGGCGAGGAAAGCGCCGCCGTGGTCATCATCGATTGCGAGAATGGCGATCTGGCCGCGCTTGCCTCCTCGCCCAGCTATGACCCGAACCTCTTTATCGGCGGCATCTCTTCGGCGGATTACAACCCGCTGCTGAACTCGAAATACCGCCCGCTGGTAAACAAACCCATACAGGGCACCTACCCGCCCGGCTCGACCTTCAAAATGATCGTGGCGCTTGCCGCCATAGAAGAGGGCATCGTCACCCCCGATGAGACGGTCTATTGCCCCGGCCATCTGGAAGTCGCGGGCCGGCGGTTCCACTGCTGGAAACGCGCGGGCCACGGCTGGGTCGATCTGCAACATTCGCTGAAACAATCCTGCGACGTCTATTACTACGATCTGGCGGTAAAGGTCGGGATCGAAAAGATCACCGCCATGGCGAACCGCTTTGGCCTTGGGATCAAACATGATCTGGCGCTGTCGTCGGTCGCGGGCGGGCTGGCGCCCACGAAGCAGTGGAAACGCTCGGCCCGGGGTGAGGATTGGGTCGTCGGCGACACGGTCAACGCCTCTATCGGGCAGGGTTTCACCCTCTCCTCCCCGCTGCAATTGGCGGTGATGAGCGCGCGGATCGCCACGGGCCGCGCGGTGACGCCGCGGCTGATCAAATCCATCGACGGGGTGGAGCAACCCAGCGGCGCGGGCGAACCGATGGGGCTGAACGAAAACAATCTGCGCCAATTGCGCAAGGCGATGTACGATGTGGTGAACGACCGCCGCGGCACCGGTTACCGCAGCCGCATCATCGATGACACGATGCGCATGGCAGGCAAGACCGGCACCAGTCAGGTGCGCAACATCACCGCCGCCGAACGCGCCCGCGGCGTGACCAGCAACGCCGACCTGCCGTGGGAACGCCGCGACCACGCGCTCTTTGTCTGCTTTGCGCCCTATGACAAACCGAAATACGCAGCCTGCGTATTGGTGGAGCACGGCGGCGGCGGCTCGACAGCCGCAGCCCCGATTGCGCGCGACGTGATGTTGCAGGCCATGGCGGGCGGCGAGCCGCCACTCGAAGCCTACCCCAAGTCCGACCGGGGCCGCATCGCCACCCAGCAAGAGGAACTGCGCAACACCACGCCCGAGACCACCGCCAATCTAGAGGGGGAGGATCAGGCATGAGCTATCTTGAGCATACGGTCAAATCCGTCCCCACAGGGCTGCGCAAGATCCTCTTTATGAACTGGCCGCTGGCGATCCTGCTGACCAGTGTCGCGGGCGTCGGTTTTCTGATGCTCTATTCGGTCGCGGGCGGGTCATTCTCCCCTTGGGCCGAACCGCAGATGAAACGTTTCGCCATGGGCATGGCGATCATGTTCACCGTGGCGATGGTGCCGATCTGGCTTTGGCGCAACCTGTCGGGCGTGGCCTATGGGGCGACCTTGGTGCTGCTGGTCGCGGTCGAACTCTTCGGCTCGGTCGGCATGGGCGCGCAGCGTTGGATCGACATCGGCTTCATGCGGCTGCAACCGTCGGAGCTGATGAAGATCACGCTGGTCCTGTTTCTGGCCGCCTATTACGACTGGCTGCCGGTCAAGAAGGTCTCGCGCCCCTTTTGGGTGCTGGTGCCGATCCTGATCATCGTGATCCCCACCGCGCTGGTGCTGAAACAGCCCGACCTTGGCACCTCGATCCTGCTGCTGACTGCCGGGGGCGGGCTGATGTTCCTCGCGGGCGTACACTGGGCCTATTTTGCCGCCGTCATCACCGCCGCCATCGGGCTGGTCACCGCCGTATTCCAATCGCGCGGGACACCGTGGCAATTGCTGAAAGACTACCAATACCGCCGCATCGACACCTTTCTCGACCCCAGCCAAGACCCGCTTGGCGCAGGCTATCACATCACCCAGTCCAAGATCGCGCTTGGCTCGGGCGGCTGGTCGGGGCGCGGCTATATGCAGGGCACCCAATCGCGGCTGAACTTCCTGCCTGAGAAACACACCGATTTCATCTTCACCACATTGGCCGAAGAGTTCGGCTTCGTCGGCGGCGTCTCCCTTCTGGGGCTTTACGCGCTGATCATCCTGTTCTGCGTGGCCTCGGCGGTGAAGAACAAGGACCGGTTCTCAAGCCTGCTGACCCTTGGCATCGCGCTGAACTTCTTTCTCTTTTTCGCCGTTAACATGTCGATGGTCATGGGGCTGGCCCCCGTGGTCGGCGTGCCGCTGCCGATGGTGAGCTATGGCGGCTCGGCCATGCTGGTGCTGCTGCTGGCCTTCGGCTTGGTGCAATCGGCGCATGTTCATAGACCGAGGTAATCCATGACGATCAACATTCTCTTCGCCGCCAAAGCCGAACGCTGGGACGGCTACGAACAGCCTTTGAACGAAGCGCTGCGCAAGGCACTGCCGGGGCAGGATTTCACGCTGGCCACCGACCTGCCGCCCGAAGAGGTCGACTATATCGTCTACGCCCCCAACAGCGATTTGCAGGACTTCACCCCCTACACCCGCGCCAAGGCGGTGCTGAACCTCTGGGCTGGGGTGGAGGCGATCACCGGCAACGAGACCTTGAAAATCCCGCTGGCGCGGATGGTCGATTTCGGCCTGACCCACGGCATGGTCGAATGGTGTACGGGCCATGTGCTGCGCCATCATCTGGGGATGGATACCGATATCCTGCGCAGGGATGCCAAATGGGCGCCGCGCACGCCGCCGCTGGCCCGCGAGCGCAGCGTGGCGGTGCTGGGCATCGGCGCGCTCGGCCAAGCGGTGGCCGAGGCGCTGGTGGGTCTGGGCTTTGACGTGACCGGCTGGTCACGCAGTGAAAAGCAGATCGAGGGCGTGCGTTGCCTGCATGGCGAAAAAGGTCTGACGGAAGCGCTCAAACGCGCCGAGATCGCCGTTCTCCTGATGCCCGACACGCCCGCCACGCAGAACGTTCTGAATGCCAAGACGCTGGCGCAGATGCCCGAGGGTGCCTTTATCATCAACCCCGGTCGCGGGCCGCTGATCGACGACGATGCGCTCTTGGCAGCGCTCGACAGCGGGCAGATCGCCCATGCCACGCTGGATGTCTTCCGGGTGGAGCCGCTGCCCGAGGATCACCCCTATTGGGCGCATCCGCGCGTCACCGTGACCCCGCATATCGCGGCGGCCACGCGCAACGACACGGCCTCGGAAGTCATCGCGGAAAACATCCGCCGCAGCGAGGCCGGCGAGCCTCTGCTGCATCTGGTGGACCGCGACCGGGGGTATTGAGCCCGGACGCGGCAAAGCTCAGGCGGCCAGCCCGCGCCCCTTGAGCAGCGCCTCAACCCCCGGCAGACGCCCCCGGAAGGCGGTGTAAAGCTCTGCCGGATCGCGGCTGCCGCCGGTCGAGAGGATGTGTTCCTCCAGCGCCTCGGCGCGTTCGGCATCGAAGGCCCCGCCCGCTTCTTCGAAGGCGGCGAAGGCGTCCGCGTCCATCACCTCGGACCACATGTAGCTGTAGTAGGCGCTGGAATAGCCGTCGCCTGAGAAGACATGTGCGAACTGCGGGGTGGCGTGGCGCATGCGGATCGCCTGCGGCATGGCGATCTCGGCCAGCACCTCGGCCTGTTTCGCCATCGGATCGGCAGGCGGTTCGCCGTCGTGGAACTCCAGATCGACAAGGGCGGAGGCGATATATTCCACCGTCTGAAAGCCCATGTCGAAGGTCGCCGCGGCCAGCACCTTGTCGAGCATCTCGCGCGGCATCGCCTCGCCCGTCCGCGCATGGGTCGCGAATTTCTGCAAAACCTCCGGCTGGTCCAGCCAATGCTCGTAAAGCTGGCTGGGCAATTCCACGAAGTCCCGCGCGACCGAAGTGCCGCTGACGCTTTCATAGGTCACGTCCGACAGCATCTGGTGCAGCGCATGGCCGAATTCGTGAAACAGCGTGCGCGCGTCGTCGTAGGACAAGAGCGCCGGATCGCCCTTGGCGAAATTGCAGACGTTGACCACCACGGGCGTTTGTTCACGCGGGAACTTCGCTTGCGCCCGCATGGCCGAGCACCACGCGCCCGAGCGTTTCGAGCCGCGCGCAAAATAATCGCCGATGAAGACCGACACATGACGCCCGTTCCGCGTCACTTCCCACGCCCGGCAATCGGGGTGGTAGAGCGGCACATCCAGCGGCGCGAATTCCAGTCCGAACAACCGGTTGGCGCAGTCAAAGGCCGCGTCGATCATCCGGTCGAGTTGGAAGTAAGGTTTCAGCGCCGCCTCATCGAGATCATGTTCTGCGGCGCGCCGCTTCTCGGCGTAGTAGCGCCAGTCCCACGGCTCCAGCGCACCGTTCACCCCGTCCTCGCGCATCATCGCGGTCAGCACTTCGGCATCGGCATCGGCCTGCGCCTTTGCCGGTTTCCAGACCGACATCAGCAACTCGCGCACCGCCTCCGGCGTTTTGGCCATCTCGGTTTCCAGCTTGTAGGCGGCGAAGTTTTCGTAGCCTAGCAGTTCGGCGCGTTCCTTGCGCAGGGCCAGCGTCTCGGCCGCGATCTCGCGGTTGTCGGTCTCGCCGCCATTCGCCCCGCGGGCCTCCCAAGCGCGGAACGCCTTTTCGCGCAGGTCGCGGCGGTCGGAGAATTGCAAGAAGGGCGTGATCAGCGAGCGCGACAGCGTGACCACCGGGCCATCCGCGCCCTTCTCCCGTCCCGCCGCGCGGGTGGCGTCGATCACGAAGTCCGGCAGGCCGGTCAGGTCGTCCTCGGAAAGCTCCATGAACCAGTCACGCTCATCCGCCAGCAGGTTCTGGGTGAACTGCGTGCCCAGCACCGCAAGCCGCGCCTTGATCTCCTTCATCCGCTCGGCGGCATCACCCGTCAGGGCGGCCCCGGACCGGACGAAGCCGCGGTGGGTCAGCATCAGCACGCGGGCCTGTTCCTTGGTCAGGTCGAGCGTATCGCGCGCCTCCCAGACGGCGGCGATACGGGCAAATAGCTTCGCATTGCCCGAGATCGCCGATTGATGCGCGGCGAGCTTGGGTGAGAAGTCGCGCTGCAACGCCTCGCGCGCCGGGTTGCTGTCGGCGCCTGCGACGGTGAAGAACACGCTCAGGACCTTGTCGAGCGCATCGCCGGAGGCTTCCAGCGCCTCGATGGTATTGGCAAAGCTGGGGGCTTCGGGGTTCTCGGCAATGGCGTCGATCTCGGCCCGGTGGGCGGTGAGCGCCTCCTCCAAAGCGGGGGCGAAATCATCGTCGGAAATGCGGTCAAAGGGGGCGATGCCGAAGGGAGTCTCCCAATCGGTCAGAAGCGGGTTAGTCATGCAGGTCTCCTTTGCGCCCAAGATGGGGCGCGCCGGGGTGACTTGCAATCACCCGCCGCAGGTTTCGCAGCCCGCGCGGCGTTTGAGGCCGATCTTGCGCGTCTCGCCGTAAAGCCCGTCATAGATCATCATCTCGCCGCGCAGCAGGCTGCCCGCCCCGGTGATGAGCTTCACGGCCTCCAGCGCCATCATCGTGCCGATCACTCCGGGCAGCGGGCCGATCACCCCGGCCTCGGCGCAGGAGGGCGCAAGCCCCGCCGCCGGCGCTTCGGGGAAGATACAGCGATAACAAGGCGCGCCGCGGGCGGGATCAAAGACGCTGAGCTGCCCCTCCCACTGGCTGAGCGCGCCCGAGATCAGCGGCGTGCCCGTCGCAACGCAGGCCGCGTTCACCCGGTAGCGGGTGTCGAAATTGTCGGTCCCGTCGAGCACGAGGTCATAGTCGGCCACCAGTTCCTCGGCGATCTCGTCGGTCAGCCGGCGGTGGTAGGGGCGCACGGTGACATGGGGGTTCTGCGCCAGCATTTCGGCCTGCGCGGAAAAGACCTTGGGCGTGCCGATGGCGGCGTCCTTGTGGATCACCTGCCGTTGCAGGTTCGCGTTCTCGACCGCGTCATCGTCGATCACCCCGATGGTGCCGACGCCCGCCGCGGCGAGATATTGCAATACGGGCGCGCCGAGACCGCCCGCGCCGATCACCAGCACCTTTGCGTTTTTCAGCGCCTTCTGCCCGGGGCCGCCGACCTCACGCAGCACGATGTGCCGGGCGTAGCGGTTCAACTCACTCTCCGAAAAACGGCCCGAGGTGGGGTCTTCAGTCGGCGCGTCCGGCGTGGCGCGCGCGCGCAGGGTCGCCAGCCCCTGCCGGTAGAGCAGCACCAGCACGATGAAACCGCCCAAGAGCAGCCAAGGCGCGGCACTGCCGCCGGTGGCGAGCCGCAGCGGGTGGGTGGCCGGAAACAGCAGATGCAGCGCGACCAACGCCAGATACATCAGCCCGATCAGCCCCGCGCGCAGCCCGCGCGGCAGGCCGAGGAAGCCGCCGCCGAACCAAAGCGCCGCCGCGATAATCAAAACAGCCAGCATCACCGCGCCCCCGTCGAGCCGAACCCGCCCGCGCCGCGCGGGGTCTCATCAAGGCGCTCGGCCAGATCGAAGCCCGCCTGCCCCACCGGGGCCACGACCATCTGGGCGATGCGCATGCCATGTTCGACGGTGAAGGCCTCCGCCCCCATATTGCCCATGATCACCCCCACGACGCCGCGATAATCGCTGTCGATGGTGCCGGGGCTGTTGATCAGGGTGATCCCATGCTTCAGCGCGAGACCCGAGCGCGGGCGGATCTGCACCTCGAACCCCTGCGGGATCGCCATCTGCAACCCGGTGGAGATCAGCGCCCGGGCGCCGGGGGCCAAGGTGACCGTGCCGCCGGGCAGATTGGCCCGCAGGTCCGCCCCCGCCGCCCCGGCGCTTTCATAGGCGGGCAGTGGCAGGCTGCGGTCCGCGCCATCGGCCCAGCAGAGTTTGATCGTGGTCATAGCGCCCCCTCAGGCAAGTGCCGCGGCGATACGTTCGGCCAGACGGGCGGCCACGGCATCTTTGCCCATGCGCGGCCAATCCTCGGCCCCGGTCTCGGTGATCAGTGTCACGGCATTCTCGCGCCCGCCCATGATGCCGGTGGCGGGGGAGACGTCATTGGCGACGATCCAGTCACAGCCCTTGCGCTCCCGTTTCGCGGTGGCATGGGCCAGCACGTCGTCGGTCTCGGCGGCGAAGCCTACGACGAGCGGTGGGCGACCTTCGCCGCGCTGGCTGACGGTTTTCAGGATGTCGGGGTTTTCCGCGAAAGTCAGGCTGGGCAGCCCGTCTTTCGATTTCTTCAGCTTACGGTCCCCTGCCCCCTGCACGTGCCAATCGGCCACCGCGGCGGCAAAGACAGCGGCATCCGCGGGCAGTGCGGCCTCTACCGCCTGCATCATCTCTTGCGCCGTTTGCACCGGCACCACCTCGACGCCTTCGGGCGGGACGACTTCGGCGGGGCCGGTTACAAAAACGACCTCAGCCCCCAGATCCGCCAGCGCCCGCGCGATCGCCGTGCCCTGCGCGCCCGAGGAGCGGTTGGCGATATAGCGCACCGGGTCGATCGGCTCATGCGTGGGGCCGGAGGTGACGAGGATGCGCTTGCCCGCAAGCGGCCCCTGCCCAAGCCGCGCCTCGACTGCCGCGACAATCTCAAGCGGTTCGGCCATCCGTCCCGGCCCGTATTCGCCGCAGGCCATGTCACCGTCATTCGGCCCGACCATTGTGATGCCATCGCCGCGCAGAGTAGCGATGTTGCGCTGCGTCGCGGGGTGCTGCCACATCCGCACGTTCATCGCAGGTGCCAGCAGCACCGGCGTATCGGTGGCCAAAAGCAAGGTTGAGGCCAAATCATTCGCCGCCCCCTGCGCCATCTTGGCCATCAGGTCTGCCGTGGCGGGGGCAACCACCAAAAGGTCCGCCGCGCGGCTGAGCTGGATATGCCCCATCTCGGCCTCATCACCGAGGTCGAAAAGATCGCGAAAGACCTTCACCCCGGTCAAGGCAGATACGGAAAGCGGGGTGACAAACTCTTCGCCCGCGCGGGTCAGGACCGGTGTGACCTTGGCGCCGCGTTCGCGCAGACGCCGGATCAGATCGAGGGATTTATAGGCGGCAATGCCGCCGCCGATGATCAGCAGAATATGTTTGCCCGACAGCATAAAGGCCCCCCGTTTGCATTAGGGAGACCTTAATCCGGGGCGGCGAAATCTGCCAGCCCTGGCGGGCATCGCGATATGGGGTCAGGCCAGAAAGGCAAAGACCTCACGCGATTGCATCTCGAGGGACTTGCGCATCTTGCCAAAGGCCGCGGCTTCAAGCTGGCGGACCCGCTCTTTGCTGAGGCTAAGCTCATCGCCGAGGCTTTCCAGAGTACGCGCAGGATCCCGCAGTTTGCGTTCGCGCACGATGAATTGCTCACGCTCGGACAGACCCTGCATTGCCGCCAGCAACCAGTTCCGCAGCTGCGCCGTGTCATGCTCTTCCTCGACACGCTCCGCCGCCTGCGCGCTTTCGTCAGCCAGTGCTTCGATCCACTCGCGGCCCTCATCCTCAGCGCTCTGCGTGGCGTTCAGCGAATAGTCCGACCCTGACAGACGGCCTTCCATCATCTCGACATCATGCAGCGGCACGCCGATTTCGGTCGAAATCATCTGGCGCAGCTGGTGCTTATCCAACGTCTCGCCCATGGCCGTGGCCTCACGCTCCAAACGGGCCTGCACGCGTCGCATGTTGAAAAACAACGATTTCTGAGAGGAGGTCGACCCTGTCCGCACCATCGACCAATTGCGCATCACATGGTCTTGAATGCTCGCCTTGATCCACCAAACCGCATAGGTCGAGAAACGCACGCCGCGGTCGGGGTCGAATTTGTCGGCGGCTTTCATCAGGCCCAGACCGGCCTCTTGGATCAGATCGTTCATCGGCGCGCCGTAGCGCTTGAACTTGCCCGCCATCGAGATCGCCAGACGCATGTAGGCGGTGATCAAACGGTGCAACGCGGCCTCATCCCGGTGATCGCGCCACGCATAGGCCAATTCCAACTCCGTCTCGGCATCGAGCAATTCGGCCTTCATTGCGGTGCGGGTGAGTGAAAATTCGCGAGCGGTTTGCAATGACATTTGGTATCCCCCTTGAGAAATGCGCGGCGCACCTTGTGATGGGCCTTTGGTGGAGATACGCAGAGACATGCCATTTGGTTCAAATATTTGGTGAGAAGATGTTGCCTAGAACTACCTTTGCCCTAGGCGGGGCGGCCTCGGGCAAGTCGGAATGGGCAGAGGCCCTCGTAAATTCCATCGGCATGTCAAAGACTTACCTCGCCACTGGTCGCATCTGGGATGACGAAGTTCAAGAACGCGTGAACAAGCATCAAGCAAGGCGCGATGCGGGGTGGCGCACCGTCGAATGCCCGCTAGATCTGACCGAACCGCTGGCGAAACTGCCCGCCGGCGAAATCGTGCTGATCGACTGCGCGACCATGTGGCTGAGCAATCACCTGATGGAAGGCAGCGATCTGGAGGCCGCGCAGGCGCAGCTTTTGCAGGCCCTGCGGGGCTGCGCCGCGCATTGGGTCGTGGTCTCGAATGAGGTCGGCCAAGGCATCGTGCCCGAAAACGCCATGGCCCGCCAATTCCGCGAGGCGCAGGGGCGGCTCAACATCGCCTTGGCCGCCGAGGCCGAGACGGTGGTGCAGGTCGTCGTCGGCCTGCCGCAACTGTTGAAAGGGGAGATGCCATGACCATTTGGCACTGGGTGCGCCACGGCCCGACCCATGAGAAGAACTTCGTCGGCTGGCGCGATGTCCCGGCGGACCTTTCCGATGCGCCCCGACTGGCACGGTTGAACCTGCACCTGCCGGATGAGGCGCTGCTCGTCTCCTCGGACCTGATCCGCGCTGTGCATACGGCGGATGCGCTGGCCCAGCCCGCCCGCCGCCGCCTGCCCCATGAGCATGGGCTGCGAGAGCTGCATTTCGGCGCTTGGGACGGGCTGCATTTCTCCGAAGTCGCCGCGCGTGACCCGGACCTCAGCCGCGCCTATTGGGAGACCCCCGGCGATGTCATGGCCCCCGAGGGCGAAAGCTGGAACCAGACCAAGGCGCGCGTCGACCGAGTTGTGGCACGGATCAACGCGGCCCGCCCCAATGCCCATGTGATCGCCGTGGCCCATTTCGGCGTGATCCTCACGCAGGTGCAGCAGGCCCAAGGCGGCGGCCCGCTGGAGGCGATGGCCCATAAGATCGACAACCTTTCGGTGACGCATCTGTCCCACGACAACGGCCAATGGCGGGTTGAAGGGATCAATCATACGCCCTGAGCCACAGCGCCGTTAACCATTCCTAAACCCGTTTTGCCTACCGATTAACCATAGCAAGACGGAGCAGGGGTAATGGTGTCGCGGGCCTATACGGTCGCATTTCAAGGGGTCGACGCCCGCATCGTCGAGGTGCAATGCGCGGTCACCGCCGGGCTGCCAGGCTTTTCGATCGTCGGACTGGCGGACAAGGCCGTCTCGGAAGCCCGCGACCGGGTGCGCACGGCGCTCAGCGCCTTGGCCATCGCGCTGCCGTCCAAACGCATCACCGTCAATCTCTCCCCCGCCGACCTGCCCAAGGAAGGCAGCCATTTCGACCTGCCCATCGCGCTGGCGCTGCTCTCGGCGCTGGATATCCTGCCGGATGACATTACCCAGAATGTAGTGGCCTTGGGGGAGCTTTCGCTCGACGGGACGCTGATGCCCGTGGTCGGCGCCCTGCCCGCCGCCATGGCCGCCGCCGCCGAGGACCGCAGCCTGCTCTGCCCCGCGGGGTCGGGGGCGGAGGCCGCATGGGTGGGCAAGACACAGGTCATCGCCGCCGCCAATCTGGGCGACGTGGTGCGCCACTACACCGGGCAAGTACCGATCGCCCCCGCCGAGCCGGGCGAGGTGCCCCTCGCATTGGCGGGCCGCGACCTGCGCGAGGTTAAGGGCCAAGAACGCGCCAAACGCGCGTTGGAGATCGCCGCCGCCGGGCGGCATCACCTGATGCTGGTCGGCACGCCGGGGTCGGGCAAATCCATGCTGGCCGCGCGGCTGCCCGGCATCCTGCCGCCGCTGACGGCATCGGAGGCGCTTGAGACCTCAATGATCCACTCCCTCGCCGGGCTCCTGGATGAGGGCGGCATTTCCCGCAGCCGCCCCTTTCGCGAGCCGCATCACACGGCCTCTATGGCCGCGATCATCGGCGGCGGTCGGCAGGCGCGTCCGGGGGAGGCATCTCTGGCCCATAACGGCGTGCTGTTCATGGACGAATTCCCCGAGTTCAACCGCACGGTCCTCGAAACCCTGCGTCAACCGATCGAGACTGGCGAGGTCATGATCGCGCGCGCCAATGCCCATGTGAAATACCCTTGCCGCTTCATGCTCGTCGCGGCGGCGAACCCCTGCAAATGCGGCTACCTGCCCGACCCGGCCCGCGCCTGCGCCCGTGTCCCGGCCTGCGGCGAAGACTATCTCGGGCGTATCTCCGGCCCGCTGATGGACCGGTTCGACCTACGCGTCGACGTGCCGCCCGTCAGCTACAGCGACCTCAACCTGCCCGCCAACGGAGAAACCTCGACCGAGGTCGCGGCAAGGGTCGCCTCCGCGCGGGCGCTTCAATCCACGCGCTACGCGCCGCATGACGGGATTTCGGCCAATGCTGATGCGGCGGGTGACTTGCTTGAAACCGTCGTCAGCCCGGATGCCGAAGCGCGCGCGCTGCTTCTGCGCGCAGCGGAACGGTTCTCCCTGTCAGCGCGCGGGTATCACCGGGTCATGCGTGTCGCGCGCACCATCGCCGATCTTGCGGGGGAACCCGAGGTCCGCCGCCCCCATATGGCCGAGGCGATCAGCTTTCGCCTGCCCGATCCGGCAGCACGGCATTGATCCAATCGGCGAGGGCAGCAAGGCTCTGCCGCGCCTCGGGCAGGTGGTTCTGAAACAGCGGCCAGACATGCGGCAGGTCATGGAGCTCCTGCAAACTGGCCGACACGCCCGCTTCGCGCAGACGGGCCGCCAATCGGCGGCTGTCATCGCGCAGGATTTCGCTGTCACTTACGGTGAGCCAGACGGGCGGTGCGCCGTTGAAATCCGCAAGAATGGGACTCGCCCGGGGGCTCTCCGCATCCTGCCCCTGAAGATAGAGCCGCGCCATTTCCGTCGCGCGGGCGGCGGGCAACAACACGTCGCTTTCGGCATTCTGAGTGAAGCTTGGGCCTGAAAACGTCAGGTCCAACAAGGGGGAAAGCCCAAAGGCGCCAGCAGGCAGCGCCGCCCCCTCGCGGCAAAGCTGCGCCAAAAGATCGAAAACCAGCGCGCCGCCCGCGCTGTCGCCGCCAATCACGATGTCCCCCGCGGCGAAGCCCATCTGGCGCAGCGCATCCCACGCCGCGCGGATGTCTTGCGCAGGTTTGGGAAAGGCCGCTTCGGGCACGCGCGCATAGCGCGGCAGCACCGCCCGCGCGCCAGTCAGCAGGGAAAGGCGCGCGACCATCGCCCGGTGCGTCTCCGGGCTGCCAAACACAAACCCGCCGCCATGAACGTAGAGGATCACACGCCCTTGACAGGCCTGCGGCGGCGTAAGCCAAAGCGCCGATCCCGCCCCCGGCAGATCACGCCATTCTGCATGCACCTCGCGCGGCCCTTTGAAAAAGAGCCGCGCCTGCATCTCCATCGTGGCCCGCAGGAACTGCGGGTTTGCATGCGCCAGCAAAGGTTTCTCTGTCAGACGCAGGTAGCGGTTCAGAAGATGCTGGCGCAGGCTCACCCGCACTTGGCCTCAATCGCCTCCCAGATTTTTCCGGCGATATTCTCGCCATCGAACCGTTCCAGTTCTTGAATGCCGGTGGGAGAGGTCACGTTAATCTCGGTCAGATAGTTACCGATCACATCGATCCCGACAAAGATTTGGCCCTTTTCTTTAAGCAATGGCCCGATGGCCGCACAGATCTCCCGATCACGCTCGGTCAGCCCGACCTTCTCAGGCCGCCCGCCGACATGCATGTTCGACCGTGTCTCGCCTGCCGCCGGGACGCGGTTGATCGCGCCCACCGGCTCCCCGTCCACGAGGATGACGCGCTTGTCACCTTTGGATACGGCAGGCAGGAATTTTTGAACAATGAGCGGCTCACGCGAGAAGCCGGTGAACAATTCATGCAGGGAGGTGAGGTTGCGGTCATTGGCGTCCAGCCGGAACACACCGGCCCCGCCATTGCCGTAAAGCGGTTTCAGAATTACATCGCCATGCTTCGCCTTGAAGGCTTTGATGGTCGAAAGGTCGCGCGCAATCGTGGTGGGCGGCGTCAGATCGGGGAAGTCGAGAACCAGAAGTTTCTCGGGGTAATTGCGGACCCAAAAGGGATCGTTGACCACCAAGGTGGTTTCTTTCAGCCGGTCCAGCAGGTGGGTCGAGGTGATGTAATGCATGTCGAAAGGCGGGTCTTGGCGCAGCCAGACCACGTCGAAATCCGCCAAATCGACCTCGCGCTCTTCTCCGAACCGGGCGTGATCGCCCTGCACGCGCTGTACCGTAAAGTCATAGCCCCGCGCGGTGATCCGCCCCTCTTGGTACGCCAGATGGTCGGGCGTGTAGAAGAACAGCTCATGCCCCCGAGCCTGCGCCTCTTCGGCCAGCCGAAAGCTGCTGTCGGCATTGATGTTCACGTCCCCGATCGGGTCCATTTGAAAGGCGATTTTCATCGGCGTCCCCCGCTGCTTACCTTTGTCGTGATCCGACCCGGACCGACGGTGCAGGCTTCTGGGATCGCTTCTTAGATGGCGCAGCAGGGGCCTATGCGCAATGGGTCAGCCGTGGCCAAAGGCGTTTTCGATGATTTCGGTAGCCCCCTGCCCATCGACAAGCGCCACGTCAAAGCGCACCTCGGTCAGGCTTCCTGCAGGTTCGCCGGCAAGAAATTCCTCGGCGGAGCGGTAGATGCGTTGCATCTGTCTGGCAGAAAGGCTTTCGGCAGCCCTTGCGAAACTACGACTTTGTTTCACCTCGACAAAGATCAAGGCAGCCCCATCGCGCAGGATCAAATCAATTTCACCAGCGCGGCCCCGCCAACGGCGGCGCGCGATGGCAAAACCGCGCCTTTCATAGTCTTGCGCGATGCGGTTCTCGGCAGCGATCCCGGCGTGATAGGCCATGCGCCCCCGTTGGCGTTTGGCCGCAGTTCGTATCCCCGTATTGCCCTGTGCCATTTTCATCGCTCCGATCCGCGTTCTAACCTTTGCCGAGCGCCAATGCCGCTTGATAGACCTGCCGCCGCGGCAGGCCATGGGCCTGCGCCACCAAATCGACAGCGTCACGCATCGACATATCTGTAAGCGCCCGTTGCAAATCTGTTTCTAGGTCAAGGTGATTAACAGAGTCTGAACGGCTGCGATCAATCAGCACCACCACTTCGCCTTTTGGCGCCTTCGCTTGATAAAGCTCGGCGAGATTTTCGAGGGTATCGCGCTGAATCTCTTCGAATTTCTTGGTCAACTCCCGGCACATTGCCGCTTTGCGCCCCACACCCAGTGCGGTTGCCGCATCGCGCAGCATGGCGCCGAGCCGTTTGGGCGATTCGTAGAACACCAGCGTCCCCGGCACGTCGCGCAGCTTTTCCAGCGCCGCGATCCGGGCCGATTTGCTGTTGGGCAGGAAACCCGCAAAGAAAAATGCATCCGTCGGCAGGGCGCCCAAGGCCAGCGCGGTCAGCACGGCCGATGGCCCCGGCGCGCAGGTCTGCATCACGCCCGCTTCGGCTGCGGCCCGGCTTAATTCAAACCCCGGATCGGCGATCAGCGGCATGCCCGCCTCCGACGCATAGGCGACCGATTTGCCCTCGCGGATGGCCGCGATCAGCCGCTCTTGCACCGATGTGCCGCTGTGATCGTGCAGCGCCAGCACCTTGCGTCCATCAAGCGGCACCCCATGAATTTCCATCAGCCGCCGCAGGCTGCGCGTGTCCTCTGCCGCCAGCAGATCCGCCGAGGCCAGCGTGTCGAGCGCGCGCAGCGTGATATCGCGCGCGGTGCCGATGGGGACGCCCACGAAATAAAGTCCCGGGGCTAGCTCTGTCTTGTCAAATTTCAACGCTGGACCCGCCTTTCGCAGTCACTATGATCGCGGCCATGTTCCGGCGACCATCGTCGTCTTGCCACCACCGGGGAGTGAATACAAATGATTGCCTGTTTCCGCGCCATCCGCAAGAAGATGCACCTGCTCTTGCTGCCGCTCTTCGCGGTCCTGCTGGCGGCCTGTCAGCCTGTCGCCACGGGCGGCGCCAATTCCGGCGGCCCGCGCATTGACCCTGCGGCCCCCGTCCCCGTGGCGCTCTTGGTTCCGCGGGGCGGCACGGCCGGTGATGAGTTGCTGGCCAAGAACCTCGAAAACGCCGCGCGTCTTGCGATGCGCGATCTGGATGGCGTCCAGATCGACCTGCGCGTTTATGGCACCGCAGGCAATGCCAGCACAGCCGCATCCGTCGCTGCGCAGGCGGTGAATGAAGGGGCCAAGATCATCCTTGGCCCGGTTTACGGCGAAGCGGCCAATGCGGCTGGGGTGGCCGTGGCCTCCTCCGGGGTTAACGTGATCTCCTTCTCGAACAACCCGACCATCGCGGGCGGCAATGTTTTCGTGCTTGGGCCGACTTTTGCCAATACCGCCAACCGGTTGGTGAGCTTTGCAAAGCGCAACGGCAAAGACAAAATGGTCGTGCTGCATGGTCAGGACCTTGCCGGACAACTGGGCCGTGACGCGATCGTTCAAGCGATCAGCGCCAATGGCGCGACGCTGGCAGGCACCGTCGATTACGCGCTGAGCCAAGAGTCGGTCGTGGCCGCCGTGCCGCGCGTCAAAGCGACCATCGAAGGCAGCGGCGCCAATGCGCTCTTCCTCACCACCTCCTCGGCCAGTGCTCTGCCGCTTTTCGCGCAGCTTCTGCCCGAGGCTGGTATCCAATCGGCGACCACACAATATGTCGGCCTGACCCGTTGGGACATCCCCGCCCAAACGCTGGAACTGCCCGGCGTTCAGGGCGGCTGGTTCGCCCTGCCCGACAGGGCGGCGAGCGGTGCCTTCTCGAACCGTTACACCGCGGCCTATGGCAGTGATCCGCACCCTCTGGCCGGGCTGGCATTTGACGGGATCGCGGCAATCGGCTCCTTGGTGAAGGGCGGCAAATCCAACGCGCTTTCCGGGGCCGCGCTGACCCAAGGGGCGGGTTTCCAAGGCGCCAGCGGCATCTTCCGCCTGCGCCGCGATGGCACCAACGAACGTGCGCTGGCCGTGGCCACGATCCGCGACAACCGCGTCGTCGTGCTCGACCCGGCACCGCGCGGCTTTGGCGGGGCTGGTTTCTGAATTGGACCTCGCGAAACCGACAACAACATCAGGCGCGCGTCGACACCCGCGCCTGATTTGCGCGCCCGAACAAATCTTTGACGACACGGCCATCTGGCAGGCCCTCGCCCAGCGCGACAGCACGCTGGAGGGCGCAGCCCTCAGGGCCGAGATCGTTCCCCTGATCCAAGAAGCCCAGCAGGCGGGCCGCAAGGCCATTGCGGCGGGCTTTGCTGAATCGCCATTCGACGCGCGGGCGATGACCTCTTCCTACACCTATCTCACCGACCAACTGCTGCGCTGCGTCTTGCAGATCGCCACGCTAGTGCTGCACCCCAACCCGAACCCGACCGAGGGTGAACGGCTCGCCATGATTGGCGTCGGCGGCTATGGCCGGGGAGAGATGGCGCCCTTTTCCGATGTCGATCTGCTGTTCCTCATTCCCTACAAGGCCACCGCATGGTCGGAGAGCGTGATCGAATCGATGCTCTATATCCTGTGGGATTTGAAGCTGAAGGTCGGCCACGCCACGCGCACCATCGAAGATTGCCTGCGGCTGGGGGCGGATGATTTCACCATTCAGACCGCCCTGCTGGAGAACCGCTTCATCGACGGCGATGTGACCCTTGCGCAAGAGCTTTCCGAACGGCTCAAGAACGAACTTTTCTCAGGCGCGGGAAAGGATTTCATCGAAGCGAAACTGGAAGAGCGCGACAACCGCCACCTGAAACAGGGTGAGCGCTATATGGTCGAGCCCAACGTCAAGGAAGGTAAGGGCGGGCTGCGAGATCTGCATTCGCTGTTCTGGATCGCCAAGTTCATCCATGACGTCGACCGGGTCGCGGATCTGGTCGATCTCGGCGTTTTCCGCGCCGATGAATACGACACCTTCCGCGAGGCCGAGGCTTTTCTCTGGGCCGTGCGGGGGCATCTTCACCTAATTGCCGGGCGCGCGACGGAACAGCTGACCTTCGACATGCAGGTGCAGGTCGCCCAAGCGATGGGCTATCAGGACATCGGGGGCCGGCGGGGCGTCGAGATTTTCATGCAGGCCTATTTCCGCCATGCCACCGCGGTGGGGGATCTGACGCGCATCTTCGTCAGCGGGCTCGAAGCCTCCCATATGAAGGCCGAACCGCTGCTGGAACGCATCTTCCGCCGCCGCCCGAAAATCCGCGACGGGTTTCAGGTGGTCCACAACCGCATCGCGGTGAAGGACGACGAAGAGTTTCTGCAAGACAAGCTGAACCTGTTGCGCATCTTCGAAGAGGCACTGCGCACGGGCATGTTGATCCACCCCGATGCGATGCGCTTGATCAAGGCCAACCTCGCGCTGATTGACGATGATATGCGCCGCACGCCCGAAGCCCGGCGCATCTTCCTCGACCTGCTATTGAAACACGGCAATCCCGAACGCTCCCTGCGGCGGATGAACGAATTGGGCGTCTTAGGCGCCTTCATTCCTGAGTTCGAGCCGATCGTCGCGATGATGCAGTTCAACATGTATCATTCCTACACCGTCGACGAACATACCATCCAATGTATCGCCAACCTCGCCCGGATCGAAAAGGGCGAGCTGGAAGAGGAACTGCCCGTCGCCTCCTCGATCCTGAAACGTGGGGTGAACCGCAAGGTGCTCTATGTGGCCCTGCTGCTGCATGACATCGGCAAGGGGCGGCCCGAGGACCATTCCATCATCGGCGCGAAACTGGCACGGCGCATTGGCCCGCGGCTGGGGCTGAAACGCGATGAGGTCGATACGGTGGAATGGCTGGTGCGCTATCACCTGCTGATGTCCGACATGGCGCAGAAACGCGACATTGCCGATCCGCGCACAGTGCGCGACTTTGCCAAGGCGGTGCAGACGGTCAAACGGCTCGACCTGCTTTGCGTGTTGACGGTCTGCGACATTCGTGGCGTCGGGCCGAACACATGGAACAATTGGAAAGCGGTGCTGATCCGCGCGCTCTATCGCCAGACCGAGCGGGCGCTGGAAACCGGGCTCGAAGACCTCAACCGCGAAAACCGGGGCGCGGAGGCCAAGAAAGCCCTGCGCGCCGCGCTCTCCGATTGGCCGCGCAAACACCTGCAACGCGAGACGGCCCGCCATTATCCGCCCTATTGGCAGGGTCTGCATGTCACCGCGCATGTCGCCTTTGCGGAACTGCTGCGCGACATCGGCAATGACGATATCCGCATTGATCTGCACCCCGACGAAGACCGCGGTGCGACGCGGGCCTGTTTCGTCATGGCCGATCACCCCGGCATCTTTGCCCGGCTTGCAGGCGCGCTGGCGCTGGTCGGCGCCAATGTGGTGGATGCGCGCAGCTACACGACGAAGGACGGTTTCGTAACTGACGCTTTCTGGATTCAGGACAGCGAAGATCAGCCCTATGAGGCCAGCCGCCTGCCGCGGCTGCGCGAGATGATCCTCAAGACCCTGCGCGGTGAGATCGTTGCCCGCGACGCGCTGAAATCCCGCGACAAGGTCAAGAAGCGCGAGCGCGCTTTCAAAGTGCCCACACATATCACCTTCGACAACGAAGGTTCGGAAATCTACACGATCATCGAGGTCGACACCCGCGACCGGCCCGGTCTGCTCTATGATCTGACGCGCACCTTGGCGGCCTCCAACGTCTATATCGCCAATGCGGTGATCGCGACCTATGGCGAACAGGTGGTCGATACTTTCTACGTCAAGGATATGTTCGGCCTGAAATACTATACCGAGGCCAAGCAGCGCACCTTGGAGAAACGCCTGCGCGAAGCGATTGCCGCAGGGGTCGAGCGGGCGGAGGGCTAGCCCCCAGCCTCCGCCTCATCGGCGGGTTTTCGCCACCCGCTCTTTGGCCGCTTTGCTTTGCGCATCAGATCCTCAAAATCCCTGCAACCCGCCGCTGAGACGGGATTCCATGAATGAGGGACATATGAGCGTGACACGCGCCGCACTGCCGAACCGGGGCCTGATGGCCCTTTGCGCCACACTTCTTCTCACGGCAGCCTGCGCCAAAGCGCCTGACCTCCCGCAGACCTATGATTTCGGCGGCATCGATCCCCAGCGGCATTTCATGGCCGTCCAGACCGCCAAAGACATGCGCGCCAAGGGCCAGCGCGTTTGGTGCGTGCCCTTCGCCCGCAATGTCAGCGGCATCCAGATTCGCGGCAATGCGGAGACATGGTGGGGCAAGGCCAAGGGGCTTTACCCGCGCGGCGATGCCCCTGTCGTCGGTGCTGTGATGGCCTTCAGCGCCACCCGCTCCATGCCGATGGGCCATATCGCTGTGGTTTCCGACATCGTCTCACCCCGCGAAATCCGGGTGGATCACGCCAATTGGAAGCGCAACGAGGTTTCGCTGAAAATGGCGGTGATCGACGTCTCCGACGACAACGACTGGTCCGCCGTGCGCTTGGAAAGCCAGCCGGGCGCCTTTGGCAGCACCTATCCGATCAATGGGTTCATCTACCCCACGGGGGGATAAGCGCCGCCTTGCCCCAGCGGGCGGCGGGGCATTTCCTGCCGCTCACCGCGATTGCACCGGGTGACCGCCCGCGCTAGGGATCACCGCAGCGCAAATTAAGGCTCCTCCGATGAAACCTATCCGTCTTATGTCCGGCTTTTTCACTGTCGGGGTCTGGACCCTGCTGAGCCGCGTGCTCGGCTTCCTGCGCGAAGTGCTGCTGCTGTCACTCATCGGCCCCGGCCCGGTCATGGACGCTTTCGTCGCCGCCTTCCGCCTGCCCAATATGTTCCGCCGCTTCTTTGCCGAAGGCGCGTTCAACGCGGCCTTCGTGCCGATGTTCGCCAAAAAGCTGGAGGGGGAGGAAGGCGCCGGGACATTCGCCCGCGATGCCTTCAACGGCTTGTCGCTGGTGGTGCTGGCGCTGACCGCTTTGGGCATGATCTTCATGCCCGGCTTGGTCTGGCTGACCGCCGAAGGTTTCGTCGGAGACCCGCGCTTTGACATGACGGTCGCCTTTGGCCGCATCGCCTTTCCCTATATCCTCTGCATGTCGCTGTCGGCGCTGTTCTCAGGCATCCTCAACGCCACCGGACGCTTTGCCGTGGCCGCCGCAGCACCGGTGCTCTTGAACATCTTCGTCATCGCCGCCATGACCTTTGCCGCGCTTACCGGGGGCGAAGTGGCGCTTTGGCTGATCTGGTCGATCCCCGTCGCCGGTGTGGCACAGCTGGCGCTGACATGGCGCGCCGCGGCCCAAGCGGGTTTCCCGCTGCGCCCCTCCCGCCCGCGCTGGACCCCCGACATGCGCGCGATGATCGTCATCGCCCTGCCCGCTGCGCTGGCCTCGGGCGTGATGCAGATCAACCTCGTGGTCGGGCAATTGGTGGCCAGCCAATATGACAAGGCCGTCTCATGGCTCTTCGCCGCCGACCGCCTCTATCAACTACCCTTGGGCGTGGTGGGCATCGCCGTGGGCATCGTGCTGCTGCCCGACCTGTCGCGCCGCCTGCGGGCCGGAGACGACGCAGGTGCGCAAACCGCGCTGAGCCGCGCCGCCGAGATTTCGCTGGCCCTGACAATCCCCTCCTCGGTCGCGCTGATCGTGATCCCCTTCGCGCTGGTCACCGTGCTGTTCGAGCGCGGCGCCTCGGGCGTCGATGACACCGCCGCGATTGCCACGGCGGTAATGGTTTACGGCCTCGGCCTGCCCTCCTTCGTGCTGCAAAAGATCCTGCAACCAGTCTATTTCGCGCGCGAAGACACCCGCCGCCCCTTCCATTTCGCCGTGATCGCCATGGTGGTGAACGCGGCGCTCGCCGTCGGCCTTGCCCCCTTCATCGGCTGGATCGCCCCGGCGGTCGCCACGACGCTGGCAGGCTGGACGATGTTCGCCTGCCTCGCGATCGGCGCACGGCGCTTTGGCGATGCGGTAAAGTTCGACGCGCGCTTCCACAAACGCATCTGGCGCATCCTCATCGCCTCGGCCGCCATGGGCGTCGCGCTTTGGCTGGGCAATGCCGCGCTGCAACCGATGCTCGGCATGCCGTGGTGGCGCGGACTGGCGCTGGTGCTGCTGCTTGTGATCGCCGCGGTCAGCTACTTCGGTGTCGGCCAGCTGATCGGCGCATTCCGCCTGTCGGAGTTCAAATCGGCGATGCGGCGCGGTTAACGCTGCTGCAACCGCGCCCGCAGTCGCGTCCATTCCCCGGGCGCGACCAGAAAGCTCAGCCCGAAACCACAGATGAACCCGGCGAGCTCCGCCACCCAAAGAAAGCCAGTCTCGAAAAACATACCCCAGAACAGCTGGAGCCCCATCAGCAGCGCGATCAGCGTAAAGGCCTGATACTGCGGCCCGCCCGAACCCAGCAGCCGCCGCCACATCACGAAACTATAGCCACCGATCAGCCCGTAAACATTGGGATAGGCCCCGGCGAGCCAGACCGGATCGTTCAATAGCGCCCCATAAACAAGCGCCCCGCCAATGCCCGACAGCACGAAGATCACCACAAACGCCAATTGCCCCATCGCCTCGGCCACCAACTTGCCCAAGGCCAAAAGCAGCACCACGGCAAAGATCGCATGGGTAAAGCCCAGATGGATGAAGGGGTAAGTCACCACCCGCCAGATATGTTCGATCGGGTACTGGCCTGCGCCAATCATCGCGTCAAAGATCAGCCCCGAAAAACCAAAGTCGCGCACCAGCGCCAGCCGCCAGCCCACGGCAGCGGGGCCGCCCACCAGCCCGGCCTCGGCCAGAGAGAGCACCACCTCGACCCCGGCAATGGCCAGAAACAGAATGACAACCGCGGGCGGCAGCGGGTTCACGGGGGGCTGGAGGTCTGGGTCTTGCATGGGCGCTCCTTGACGGGGTTCGCGGCCAGAAGTAAGCCTGCCGCGCAAGACTTTCCAGCCCAGAGGTGCCTCCCGATGTCCGAGACCCAATTCACCCCGCGCGTGTTTTCCGGCATTCAGCCCTCGGGCGACCTGCATTTGGGCAACTACCTCGGCGCGCTGAAACGTTTCGCCGATGCGCAGGAAAAGGGCGTGCAATCGATCTACTGCATGGTTGACCTGCACGCGATCACAGTCTGGCAAGACCCGGCGGACCTGAAGAAAAGCACCCGCGAGCTCTGCGCCGGCTTCATCGCCTCGGGCATCGACCCTGAAAAATCCATCCTGATTAACCAAAGCCAAGTGCCTGAGCACGCGCAACTGGCTTGGGTCTTCAACTGCGTCGCGCGCATGGGCTGGATGGGCCGCATGACCCAGTGGAAGGACAAGGCCGGCAAAAACGCCGAAGCCGCCTCGCTGGGGCTTTTCGCCTACCCCGCGCTGATGGCCGCCGACATCCTGATCTACCACGCCACCCATGTGCCGGTGGGCGAGGACCAGAAACAGCACTTAGAGCTGACCCGCGACATCGCCGCGAAGTTCAACCACGACTACGGCGTCGACTTCTTCCCGCTCACCGAACCGGTGATCGAAGGCGCGGCCACCCGCGTCATGTCCCTGCGCGACGGGTCCAAGAAGATGTCAAAGTCCGACCCCTCGCCCGCGAGCCGCATTAACCTGACCGACGATGCCGACACGATCGCCAAGAAGTTCCGCAAGGCCAAGACCGACCCCGACGCCCTCCCGTCCGAGGCTGAGGGCCTGAAGGACCGCCCCGAGGCGCGCAACCTCGTGAACATCTACGCCGCCCTCAGCGACCAATCCGTCGATCAGGTGCTGGCGGAAGTCGGCGGCCAGCAATTCGGCACCTTCAAGCCTGCGCTGGCGGAACTGGCCGTCTCCAGAATGGGCCCGATCACCGCCGAAATGCAGCGCCTGATGGCCGATCCGGCCGAGATCGACCGCATCCTCGCCCGCGGTGCGGAACAAGCGCGCGAGATCACCGCCCCGATCCTCAAACGCACCTATGAGATCGTCGGCATGGTCGGCTAACCACCAAAACCCCTAGCGCCCCCCAAAGGCGCTAGGGCCACCCCAAGCCCTACGCTTTCCACCCAAAGCGCCCCCTTCCCCCCTTCATCCTTTCTCAAATACCAAATCCCGCACCCACCTCACGCGCCACCGCCCGCGTGAGCCCCCCGCGCCATGGACAATCCCGCCGCCCTACGCCACCTTCCCCGCAAGGATGAAGGGGAGCACAAGATGACCACAGGTTTTTTCTGGGACGAACGCTGCTTTTGGCACGCAGGGGGCAACTACGTCTTTACCATGCCGGTGGGCGGGCTGGTGCAGCCCCTCGCCGCCGGAGGCCTGCCGGAAAACCCCGAGACCAAGCGCCGGATGAAGAACCTGATGGAGGTGACCGGGCTCTTCGCCGAACTCGACACCCGCAGCGCTGCCCCCGCCAACCGGGAGGCCTTGGCGCGGGTGCATCCCGAAACCTATCTTGACGACTTCAAACGCCTTTCGGATGCGGGGGGTGGTGAGCTGGGCCATGCGGTGCCTTTCGCCCGTGGCGGCTATGAACTGGCCGCGCTCTCTGCCGGGCTGTCCATCGCCGCCGTCGATGCCGTGGCGCGGGGCAAGCTACAGAATGCCTATGCCCTCAGCCGCCCACCGGGGCACCACTGCCTGCCGGATCTGCCCAACGGTTTCTGCCTTCTCGCCAATATCGCCATCGCCATTGAGGCCGCGCAGGCCAAGGGGCTGGCAAAGCGCGTCATCGTGCTGGATTGGGACGTGCACCACGGCAACGGGACCGAGGCGATCTATTATGACCGCGATGACGTGCTGACCATCTCGCTCCACCAAGAGGGGAATTACCCCATCGACACCGGCGGCCTGAAGGATCGCGGACGCGGGGCGGGCGAAGGCTATAACATCAACCTGCCGATGCACGCAGGCTCGGGCCATACCGCCTATCTCCATGCGATGGACCGCGTGGTGATCCCGGCGATCGAAGCTTTCGCCCCCGACATGATCATCGTCGCCTGCGGCTATGACGCGGCGATCATCGACCCACTGGCACGGATGCAGGCCACCGCCGAAACCTTTGCCGAGATGACCAAACGCATTCGCAGCACCGCCGAGCGGCTTTGCGATGGCAAGCTGGTGCTGGTGCATGAGGGCGGCTATTCCGAGGCCTATGTCCCCTTCTGCGGTCATGCCACGATCGCCGCGCTGAGCGGCAGCGCAATCGACGCGCCGGCCCCGATGGCGCGGTCGCTCAACGCGCGCCAACCCTCGCCCGCCTTTGATGCCTTCCTCCGCCAGTCGATTGACGATATGGCGCAGCAACTGGACCTGTAAGAGACCCCGATGCCCGTAGCTGACCCTTCCGCCCTCGCCTTTTTGCAAAACCGCCGCTCGCGCCCGGCCAAGACACTGGGCCTGCCGGTGCCCGATGCCGAGGCCCTACGCCCGCTTCTGACCGCCGCCGCGCGCACGCCGGATCATGGCAAGTTGGAGCCTTGGCGTTTCGTGGTCATCGACCATGCCGCGATGGCGCGTTTGGCCGAGGTGGTCGAGACACGCGGCGCGGCGCTTGGCCTTGGGGCCGAAGAGATCGCCAAGGGGCGTGGCCAGTTCGATCAGGGCAACCTTGCCGTGGCGGTGATCGAGGTGCAAAAGCCCTCTCCCAAAATTCCGCCGCTGGAGCAGACCTATTCCGCCGGGGCGGTTTGCCTCGCGCTTCTGAATGCCGCCCTCGCCGCAGGCTGGGGCGCCAATTGGCTGAGCGGTTGGCCCGCCCATGACCGGGGCTTTATGGAAGAGGGTTTGGCCCTCGCCTCGCATGAGCGCATCGCGGGCATCATTCACATTGGCACCGAAACCACCGCGCCGCCGGAGCGTCCGCGCCCGGACATCGACGGGATCACCACATGGCTGTAAACGCGATCCTCAGGTCATTCACCCGGGCGCTTGGCCAATTGGGCGATGCGCGCTTTCGCAAGGTGGTGCTCTTGGGCGTGGGCCTGTCGCTGGCGCTGCTGATCGCGGCCACGGCGGGCTTTGCCTATCTGGTGGACTGGGTCACCCCCGAAGACGCTTGGCTGCCCGTGCTGGGAGAGGTCAACTGGCTCGACGATCTGCTGAGTTGGAGCGCGCTGATCCTGCTGATGGTCCTCTCGGTCTTCCTGATGGTGCCCGTGGCCTCGGCGATCACCTCGATGTTTCTGGATGAAGTGGCCGATGCGGTGGAAGAGGTGCACTACCCCCATCTGCCCCCCGCGAACCAAGTCAGCATGGGCGACGCCATCCGCGATACGGTCAATTTCATGGGCGTGCTGGTGGGGGCGAACCTGCTGGCGCTGGTGCTTTACCTGCTCTTCGCCCCAGCGGCGCTGTTTATCTTCTGGGGGCTGAACGGGTTTCTGCTGGGGCGGGAGTATTTCACCCTCGCCGCGCTGCGCCGCCACGGGCGGGACGAGACCAAGCGCCTGCGTCGCCGCCATGCGGGCACGATCTGGGTGGCCGGGGTGCTGATGGCGGTGCCGCTTTCGGTACCGCTGCTGAACCTGCTGATCCCGATCCTAGGCGCGGCGACCTTTACCCACCTGTACCATGCGTTGGTGCCGCATTCGGATGCAGCCAGCCTTCGATATCCGCCACGCTGATCCAGCCCGACAGGATGATCGTCGCGCTGATCGCCCAGATGATCGCGGCGACCAGCGTGGTCCACAGCGCCTTGCGGCCCAGATGATGCTGCTCGGGCGCGCCTGCATGGGTGCCCGGCACCACCGCGCCCGCGTCGCCTTGGGTTTGCACCCGGATCGGCAGGGCGATCAGGAATGTCATCGACCAGATGACGGCAAAGAGGACGAGCCCGGAAACGATACCCATGATCAGACCTCCTCAAGCTCGACGAGCGCGCCGTTGAAATCCTTGGGGTGCAGGAACAATACCGGCTTGCCATGGGCCCCGATCTTCGGCTCGCCCGAGCCCAAGACACGCGCGCCGGTGGATTTCAGGTGGTCCCGCGCGGCGAGGATGTCCTCGACCTCATAGCAGATGTGGTGGATGCCGCCTGCGGGGTTCTTTTCCAGAAAGCCGTTGATCGGGCTGTCTTCGCCCAAGGGGTGCAGCAATTCGATCTTGGTGTTCGGCAGTTCGATGAAGATCACGGTCACCCCGTGGTCCGGTTCGGCCTGCGGCGCGCCGACCTTGGCACCAAGCGCGTGGCGATACTGATCCGCCGCCGCTTCGAGATCCGGCACCGCGATGGCCACATGGTTAAGACGTCCGATCATCCTGAATGCTCCTCGTGATTTGCCAGCTTTATGCCCGCCGCCCCGGTAAACAACAATGCGTCACGTTAACGCGTCATTAGCCAACGCGGCGTAACGATGGCGCTGCAGTTGTTCTTGGAGGCGATGATGGACGATACCGACCCCTTTGAAAGACCGACCCTCACCCCCACGGCGGAGCGGCCTCTGCTAGGCCTTACCGTTCTGGTGGTCGAAGACAGCCGTTTCGCCTGTGAGGCGATGCGCCTGCTCTGCCTGCGCTCGGGCGCGCGGATCAGACGGGCGGACTGCCTGCGCTCGGCCCGGCGGCATTTGCAGGTCTACCGCCCCAGCGTGGCGCTGGTCGACCTTGGCCTGCCTGACGGCAGCGGGTTGGACCTGATTGCCGAACTCATGCAAAGCACACCGCGGGTCGAGGCGATCATCGCCATCTCTGGCGACAGCCATATGGAGCCTGACGCCCGCGCGGCGGGGGTGGATGGGTTCCTGTCCAAGCCGATCACCTCGCTGTCCTCCTTTCAGCAAGCCATCCTCGCCGCACTGTCCGACGACCGCCGCCCCCGGGGGCCGCGTATCCTGCCGGATGAGGATGTCACCCCCGACCGGATCGGTTTCCAAGATGACATTGCCCATATCGCTGACGTGCTGGGGGACGCGCCCGACAATCACACGCTGGATTACGTCGCGCAATTCCTGTGCGGGGTGGCCCGTTCGGCCAATGACCAACGTTTGGAAGAAGCTGCCCGCGCCTTGGCCCATAAACGTGCCCTGGGCCAACCTGCGGGGCCAGAGACCGCAGCCATCACCGGGATGATCCAGCACCGCCTTGCTGAAAAGCTGGCGATCTAGCCTGACGGGTTAAAGCGTCGGATCCCCCGCCACCCGGACAAGGCGGGTCAGATCGCCAAGCCGCTCTTTCTGCTGCCCCTGCCCGTCGAAATTGCCGGGGGCAAGCCAGACCTCGAACGCCTCTTTCAGCGCGGGCCATTCCGTGTCGATCGCGGCGAACCAAGCCGTGTCGCGGTTGCGTCCTTTGACGATGGCCGCCTGCCGAAAGACGCCCTCATAACTCAGCCCCAGACGCTGCGCCGCGCGGCGCGACGGACGGTTGAGCGCGTCGCACTTCCACTCGAACCTGCGATAGCCCGCCCCAAAGGCCCATTGCATCATCAGGAATATCGCCTCGGTCGCCGCCGGGGTGCGCTGAAGCGCGGGGCTGAAGTTGATATGGCCCACTTCGATACTGCCCGCCTCGGGCTTGATCCGCAGGAAGCTCGCCACGCCCAGCCATTGATCCCGGGCGCGGTCTTTCACCGCCATAAAATAGGGATCGGCCTTTCCCGCATTGTCGCGCACCCAACGGTGGTACTGCGCCGCCGACGAGAATGGCCCGTAGGGGAGATAATCCCAAACGTGATCCTCCCCCAGATAGGCGGGATAGAGCAGCGCCGCGTGTTTCTCGGCCGAAAGCGGTTCCAACACTACATGACGGCCGGTGAGCACCTCACCCGCCGGGCGCGGCGGCTCGGACCAATTCTCAACAAGGGGCCCAACGGGGCGCGGGTCAGATTTACTGTTCATGGAAAAGTTATGCACCGGCGTTTTCGAGCCGCCAAGCTGAATAAACTTGAAATAATCGCATCAGACCCCAGTCTCAGCCTCCAAGCTACACATTGATGCCACAATCAGCCTTCAGCATCGTCGCAACCGCAAAGGCCCGGGAGGGTGAGATGAGCCAGCACACCAAGGACAGCGCGACAGCCGCAAAGCCGGTCGACTGGATCGTTGTGGGCGCGAATGCGCTTGGGCTGGTGGTCGTCGCATTGGCAGCATTTCACGCGCAAACCGGCGGGCTGTTCCAAGAGGTTGCCAGCCAAGCGGCGCAGGGCACGGTCTTCTAAGGCGGGAACCTGCCGGTGGCTGCGGCGTTAGCCACAGGTAACACCAAAGGATTTTCCCATGCCCTCCATCTATGACGCGATCAAAGAAGATCATGATGAACACCGCGCCCTGCTGAACACCATTGCCGATACCGCAGGCGACAGCGCCGAGCGCCGCAAAGCTTGGGACCGCTTTTACCATGATGTGAAATCCCACGCCGCCGCCGAGGAAGAGACCTTTTATTCCACACTAATGTCCGAGACATGGGGCCAAGATCACGCCCGTCATTCGGTGCATGAGCACCAACAGCTCGACGACATCATGGAGGAATTGCGCGAAACCGATATGTCCTCGTCGGCTTGGCTGACTCGTTTCAAGCAGCTCAAGCACGATTACGAGCATCACATGGATGAGGAAGAAGACGAGCTTTTCACCCGCGCGAAAAAGGTTATCGGCGAGGAACAGAACGAGGCCTTCGGCGACAAGTTCCTGAAGCGTAAGGAAAAGGAAGCCAAACTCATCGAGGAAAAGCGCGAAGACAGCCTTGAGGATTGACCCAAGCCGCTCTTCCCTGCTAGATGTGTTCCCTTAACGTTCTTGTGGATATCCAGCCCCGCCGGGCAGGTTGCGGTTGCAAGAAAGCCCGAGGGAACGCAATATATTGGATATGAGCGATAATCCATCACAAGACCTACGCGACTTTCTGGGCAAAGACCGGTTTGGATGCGTCATGGCGGACCCGCCGTGGCGCTTTACCAACCGCACCGGAAAGGTCGCGCCCGAGCATAAGCGCTTGGCCCGTTATCCCACGATGACGGTTGAGGATATCTGCGCCCTGCCCGTGGCCGATCACCTCGAAGACCGCGCGCATTGCTACATGTGGGTGCCAAATGCCCTCCTGCCCGAAGGGTTGCAGGTGCTCAAGGCTTGGGGGTTTGAGTATAAATCCAACATCATCTGGCACAAAATCCGCAAGGATGGCGGCAGTGATGGGCGCGGCGTGGGGTTTTACTTCCGCAATGTGACCGAGATTTTGCTTTTCGGCGTGCGTGGTAAGAACGTGCGCACGCTCGACGCCGGGCGGCGGCAGGTGAACATGCTGCAAACCCGCAAGCGCGAGCATTCGCGCAAGCCGGATGAGCAATATGACCTGATCGAAAGCTGCTCTTGGGGCCCCTACCTCGAACTCTTTGGGCGTGGGGTACGAGAGGGTTGGACCGTTTGGGGCAATCAGGCCGAGGCGGATTACAAGCCCGATTGGAAGACCTACAGCTACAATTCCAGTGTCGCGGCTGAGTAATCTGGCGCGGCGCATTGACGACGCGGTTTTCGACGACGAAAGGCTTGTCGAAGACCTGCTGCCCGTCGATCTGCGCGACCGCTATTCCGTCACCAGCTACCGCAGCGCCGCCGCCGTGCTGCAACAGCGCGCGCCCGAGGAACTGGCCGCGATCATCCGCGTGCTGCGCCAATTCACCATCAGCCGCGATGAAATCCGCGCGCCGGGGGGCAACCGCATGTCGGCCACCACCCGTTTCGCGCAATATGCGGCAGCCGAGAATTTCCACGAAGAGGTGCGCATCAAGGCCGACCTGCTGGTGCAGCTCACCGCGGGCAAGGGCGACAGCGCGCCCGAAGTCGACCGCATCATCCGCGAAGACTTCATCCACAATCATATGGTCGATTTCTGGCGTGGCCGGGTGGCGTTCGACTATGAGTGGAACAGCAAGGACCAGACCTACGACCGCGACCTATACGCCTTTCGCAGCTTCTTCGAAGCGGGGGTGATCGACGTGGGCGTCATCGTGACGCGCGAACTGTCGAACGACTTTTTCAAATCGCTCGGCAATTGCTTGGACAAATTCGGCAATGAGACCGACAAGACCGTCAGCGCGAAATTCGGGGCCAGCACCACCGGCACCCACAAGCTGATCAGCCGCATCGCCGCCGGGCGCAGCGGCGGCTGCCCGGTTCTGGTGCTGGGCATCCTACCGGGCAATATCACCCCCGACTGAGCCGGGGGCGAGACTTCATTCAGACAGGATCACTCCTGCGGAATGACCCGCAGCCCCAGTTCCATCAGCTGATCGCTGCTGGGCTCGGAGGGGGCGTTCATCATCAGGTCTTCGGCACGCTGGTTCATCGGGAAGAGGATGACTTCGCGGATGTTCTGCTCTTCGGCCAGCAGCATGACGATACGGTCGATGCCCGCAGCACAGCCACCGTGGGGCGGGGCGCCGTATTGGAAGGCGTTGACCATGCCGCCGAAACGTTTGCGCACCTCGTCTTCGCCGTAGCCCGCGATTTCAAAGGCTTTGAACATGATCTCGGGCTTGTGGTTCCGGATCGCGCCCGAAACCAGTTCGTAGCCGTTGCAGGCGAGGTCATACTGGTAGCCCAGCACCTTGAGCGGATCACCCTCCAGCGCCTTCATCCCGCCTTGGGGCATGGAGAAGGGGTTGTGTTCGAAGTCGATCTTGCCGGTCTCTTCGTCGCGCTCGTAAATCGGAAAATCCACGATCCATGCAAAGGCGAAACGCTCTTTGTCGGTGAGGTTCAACTCCTCGCCGATGACGTTACGCGCGCGGCCTGCGACGGCCTCGAAGCTCTTCGGCTTGCCGCCGAGGAAGAAGGCCGCATCGCCGACGCCCAGACCCAACTGCTGGCGGATCGCTTCGGTGCGCTCGGGCCCGATGTTCTTGGCCAGCGGGCCTGCCGCCTCCATTCCGTTGCCCTGATCGCGCCAGAAGATATAGCCCATGCCGGGCAACCCTTCTTTCTGCGCGAAGGCGTTCATGCGGTCGCAGAACTTTCGGCTGCCGCCTGTGGGCGCGGGAATGGCGCGGATTTCGGTGCCCTCTTGCTCAAGCAGCTTGGCAAAGATCGCGAAGCCGGAATCGCGGAAGTGCTCGCTCACCACCTGCATCTTGATCGGATTGCGCAGGTCGGGCTTGTCGGAGCCATACCACAGCGCGGCATCCTTATAGGAAATCTGCTCCCAAGTCTCGTCGACCTTCTTGCCGCCGCCGAACTCTTCGAAGATGCCTGCGATCACCGGCTGGATCGTGTCGAAGACGTCCTGCTGCGTGACAAAGGACATCTCCATGTCGAGCTGGTAAAAATCGGTGGGCGAGCGGTCGGCGCGCGGGTCTTCGTCGCGGAAGCAGGGCGCGATCTGGAAGTATTTGTCAAAGCCCGAGACCATGAGCAGCTGTTTGAACTGCTGCGGCGCCTGCGGCAGGGCGTAGAACTTGCCCGGATGCAGACGCGACGGCACGAGGAAGTCGCGCGCGCCCTCGGGGGAGGAGGCGGTGATGATCGGCGTCTGGAACTCGCGGAAGTTCTGATCCCACATGCGCTTGCGGATCGAGGCCACCACGTCAGAGCGCAGCGCCATGTTCTTTTGCATCTTCTCCCGGCGCAGGTCGAGGTAGCGATAGCGCAGACGCGTCTCCTCGGGGTATTCCTGATCGCCGAAGACCTGAAGCGGCAGTTCCGCGGCAGAACCCAAGATTTCGATGTCGCGCGCGTAGACTTCGATCTCGCCCGTGGGCAACTTGGGGTTCACAAGGCTCTCGTCCCGCGCCTTTACGGTGCCATCAATGCGCACGCACCATTCCGCACGGACCTTTTCCATCTCGGCGAAGGCCGGGCTGTCAGGGTCGCAGATGACCTGAGTGATCCCGTAATGGTCGCGCAGGTCCAAAAACAGCACACCGCCGTGGTCCCGCACCCGGTGCACCCAGCCGGACAGGCGCACGGTGTCACCCTTGTTCTCAAGGCTCAGATCGGCACAGGTATGGCTGCGATAGGCGTGCATGATGGTCCCTTCCTAGGGCTATTTCAGGTTTCGCGCAGGTACACCGTTTGACGGTCGGGAAGTCAAGACTTTGCTGCCACGCGCCCCCACAATAATAGGAGGTTTCCGCGCCTAAACCCCCATCCGGAGTCCTGCGCGATCCCGTTTTGAGGGGTCAGCTAGAGCGCAAGCGCATCCAAAAGCTGCTCTCGTTTCGCTTCGGACTTTGGGATCGATTGGGTGATCCGGCCACGCTGCATGACGTGGAAATGATCCGCGTTGTTATAGGCAAAATCGAAGTTCTGCTCGACCAGCACGATGGCCAACTCCCCCCGATCCCGCAGAAGCCGGATCGTGCGGCCAATCATCTGGATGATATTGGGCTGAATCCCCTCGGTGGGTTCGTCCAACAGCAGCACGCTGGGCCGCGCGATGAGTGCGCGGGCAATGGAAAGCTGCTGTTGTTGCCCGCCCGAAAGGTCGCCCCCGCGCCGGGTCTTCATCTCAGCGAGGACGGGGAAGAGATCGAAAATGTCGTCCGGGATCCTGCGCTCGGACTTGGGCAGGCAGGCAAAGCCCGTCTCAAGGTTCTCTTGCACAGGCATCAGTGGAAAAATCTCACGCCCCTGCGGCACATATCCGACGCCCGCCTTGGCCGAGAGTGCCGCACGTCCCGGCTGCAACTCCTCCCCATTAAGCCTGATCCGCCCGCCCGAAAAAGGGTGCCGCCCGGCGATGGCCTTCAGCAGGCTGGTCTTACCGACCCCGTTCGTGCCGGTCACGCAGGTCACCTGCCCCACGGGCGCGTTCAACGTGATTTCGTGCAGGATTTGGGATTGCCCGTATTTCAGGCTCAGGTTCTCAATCTCCAGCATCGGTGCGCCCCAAATAAACGTCAATTACAGTCTGATTGTTGGTCACATGATCCAGTGACCCTTCGGCGAGCACCGATCCTTCGTGCAATACGGTCACCTTGCAGTTCAGCCGCCGCACGAACTCCATATCATGCTCCACCACGATAACCGCGCGGGTCTCGGCCGCCCTCTTCAGGATGTCGGTGGTGTGCTCGCGCTCATGCGCGGTCATGCCCGCGGCGGGCTCATCCACCAGCAGCAGGCGCGGCGATTGCGCAAGCAGCATCCCGATCTCCAGCCATTGTTTTTGCCCGTGGCTCAACTCTCCGGCAGGGCGGAAGAGATGGGCGGTCAGGTTGATCTCATCGGCGATCTGTTCCAGCCGCGCCGCCCCCTCGGCACTCTTGCGATAGAACAAGACCGAGAAGGTGCCCCGCGGGTTCTTGAGCGCCATGGCAAGGTTTTCGCGCACGCTTTGCGCCTCGAAAACCGTGGGCTTTTGAAACTTCCGCCCGATCCCCAGCATGGCGATCTGGTTTTCCGACAGGCCGATGAGCGAGCGGCTGTCTTCGCCGAAACGAATATAGCCCTCATCCGGCTTCGTCTTGCCGGTGATGATATCCATGAAGGTGGTTTTGCCCGCCCCATTGGGGCCGATGACGGCGCGCAACTCCGGCTCCCCGATCTGGAGGCTGAGGTTCTTGATCGCCTGAAATCCGTCAAAGGATTTCGAGATTCCGGACATTTCCAAAAGAGAAGTCATGACTTGCGCACCAGTTTGTCAAAGAGGCCGCCGATGCCCTTGGGCGCAAACAGCGTGATAAGTACGAAGCTCAGGCCAAGCAGCACCAGCCACCAGTCGACCCAATGGATCGTATAGACCCCCAGATCGATGCTGGGCGCGCCGCCCCCCGTGAACCAACTGGACAGGAGCGAGACCACCGCCGCCCCGATGACCGCCCCGTAAAGCCGGCCTCGCCCGCCAATGGCGACCCAGACCGCGAGATAGATCGAGGCGATGGGCGCGATCTCAGCCGGGTTGATGATGCCCGCCTGAGGGTAATAGAGCGCGCCTGCGATGCCTGCGACGATGGCGGTGATGGTAAAGACGAAGAGCTTATAGCTTTCCACATGATAGCCGAGGAAGCGGACGCGCGATTCATCGTCGCGGATGGCTTGGATGATATTGCCCAGCTTGCTGTCGGTGATCCAAGCGAAGAACAGATAGCCCAATGCGAGCGCCAAGGCGGAGGCGAGGAAGAAGACGATGGACACCATGTCTTGCCCGCTGTCGGCGAAGCCGGGGATGTTTTGCAGGCCCGACAGGCCGTTGTTGCCCCGCAGCCCGCTGTCGTTCTGGAAGAGGTAAAGCGCCAGCGCCAGTGTCATCGCTTGGGTTAGGATCGACAGGTAGACCCCATTGACGCGGCTGCGGAACGCAAGCCAGCCAAAGATCAGCGCCAGCGCGCCGGGGATCAGCACGACGAAGGCCAATTGAATCCACAGACTGTCCGCAAAGGCCCAGATCAGCGGAAAGTCGGATGAGCCGACAACGCCGAAAATCTGGTTTCCGATGGCGTCCGATATCTCCTGCGGCGTGGGCGGGATGGTCTGACCGGCGAGGCTGTCGGCCACGATGATTTCGGTGCGCGCATACATGAGCCACATCCCGATGGCGTAGCCCCCGATCCCGAAAAAGGCGAAATGCCCAAGGCTGAGGATACCGCAATAGCCCCAGACCACATCCATCGCGATGGCCACGAGGCACAGGCAAAGGGTTTTGCCCAGCGTCTTGACGAAAGAGGTCGAGACAAGCCCGGTGCCCACCGCTTCGGACATCACCGTGACAAGGGCCGTGAACAGGCCCAGCGCGGCGAGGAAGTAGAGAACCGAAGGATTGCGCCCGATGAAGGAACTGCGTTGGCTGTGCGTCTGGGTCATGGCTCAATCCGCCGCTGCCCGGCCTTTGGGGGCGACAATGCCCTTGGGCCGGAATTGAATGAACAGGATGATGAAAAGGATCATGTAGGTCTGGGCCGCCAGCGTATTGGAGGGGTTCAACCACTCGATCCCCTTTTGCAGGAAACCGATCAGACCGGCGCCCGCCAGCGTGCCGAAGACCGACCCGACACCGCCCACCACGACGGTCATGAAGCTTTGCACGATGTAATTCGTGCCCATCTCGGAGGTGACCTGCGCATAAAGCCCGATGCCGACGCCCGCGACCCCGGCGATGCCGGAGCCCAGCCCGAAGGTCATCATGTTGATGCGGTCCGGGTTGATCCCCATTGAGGCCGCCATGCCGGGGTTCTGCGTCACCGCGCGCACCTCCAAGCCAAGGCGCGTACGCTTGAGAATATACAGCAGCAAGAACAGAAAGATCAGCGCCAGCACGAAAATGGCGATGCGGATGAAACTGATCTGAACCACATCCGAAATCACCAGCGCCCCGCGCAGCCATTCGGGCGATGTCAGCGGGCGGGCCTGCGTGCCAAAGATGTTCTTGGCGATCTGCTGCAGGGCGATCGAGATGCCGAAGGTCGCCAAGAGGGTTTCAAGCGGGCGATGGTAGAGATGGCGGATCACCAGCCGCTCCATCGCGACGCCCGCGCCAAAGGTCACGGCAAAGGCCAGCGGCAGCGCGATCAGAAGCGACATCGTGTAGTCGGGGATGACGAGTTGCACGACATAGCCCGTATAGGCGCCCATCATGATGAACTCGCCATGGGCCATATTGATGACCCCCATCTGCCCAAAGGTGATCGCGAGCCCAATCGCGGCGAGGAAATAGATCGAGGCCAGCGAAAGACCGTCGAGTGTCAAATCCAACGTCTGCGCCCAGCCAACCCGCGTTTCGACCGCGTCGAGCGTGGCGCGGGCCGCGTCGGTGATCGCGGCGTCCTCCTCTGCGTAGCGCTCATAGAAGACCGCGTTCTGCAGAGCGGTATCGATATCATCCTGCGTCACCAGAGGCGGCACGCTGCCTACCTCGGCAAGCGCGCGATAGGCATCCACCCGGCGCGCCGGGTCATCCAATTGCGCCAGAGGGACGCCGCCCACGCGGCCATCGACGATCTTGGCTTCCAGCGCCGCGCGTATCTCGCCGTGTGGCACGATCCCAGGGGCGAGGCCCGCCTCCACCAGCGTCTCATAGCTTGCTAAGGGTGCTGCCATTGGATCAAGAATGCGGGCGATGTTGCCCTCGGGCTGCTGTTCGGCCACGCCGGTCTTGGCCGAGAGGATCTGGCTCAGCACCGCCCGCGCTTCGAGGGAGGTGTCAGAGGAAAGGCTTTCAATCGCGCGAATGCGCTCATCAGCCGCCTGCCCAAAGCGCGCGGTCAGGAAATTGGCCAATTGCGCCTTCCGGGCGCGCAGGGCGGGATCATCCTCTCCATCAAGTGAGGCCACGAGCGGGCCAAGCTGGCTGGCATCGCTGCGGCGCGCGATGCTTTCAAGCGCGGCGCGGCGGCGCGCAGGATCGGGATCGGACAGTTGAAACTGCACCAAGGCCGTGCCGATGACCCGCCGCACGCCGCCATTGGGGCGCAATTGGCTGAACCCATCCGAGGGCGCAGTGGCCTCTTCGCCCGTATCTATGTCGCGCAGCGCGAGCGTATCATCCGCCTCGGCCCCAAAGTAGAACAGGCCCGAGGTATCGTCTTGCCAGACGTTCCGCTCGGCCCATTGCTCCAGAAAGGCTGGCACCTGCGGCAGGCCCGAGGCCACCAGATCGTCCAATAGGACACCGACCGATTTACGCGAGGGTTTGATCACCTCTGCTTCGTGGGTCTGCAAAAGGGACTGGAGGTCCTGAGCGGATGCAAAACCGACAGAGGCCAGCAAGCACATCAGGCTGAGCAGCATTCGAACCATGAGGTATGGGGCTTTCGGAGAGGGAGTGGTCAAAACGGATGCCGGGCACGGCTGAAAACGCGCCCGGCGCTTGGGTTCAGTAGTTCGAAGTCAACTGAACGCAGGTCTCGGTCTCTTTGTTGTACATGCCGCATTCGAGGTCTTTCCAGTCGGAGACCAGAACCGCCGATTCAGGCAGGAAATCCGTCCATGCATCGCCCGGCACTTCTTCGGTCTGGCTGATGATGTCGAATTGGCCGTCTTCGGTGATTTCACCGATCAACACAGGCTTGGCGAGGTGGTGATTGGGCAGCATGACAGCTGTCCCGCCGGTGAGGTTCGGGAATTCCTGCCCATACATCGCCACACGCACCGCATCCACATCGGTGGTGCCCGCTTCGGTGACCGCGTTTACCCACATGTTGAAGCCGATGTAATGCGCCTCCATCGGGTCATTGGTTACCCGGTCTTCGCCCATCGCCTCTTTCCAAGCGGCGACCCATTCGTCATTTTGCTCGGATTCAGCCGATTGGAAGTAGTTCCAAGCCGCGAGATGGCCCACGAGGTCAGCGGTATCGAGGCCCGAAAGCTCTTCTTCCCCGACCGAGAAGGCGACGACCGGAATGTCATCGGCAGAGATGCCCGCCGCGGCCAGTTCTTTGTAGAAGCCGATATTCGCATCGCCATTGATGGTTGAGATCACGCCCACCTGCGAGCCATCCGCGCCCAGTTCGACTACATCCGACACGATCGTGGACCAGTCGGAATGGCCGAAAGGCGTATAGTTGACGAAGATGTTCTCTTCGGGAATGCCCTTATCCAGCAGATATTGCTCAAGAATGTTGTTGGTGGTTCTGGGATAGACATAGTCAGTGCCCAGCAGCGCGAATTTCTCGACGCCCAGTTCCTCAAGGAAATAATCGGTGGCCGGAATCGCCTGCTGGTTCGGGGCCGCACCGGTGTAGAACACATTGCGCGAGCTTTCCTCGCCCTCATATTGGACGGGGTAGAACATCAGGCCGTTCAGCTCTTCCAGAACGGGCAGCGCGGATTTGCGCGAGACCGAGGTCCAAGAGCCAAAGATGACATCCACCTCCGAGACGGTGAGAAGCTCACGCGCCTTTTCTGCGAACAGCGGCCAGTCGGAAGCCGGGTCAACGACGACCGCTTCGATCTCACATCCCAGCAAGCCGCCCGCGGCGTTCTGCTGCGCGATCAAAAGCTCCATCGTGTCTTTCAATGTCGTCTCGGAAATGGCCATCGTCCCCGAGAGGGAGTGCAGCACGCCAACCTTGATCGGATCGTCGCAGGCTGCAGCGGCGGCTGAACCTGCGAGCAGAAGGGCAGCGGTCGCCGTGACTGTGCGTTTGGTGGAAAATTTCATGACGGTATCCCCGTTTGGTGTGCGGAAAAGCAAAGACGCGATGATGCCTCTTCCACACAGCGTTTATTGTTATCGCGCGCGGATGCCCCCTTGCCGGACAACTCCCTTGGCGCCGCCCCATAGCGAGGCCTCTGCAGCCTCAATTTCAGGGCGCGTTGGAACAAGCCCTAACCCAAGGTCGCTTTCTGCGGCGCAGCAACAACGCCCTTCGATTGGGCGGTTTGAGGTGGACCTGCCAAAATTTAGGCGCTGAGCGCATGGATTTGGCAAGCTCGGGGCACCGGCCTACGGGTTGCACCTCATATTGTGATGTTATAACGTTTCTGAAATAATCCATAGCAGAGCCCGCAAACCATGCCCGCCACCGACAAACGCATTCCCGTCACCCTGCTGACCGGCTTCCTCGGCGCGGGGAAAACCACGCTGCTCAATCACATCGTCGCAAGCGAAGAGGCTCCCAAAATCGCAGTCGTCGTGAATGAATTCGGCGAGGCCGGGCTTGACCACGATCTGATCGAAACCGCCGACGAAGAGGTCATTCTCATGCAATCGGGCTGTCTGTGCTGCTCGATCAGGGGGGATCTGTCGCGGACGCTGCAAGACCTCAAGCGCCGCAGGCAGACGTGGCGCGTGCAATTCGACCGCGTTGTGATCGAGACGACGGGGCTGGCCGATCCCGGCCCCATTCTCCAGACCTTTTTGGCCGATCCCTATCTGGCCCGCAAATTCCGCGTGGACGGGGTTGTGACGGTCGTCGATGCCGCGAATGGGCCGGACACGCTGGATCAGCAGTTCGAAGCCGTCTCGCAGGTGGCGATGGCCGATCTGCTGGTGCTCAGCAAATCCGACTTGGTGACCCAGCAAGCGCTTGCCGCCTTTGAAGGCAGGCTGCGCGACCTCAATCAAACGGCGCGCATCATCAAGGCCGAACGCGGGCTTATCCCGGTTGCATCGCTCTGGGGGCTCAGCGGTATGCGGCGGGCGGTTGATGCGAGCAACGTTATGGAATGGCTCACGCCCGTCGAAAAGTCCGATCCGCTTGACAACCTCTCGGGCTTCGCCGCGCCCACGGCATCCGCCCCCATGATGCAAACCCACCAACATGATGCGCGGATCGGGTCGGCCTCCATCGTTCTAGACGCACCGATCCCGGCCGAGGCTTTCGACCTTTGGCTCGACACGCTGGTCAGGCTGCGCGGGTCCGATCTTTTGCGGGTCAAAGGCATCGTGCATCTGGAAGACGTCCCCATCCCCTTTGTCTTTCACGGCGTGCAGCATCTTTTCGATCCGCCCGTCCCCCTGCGCGACTGGCCAAAGGACGACCGGCAGTCCCGCATTGTCGTCATCGCCCGCGATATGACCAACCCCGAACTGAACCGGAGCCTCGATATGCTACGCGCCCGGCGCGATGGGCCGGAGCGACAGGCGGGATAGCAGCTTGACCCGGCATGGCTCTTCGGCCACAGATCATGGCGATGGTTTCCAGCCGCCGCAGCGGCGTCTGGGATGAAAAGGGAATACGGTAAGGCAAGCAGCGCGCGCCGAAACCGTAACTGCCCCCGCAACTGTGAGCGGTGAGCGACCCCGGCAAAACCACTGAGCTTTAGGCTTGGGAAGGTTCGGGCGAGCGTCGATCCGCGAGTCAGGAGACCTGCCATCACCGGCACCGAGAGGGCCGTAATTGCAACTCAACCCAGACGGGGTGTCTGGTTAGGAGAACATGATGGCGACAGGGAAACTCCCTTGCTGTAGAACATGGCTGCTCGATCCCCCGCGCGATCGCGGAGGGCGACATGGATACGCATCAAAACCACAGGATTACGGTTTGCACCTCATGCAAACACAAGGGCAAGGATTGCCGGCCGGGCTTTGACCTAATCCAGAGGCTGAGCGCCGCAATCGCGGCAGCCGGCGCGGCGATCCCTGAGGGTTTCGAGATCGCGGGCGTGGCCTGTATGGCGGGCTGCGACCGCCCCTGCACGGTGGCCTATCACGCCAGCAAAAAGGCGACCTACCTCTTTGGCGACATCGACCCTGACGAAGACATCGACGACCTTGTGGCCTTCGCCCAGCGTTATGCCACATTGAATGACGGCTGGTGCTCTTCGCTGGACCGCCCCGGCAAACTGCGCAAATCCACCCTTGCGCGGGTGCCCGCGGCGATGATCGAGCTGAAACCCAGCCACCTGCGCGTCTCATGAGAGCCGCCGACCTTGCAGTAAAGGATGTAAGCTGGGCGCCGGGAAAATCGGGCCAGCCGGTTCTGCACCCTACGTCCTTTACCGTCGCAGCGGGCGGCGTTCTGGGCGTGTTGGGGCCGAATGGCGCGGGCAAATCCACCCTTTTACGTCTGCTCTACCGTTTTCAACCGCCCCAAACGGGATCGATCCATGTGGGCGGGCAGGATATTTGGTCCCTCTCCGCCCGTGCCGCCGCGCGGCGCATCGCCGCTGTCTTGCAAGAACAGACGCCGTCCTTTGGGCTGACGGTCTTGGAGATCGTCCGCCTTGGCCGCACGCCTCATCGCGCGGCGTTTTCGTCATCCAGCCGCAAGGACGAGCAGATCATCGACCGCGTCTTGGACCGGCTCAGCCTGCACCCCCTCGCCCACCGCGATGTCGGCACCCTTTCGGGCGGGGAAAGGCAGCGCGTCATGGTCGCCCGCGCCTTGGCGCAGGAGCCGCAGGTCTTGGTCCTGGATGAGCCGACCAACCACCTCGATATACGCCACCAGCTTGAAATCGTGTCCCTGATCCGCGGATTGAACATGACCATCGTCGTCTCGCTTCATGATCTCAATATGGCCGATGGCATCTGTGACGAGGTGCTGGTGCTGAAAGACGGCTATCCGCAGGGCTTCGGCCCGCCAAATACGGTTCTGACCGATGATCTCGTCTCAAGAACATTTCGCGTCGACGCGCAGCGCGAGCGGCTCACCCCCAGCGGCGCGGCGCATTTCTCTTTTGCCCTTCCAGATTGAAACGGAAAACTCTTATGAAACTTACTCTCACCACTCTCGCCGCCCTGATGATCGCCGGATCGGCCTTCGCCCAGACCACCGTGCAAAGCTGCGACCGCGAAGTCACCTTCGATCACCCACCCCAAGCCGCGGTCGCCAATGACGTGAACCTGCTTGAGATGATGCTGGTGCTCGGCCTCGCAGACCGCATGGTGGGCTATACCGGCATCTCGGGCTGGAACAAACTGGACCAAGAGATGACCGCAGGTGTCGCAGCGCTGCCGGAACTGTCGTCGAAATACCCCTCGCGGGAGGTGCTGATCGGGGCGGATGCAGACTTCTTCTTTGCCGGTTGGAACTACGGCATGAAGGTCGGCGGCGAAGTGACGCCAGAAACGCTCGCCCCCTTCGGCATTCAAGTCTATGAACTCACCGAAAGCTGCATCCATATCGGTCAAAAAGCCCCATCCTCGATGGAGGATATGTATAACGACATGCGCAATCTCGGCACGATCTTCGACGTCTCGGATCGCGCGGAAAGTTTGATCGAAGGCTACCAAGCTGAACTCGACGCATTCCTAGCGGCGCTGCCCCCGCTTGAGACCGCCCCCCGCGTCTTTGTCTATGACAGCGGCGAAGATGTGCCCTTCACCGCCGGGGCCTATGCCATGCCAAACGCCTTGATCGAGGCCGCGGGGGGCACGAACATCATGAACGACCTTGAGAAAAGCTGGGCCACCGTCGGTTGGGAGGCCGTGGTCGCGCGCGATCCCGAAGTCATCGTGATCGTCAATTATGGCGAAGTCACCGCCGATCAAAAGCGCGCTTTCATGATGGAGAACCCCGCCTTCGCCGACATCGATGCCGTGCGCAACGACCGTTTCGTCGTGCTGGAATATGTCGAGGCCACACCCGGCCCGCGCAACATCGAAGCGGTCAAAACCCTCGCCACCGCGTTTCGGGGCAGTGAGCATTCATGACGTTTAAACCGCGATCGATAGCGCCTCGGAAACCCACGCGGGGGGTGTGGATCACTTGCCTGTTCGGCATCGCAATCCTGCTGGCATCGCTGTCGATTGCGGTGAGCGTGGGGGCCGTCGTGGTCCCCGTCAAAACCGTCTGGGGAATCTTGGCCAACAAGGCCGCCCCCGGCGCCGTGGCCGTGGACTGGTCCGGCGGGCGGGAGGCCATCGTCTGGAACATCCGCCTGCCGAGGGCCATCCTCGCCTGTCTCGTCGGCGCGGGATTGGCGATCGTCGGCGCAAGCCTTCAGGCCGTCACCCGCAATCCGCTAGCAGACCCGCATCTGCTGGGCATCTCGGCAGGCGGCGCATTCGGCGCCATTCTGGCCCTGCTGCACACGGGGCTGTTCCTCGGAGGGCTGACCGTCCCCCTGCTCGCCTTCCTCGGCTCGCTGGGTGCGATCTTGATCGTTCTCGCCGTCACGCAATTCGCAGCCGCCACCAGCGCCGACCGGCTGGTCTTGGCCGGCGTCGCCGTGTCCTTCATCGTCATGTCCGCCGCCAATGTGCTGATCTTCCTTGGCGATCCACGGGCCACACATACGGTGGTGTTCTGGATGCTCGGCGGCCTCGGCTTGGCGGGATGGAACCAACTCATCTACCCCGCCGTGATCCTACTGGGTTGCGGCGCCTATCTCTGGCTCAGGTCAGGCCATCTGAACGCCATGACCGTCGGCGATGAAACCGCCACCACCCTCGGCATCCCCGTGGCGCGTTTCCGGCTCACGATCTTCGTCATTGGCGCCCTGATCACGGGGGTCATGGTCGCTTTCTCAGGCGTGATCGGCTTCGTCGGCCTGATGATCCCCCACATCGTGCGCCTCTTGGTCGGCGGCGACTACCGCCGCCTGCTCCCTATCTCAGCCCTATGCGGCGCCGTGTTCCTCTTATGGGCGGACATCGTGGCCAGAACCATCATGGCCCCCGACGATATGCCCATCGGCATCGTTACGGGACTGATCGGCGGCGTGTTTTTCGTTTGGCTGCTGCGGGGGCAGATACGGTGAGGCGCATTACAATGGGAGACGCTCGAACCGGGCGCTGAACCGCTGACCCGCCCCTGTGCTAAACTCTCTTCCCTTCTACCGACGCAAATAGTCTTCTTCGCAAAGCTGGCGGAACACGAATTTGAACAGGGATAGAGCAAGGGGACATCCCCCCAAATGCAGAAAGACCCGCCGGGAGGGCGGGTCTTTCTGAAAGCGATACTTCGCGAATATTGGTTGCGGGAGTAGGATTTGAACCTACGACCTTCAGGTTATGAGCCTGACGAGCTACCGGGCTGCTCCATCCCGCGCCAATGCCCTCCGTTTAGACTTATAGTGCGGGAGCTGCAAGCGCATTCGAACAGAAAAAGGTAATTTTTCTTGAGAATTTCTTCGGCACGCTTAACGTTCGCGCCGCCAAAGTTCGAAGGCCGCCAGAAAGCCCCCTCCAACGCAAAACCGCCGCAGCTTTGCGCTGCGGCGGTTTTGTTATTCTGATCATCGTAGAGAGATACTGTAGTCTAGGAACTTATTAGGTTTGGCGATGACCTACTCTCCCACGTCTTAAGACGCAGTACCATCG
>NZ_JBIFFS010000022.1:0-2886 GCF_043557255.1 Sulfitobacter sp. 1A13353 | reverse complement strand
GAGAGATACTGTAGTCTAGGAACTTATTAGGTTTGGCGATGACCTACTCTCCCACGTCTTAAGACGCAGTACCATCGGCGCTACGGCACTTAACGGCTGGGTTCGGGATGGGACCAGGTGTTTTGCTCGCGCTATGATCACCAAACCGAATAAATTCCTAGAAACGCTCTGCGCAGGAGAGCGGCGGCGGGAGGCGGGGTATCCGAAGGATGCCCGTTCCCGCTCCGTCTTTATTGGAGCGCAAAGCGTGTTTGTCCAAGTCACGTACGACTGATTGTATGTGTATGCTTTTGATCAGTAAGCAGTCTTGCTTCTACTGGATCAAATCAAGCCTATCGAGCAATTAGTACCAGTCAACTGAACGTATTACTACGCTTACATCTCTGGCCTATCGACGTGGTGGTCTACCACGGCTCTCAGGGATACCTTGTTTTGAGGGGGGCTTCCCGCTTAGATGCCTTCAGCGGTTATCCTGTCCGATCATAGCTACCCAGCACTGCAATTGGCATTACAACTGGTCCACCAGTGGATCGTTCACCCCGGTCCTCTCGTACTAGGGGCAACTCCTCTCAAGTATCCTACACCCACGGAAGATAGGGACCGAACTGTCTCACGACGTTCTAAACCCAGCTCACGTACCTCTTTAAACGGCGAACAGCCGTACCCTTGGGACCTGCTCCAGCCCCAGGATGAGATGAGCCGACATCGAGGTGCCAAACACTGCCGTCGATATGGACTCTTGGGCAGTATCAGCCTGTTATCCCCGGCGTACCTTTTATCCGTTGAGCGATGGCCCTCCCACTTGGGACCACCGGATCACTATGGCCGTCTTTCGACTCTGCTCGACTTGTCAGTCTCGCAGTCAGGCTGGCTTCTGCCATTGCACTCAACGAGCGATTTCCGACCGCTCTGAGCCAACCTTCGCGCGCCTCCGTTACGATTTAGGAGGCGACCGCCCCAGTCAAACTACCCGCCACACAGGGTCCCGGAACCGGATAACGGTCCGCGGTTAGACATCAAGCAGAACAAGGGTGGTATCTCAAGGGAGGCTCCACCGAGACTGGCGTCTCGGTTTCAAAGCCCACCACCTATCCTGCACATGTTCGGCCTAATGCCAGTGTGAAGCTGTAGTAAAGGTGCACGGGGTCTTTCCGTCTAACCGCGGGTAACCGGCATCTTGACCGGTAATTCAATTTCGCTGAGTCTATGTTGGAGACAGCGGGGAAGTCGTTACGCCATTCGTGCAGGTCGGAACTTACCCGACAAGGAATTTCGCTACCTTAGGACCGTTATAGTTACGGCCGCCGTTTACCTGGGCTTCAATTCAGAGCTCTCACTCCTCCTTTTAACCTTCAGGCACCGGGCAGGCGTCAGACCCTATACGTCGTCTTGCGACTTCGCAGAGCCCTGTGTTTTTAATAAACAGTCGCCACCCCCTGGTTTGTGCCCCCAGCCCCTAGTTGCCTAGGAACCGGGCCTCCTTCTCGCGAACTTACGGAGGTATTTTGCCGAGTTCCTTCAACATAGTTCTCTCAAGCGCCTTGGTATTCTCTACCTGTCCACCTGTGTCGGTTTAGGGTACGATCTGATGATGGAGCTATTTCCAGGGACCGCTCAGCAGCCCATCCAATCCGATAAGGATGAACTACCCCTGCGATCCGTCACTTCCATCTGGCCCAGGAATATTAACCTGGTTCCCATCGACTACGCCTTTCGGCCTCGCCTTAGGGGTCGGCTTACCCTGCTCAGATTAGCTTTAAGCAGGAACCCTTGGACTTTCGGCGAGAGTGTCTCTCACACTCTTTGTCGCTACTCATGTCATCATTCTCACTAGTGATCTCTCCACCGGATCGCTCACGCGCCGGCTTCACAGAAAGCTCCTTGTGTCCAATACGTCCCGAGGGACGATAAGGACACATGGAACTATGTCACACTACGCTCTGCTACCATGCAATAAATGCATCCTCGGCTTCGGCTCATGGCTTGAGCCCCGTTACATCTTCGCCGCAAGACAACTTATTTAGACCAGTGAGCTGTTACGCTATCTTTAAAGGATGGCTGCTTCTAAGCCAACCTCCTGGTTGTTTTGGTCGTCTCACCTGCTTTCCCACTTAGCCATGAATTAGGGGCCTTAGCCGGAGGTCAGGGTTGTTTCCCTCTCCACGACGGACGTTAGCATTCGCCGTGTGTCTGCCATCCAGTACTCCTCGGTATTCGGAGTTTGGTTAGGATCAGTAAGCCTGTGGGGCCCCATTACCCATCCAGTGCTCTACCCCCGAGGGTATTCGGATGACGCTCTACCTAAATAGATTTCGCAGAGAACCAGCTATCTCCGAGTTTGATTGGCCTTTCACCCCTAGGCACAGCTCATCCCGATCTTTTTCAACAGATGTGGGTTCGGTCCTCCAATAAGTGTTACCTTATCTTCAACCTGGCCATGCCTAGATCACTCGGTTTCGGGTCTGATCCCACGAACTCGACGCCCTATTAAGACTCGCTTTCGCTGCGCCTACACCTAACGGCTTAAGCTTGCTCGTGAGACCAAGTCGATGACCCATTATACAAAAGGTACGCTGTCACATCGCAAGGATGCTCCAACTGATTGTAGGCGTTCGGTTTCAGGTACTGTTTCACTCCCCTCGTCGGGGTGCTTTTCACCTTTCCCTCACGGTACTGGTTCACTATCGGTCAGTAAGGAGTACTTAGCCTTCGAAGGTGGTCCTCCGATCTTCAGACAGAATTTCACGTGTTCCGCCCTACTTAATACGTCCAATCATGCTTCTTATACGGGACTATCACCCACTTTGGTTGCGCATTCCAACGCATTCTAACCACACTCATGGCTCGGCTGGTCCCCGTTCGCTCGCCGCTACTAGGGGAGTATCA
>NZ_JBIFFS010000021.1:0-2930 GCF_043557255.1 Sulfitobacter sp. 1A13353 | reverse complement strand
TGCGCATTCCAACGCATTCTAACCACACTCATGGCTCGGCTGGTCCCCGTTCGCTCGCCGCTACTAGGGGAGTATCAATTGATTTCCTTTCCTCCGGGTACTTAGATGTTTCAGTTCCCCGGGTTTGCCTTTTTAAGCCTATATATTCAGCCTAAAAATACCTGGTCTTGCTCATTATTAACTGCGCCGCTGCCTGCCCCAGTGCCGATCCGAAGGATCGGTGTACCGACCAAAGGTCGGCGCGGAGCGGACATTGCGAAGCAATAATAACAAACAATCAGGTGGGTTGCCCCATTCAGAAATCCATGGATCAAAGCTTATTCTCAGCTCCCCATGGCTTATCGCAGAGTATCACGTCTTTCATCGCCTCTTACTGCCAAGGCATTCACCAAACGCCCTTTTCGCGCTTGATTTGATCCAGAAAAAGCAAGACCTAGCGCCTCGCGCGAAGATCAGAAGCTGGTAAGAAACTGACCCTCTTATTCTGCATCAAAAGCATACTTTACCCGCCCAGACTGTCGTCTGGACAATGAGCGATGCAGATAGCGAACCGTCCGTGCAGGAGGCCCGCGTCATCGCTCTGGTTAGTGTACTTGACTTGGACAACATATTCGTTTCAGCCGCGATATGCCTGAAAGACCGAGGAAACAGCCCGTCAAACAACGGCCCCGAAGGGCAGCAACTGAGATCATCACCTAACGCGGTGAGATCAAACATGTTGTTAGTATCTCTCTTTACGATGTCAATCACGTGCATCCGAAGAATGTCACGCTACCGTCCAGATTGGACGAGCAAAAGCGCCGTAGCGCTCTTGCTGATCTAATCTATCAGCAGTTTTCGAACCACTTTGGGAGGGTCGTCCGAAACGGGAACTTTACCGATCTGGCACGCAGCACGTTAAGCTTCTCATCTCGAACCGGATCGCGCTTGATCCGCCGATAGGCGCGCCTTTCGGCTAAGGGCCAGTCCAGCTCGTTCAGCTCGCGAAAAGCGTCGTAAAAGCGGGAGGCATCTTGATCTGCCTGCGCCCAAGCTTTACCGGGAAGACCTTTGCTACCAGCGTTTCCAATTAGCGTCCGATGCTGGTTTGCATCGATCAGCGCAGCGCTGTTCGCATATTTGAGATGAACCAAATAAACACCTTTGGGAAAGGTGAATGACGTGTCGTCCAATCGCTCGGGGGCAGTTTGAATGCCATGGCGCACCAAATGCGTTCCACGCCGAACCGCCCAAGCTTTGCTGTAGTGCCCGGAGAAATGCGCCTCACGCCTGTAGTGCAGGACGTGAGCCTCCGCAGTTAGCGTAGGATCGCCCTCCATTTCAGCGAGGTTCACTCCCAAAGCAAAGAGTGCAGATACTCCCTTGCGCGAGGCGAACAGGTCGCTGAAATTTGCGTAACGTTCCGGGTCGAAACAAATCAGTTCATCCGCATCCGTGCGGATAACCCAGTCGTATAGCGCACCCAATCCGTCCTGAAGGCCGTTCAGCAGGTGTCCACGAACCCGATCGAAACCAGTCAGATCACCCCGCGGCACCGTGATCACATTCGCCCGTGGGCAAAGCTCAGAAACCTTGGGATCACGACCATGGGCCACGATATAGAGATGTTCCGAACCTAGGTGCCGTGAGTAATGCGCGTACCATTGTGATAACGCCCAATAATCTCGGTAAACCATTGTGATCGCACAAATTTTCATGCCTTCTTTTAATCAGCACGGATCAAAGGCGGCAAGAGAATTCATGGTGGAGCCTAGGAGGATCGAACTCCTGACCTCCTGAATGCAAATCAGGCGCTCTCCCAGCTGAGCTAAGGCCCCAAAGGGATCTGCAACTGCAGAAGCGATGGTGGGTCGAGGAGGACTTGAACCTCCGACCTCACGCTTATCAGGCGTGCGCTCTAACCACCTGAGCTACCGACCCATACGGGCGGTAGCCCGTGTTCTATTGTCTGAAGAGATATGAGGACGGCTCGGTTCTATATATTGACCGGCTTTGTTTGCCGACCTGCTAAGTGGTCCATGAGATGAGCAAGCTCATCTGGCTAGGAACATCCTTAGAAAGGAGGTGATCCAGCCGCAGGTTCCCCTACGGCTACCTTGTTACGACTTCACCCCAGTCGCTGATCCTACCGTGGTCCGCTGCCCCCAAAAGGTTAGCGCACGGCCGTCGGGTAGAACCAACTCCCATGGTGTGACGGGCGGTGTGTACAAGGCCCGGGAACGTATTCACCGTGGCATGCTGTTCCACGATTACTAGCGATTCCGACTTCATGGGGTCGAGTTGCAGACCCCAATCCGAACTGAGACAGCTTTTGGGGATTAACCCATTGTCACTGCCATTGTAGCACGTGTGTAGCCCAACCCGTAAGGGCCATGAGGACTTGACGTCATCCACACCTTCCTCCCGCTTATCACGGGCAGTTTCCTTAGAGTGCCCAGCCGAACTGCTGGCAACTAAGGATGTGGGTTGCGCTCGTTGCCGGACTTAACCGAACATCTCACGACACGAGCTGACGACAGCCATGCAGCACCTGTCACTGCGTCCCCGAAGGGAACGTCCGATCTCTCGGAGTGGCACAGGATGTCAAGGGTTGGTAAGGTTCTGCGCGTTGCTTCGAATTAAACCACATGCTCCACCGCTTGTGCGGGCCCCCGTCAATTCCTTTGAGTTTTAATCTTGCGACCGTACTCCCCAGGCGGAATGCTTAATCCGTTAGGTGTGTCACCGAACAGTATACTGCCCGACGACTGGCATTCATCGTTTACGGTGTGGACTACCAGGGTATCTAATCCTGTTTGCTCCCCACACTTTCGCACCTCAGCGTCAGTATCGAGCCAGTGAGCCGCCTTCGCCACTGGTGTTCCTCCAAATATCTACGAATTTCACCTCTACACTTGGAATTCCACTCACCTCTCTCGAACTCTAGACTG
>NZ_JBIFFS010000020.1:0-4202 GCF_043557255.1 Sulfitobacter sp. 1A13353 | reverse complement strand
CTCAGACGGACTGATCAGCTCGGCCGTCGAAAGCGCCCGGCCAGCCGCGAGTTACACCACGCTATGGGGCATGATCCCCACAAAGGCCTTAACAATCGGGCCGAGAACAGCCATTTGCCGTTTCGAAAACGAGAGCGGTGCATGCAAGGGTTTCGCTCTCCGGGCGGGTTGCAACGGTTTGTAGCCTGTCATTCTGCCACCAGAAACCGCTTCTCGATACCTGCCCGCCGCCGTTCCGCAATCGAAACACGCTATCACAGAATAGAGGCCTTCGACGCCTGGAAGGAGGCTGCGAGCATCTGAAGCTCAAAGACCGGCCATCTATTCGCGGGTGGCAAGTTAAGTTGACAACACCGTGGCTGGACCCCACTTAAAAATGGAGGAATTACCTCTGGGGACTGGTCAAAACTGAGCTTACGTCTCATCTATAGGCGCGGCGCTACTTCACATATAGACTGTGACCAGATAGCCAGTGAAGAGTACGAGAATAAGCACACTCATGAAATAACTAATGCCTTATGTATAATCATATAGATTCAGACTCGTTTTTCTTCTTACTTCTCGATATCTCTCGTATGTTGCGGGCCGAATTTGAGCACGGGGTAAACAAAGCAGAGCTGGAAATTACTCCAAGCGAAGCACGAACACTGGTAAATATAGCGCGTTTTGGTCCCTTGGGCCAAAATGACCTAGCAGATATGAGTGGGTTTGGTGCGATGAGCGCCACCCGAATGCTGAAAAATTTGGAAGATGCAGGTTTGGTGTCCCGAAGCACAAACCCGAATGATCGCCGTGTAAAGATGGTTCAGATAGACGACAAAGCAGCCCCTCTATTGGCTAAATTAGCAGATATTAGCGACGAAGTTAAAGGGGTTACGAAGGGGAGCATACCCGGTCAAAACTGGCGGGCGTTTGAAAACCTACTAAAGGTTGTTCGCGACAATCATCTAGCTGCTTATCATGCAAAGAACCTAATAGAAATCGAACCTAAGTAATATTCATAGATTGAGTAGTAAGTTACGACACGTGATCCGCTCCACCCGATCATTCACTTCGAGAATCGCGCCCGCCAAAGCTCCATCGGTTGTGGCGCGGTCAGCACCAGAAGCTATCAATCTCAAGACATCGGCACACGCCGCGCAAACCGTCCAATGATAGAACAAGGTCGTAAAAATAGGACGGGCCATAGGCGACTTCCGCAAGAGCTTTGATCTCCGCGCTTTCAGCGGCATAGAGGCCATCTTTGATAAAGCAATAGAATTTCGGCGTGACTGCATGCGTTTTTGAGCTACTCCCCTGTTGATTGTCACTGGACCGGCCCCCGTTTCACCGGACACCTAAGCGGTTTCGGTTTTGGCCTTGATGAACTCGCGAGGCGAGCGCCATTTTAGGCCGCTGTGTGGGTGGTTGTTGTTATAGTCCTCGTTCCAATCTCCTATCAAATTTAGAACGGTTTCGGCATTGGGTAGCGGGTTAACGCGCACGTAATCGCGCTTGAGCGTTTTTACGAAGGCTTCGGACATGCCGTTGGATTGCGGGCTTGATACTGGCGTGAAGCATGACTTCAGGCCGAGTTGGCGAGCAAAGACGCGGGTTTCCTTTGCCGTATAGCAGCTGCCATTGTCGGATAAGACCTCAACAACCTCTGGGGCGTAATAGCTGCCGAAGCGTTTTTCGACGGCCTCCAGAAGCATGTCACGCACGTCCGAGCCGCTAATCCCGGCATTGGCGACAGCCCGCCAAGCGATGACCTCGCGATCATGAGCATCGAGCAAGAACGCCGCGCGGATAACATCGCCATTCCAGCAGGTGAACTCCAGCCCATCAGAGCACCAGCGTAAGTTCGACCGCATCATGATGACCTTGCCGTCATGGGCGCGTTCGGGCCGGTCGAAGCCGGATCGCTCCAGCAGCAGGTGATTGGCCTTCATAATGCGATAGACGCGTTTGTGGTTTGCCGGGGCAAGGCCTTCTGCCTTGAGCTCCCGGTTCAGCACAGCGGTGATCCGGCGGTAGCCATAGGTTGGGCGCTCTGCCACCAGACGCTCAATACGAGGCAAGAGCGCCGCGTCCTGAGCTTTATAGTAGCTCCGACGCGGCTCCGTGCTTCCGCTCTGGCGTTCATGCAGGTTCGATCGGGATACACCTAAGGTTTGTGCCACCGCCTTCATCGGGAACCGCCCGGTTTGAGGTGCCGCAGGCACGCGCAAGCAATGTCGGTTTTTTTGAGCGGGACTTGTCGAGCGCTTCCTTCAAGATCTCCACTTCCAGCGTTTTGCGTCCTAGCTGGCGCTCAAGCTCCCGAACGCGGGCCTCCATCTCTCGAAGACCCTTATTGCTGGTCACGCTGTCATCCCCTGTCACAGCGACACTCCCTCCCTCAAGCATCAATCTACGCCAACGATACAAGAGATTGGGCGCCACCCCATTACGACGAGCAACGGCGGAAACGCTGTCCTCGTCATAGAGGGTCTCCTCAACAACCCGCAGCTTTTCTGCCGCGGACCAGCGTCGACGGCGTCCGCCATCGGTAATGATTTCCATCTCAGACAAAAGCACATGCTTAAGGCTATCCTTAAGCCTTGTGTGGTTGCCGTCCGTAGTGCAAGAGCCATTCTGACTTTTAAACGTGTGATCGAGTTCGGTCTTGTGTCAGGCCTCAAATTTGGCTTTGCTTTGGTCGGAGCCGCGGGCCGGTATGGTGATCCGCGGATTGGGTCCAAATCTCCTTGGCGAGCTTGACGCTCCTTGGCTTAAACTGGTTTCCACAATCCGGATCTGTTCGATCATACGCCCATTCAGGTCATCGACTTCTCACACCTCCTTGCCGGGCTTGGCTTTTAGTTCGTCGGCATGTCACATAGCCGCAGCCAAGGCCGGATCTCGATAATCTTCGTTTTTGATCAGCATAGCCCAGATCGTTCGCGCCATCTTGTTCGCCAGCGCGACTGCCACCAACATCCGTGGCTTCCTTGACAGTATGCGCGCCAACCATGATCCCGCCTTAGGCGGCTTACGGCTAGCCCAATTCACACAAGCCATCGCGCCGATGATTAGCAGCCTTCGGATATCAGCCTGACCAGCTTTTGATACCCGGCCTAGCCTTTCTCTACCACCAGACGAAAATTGCCGGGGAACGAGCCCAAGCCAGGCCGCAAAATCGCGACCACAGCGGAAGTTCTCCATAGCTGGCGCGAAGGCTTCAATAGCCAACGCAGTCACCGGACCTACGCCTGGCATAGTCTGAAGCCGCCGCGCGGACTTACTATGTCGGGATAATTCCGTGAGCCTCTTCGTTCTCTTCTCAATTCGCGCCGTCTGCTCACCAATCTGAGCTAACAAATCGTGGCACTCTTCCCGAACAAGCTCGGGGAGGTCGATCTCGTCCCCTTCGATCACGGCCTTGATCTGCTTGATGCGACCAATACCGAGTGGAATGACCTGACCGTATTCGTAAAGCATCGATCGAAGCGCGTTTACCAATTCAGTCCTCTGACGAACCACACGTTCGCGTGCTCGGAACAGGGCAGCCCGTGCTTGCTGCTCGGAAGTCTTAGGCTGCACAAAACGCATCTCTGGCTGGCGCGCAGCAATAACAATTGCTTCCGCATCTGCAGCATCGTTCTTTTGGCGTTTGACAAAGGGTCGTACATATTGCGGTGCAATCAGTTTTACATCATGGCCCGCTTTGGCTAGTTCGCGGGCCCAGTAATGGGCACTTCCGCAAGCTTCTATTATGACAAGTGCTGGCGGTTGCTCCGTGATGAATCGGAAGAATTGTCCACGTGACAGTTTCTTCCGGCACTTCACATGACCTGTCATCGATGCCACGTGAACCTGGAAAGCATTCTTCGCCAGGTCAATCCCGATCATTGTATCCTTCATGTCGCCGTCCTCTCTATTCTGGGGCTGTGCCAGCCACAATTTTGGCACAACACGATGCCGTTTGGGGAGGACGGCAACCACCCCATCTCCTTGGTCAGTCCAAGGTGTCCGGTCGAAATGGGGGCCAGTTCACCTGCACGCGCTTGCCGAGCTTGATATAAAGCTTAACCGCGCGCAATCGTTCTTCGTAGCTGTACATTGACTATCTCCAAGATAGTCCAACTTTTCGTCCGCACCCCCACCGGGTCATGTATGGATACCCCCGTTCGCGCAAGATGGTTTTTCGACATAGTGACGTGTGATCGGGTGCGGTCATG
>NZ_JBIFFS010000019.1:0-4499 GCF_043557255.1 Sulfitobacter sp. 1A13353 | reverse complement strand
CTTGCAAATTCGGCGAGTTAACGTGACAACACCTCAATTCACCATCTCTCCACCTTGAACAATGGGCGCGATGTATCACCCGTATCGATCGGGCGCAGCCCTTCGGTTGTCGAGACGGCCGAGTTCGTGCCCTTCAATGTCCCTTTTCTTTCACGGGTTCTGCGTTCGGCCTTCGTCAGGCCCCGGCTTTCAGCTTCGATCTGGCGTTGCTGCAAACGTCGGATCTGGGTACTACCGCCGCTGGCGCGGTACACCATCGTCGCAGACGGGCGCCCAACGGGGGAAAGAACGGGCGCGGTGTACGCCCGTTCTGGTATTAACGTTATCGCAAGGCGGTGCTCGCGATCCGCACTGACCGTTTAGTGAGTAACGGAGACTTCGCGGAACATGCCGGATTCGTAATGACCGGGGATCAGGCAAGCAGCTTCGAACGTGCCGTTATTTGCAAATGTCCAGATGATTTCGGCATCTTCGCCGGGCGCGAGCCGGATGCGGTTGGGCTCATTATGACCCATATTCATACCGCTCATATCCGCCATTTCGTTCTTGTGCGCGGCGTTCTTCTTTTGCGAGTCGAGAATGAACTCATGGTCCAACTCGCCCTCGTTGCGGACGACGAAACGGACGGTCTCGCCTTCTTTGAAATCCAGATCGCCGCCCTTGAACAGCATTTCGCCGTCGTCTGTTTCGACCATGTCGATCTCGACCGTGCGGTCCACCGCAGCGGCATCGCCGGGCATGCCGATCTTCATTTCTCCATGGGTGTCGCCGGACTTGTTTCCGTGAGCCGCTTCGCCGGCAAACCCCGGTGCCGCAAAGGAGGAAGCCAGTGCGATTGTCAGCAGTAGATGTTTCATCTGTTTAGTCCTTGGTTGCTTTTGGGTTCAGGTATTGGCCGGAGGACTCATCAGCCCTCCGGATTGCTCCCGCAGGAACAAATCTCAGAATTGAAGGCGTGTACCGATCACGACCGAGAACTCATCTGTATCCCCACCGGCCGCGCGGGTGATGTCCCGCGTGTCGCCGAACGAGGTCTCGTAGTTGACGCCGATATAGGGTGAGACCGCACGGTCGATGAGGTCGTAACTCAGCCGCGCACCGATCTCCATGACTGCGCCACCCGCACCCCGCCCCCGGGCGATGTCATCCTTCAGCGGCATATCGATCTCGATGTTCGGGGTCAGGATCAGACGGTTGGTAAGGAGCAGTTCGTATTCCGCCTCGAAACTGAAGAACGAATAGTCGGAGAGGTAGAGATCGGCGTCGATCTCGAACCACTGCGGCGCGAGCCCTTTTACCCCCACGACAGCCGCGTAGCGTTCCGGAACGCCCTCGGGTGTGCTGGCATAGGCTCCGACCACGCCGTTAAAGAAGGTCGAGATTGGAAACCGGAGACGTAGCTGGTTTTCGAGGCTTTCGAACTCATCGGACGAAAGACCGTATTCAGCTTCGCTGCGCCACACCAGCTTGAGCTCATCCGTGCCGATGAGGGCGTCGAAATCCCAGACAAGGACCTCTTCGTCATCCAGTGCGCGAATTTCCAACTGTTCCGCCTGCACGCCCCAGATCAGCTGTTCGGTTTGTTTGACGGGCTGAGCCTGCACGAGCGAGGCCCAAGGAAGGATGAGGCCGGCCAGTCCGGCGAGTTGACTGTATTTCATTACGTTCGTCCTTTGTATTTCCCGGCTCAAGCCGCGCGTCCCTTGACCACGACCTTGCGGAACATTCCCGCCCGCGCGTGGTAGCTGAGGTGACAGTGGAACGCCCATTGACCGGGGGCGTCGGCCTCGACTTCGATGTCCGTCGTGGCGGCGGGATTGATGTTCACGGTGTGCTTGATGGGATTGCGCGGACCGTGACCGGCATCGATGATCGACCACATCCCGTGCAGGTGCATCGGATGCGACATCATCGTTTCGTTGATGAACCGCATGCGCACCCGCTCGCCGTATCGGAGCGTGATCGGGGCGGCATCGTCGTATTTCACGTCGTTGATCGACCAGATGTAGCGCTCCATGTTACCGGTCAGCCGCAACACGATGGTGCGTGAGGGTGCGCGGTGACGGTAACGAGGGCTGGCGGCGCGCAGGTCTGCGTAGGACAGGAACTTGCCGCCGTTGTACGCGACAGGCGTCAGTCCGCTGCCCGGGACATAGAACGGATCGCCGCCATCAGACATTGCCATTCCGCTCATACTGTCCATGCCGCTCATACCGTCCATTGCGGGCTTCTGCATCTGGGCATGGTTCATGCCTGACATCGGTGCCTTTTTCTTCTGCTGCATCTGCGTGTGGTCCATGCCGTCCATCGCAGGCTTTTGCATCTGCGTATGGTCCATCCCAGCCATCGAAGTCTTTTTCTTCGGCTTTTCCTCTGACGGGGTCATCGCAGGCATCGGGGGCTGCTGGCTGGATTGCATGTTTGAATGGTCCATGCCTGTCATGTCGGTGTGGTTCATTCCGGTCATGTTCTGCATGACGTGGTCGCCCATACCCATGCCCATATCCATACCCATACCGCCCATCATGCCGCTCATGTCGGCCATGGTGAGCAAGGGCTTGGGTCTGAGACGGGGCACGGCACCGGCATAGCCCTCTCTGGGTGACAGGGTGCCCCGAACAAGCCCGTTGCGGCCCATGGATTCCGCAATAATGCTATAGACCTTGTTCTGCGTAGGCTGGACGATGACATCATAGGTCTCGGCAACCGCGACCCGCAGTTCATCCACGGCGACAGGCTCCACATCGTTGCCGTCAGCCTGCACGACGACCATTTTCAGTCCCGGTATCCGCATGTCGAAGTAGGTCATCGCGGAGGAGTTGATGATCCGAAGGCGGACCTTCTCACCGGGCCGGAACAAACCGGTCCAGTTTTGCGACGTGCTGCGACCGTTGATCAGCGAGGTAAATCCCTGCACGTCTTCGACGTCGCTCGGCAGCATGCGCATGCGCCCCCACATGCGGCGCTCTTTCAGCGTCGCCTTGAGACCGTCCATGCGGGCGTCCCGGATCAGGTCCTGAAAAGTGCGCTGCGAACGGTTGTAGTAGTCGGACTGCATCTTGAGGTTCCGCAAGATGCGGTTGCCCGGATGGGGATGTTTGTCGGCCAGCTGAACGACATAGTCGCGGTGCGCTGGTATGCGTTCCCTGCCGCGCGGCTCGATCACGATCGCACCGTAGGCGCCATCCGGCTCCTGAAGGCCTGAATGGCTGTGGAACCAATAGGTCCCGGCCTGCTGGATCGGGAAGCGATAGGTAAAGGTCTGACCGGGGGCGATGCCGTTGAAGCTGATCCCCGGAACGCCGTCCTGACGGAAGGGCACGATAAGTCCATGCCAGTGGATCGAGGTGCTTTCGCTGAGGTTGTTGGTCACGTTTATCGTAACCTCCTCACCTTCCTTGAAGCGCAGGATCGTCGGAATCTGGCTGCGGTTGTAGCCCACGCCCATCTTCTGAAAATCGCCCGTGTTGATGCGCACCGGGTCGACTGTGATATTGTAGGTTCCCTGAGAGGTCACCTGCGTGGAGCCATGCGCGCTCAACGCTTTGGGCATCGCAAAAGCCGCAGCCGCAGCCAAGCCGAACTGACGCCGCGACAACCCCTTCGCCAGCTCTTCAGAGGTACTGAGCGCCGTATCCCAGAGGGCCAGCTGCTTTCTATTGAAGAATTGCATTCGTTTTCCTTGTATTAGTCTGTCTGAAAGGTGCCGCAGCGCGCGTGCTCAAGGGTTCGACGGCGTTTTGGAGGTCAGTCGCACCCGGCTCGGCACAGTTCGCTTCGAACACGGCACGTGCCGGGGGGCGTTTACGCGCGGTTCTGCCTTGCAACTTGCGAGGGTCAGCGCGGGGCCTGTTTCGAGTTCTGAATTTGTCGGATCCATGATTCACGTGCCCTCCGTGGAACTGGAGGTTTTATCGCCGGAACGCCTGCAAAGGATCAAGAATACATATGGTTACATATGGGGTTAGGGTGTGCTGACCGTCGGTAGGGTGGGTGGTTGCTGATGTGATTTGCTTTGGTTCGGGAAGGGCGAAGGGGCGCCTACGCAGTTGCCCGAAGGTTCGCGAACGCGCTTGATGTAGATCATCTTTCGCTTGCTATGCCCGGTTTCCAGAGATGATCGGCGAAAGACAGGCTCATCCAAGAATTGATCAACAACTCATCTGGAGATAGCGATCAGACGTTGATAGAGGCTATCGCGGACCTGGTTCGGAGGACTTTACTCGCTGCAGCAATACATCCCTGAAATAACCTGCGTGCAGCGTCAGAAAGCGAGATCGTGTGCCAATCAGACATGCTTGTGTTTTTCTGAGATTTATTAATGCAGCGGATTGCAAAAACTCTCGCTGTGCGCTCTGAGGCTACAGCCTTTCCAAGCTTCGCCCTTGTAAGCCAGTTCATTCGGAATATCCGCTAAATGCAAGTGTTTGGGACGGAACTCATACCAAGCCGTAGAACTCCACAGGGTGTTGTCACGTTAACTCGCCGAATTTGCAAGT